>NZ_LMTZ01000090.1 GCF_001456025.1 Mastigocoleus testarum BC008
AACAACTCGAGAATTTTGGAACACTGCGAGAAGCCATGGAGCATGTCTTGACTTTAGCGTCCTAGCTAACCTGGCGGTTGCTATAAATAGTATAAGTTTTGGAGATAAGATTTTAATGAGCAATTTTTACCAATACCAAATTATTGCCAAGACAGGAGATGAAGGTATAGAAGATTTAGGTAATAGAACTTCAATAAATGATGAAGGTGTAGTTGCTTTCACAGGTGACTTGGATGATAGTGTTTTTGGAGGAAATGCTGTTTTTGTAGGAGATGGTTCCTCATTAACCGATATTGCTCCCGCTTCAGTTCTTTCTAGCCGCAGATTTGGGACAGCGATACAAATTAATAATGCTGGTCAAGTAGTTGCTGCTTGGACCCAAAGCAATGGTATATCAGCAATAAGACTTTTTGAGAGTAACAGTATCAATACTTTTGAAACAATAGCTACTGGTGGTGGCTCTCAATCTGGATTTAACTATCCTTTTGATTATTTCTCAATATTACCGCTTACCAGTGTTAATAATTCTGGTGAAAGCGTTTTCCCTGTTTTTGATGAAGAATTTAGTTTTGACCCCATTGTAGGAGCTTCTTTCGGTCTGGGTGATGATTTACTAGTTACTGCACCGAAACCCCCCACCGATGATTTCAATACGTTATCGCTCCCAGTAAATCCGGTAACTTTAAGACCAATGATTGCTGATAATGGCAATGTTATTGTTAAATTAGGGAATGAAGATAATTCTCCAATTATTTTATATGATAACGATTTTAATGACGCTGAAGGAATCGCTGGTTCTAGTCAGTATAGTGAGATAGGTCGAAGTCCTGGAATTAGCGATGATGGTCAGATTGTAGTCTTTGCTGGCGATCGCGGTAATGGTTCGGGAATCTTTGCGAGTATAGATACTGGTTCTAGACGCGAACTAATTACAATAGCAGGAGAGAACAGTTCTCGCAATCCCTTGCAACTGGGATATGGAGATTTAAATACTCAAACTAGAGATATTCCTGTTATTCAATTTGAATCTTTTGACATCAATAGTAGGATTGGTGTTTCTCATGTTGAAAGTGGCAGAACTGGTATTCTTGATGATACTTTTGTAGTTAGTTTTATCGGCACACCCAATCAAGCTAGTCGTAACAATCCAATAACAGCTAAATCCTTATTATTTTCAGATCAAAAAGCACTTTGGACAGTTAAAGTTACGGTTGATTCTAAACTTGATGGAAGTGAAGGATTTGATTTTAATCAGACAAGTGCTATTCCTGTTGTTCAAGTAGATGATGTAATTAATGGTGCTACTGTTAACGACATTTCCGTTTATGATCCCATAGCTAATGTTGGAATCACAAATTCTTCTCCTGATAGTCATCAAATAGCGTTTTTTGCTAACACAGATGATGGAGAGATGATTATCAAAGCAGAGCATCTTGATACAGATGGGGATGGTTTACTCGACCATTGGGAAGAAAAAGGAATTGATATTGACCGTGATGGGATAATAGATTTAGACCTCAAAGCAATGGGGGCTGATAAGAATAAAAAAGATTTATTCTTGGAAATTGACTGGTTAGCTCCAGATGCAGCTACTAGTCGAGACTTTTCACCTCAAGCACAAGCTCTAGATTTTGTCGTAGATGTATTTAAAGACCAAGACATTACAGTTCACATTGATGCAGGAACTGGTTTAAGTCGAAATATGGGTTCGGGATCTTTAGAAGGTGGTGATCTTATTAGAGAAGCGGGTACTAGAAACCATATTGACTTAGTTTACTTTGATGAAAACTTTCCAGCTTCTGGAGCCGAAGATAAAAATGGTGACGGTTTCGCAGTTTCTCGTTCTTTTGAGAATATCAAAGATAACTTTTTTGGAACAACTACCAAAAGAGCAAGGGAATTAGCTTTTCGTTATGCCGTATTTGCTGACTATTCTGATTTAAATGGATCTAGTGGTATAGCTGAATTACAAGAAATAGATCCAGATAGTGGAGATTTTCGCTCGATCCCTGGTAACGATTTAATTGTGTCTTTACAAGGTTTACGTAACGTCACAGATTTTATAGGTTCTTTTCCTGAAAGTATTGCGATACCTGCTGGTTTTTTACAAGGACAAACCTTAATTCACGAACTTGGTCATACATTAGGTTTACGTCATGGAGGCAAAGATAATAAGACAACTCCTCCTATTTTTCTAGAAGGAGATACTACTATCGCTGCGGAAAAAAGTAGCTATAAAAGTGTCATGAATTATTTATATCAACTTTACCCAGATACTTTTACCACTACCCCAACTCTAATCAGAGATTATTCCGATGGTTCTCCTTTTGATGACTGGAGAAATATAAAGTTAGGTTTTGCTGATTATTTCACTACTTTAGGCAATAGTTATGGAATATTTAGTTTAGCTGGTACTACTGCGAACTCAACAGAAGAAGAATTAACCATAGATGATATTGAACAAATATTCGGTCCTGATGCTTTAGACAACCAAGTTCCTGTAATCACCACAATTTCCGCACCTGCTAACATCAGAATTGGTAATTTTATAGATATTGATGTAACAGCAACTGATAATATTGATATTCAGTCCGTAGGTATATCCTTTGATATTAATGGTGATGGAGATGTTGATGATTCCGGAGAAACAGTTACAGCAACTCAAGTAAGTGCTGACCAATATCAAGCTACTTTTACAAATATCACCGGAACTGCTGGGTCAAGAACCGCTACTATTACTGCAACTGATTTAGCTAACTTTACAACTATTGGTACCGCTACGGTTAATGTAAATAGTGAATCTATCAATACCTCACCCCAAGCCGTAAATGACTTAGCTACCACCAACGAAGATACAGCAGTAGAAATAGACGTACTAGCCAATGACACCGATGCAGACGGCAATCCCCTCACCCCAAGCATCGCCGAAACACCGAGCAACGGTAGCGCAACTATCAACGATAACGGCACCCCAACCGACCCCACTGATGATACAATAACTTATACTCCCAACGTCAACTTCAACGGTAATGATAGTTTTACCTACACTGTCAGTGATGGCACTGATACAACCAACGCCACTGTAGATATTACGGTCAATCCTGTTAATGACTTACCTGTAGCCACAGATGACACAGCCGAAACCAATCAAGATCAACCTCTGACCATCCTCTCCAGCCAGTTATTAGAAAATGACAGTGATGTTGATGGCGACTCCTTAACAATTACCGAGGTGGACAATTCTACCAATGGTAGTGTAGAACTGGATACAGATGGTAATGTTTTATTTACCCCAGAACCCAACTTCAGTGGGTTAGCTAGTTTTGAATATACTGTCAGTGATGGCACTGATACGACCAACGCCACTGTAGATATTACCGTAAATCCCAGCAACGATGACAATATCATTAATGGTACTGCAGGTAGAGACTCCTTATTGGGAACAGATGGTAATGACATCATTACTGGCTTCCAAGGTGCAGACAGAATTACCACCGGAGGAGGTCAAGACCAAATCGTTTACACCAGTATTGTAGATGCAGGTGATGCGATCGCTGACTTTGACGCGCTTAATGATGTCCTTGATCTTAAAGGTGTTCTCCAGAGTGTCGGTTTCAACGGTTCCAATGCAATTGATGATGGTTATGTCCAACTCGTTTCCTATGGAACTAGAGGAACTTCCTTACAAATAGATGCAGACGGAATAGATGGTTCTGCAGCTTTCAGACCATATCTATTTTTACAGGATGTTTCCGTAGCAGAACTCAATGAAAATCCTGATAGTTTGATATTTGGTTAATTAACTGAAATTGAGGCGATGGTTTCCCCATCGCTCCACATTTAAGACTGCTATTTTTCAAATCAACAATCTTCAAATCAATAATCTTTAGATTAAAAGATTTTTAGATTCAACATTTCCAAATTTAAAAATTTTCAAGCTCAAAATTTTTTAAAACTCAAAAATTATACACATTCAAAGTTTAAGGAAAAGATCGTGAAAAATACTTTACAAAAATTTGCCCTTGCAACTGCTAGCTTAGTTCTTAGCCTTGCTATTGTTGATGCACGTCCTGCTGAAGCTGTTAATTTTAACTTTGAAGGCGAAATCGATTCTGGTGCTTTATCTGGGGAAAGATTTCAGGGTTCTTTTAGTTATGATGAATCATTGGTGAGCGGAACTGGCGATTTTTTCTTTCAAGAATACATCCCTGTTGCTAACCTTGAATTTGATTTTCTCGGTAGTACTTTTACTAAAGCCAATGATGTTTATGGTGGACCAGAAGTCGCTTTTATTGGTAATGACCTAGCAGGATTAAGCTTTAATGTTAATAATGCAACTGCTGGTAGCGTTCAATTAAATTTTTCCTTTGTTCCTGGCTTTACTGATATTTCTGAATCATACTTTACCTATGCGCCCACGAATGCAAATGGTGGGGCTGGTTCAGTGACCTTTGCACAACAAGATAATGTACCTCAACCTGTACCCGAACCCGTGACAATTTTGGGTGCTGCAGTTGCGCTGGGAGTTGCTGCTTTATCTAAAAAGGAAAATGTGAGAATAACAAATAAATAACAGTGCGACTAAATTTGCTATGCTGTTTTTGATTTAGGAATTATGCAAATTCAATGTAATCAAGACTTACGCACGGATAACGCAATTACAGTCATTGCAACACAAACAAGGTTAGCATTTACCTTAAGGCACGGCTCAGCTTTTACGCAAGGAAATAGCATTCACCTTCTTGTGCGGTTGATCTCAAAACATTAAAAACTAAACTAGTAACGAGTGTATAAGTCCTAGTAATATCACAATCGTAAATCATTTCATAAAAAATATATCTTTGTAGAGACGTAGCAATGCTACGTCTCTTATTGATTTATCTTTTCACAAATCATATATCCATTCTTACCAGAACTAATCTATCTATTATTTACCCAACTCGTTGTTAAATAACTAGCTGAATATTTCTGAACCACCATTTTAAGCTTGTCACTCCACCTACGTAAAAATAACTTGAATTCAAACGCGTACTTTATAAATTTTATATCTAAAAAAATTAATAATTGGTAGTGAAATCATTATGGTAAAAGACATTAGCTAAATTTAGTTTAAAAATTATAATTTAATGTTTGTGTAAATGTCCGTAGAAATCCTGGCACCTCAAAAAAAACGCGCTTATCGTGATTATTACGAGTAGAGAAAATACTGAATCAAAGCTCTCTATAAGTTCTTGAGAATCGATATTAGGTTTTACCCAATAATGTAGCTCAAAGTATCCTTATACAATTTTTGTTTCAAGCTAAATAAAATAAGCTAAATAAAAAAATTAGATACTCTACAGAGTTGGGTAAATCTTTCTCCTTCGAGATAGAAATAGATTAAAAAAACATTTTAAAAGACCACAAATAATAAATTAATTTATTGGATTTTAATATGCATAGTTTAATTAAAAACTTTTCAAAAATCTTATTAGGTACAGTACTATCTGTAAGCTTTACTGGAATATTAAATCCGTCACAAGCTCTTGCTGAAAGTAAAATCAAAAGTATTACTCCAGCCCCCAAAAATGCATCCGTAAGTCCAGATACATATAATGTTTATCTCGATGCAAATGACCCTCTTTCTGTAGACATACAAGTAAAAATACCCACGAAGCCAATAAAGCTTGATTTATTTTTACTAGAAGATGTTTCTGGTTCATTTGTCGATGATTTAAAAAATATCCAAAACTTAGTACCTAGTCTAGTTGATTCCGTTAAAGGTACAGTTTCAGATGCACAATTTGGAGTCGGTTCTTTTATTGACAAACCTATCAGTCCATTTGGAAGTTCAAGTAGTTTTGTCTACAAAACAGATCTTGGTTTAACTAGCGATGTAACAAAATTACAAACAACTGTTAATAATCTCTTTGCAAAAGGAGGGAGTGACTTTCCTGAGTCACAGCTAGAAGCGTTGTTGCAGGCTGCTGTACGCGGTGAAAATGAAATTGGCTTCCGCGAAGACGCATTTAAAGTTGTTGTTCTCTCAACTGATGCACAGTTTCATAAAGCAGGGGATCATCCTTCAGTACCTGCAAACAACGGTGATGCTATTCTTGATGGAAATAAACCAGGAACCGGAGAAGATTATCCTGCAATTGAGCAAGTTAAGCAAAAATTAGAAGATGCAAATATAATTCCTATTTTTGCAGTCACGAAAAATGTACGCTCCGATTATGAAAATCTAGTAAATAATTTTGGGTTTGGTTCAGTAGTAGAATTAAGTCCTGACAGCAGTAACTTGATTAATGCAATTAATTTAGGCTTAAGCGATGTTTTCAAAGATATTACTCTCGATGTCGTTGGTGATGACTTTGGTTATGTTGCAAACACTCAACCACGTATATTTCCTAATGTTCCAGCAGGTGAAAGTCGTACTTTCAACGTTACTTTGTTAGCAGATGGGATAAATGATAAAGACGACTCTTTAAGTCTTGTTGCTCCTGGTTTTGGTCGAGTAGACATTAATGTTGATGTGAAATATTCAAAAAATCCAATTCAGTCAGTCCCCGAACCAACTACAATCTTTGGTTTGCTAGTAGTGTGTGCATTCGGTCTAACTGGTCAATCAAGTTTAACTTCAAATCTCAAGAAATCTACAAGTCTAAAAAATTCTAAATCTCTACACTAAATTTTAGAGATTTTCCAAATCAAAAAGTATTGAACCTAAAAAAGGCATATCAGAGGTCGAAACTTCTATGAGCGGTAGCGAAACAATAAATCGCTACCGCTTTTTTTAATGAACGCGCAATATCGAATTTATCCTTTTTGATTGATTCGAGTAGAGAGCATCAAAAACATTCTCTAAGCAATATATGCAAATTCATCTTCAGATACTTCCTCGAAATTATCGATTAAATCTAAAGTTTGTTCAAAAGCTAACTCTTGTCCTTGTTTAGCAAAGTATGCAGCACCTATTTGCAAGTTCTTGATCGCTGCTTGTTGCTCGCCAAGATGATAGTAAGCTACACCTCTATTAACATAAGCATTTGCATCATTTGGCTGTAGTTCGATTACATTTGTAAAGTCTTGTATGGCTTTGTGAAAATAGCCATTATTAGAACAAACACAGCCCCTATTAAAATAAGCTTTGTAGTGATTTGCGTTGTGGCGAATTGCGAGAGAAAAATCAATCAATGCTGCAGGAGTATTTTGTAACTCTAAATTCATTAAACCTCGGTCATTATAAATCTCTGCAATTGATGAACTCAGGGTCTGAGGAACTTGACTTAAAGCACGGTTATAATCAATAATTGCTATCTGATAATAGCCTAAAGCAGAAGTTGCTAGAGCTCGATTATAGTAAGCACGAAAATCATAGGGTTTAATTTTGATAGCCCTGTTATCGTCTGCGATCGCAGCTTCAAAATCTCCTTCTCGGTAGTGAGCTAACCCGCGATTTAGCAAAGCCTCTGTATTTTTAGGATTTAAGGTTATAGCTTTAGTACAGTCTTGAATTGCAGTTGGATAATTTTCTATTTGAAGGTTAGCAAGACAAAGATTGCTATAAGCTGGTGCAAAATCTTCCTTTAACTTAGTAACCTTAAGAAAATTATCGATTGCTCCCCGATAATCACCTCTTTGTATATACTCGATACCTAACCCAAATAAATTATCTGCTTTCGTTCTCTCATCTGAGACCGCTAATGAAGAGTTTGGAAAGCTGAGAAAAATACCCAAACACAAGCAAACAACCAACACACTTAAAATCAACAAATCTAAAATCAAGCCGTAGCAGCGATTAAGCATATGTTTAAGTTGTTGAGACTGGAATATTAACTAGAATACTTATTCTAATGTATTTTTTTACACTACGGTTTTACACTAAAATAAATTGTAGAGCAGGTTACTTGCCCACTCTACAATTTTAGGAAATAACGATTATTTAGTCTTAGCTCCAGCCTTTAGCTGATTTATCCAAGACGTAGGTCGCTACATCTTCGATTTGTTGAGGGGTCAAGCGACCTTTAAATGCTGGCATTGCATTTTTACCGTTGTTTACTTGGTATGTGATTTTTTCAATAGAGTTCATACCATATTTCTCCAAGGCATCCGATTTTAATGTTTTAGCACCGTTAACTACATTATTACCGCCCATATGACAAGCGTTGCAGTTAGCTGCGAAAATTTTTGCTCCACTTGCAGCATCACCCGCCAAAGCTGGAGGACAAAATGCAAAACTTAAAATCGCTATACCCGCGATCAAAATAGAAAGAACTTTTTTCATTCAGTGTTTCCTCTGCCTAAAAGGATGACTCGGTTAAATGTCCCTTTCAATTCTCAAAAACGAAACAGCAGTCGTCAAATGACAATTCGTCATACTTATCGTTTTGTTAATTTTTGTCCTTAATGCCCCGTTTTTTGTTAATTTTTATGAACTCAGAACTTAATGAATGATGCCGATAAAAGTAAATATTGACTGTTAATTGTCAATTGCTAACTATTAACTGATAAATGATTGTCAGCTAATTTAGTTAGTTTTTCTCCGGTAACTCTACAGATTCGCCAATCATCGAGAATTGATGCTCCCATGGCACGATAAAATTTTTGGGCAGGTTCATTCCAATCTAAAACGCTCCATTCTAAACGCCCACAGTCCCGTTTTAAGGCTATTTGCGCTAGCTTAATAAGAAGTGCTTTACCAATCCCCTGACGTCGGTAATCAGGTAAAACAAACAAGTCTTCTAGGTAAATTCCTGGCTTAGTCAGAAATGTTGAATAATTGTGAAAAAATAAGGCAAACCCTACAATATCGCTGAGACTTTCTGCTACTATTGCCTCAATATACTGAGGTTCTGCAAACAGATGCTGTCTAAGAAGATTTACATTGCCACTAACAGCATTAGGTAGTTTTTCATATTCAGCTAACGCCTTTATCAAATTAAATAGCGCATCACAATCTTCTGCTTGAGCTAATCGCAAGCTAAATTTACTCTGCAGAGCCATTTGTTAATTATTCGTTAAGATAGAGCTATTGGCTATTAGTTCATAAATTTTGCTCTACAGTCAACCACCTTCAAGCTGAATACATTTCAGAAATTCCAGCTTATAGCTAAAAAATATCTTCCATCTTCCAGGATAAATATCTTCTAGCTTCAAGCTAAATATATTCCAATGAAATATCTTCAAACTAGAACTGCATCATATCGCAGTACGTAATAAGTTTAGGACATTTGTAAATTCCAAAAGTTATAACTTGTAAGCTTTTGGTCGCAATCGGCGCGTTCTGTTATGTCCTACGGAAACGCCATGCTAATGACTTGCGCGTAGCGCTATATCAGCCAACCCTTTAGGCGTTTAGCAATGTGGGGACGACGTAATTTGCGCATGGCTTTACTTTGAATCTGACGTACTCTTTCCCGGGATAAATTAAAGATGTTTCCTACTTCCTCCAGGGTGCAAGGTTCGCTAGTTGTTAAACCATAGCGTAAAGAAATAACATCTTTCTCTCTTGGTGTTAGTACGTCACTCAATACCTCCCAAATCTCCTGACGCATCATTCCTTCATTCATTTTTGCTTCTGGAGATTGGTTATCTTCGTCTTCCAATAAATCCATCAGTTCCGTATCTTCTTCTTTACCAACACGATGGTTTAAAGAAAGTGCTTGACGTCTTAATTGTTGTAATTGTCGCAGTTGTGGAGCAGGAATATCTAAACATTCTGCCATCTCCACCTCCGTGGGATTGCGACCTAATTGTTGCTTGAGTTCTCGTTGAGCTTTTTTAAGTTTATTGAGTTTTTCAACAATATGAATTGGTAAACGAATAGTACGAGCATCATTAGCGATCGCTCGGGTAATTGCTTGTCTAATCCACCAATAAGCATAGGTAGAAAACTTATAACCTTTATCTGGGTCAAACTTCTCTGTTGCGCGATTTAATCCCATTGCTCCTTCTTGAATTAAATCGAGAAATGGTACTCCTCGGTTTAAATATCTTTTCGCAATAGATACAACCAAACGCAAATTTGAACGAATCATTTTACGTTTAGCTACTCGACCTTGATATAGGCGATTTTCTAGTTGTTTCCCACTCATTTCTAACCGAGCAGCAACTTTTTCTCTACTAGGTTGATTACCTAATTCTTCTTGCAATGAAGCTTGTGCATTTCTAAATTCTTCTAAAAATTGAACCCTTCGCGCTAACTCTACTTCTTCATCAGCTTTAAGTAGGGGATAACGCGCCATTTCTTTAAAAAAAGCTCCGACAGCATCATCATTATCGGTCTTATTATATCCAGAAGCACGTGCCGCTCCCATTTCATCTGCATTACGTACTTCTGCTTCAAGATTTTCAGTAATGACAAAATCTTCTTCTGCTACTGTCTCTAAATTATTGAAAACCTTTTCTTGACTCTCAGCAGCATTTTTCATGATTTCTACGCTTTCTAATTCAGAATTGCTATTTTCCTTTAGGGATCGTTGCTTTATCTGATACATAATTTAATTACAGCCGCTAATGGTTCTCTACATCGGTTATTTTTTCCCTAAAAGACACATGCGCCTTTGTTGATAGCAAAAACAGCAGATGCTATTAATTTATCATTCTTTGGGATATGATTTTATGTCTATTATCCCGCTTTATTTCTTTGCTTTATGAGTTTGAGCTACCAAGGAGTTATTCAAATCATTTGTTACATAAAGATACAAGAACTTTGACTGAGTTTGAAGTTTTGATTATTTAGACAACTACAATATTTATTGCAAATTCTTATTCAATAAATGGAGATAGTTGAATATGTTAAACCTCCTTATATTTCTTTTGCCAACTAATAAATATGAATAAATTCGCTCAAGTTTCTCAACAATCAGGAAATATGTTGATTTTTATGCTTATTTGTTGATATTCATGAAATTATTCACCATGTCAGGGGTAAACAACTTGATTGCGTAATGGTTTGTGCTGTTTTGCTCTAATAAAAATTTTGAATGTTTAGCAGAGTATTTTCTCTAAACTAATACAGGTGAAATCATCGCATATCCTTTTGAGGCTGAATATCTATCAACAGGAGTATAAACGATATAAAATTAGCGAGTTATTATCCAATCTTTTTGTTATCTAGTAACTCTTTCACAACGATACCAATTTATCTTGATTCCCTATTTGTTCTATGGATTACATAAAATGAAATTTATCAAGTATTATGTCTCATGAAAGTATTGGTAAATACAAATTTTGAGAGATAAAGTAAACAGCTACAGTTTAATGAAAAATATTGATTTTGACAAATAAATATCAGAAAAATATCTATTCATATAATTCAGAAACTATGTATATTCAAGATACTACTTTGTCCTCAAAGGTTGTTGCCCAAAATAGTGAAGATTACAAAATAGATCGAGGAAAGAATGAATGGGTTGAAGTATTAGTTGACTGTCCTGGGGCAATGGGAATATTTACTTATAGATTGCCGTCACATTTGCAGGTAAAAGCAGGAGATATTCTTAGCGTCCCATTTGGAACGCAAATAGTTGGAGGTATCGCCGTTCGCTTGCTTTTTATGCCGAATATAGATTTACCAAAAGAAAAAATTCGGAATATTGAAGATATTGTCAGCGTTGGTTTTTTTCCAAAATTTTATTGGCAGCTTTTAAACCGAGTTGCAGCATACTACTATACTCCTTTAATTCAGGTCATTCGTGTTTCTTTACCCCCTGGTTTGCTGGGGCGATCGCAACGAAGAATTAGGTTAATTAGAAAACAAAAAAAAGTTGATCTGGAACAAGTTAATCTAGAAATAATAAATCCAGAAACAATAAACCAAAAACGGGTTAATTTAGAAAGAATCAATCCAAAACAAGTTAGCTGGGAACAGAAAACGGAAAATTCTCATTTAGATAGTTCTAACTCCAACGAACAAGAGTTGTTATTATCTGATATTCTTCCATTTTTATCCCTACCAGCACAGAAAATTTTGCAACTTTTACAAGCACAAACTGCAGGAGATTACAGTTTTGTGTATTTACAACGTCAGGTAAGGGGAGCATCTCGTGGAGTGAAGGAGTTGATTAGACGTGGCTTAGTCGAAAGTTATCTGGAACCACCGCGACTGGCTCGCCCAAAGTTACAAAAAGCGGTAATACTGATTAACGATCTGTCAGAAAATGAGTTGACTTCCCGTCAGCAAGAAATTTTGGCTGTTTTGCGCCGACGTGGGGGTGAGTTATGGCAAACTGAACTATTGCAGGCTTGTCACACCAGTACCTCTACCCTGAAAAAATTAGCCCAGAAGGGCTGTATTCTAATTGAAGAGCGAGAAAGACTAAGAACAGAGCATTCTCCTCAAACAGGAGAAGATTTAACCGGAGAACAAGTAAAATCTCTGACGCCTGCACAATCAACAGCATTAGCAACCATTCAAGAACTGAATGGTTATGCAAAAGTACTTTTGCATGGGGTGACAGGTTCGGGAAAAACAGAAGTCTATTTACAGGCGATCGCACCTTTGTTAGTAGAAGGTAAATCGGCTTTGGTTTTGGTTCCAGAAATTGGACTTACTCCCCAACTAACCGATCGCTTTCGCGCTCGTTTTGGAAATAAAGTTTTTGTTTATCACAGCGCTTTATCTGAAGGTGAGCGTTATGACACTTGGCGACAGATGTTAACTGGTGAGCCTAGTGTAGTAATTGGAACCCGGAGTGCAGTGTTTGCACCTTTACCTAATTTGGGTTTAATAATTTTAGATGAAGAACATGATTCGTCATTTAAACAAGATAGTCCCGCTCCGACTTACCATGCTCGCGTTGTTGCTCAATGGCGTGCAGAATTGGAGGGTTTTCCTTTAGTTTTAGGTTCTGCAACTCCTTCCTTGGAAAGTTTGATTAGTGCAATTGGGGAGCAAGGAGATTGGAAGCAAGGCAATAATAAGACTCATTACCTAAGTTTGCCCAAACGCGTTTATTCCCGTCCCCTACCGCCAATCAAAATAGTGGATATGCGTTTGGAACTGCAACAGGGAAACAGATCTATCTTTAGTAAACCTCTCAAGGCTGCGTTACTAAATTTACAAGAAAAACGCCAACAGGGAATTTTATTCATTCATCGTCGGGGACACAGCACATTTGTTTCTTGTCGTAGTTGTGGATATGTTTTAGATTGTCCTAACTGCGATGTGTCCTTGTCTTATCACCATACCGAACCAGGTGCACAAAAACTATTACGCTGTCATTACTGTAATTATGGCTGTGCTCATCCTCCTAATTGTCCTGAATGCGGTTCTCCCTACTTAAAATTTTTTGGTAGCGGAACCCAAAAAGTTGCACAGGAATTATCTAGACAATTTCCTGAACTACGGTTTATTCGTTTCGATAGCGATACTACCAGGAGAAAAGGGGCACATCGCCAGCTTTTGAGTAAGTTTGCTAACGGCGAAGCAGAATTGTTGATCGGGACTCAAATGTTAACTAAAGGTTTAGATTTACCGCAAGTTACCTTGGTGGGTGTTGTGGCTGCCGATGGTCTGTTACACTTATCTGACTATCGAGCTAGCGAACGGGCATTTCAAACTTTAACTCAAGTTGCAGGACGTGCGGGTAGGGGTGAAGATCCCGGTCAAGTAATTATTCAAACCTATAATCCGGACCACCAGGTAATTGAAGCCGTACAAAACCATGATTATCAATCTTTTACCAATACTGAATTAGAGCAACGTCAAGTACTTAATTATCCACCCTACGGACGCTTAATTTTATTGCGCTTGAGTAGTCCTGAAGAGATTCAAGTACAAAAAACCGCCCAAGCGATCGCTGCAGTTTTAAAATCTGGAAGTGGATTTGATGTATTAGGTCCAGCACCAGCAAATGTTTTACGGGTTGCAAATCGTTTTCGCTGGCAGATTTTAATTAAATTTGCTCCTGATGCTTTACCTCAGTTACCTAACTGGGAAGAAATTCGTCAACTGTGTCCCCAGATAGTAAGTTTAACAATTGATGTCGATCCTTTGAACATGATGTAGCCTGTTAACAGTGGGGACATAGCATGCTACGCCCCTACAGATGTTTTTAGGTTGAAAATAAGTCATATTTAATACCTGTACCTCTGCATCTAGCAAGTGAGGTACAGCAAGCTATATCTCAACCCTGTAGTACTATTACTTGGTCAACTTTAGGAGTCATAGCAATAAATGCTGTGTGGTTACAACTGGGGCATTGTACCCTGTGTTCTATTGGTTCGCTACCATCGTGGTGAGTTTGAATTAAAAGTGGTACGTCACATTTGTAGCATTGGGTGAAAATTCGCGGTTTATCGGTGTTACAGTCCACAAATTTCATGGGCTGGAATTTTGGCTTCCTGGGCTCTCTTTTAGTAGGTCTACTGGGTCTACTAGGTCTGCTGGGCTTGGAATAGCCTTCTGCTTGTGTTGGTGCGTCCATTAATTTCTCCTCACTTTGGGTTTGTTTGTAGCCTATCAAGCTTTCTTGGCGGTTCACAGATAGATTTAAAATTTTTCAAATACTTAAATCGAAATTATATTCACTCCATCAACCATAGTATATACAAACCTAATAGTTCGCTTTCCCCATAAATAAATAAGAGTTATCAAATAAATTACATCAATTAATCAATAGCTTAAGATTCAATTAGTATCAAATTGCATCCACGGTAATACGTATCAAAAGCTTTAAAGTACAACGATTGGGGAAATTAGAAACGTCTATACGCCGCCGGGGTCGTTCATTATTTTTAAAAATATAACGATAATTACCAGTATCCTTTAAGGGGATATAACTCTACACTAATAATTACATATATTATCTTAAGGATTATTTTTTTTGATAGTTATAAATTACAGTAACAGTACTTAATAGTAAAGAAAAAATCGAGTCAACAAAAATATCTGTTGACTCTTTACCGCTTCACTTAATTCCCTTTCAGAAGATGCACCCTAAATAGCAACGAACTTTATCCGTTACCTACGCAAATCTAAGCACGAACGCTAATTGTAATTACCCCAAAAAGCACCTATTTTCTTGCAAGTAATTACCTTTGTTACCAATCAAAATTTATGCCTTATCCGAGTAACTATCCACCGTATTAATACTTAAATGCCAATTAAATCACTGAAAATGATTTTATTTGACGAATTAATAAAAAATTTGACTCAATCTAGGCAAAATGAGAAACCTCTGATTTCAGTTAGAGCTATTACTCAAGATGCAAAAATCACAAATCAGAAATAAAAATAAAAAACAAGATTCAAAAAAATTCAAAAATCAAAATAGATATAAGGTAGGGCACCTTGGGGTGCTAAAATCCAAGCACTCCACAGACATAAAGGTACGAATAATAATTTTAAAGGCCAGTTAATTTGCAGTGTTAAATATCGGTTTAAAATATAAACCAAAACCATCACAATAGCTAAAATTGCTAGTAAGTAAATAAATTGATATTGGGTCATACTTAAAGCTTCGAGGTAGACTTTCTGCAAAAATTGAACATCAGCAGAATGACCCCAAAGTCGCTGAAATACGAGTAGGGAATCTTGTAGGTTTGGTAAACGGAACCAAATCCAAGCAGTAAATACCATCAACTGGGTTAATAACCAAGCAAAGAATACACCTATGGGATGCTGCCAAAATATTCTTAGCAAAGATATGCGATTGCTTACACTATCAGTGAGACGATGAACTACTAAGGCTAAACCGTGATAAGTACCCCACACAACAAAACCTAATGCAGCGCCATGCCAAATTCCAGCGATAACCATAACAATCATCAAGTTGATACAAGTACGCGTTAAACCCTGACGCGAACCACCCAATGGAAAGTATAGATAATTACGTAACCAGCTACCGAGAGTCATATGCCAACGTCGCCAAAAGTTAGCAATGCTGGTACTGAGATAAGGAGCATCAAAGTTTTTGGGCAAATTTAAGCCAAATAATAAAGCGCTACCACGAGCCATATCTACGTAGCCACTAAAATCTAAATATAGTTGCAAACCATAGGCAAGCATCGCCAACCATAAATCTATACTGCCAGCCCTGGGAATATTACCAAAGCACAAATCGACGTAAATAGCTAGATTATCTGCAAATATACCTTTTTTAACAATTCCTCTAGCAATCAACCATAAACCTTCAGCAACAGTTTCAGGGGTAGGAGACTCTAAGTTTTTAAACTGAGAAATAAAATTGTGATAAGGAGTAATTGGTCCAGAAATTAATTTAGCGAAAAAGAATTTATAAGATGCAAAATTAATTAACTCTTCTGTTGCGGGGGCTCCACGATAAACATCAACTAAATAGGCAATACATTCAAAAATAAAAAATGAAAATCCCAGAGGTGCAATAGATTTAAAACTAGAAAAATTTGTTGCAATGGCATTATTTGATTGAAGAAAATTCAGAATTGCCGGTACATATTTAGAACCATAAAGCAACAAAATATTAACGCCGATTCCAAACCAAAGCAATCTAATACGACGACGATTCCAATCAGAATGGGCTATTTGCCATTGCTCGTTAGAGATACGCCAATCTAAGGAATGTTCTCCCGGAGAAGTGTTATAACCAATTGCTTTTCCTAGGCGGAAATTAATAAAAATGAGTGTAAGAAGTAGTGGAATATAATATGGTTGCAAAGATGCATAAAATACTAAACTTGCAACTAATAAAATCCATGTCTGCCATTTCTGTTGTGTTACAGACCAGTAAATACCCAGTATGCTCAACAAGAACAGACCGTATATACCTGAAATAAAATTCATGTTTTAATTATTAAATTAAGATTTCGAGATTTTGTTTTCATTGGGAATGGGTAATTGGTAATGGGTATGCGCCCGCACTGCTAGCGTAGTGTTAGCAAGGTGTGACGCGTAAGCGTCATATGGTAATTGGTAATTGGTAATTGCTATTTCATTACTCCTGACTCCTGACTCCTGACTCCTGACTCCTGACTCCTGACTCCTGACTTCTTAACAAGTATATTCGCTGATATTACAAGTTATTTTCTTGGCCAAGGAATCATCGGGTCTACTGCAAGCTTTTTGGAAACTTTATAAGCACCATAACGGTTCAGGTGAGAGGGATCGGAGAAGTAATCGTTTTTCTCTGGCCAAAGTTCCGTTAAATCTCGAAAAATAAAATTATTGTTTACTTTTGATATATTTGAAATATATTGTCGAAAATCCTCTTCATATTTACTACGTATAGGGTCTAAGTAATCAGTAGTTAAAGGCATGTTAATAAATACCACAGGTACCTTACGTAAAGCAGTATATTTCAACATTCTTTGCAAAGCGATATCTTGTTCTCCCATTAGCCGAAAATTATTGTAGTCCCTGTCATAGCTACCAGTAACCTTGGGGTGATTTTGATAGTAAGTTTCTGGCTTGAAACGAACTGATAAAGCCAAAAAGCCATCAAAATCAACTGCTGGGATTTTAGTATCTTGCTCTGGATAATTTCCTGGATGTTTTGAAAAATTACTAATTGCTGGTATTTTTTTGAGTTGTTGATTCAACAATCCTTTAAATTGTTCCCTTTGAGGATAGGTCGCAGACAATGCTGCAATGCTTCTATTTAAGCGTTTATTGAATGCCTGATATATGTTTTGATTGTCACTTGGATTTTTCTGATCTAGCTCTTGTCCTAATATTTGGGATGTTTGGGAATTTTTACTATTCTCTTCGCTAGCCTGAATAACCTGTTGATAGCCCTCAGATGCTGCAATTGTTTCAAAGGTTTGGTCTGGTCTACCACTATTAAACGCACGTACTCCATCAGCCCAAATAATAATTTTTGGTAATTCTGATGCTTTAAGCACATGAACTACGAGTAATTCTATTATCTGGACTGTAGCTCCATTAATTCCAAAATTAAATACATCAAGGTCTTGATAACCTTCAGATGCTAAAGCTTTAGATAAGGCGACCGGGTCTACACCTCTGAGAGCCCGAGAAGAACCAACAATTAATACATCTGGGGGACCACTTTTTGCTAAACGCTGCTTGTAAAGTGCCAATTGCTCGTCCAACTGGCGAGAATTAAATGTTGGTATTTGCGATCGTGCAGCCAAAAGAATTGCTGTTGAATTTGCTTTTTTTTGTTCTTCAGCTATTTTTTTCCCTGCTTGAGTAAATCCATTGTGGTTAAAAGCGTCACTATTACTTGAATTTGTTTTACCTTTGATTGGATTAGCTGCAATAGCACTTTCTTCTACCAATTCATATCTATTCGCAGACACCTTCGATTGTTGGGCTTGACTGTAATCCGCGATTGCTTTCCCTAGTGCCCAATCCAACTGCAGGCTCAGTAAAATCCCAATAGCACCCCAGATCCCTGCTAATAATACCTTTTGAGTATCTGTACTTGTTTGAGGAGCAGAGTCTTTTTCAATGAACAGTTGAGTTGACAATAAAAACTTTCGGAATGTTGTGCCCCATTTTTGGGTTTGCGTACCAATAAAAGTTTGAACTTCTTCGATGCTTAAATCGGGACGTAGAATTGGTTCGCTATCTGGGGATGGTAATAAGTCTTGGACAAAACTAGAAGTTGCGGCAAATTCCGGAGGCGCTTCTGGTACTGTACTCTGACGGGGCTGAAAATCAATTCCAAATTGCCAAAATGGTTTTTTGTTACCCGCACGGCGACCGTATATCCGCGCTCCCGTTACACCTTGAACCTGCAACTTATGAATAAATTCAATTACTGTGTTGGCAATTTTTTTACGGGTGGGACAAATCGGTGCATCACACATTACGTGCAGTAAATCTTCTTTACGCAACAGCATCACCCGAATACCTCCCGTTGCTAGACGGTTGTCCAGATCGGGGTTTAACAAGCGTTCGAGCAAAAATAGTAGCGCTGATTCATCACCAGATTTTGCTAATTTTAAAACAGAAATATTTAAAGCTTGATGATCCGCTGCAGGAAGAGATATCCAATCAATCCAAGTTGGTTCGCACTTAACAGTTTTTTGTCCGTAGATCGTAGCCGCTGAAATTCCTTGGGGTGCGAGAATTTCTAATTGGGGAATAATTGCTTCTAAACAGAAATCTTTATCGGGAATTTGGCTTGAAGATGGATCCCTAGGGGTACAAAAAATATGTAAAGTTGATTCTTTAACAGAAGCTTGAACCGAAATTTCCTTATTTAACCAAATTTTTGCCAAACGCGAAATTGCTTCTATATCCCCCCAACGCGCCCATTCCTTGAGCATTACCTCTGGGGGAGTTAAATCAATGCGTAATAACCAATCATGGTTCTTTTCTCCCACAACTCCAGAAGCAATTACAGCATCTTGGTAGTTGGATAAATTTAAATTACGCAGTTTTTGAGCTACTGGTTCTGCAATTAATGATGGGTCGGGGGTATAATGTGATTGACAAAATATCCATAAACGCTGCTTGTTTGCTGCCTCTTTTTCGGTAGTTCTTTGTTTTTTTACCTTGACTTTAACAGCAACTCCTAAAGTACTTAAGGTTTCGCTTAAATAACGAGCAATTGCCGCAGGGTCTCCCTTACGCGCCAAACTCTCATTGGAAATAATTATGGCTCCGCTCGATACTGGTGAATTTTTTTTGTGATTTAGGAGCGCCCGTTCTACTTCTTCAATGTGTTTATCAAGCTGATTTAAAAATACTCGATGACACCATTGGGGTCGTTGTTCTTCCTTGTGACGACCATAGACAAAAACTTGGTAAACTGCTGGCTGATCGTTACTCTTAAGTGCTTCCAAATCGGTTTGCTGCAAAGCTCGGAGTAGATCTGATAAGGTTTTCCACCGTGGAGGACAAATAGGCGCTTCACAAAGAATATGAAGGTCATTTCCCCGCAAGCGGATTTTCACCCCGACAGAGTTAATACCTGTTGCTTGGCTAACCCACTGCGCCAATGCTTTTTGTCTATCTAGTGATACTGTGTTCATGGGTGGTTAACTTTACAGAAGGTTAATATTGGGGGATTGTGCGCGGGACTTGTAAACTAGAACCATAGATTTATCACACTCTCAAGTTTTTTAACACTTTTGTTCTCTTGATCGCTTGCATAATCAATAAAGAAAGTTTTATTCGTCTGCAAGCAGAGCGAATTATGAAATTCGGATTTTACTTAACCCAAAAAATGTCTAGCTAGGTACCGTCATTATGCCTTCTGTTCCCATCGACCCCTCTACAAATGTTGGATTGGACTTTGGTATATTTACCATTCCCCAGTCTCTTGTTTTACAAATTGGCACAGCTTCCATGCTTGCTGCTCTCGTGGCACAAGAAGCTGCTATTCAAACGATGGAAGCTATGGGAGAAGCAAGTGAAGAATTATTCAGGGGCGAACGCCTCCCAATTCTGGACTTTCCCGAGCAAACAGGAAAATGAGTTGTGAGGAAGCAAATACACTTCACAAAATATAATTTGCCAAAAACATACTTTGCAAAATCTACATACTTTGCAAATCATAACTTCGCAAAAATATACTTCGCACAAACACACTTATGAAAAATATTTTTCGCAAAACATACTTAGCGAAAATAATTTAGTGTGATCAAGGTTTTGTGGTCTTCTGCATAACCTTGGCTTGCGAGTTCAGACATTTTCAACAGTAATTGCCTTTACTACAACAGAGGAATGAGTTATCTTTTACACTCTTCTGAGCGGGATGTACACATTGACCCATCATCTGACTTATTTTTACGCCATCGACTCCAAATAGTTGAGGAATTATGGGAGTCCGTGTTACGAGAAGAATGCGGACAAAAGATGGTAGACCTTTTGAAACAACTCCGAGATTTGTGTTCGCCTGAGGGACAAGCAATTGATGGTCAAGCAAGTAGGGTCTCTAAACTGATAGAACAGTTGGGGATCAACGAAGCAATTAGGGCTGCGCGTGCTTTTGCTCTCTATTTTCAGCTGATTAACATCATAGAACAGGACTACGAGCAAAGACAGCAACTAACTCGTTATGAGTCAGAACCAGAAACAACGATCGCAGAAACTTTGCCAAATATAATATCTCCTTCTAGCGATCGCAATGACAATTCTCCCGTTAATAGTGGAGTGGGTTCGGACTTACTAACTAAAAGTTGGTCCGCAAAGCCAAACAAGAAGCAAACCGGAACTTTTGCTTCATTATTTCCCCAACTATTTCAACTTAATGTTCCCCCCGGTCACATCCAAAGGTTAATTAATCAACTAGATGTGCGCTTGGTATTTACTGCTCATCCCACAGAAATCGTTCGCCCGACCATCCGCAATAAACAGCGACGAGTTGTCCAATTGCTACAACAGTTAGACATTGTTGAAAAACGTTATGCAGGTCGAGTCGCTGGGGTATATCCCTGGGAGGTATCAGAATTACGAGATAAGCTATTGGAAGAAATTCGTTTGTGGTGGCGTACAGACGAGTTACGTCAATTCAAACCATCGGTATTAGATGAAGTTGAGTACGCACTGCATTACTTCCAAGAAGTTTTATTTGAGAGCATTCCTGGGTTATACCAAAGATTACAATATGCTTTGAGGGGTACCTTTCCTTGGTTAAAACCACCAAGAAAGAATTTTTGTACCTTTGGTTCTTGGGTAGGTTCTGATCGAGATGGAAACCCATCTGTAACTCCAGAAATTACTTGGCAAACTGCTTGCTACCAACGCGAGATGGTTTTATCCAAGTATATCGATTCTGTAAGAAACCTGATTGAGTTGTTAAGTGTATCGCTACATTGGAGTGATGTCCTTCCAGATTTGCTGGAATCTCTGGAATTAGAGCAATCTCAACTGAGCCAAGTTTACGAAGAATTAGCGCTAAAATATCGCCAAGAACCTTATCGCCTCAAGTTAGCCTATGTTCTCAAACGCTTAGAAAACACTCGCATTCGTAATGTTGCTGTCAGACAAAGAGAAACGCTCAAAGACGACCAAACTCCGGTTTACAATTCAGGAGCGGAATTTTTGGCAGAATTGCTTTTAATTCAACGGAATTTAGCCGAAACAGGTTTAAGTTGTCAGGAGTTAGACAATCTAATTTGTCAAGCTGAAATTTTCGGCTTTAATTTGACCAAATTGGATGTTCGTCAAGAATCAACTCGTCACTCCGATACCATCAACGAAGTTTGCGAATATTTAGGATGTCTGGAACGACCATACAACGAACTTTCGGAAACTGAAAGAGTAAATTGGTTGATCGAAGAACTGAGAACTCGTCGTCCTTTAATTCCTGGAGAACTGCCATTTTCAGAGAAAACCAACGACATCATTCAAACCATGCGTTTGGTGCGATCGCTGCAACAGGAGTTTGGTGAAAATATTTGCCAAACCTACATTATCAGTATGTGTCGTGAAGTGAGTGATGTTTTAGAGGTATTATTATTGGCAAAAGAAGCCGGACTTTATGACCCCGGAACGGCAATCGGTAGCATTCAGGTAGTACCGTTATTTGAAACGGTGGAAGATTTACAACGTTCCTGTACAGTAATGCGGGAATTATTCGAACTACCACTTTACCGCGCCTTACTTGCAGGTGGTTATGTGGCTTTTAAGAAGTTACAAACAGATAATAAACAAGACCATACGCCAATATCCTATGGATTAACCCCAAATTTACAAGAAGTAATGTTGGGGTATTCCGACAGTAATAAAGACTCCGGTTTTCTCAGTAGTAATTGGGAGATCCATAAAGCCCAAAAATCGCTGCAATCCATTGCCGAGGAATATGGTATTGATCTGCGAATTTTCCACGGACGGGGCGGTTCTGTGGGACGAGGTGGCGGTCCAGCCTACGAAGCGATTTTGGCACAACCCGGTCACAGTATTAACGGGCGAATTAAAATTACCGAGCAAGGAGAAGTTTTAGCATCCAAATACTCCTTACAAGATTTAGCGCTGTATAACCTAGAAACCATTACCACCGCAGTCGTTCAAGCCAGTTTATTGCGTACCGGTTTTGACGACATCGAGCCGTGGAACCAAATTATGGAAGAATTAGCAGCGCGATCGCGGTCTCACTATCGTTCTTTGATTTATGAACAACCGGATTTTATTGACTTTTTCCACGAAGTAACTCCAATTGAGGAAATTAGTCAATTACAAATTAGTTCTCGTCCCGCCCGTCGTCCTTCTGGTAATAAAGGTTTGAGCAGTCTGCGAGCAATCCCTTGGGTCTTTAGCTGGACGCAAACCAGGTTCTTACTACCTGCATGGTATGGTATCGGCACAGCATTAAAAGCATTCTTGGATGAAGCACCTGAGGAAAACATGGAATTACTCAGGTATTTTTATATGAAATGGCCTTTCTTCAAGATGGTAATTTCTAAAGCAGAAATGACCTTGGCGAAAGTTGACATTCAAATGGCGCGTCATTACGTAGAAGAACTATCTAAGACTGAAAACAAAGCTCGATTTGATAAGGTATTTGAACAAATCCTCAGAGAATTTCATCTTACAAGGGATCTAGTGTTACAAATTACCGGACATGAAACATTACTTGACGGCGATCCAGTATTGCAACGTTCGGTACAATTGCGTAACGGTACTATTGTTCCCTTAGGCTTTATTCAGGTATCCTTACTCAAACGCCTGCGTCAGTCACGGAACAGTAGTTACACTTCTGGTGTAATTGACTCCCGTTACAGTAAGGGCGAACTACTGCGCGGAGCATTATTAACCATTAATGGTATCGCTGCTGGTATGAGAAATACTGGTTGAGCGGGGGGTTCGACTGGGCATAGCACTGCGTGCCGCCTTGCGGCATATAGGGACTAGGGATTGGCGATTGGTTTGCTAATGTAAGCTACAGTTACAAATATTTCAAATTTTTATCTCCCCTAACCTAGCAGAAGGGCTGTTTAATTCTCAGAAGAAAAATAAATAGTTCTGCCGAAGGTTGTAAACCGCCGTTTAAAGTCCCAAATCGCCAGTCCCAAATCGCCAGTCCCAAATCGCCAATCCCAAATCGCCAATCCCCAATCCCCATGAAAAACTCCCGTAAAAGAATGATGATTTGTAGCTTTTGTGCCATTACCTGCGGTTTATTTGGTAGCTTTATTGGTTGGCAAATAGCTTCTTCTCTTCCATCCCAAAGGTGTCGAAATCAAACTTGGGAAATTGGCAAAATGATGTGTAATCTCCAAACTTCACCAGAATCAATGTATAAAGGTTGGCAAGGAAGTACATCGGGGATCTGGACTGGAACTATTTTGGGTGCATTTTTTGCTGGTTTGGGTACGCGTCAGTTACGTCGTTGAAAAAAAGTCAGGAGTCAGAAGTCAGGAGTCAGGAGTCAGAAATCAGGAGTCAGAAATCAGGAGTCAGAAGTCAGGAGTCAGAAGTCAGGAGTCAGAAGTCAGGAGTCAGAAGTCAGGAGTCAGAAGTCAGGAGTCAGAAGTCAGGAGTCAGAAGTCAGAAGTCAGGAGTCAAGAGTCACTAATCACTAGACTTCCCACACTTCCCACACTCCCCACACTTCCCACACTTCCCACACTTCCCACACTTCCCACACCTCCCCCTCTCATTCTTAAAAGGCGTAATTAACTCGGATTTAGTATCAGAGGTCAGGAGCAGAGGTAATGATTTTGAAACGCGCCGTCATATAGCGTAAATTTAATATGGCCAAAAACTAAAATTTATGAATAGGCAAAGAGTTCTTTCGGGCGTCCAACCAACCGGTAATTTACACTTAGGTAATTATTTAGGAGCAATTCGTAACTGGGTAGAAATTCAAGACCAGTACGATAACTATTTTTGTGTCGTAGATTTACACGCTATTACCGTACCGCAAGATCCAAAAACTTTAGCAAATAACAGTTATACCTTAGCGGCGTTATATCTTGCTTGCGGACTGGATTTAAATCATTCTACTATTTTTATTCAATCTCATATTTCTGCCCATAGCGAACTGACTTGGTTATTTAACTGTATTACACCCCTTAACTGGCTCGAAGATATGATTCAGTTTAAGGAAAAAGCGCTTAAGCAAGGGGAAAATGTCAGTGTGGGCTTGTTAGATTATCCCGTACTGATGGCGGCAGATATTTTACTTTATCAAGCTGATAAAGTACCTGTGGGCGAAGATCAAAAACAACATTTAGAGTTGACGCGAGATATAGTTAACAGAATTAATCACCAATTTGGTACACCAGAAAAACCAATCTTGAAATTACCAGAACCCTTAATTCGTAAAGAAGGGGCGAGAGTGATGAGTTTAACAGACGGAACCAAGAAAATGTCCAAGTCCGACCCGTCGGATTTGAGTCGAATTAACTTACTGGACCCGCCAGATGAAATCACAAAGAAAATCAAAAAATGTAAAACAGATCCAGTGCGGGGTTTGGAATTTGATAATCCAGAACGTCCTGAATGTAACAATTTGCTGACATTGTATATGCTGCTTGCTGGCAAAACAAAACAAGAAGTTACAGCAGAATGTCAGGATATGGGTTGGGGTAAATTTAAACCTTTGTTAACAGAAACCACAATTAACGCCCTTAAACCAATCCAAGATAAATATCAGGCGGTAATGGATGATAAAAGTTATTTGGAGTCTGTATTACGAGAAGGACGAGAAAAAGCAGAGGTAGTCGCCCAAGAAACCCTCGCACAAGTCAAAGCTGCTTTAGGTTTTTCTAAACCTTTATAATTTCCAAACCTTTGTAACTTTTGTTCCGCATAATTTTTTAGACTGGAAATGTCAGTCTTTTTTTATATTATGCCTAA
Organism: Mastigocoleus testarum BC008; assembly: GCF_001456025.1. Lineage (GTDB taxonomy): Bacteria > Cyanobacteriota > Cyanobacteriia > Cyanobacteriales > Nostocaceae > Mastigocoleus > Mastigocoleus testarum. Next base: position 25,682 of record NZ_LMTZ01000090.1, read on the forward strand.
TACCCATAACCAAATACCTCTGACCTGTTTCCGTAAAGCAGTTGAAGCAGGAGAATTTCTGGTGACTGCGGAGGTCGCTCCACCAAAAGGAGGTAACCCACAACACATGATAAATATGGCGGCGACTCTTAAGGGGAGAGTTCATGCTGTCAACATTACCGATGGTAGTCGTGCTGTGATGCGGATGTCTTCGTTAACTGCATCCGTTATCTTACTACAACATGGAATTGAACCAATTTGTCAAGTTGCATGCCGCGATCGCAATAAAATTGGTTTGCAAGCTGATTTGATGGGCGCTCATGCTTTAGGTATTCGTAACATCTTGGCTTTAACGGGCGATCCGGTGAAAGTAGGCGATCATCCCGATGCTAAAGGTGTATTTGATGTAGAATCTACCCGCTTACTGCAAATTATCGGCAAACTTAACAAAGGTATAGATTATAACGAAAAACCTTTACCCGATGGTGCTACAGATTTATTTGCAGGTGCAGCAGTAGATCCACAATGTCGTAGTTGGTCTGGTTTACAAAGTCGATTTGAACGTAAATTGAAATCCGGTGCACAATTTTTCCAAAGTCAGCTAATTACGGACTTCGAGCGACTGGATAAATTTATGACCCAAATAGCCGCAGGTTCAAACAAACCGATTTTGGCTGGAATTTTTCTGCTTAAATCAGCAAAAAATGCCCGATTTATTAATCGTGCTGTTCCGGGAGTCAATATTCCCGAACATATCATTGATCGCTTGGAAAGAGCTAAAGAACCTTTAGAAGAAGGGATGAAAATCGCTGCAGAACAAGTGGTTATTGCACGTCAATTATGTCAAGGAGTACATATGATGGCGGTGAAGCGGGAAGATTTGATTTCCCCAATTTTAGATATGGCTGGGGTTAAGCCTGTTAATAATGAAATTGTAGCGGCTTAAAATACAGGTAAATACAGAAAAAACTTAAACTAGAGACGCGTTTTTGCTGGCTCTTATCAGAGTGACGCAAATTCGCGTCTTTAAGTGTTTGGGAAACTGTACCATCGAAGTATGCTATCTCTCGATAATTAATTTATCCGCCAAAGATTTTATGAGTGTTAATAGTAAGGAGTTTATGTGGTGACAGAGTTAAATAAACAAATTCATCTCGAATATTTGGATGAAGAATCTTTAGATGAAGAAAATGAAGAAGAATATGAAAAAAGGACTTTTAACTACGATCCAGAACAAATAAATATTGTAACCAAAGAACCAACTATCGATCTATTATTAAGGCGAATTGATGAAGAAGCTCTCAATTTAGCACCTGATTTTCAACGGCAAGCAGGTATATGGGATACAGAAGCTAAAAGTCGTTTAATTGAATCTATTCTGATTAGAATTCCATTGCCAGCTTTTTATATAGATGGCACAAACGAAGAAGAATGGTTAGTTGTAGATGGTTTGCAAAGATTATCTACTCTGAAGCAATTTGTTAGTGATCGAACTCTTAAATTGACTGGACTAGAATACCTGATTGAGTTAGAAGGAAAAACCTATGATGAATTAGAGCGTAGATATCAGCGACGTATAGAAGAAACTCAGGTTACAGTTTATCTGATAGCAAAAGGTACTCCTGTTGAAGTTAAATATAATATTTTCAAACGTATTAATACGGGGGGAATACCTCTTTCTAATCAAGAATTACGTCATGCTTTAAATCCCGGTCAAGCGACTAAATTCTTAGAAAAACTTACAAAATGTAGAGAATTTACACGTGTTGTTAAACTTGGTGAATCTCGTAAAAAAAGAATGGACGATCGAGAATTTATTCTTGGTTTTCTAGCTTTTAAGCTAACTTCTTACAAAAAACATCAAGATGGCGATCGGGATACATTTCTGAATCAAGGGTTAGTCAAAGCAAATCAATTATCTGAAATAGAACTCAATAATATTGAAAATGATTTTAAAAAAGCAATGATTGCAGCATTCGATATTTTTGGTGATAATGCATTTCGTAAGCAGTCTAGCAATAAAAGAAAATTCCCACTAAATAAAGCATTATTTGAAGCCTGGTCAGTAAATCTTAGTGAACTTAATGAGCAAAAAATTGAAACATTAAAGATTCACAAAAAAGAATTGATACGTAAATTTATTAGTAAATCAGATAATGATAAAGAATTTCTTGCATCTATTTCTCAGGCTGCGAATAAAGTCGAGTATAGATTTAGCACGATTGAAAAAATAATTCAGGAAGTATTATTATGATTCATCTGTTACGGTTGATAAATTTCAAAGCTTTTGAAAATCAAGTATTCGAGTTTAAATCACTGACCTTACTTTCTGGTCTAAATAGCACTGGTAAATCTTCCGTAATGCAATCATTATTACTTCTGCGTCAGTCTTATCAGCAGGAATTATTACAAGAAATAGGTTTAGCGTTAAATGGTGATTTGGTAGGTATTGGTAATGCTCAAGATGCCTTTTGCGAAAGTGCAAAAGAAGATTGCATAGGTTTTGACCTAACTCGGGAAGATAAAAGTAAGGGAATTTGGCGCTTTAAATATGAATTAGAGAAAAAAGAGACAGATTTTCTAGATTTAGATTTTACGTCAACAAAAGTTGATGATGCAGTTTACCTATCCAATCTTTTCAGGAAAAAATTTCATTATCTGCAAGCAGAACGTATTGGTCCTCGCCTAGTTAATGAAATGTCAGATTATAAAGTTAGACGGCTTAGACAACTTGGTATAAAGGGAGAATACACAGCACACTTTCTTAATATTTATGGACGCCAATCAATTCCTATAAATTATCTCAAGTATCCACGGGCAAAATCAATGGATCTGATAGATCAAGTTGAGGGATGGATGAGAGAAGTGAGTCCCGGTACGCGCATCACAATTAACTCAAATACAGATATAGATTTAATAAATTTGCAATATTCTTACGGAGATAGTAATACTTATCGTGCAACTAACGTCGGATTTGGAATTAGTTATACATTACCTATTATTGTAGCCATTTTGTCATCTGAACCTGGTACACTTATCCTGGTTGAGAACCCAGAAGCTCATCTCCACCCCAAAGGGCAAGCCAAAATGGGAGAATTGTTAGCACTTGCTGCTAGTTGCGGTATTCAAGTGGTAATAGAAACACATAGTGACCATGTTTTGAATGGTATTCGTCTTGCAGTTCATGATGCTAAGCTTGCTCCAGAAGATGTACGGCTGCATTACCTACAACGCCGACAACAAAGAGAACTAACTTTTACTGAAGTGGTATCCCCACAGATTGATAGAAATGGCAGAATTGATAAATGGCCAGATGGTTTTTTTGATGAGTGGGATAAAAGTTTAGACGCTTTATTGGAACCAGCGGGAGAATAGAGTATGGACTTAGAGATGGTTTTAAATGAACTTTCTCTCAAAACTCCTGTAGGTGATCGTTACGAAGCAAGACAACTAATGTCTCAGTTGATTGGTACTTTGCGTCAAGCAACAGCTAATGGTGCAAATCGAGTACTCCGCACTTCCGATGAGATACACTCTTTGGAGCTTGCACCTAATTATCGCATTTCTCAGTGGCGTAATGATCCAAAAGTAGATAGAGAAGAAAGTCGATTTTTCAAAACTCTGGTAACCAAAGCTCCTTTTTGGACTGATGTATTTGAAGAATTTAAAGATGAATTTGATTTATCAGACATTAAACATCAAGGAGAACTAGTAAGAGGAATAGGATTTGCTTTAATTATTGATGCTCTTCCTATCAGTTTCAATTCTGAAAAACGCTGGAATTGTTGTTATTTAAGTTTAGAAATTATAAGAATTGACGCAAATCAAGAAGTCGTAGATGAAACCGTCAAAATCGTACATGCTAGTTGCCACAATCATGTTCTCGTACATGCTGATTGGATCAAAAATCGTATCCGTACAGAAGTTACGAACGGAGAACAACTTTGGAGTCGAAGACAAGAATTATTTCCCAGCTTGGAATTTTGCGATGATGTAAGTAAGCAAATTCAGTCCCTTGATACTGGCAAACCAATGCTTACACAAGTATTAAAACGTTTACTCGAACTTGAAGAGTATTGTAAAACTTGGAAAAATGGAGCTTTTGACTCCGATGCTTTACCCAGTAAGGTAACTCCTGAAAGCGAATCAAGACTTAACCAATTCAAGGATAAACTTACTTTTGAATGTTCTGATGGCAAAAAACGTGTATTTAGTTTACATGCACGCATGACACCAGGAGCATGGAGGCTTCATTTTTGCACGGAATTAGGACCAGGAAAAATAATTATTGGTTACATTGGTCCTAAAATTCAATAAATCAGTTTTTAAATTAATTTAAACAATTTTCAATTTTGCTGATAAAATAAGTTGATCTAAGGCAAAAGAATATCTAAATGTCCAAACCAACAACGGTAAAATGGGGTGGATGCTCCACCGTAAACTGATAAAATATATCTTGCTTACCTTCAAATGGAATTATTAAATCCCAACTCAAAATTCCCATTTCACTTGGATTAATCTGGGGACTAGTACGACTGAGACGAACTTTGATTTGCTCGTTGCGACTAACCGGTAGTTGCTCAAATAACTTTAAATTAGCTTCATGTTGCAATAAATTAGTAATTACTAACTTGTAGGTATAAGTTATTTTGCGATTATTACCAATCAGTTTTTTATCAACTTGACGCTCCACTAACTCACGTTCAATTTTTAACCCTTCATCAATACCTAAATTTAATTTAAACTCTTCACCAGCAACAGTATTTGCGATTTTAGTCGTTCCGACAAATACATCGTCACGAAATATATTGGCTTTCCCAGGTAATAAGGTCGCACCATTCAAACTATTTTTCACGTTTGCTTGTAAATAAGCAAAGCTGACTAAACGGGGCATTGTTACATAATCAAAACAGCAAGGGTAATCATCATGAAAAATTGTTGTTTTGTGAGGCGTACCATCACTGAGAATATTACTTTTATTTTTTAACTTGAAGGTAACAACATTCCCTTGCTTAGATACCTTACCATTAAGACTTTCTGCTCCAATTAAAGCTTCACTTTCATTATTTGTTTCTTCTTCAGCCATTTCTAATGAAAAAGCAATTTCTTCTGAAGATTCCTCATAATCATCAGGATTCATTGAGTAGGAACGTGAAAGGGATCTTCGTTTCTGTTGAACAGCAACCGGTACAGCAGGTTTATCAATATACCAAGGCTTTAATTGTGGTGGTAGGGTACCCAAACCCGGTTTAGCTGTAGAAAGTGTTAAGGCAACATTATTCCAGTCTTCACCACTATTTTGAGAGATTTCAGCCAAATAACTCAAGTAAACACTGTGGCTTACACTATCAACTCTTAAATCATAGAGGGGAGTCCAAGTTGCACCCGTGACTACATAAGAAATTTCTAGCTCGAATTCACCACTTCCTGCTGGTTCTATTGCAATAAACAAACTGAAATCGCTAGTTGAATTTGGCGTTTGTAGAGATTGCAACTGTAGTTTTAGTGCTTCAATTTGTTTATCTATTTCTTTTTGCTGACTCTTGTATTCCCCTGTTGCAATAGCATATTCGCTATATTGACTTCCTAAAAAATTGACTAAGTCCAAAGTTTCACTCAGACTCATATTTTTCCGTGCCAGACTCACAGAAAATTGTTCTTCAGCTTTCTCCCGTAAACCCTCAATAAATTTAGATTGCAAGCTTAAAGCATCTACTTGTGCTTGTAAATTACGTTTTTGAGCTTCTAAATGTTTTATTTGTCTTTCGATCTGTGTTTGTCGTTCAATTATCGATTCTGTTGAATAGTTTTTTTCAGTATTTACCGTGAGTAGACGTACTGGTATTTTACCACTTCCTTTGACACGTACTGATTCAGGTTTGAGAGTTACTGGCAATTGATTAATTATTAAAACACTTTCCTCTCCGGTTAACTCTGCCTTTGCTGTGCGGGTTACTAAAGCTTGTTTTTTATAGACAGTGACTGCAATAATCCGGCTTTCTAGAGTTTGTCTATCAATTTCTAAGTCTGATTCTATCACCACCATTTTCCTCTTTATTTTTAATTATTTTCTTTTTTTTATTTTTAGTATTGAGAACTTCTAAAGTCAATCTTTCACCGATCATGAATTTTTAATAATTAATTCTCAGGAAAATGTATGAATATTTAATTTTTCTTAGTTTTATTTTTAGTATAGATAATTAATATTTTTTAGTATTTTGATTGAAAAGTTGATAATATGTATCAAATTTAAGTATAGAGTTTATGTTGGCAAATAGAGATTTTATAAATTAGAGTTTAGAATGTAAGGCTTATAATTTAATATATAAAGTTTAATATATAAAATTTAAAATATAGAATTAAAAATTCAGAATATAAAGCTCAGAATTATAGAATATAGAATTCAGAATTTAGAATTCAGAAGACAGTAAGTAGATATTTGTCTAACTAGAACTATCTGCTGAATTCCAAAAACCGAATCATCTGCTAATTACTCCTGAACTTTTTATGGGAACAGCATATGGTGGTTTCAGGGGGGAACATTGTTTTCTCTGGTAATTTCACAAAATCAAGTTGATATTTTCGAGAATCTTTTTACTGCGTTTTGGAAAAATTAAGCAGGAATAGTTACACTTTCATCTCTAATCTGCTTAACTGCATCTAAGAGATATTCACAATAAGTCTTAGCAACTATAGATAGTTGTTTACCTGATGGATGAACAACGTACCAGTGACCCTGGATGGGAAAATATTCCACATCTAAAATGGCTATATCACCTTTGTATGGAATCAATGTGTGACGGGATAAAACTGAAATTCCTAAACCGCCAGCAATTGCTTGCTTAATTGCTTCGTTACTACCTAGTTCTAACTTAACTTTGACTTTTACGTCATGTTCTTTCAGTAGACTTTGTACCGCTTTGCGCGTTCCTGAACCTGGTTCTCGCATAATAAATGCTTCCTCACTCAGGCGTTGAATGGGAATATTTTTCTCCTTTGCGAGGGGATGATTTTTAGGTGCTAAAACCACTAAAGGATTTTCTAAAAATGGTTGATAGCTAACATCAATATTTTCAGGAACTCTTGTCATGATATACAAATCATCTTGGTTATTACCCATCCGTTCGAGAATACCTTCATGATTTGTAACTTGAAGTGAAATATCAATTCCCGGATATAGTTGGCAAAATGGACCCAACAAACGGGGAACAAAATATTTGGCGGTGGTAATCGCTGATAGACGTAATTGTCCCTGTTTTAAACCCTTGAGATCGGCTACTTTCATGTCGAACTGAGCCAAAGTATCAAATACTGACAAGCAAGTAGAAAATAATTCTCTCCCTGCTTCTGTCAGGAACAAACGCTTACCAACCTGTTCAAACAATGGTAGTCCTACTGCTTTGGTTAATTGCTTGATTTGCATTGAAACAGTAGGTTGGGTAAGAAAAAGTTCTTCTGCTGCACGAGTAAAACTTGCATGTCGTGCTGCGGCTTCGAACACTCTTAACTGATGTAGTGTTACTTGGTTCAAGTTAAACTCTCCTGCAAAAGTAATTGAATTTATTGTTCTAGTATCACTACACCCCTACATATGCTGCATCTGCGAGGAGACGAGAACATGGGGGTTGGATCATAGATTTTTATCTATGCTACTTATCATTATAACGGTATTCCCTTTATGGTTCTAAGGAGCTATTATCAAATTAGCAAGCAAAGCGTAAGATGCCTTCCAGCCAAAGTTACACATCACTTAACATGGTGTGTTTCGGGGGATATTAATAAAAACGTTGTATTAACCTTCTCCCACTAGGTTGGCTACAACGTTTTTTTTTTCTTTTTTAATGGATGGTTTTCATTTATGTTGGTAAGCGCAAGTCAAAGGTTAAAAGTCAAAATTGACTTAGCATTATGACTCCCGTACAGACGTAGAATGTTACATCTCCACAACTCGTGAATTCTGACTCCCAAATTCTCTAGTTATTCTTCTATAATTGTTTCTTTAATTGTTTCAGGTACTTGACTCAAATCTGGCAATTCAACTAATTCCGCCTCAGCAATAGGTTCTTTGATATTTATTGGTAGGTTTAATGGTTGACGTTCTTCAATCCAACAATTAGCAACGGGTAAAGTCTTTTCTAACTCATCCAGAGGTCTGGGAATGACCATAATTGCATTCAATTCACCAATTCTTTCGGCTTCGTACATTCCAGCTTCCACTGCAACAGCGACATTTGCTACAGAACCACGGATAATCGCCGTACAAAGACCCGCTCCAATTTTTTCATATGCGGCTAATTGGACATCAGCGGCTTTAAGCATTGCATCGGCGGCTCCTACTACTGCAGGAAAACCTTTTGTTTCTACTAAACCAACTGCTAAATTACTTAAGCGAGAGTAACTATTTTCTTGAATAATTTGACTGAGGCGACCTGTAATTGGTAAAACAACGTCTAAATTTGGATAAGGTCGAGGGATTACCAAGCTGGAAACATACTGACCGAATTGCTTGGCGGTATCCTCTCCTGCTTCTATAGCAAGACGAACATCAGCTACACCACCACGAATAATGGCTGTACAATGTCCGCCACCAATTTTTTCATATCCAACTAGGTGAACTCCAGCTGATTTAAGCATCATATCCGCAGTCCCTACAATGGCAGGAAAGCTACGGGTAGAGACTAATCCCAAGGCACTATCCATAAATAAGGTTTGCCTGTGAGACGACTTGTTGTGTGTCTCCATGAAATTTCTCCGGGACTGTTAATCGCAAATACAACTACCAATTTACAATTAACACAATTAACATTTATTCTGGCGAATCTTCAGACTCCGGTTGATTTAATGGTTGTCTGTGAGGAAATAAAGTGATTAATAAGCGGTTGATGTTGGTTTGTCCATAGATATGAGCGCCGAAATTACTTGGTGATTCAGTGGCTGGTGCATTGGATTGGGAACTAGAGGAGGATTGCTCAGTTTTATCGGGCTCGTTACCTCCTAACTGATTTTCCTCAGGGGATGGAGTCTTTAGCTCTTTTTGCTGAGATGTTTCTGGGAATTGGGAGGATAAATTTTCGCCAGGATTTTTCGTATTAACTCTTCCATTCATTGATTCTGTATTCCCCGAGGGAGAACTTACAGATTCAGGATTTGTAGTTGAGTTTAGCTGTTGTGTATTGCTATTTACCTCCGGAGAAGGTATTTCTTTGATGGGATTTGGTACTCCTAGAATTGAACCAGGTGCAACTATTTCTCCAGGTGCAACAGAAGAATTGAAAACTGTTGAAGCTGCTCCGACACAAGCATTTTCTCCAATTGTACCTGCACCAACCATCAGAAATCCAGCACCTAGATTTGCTCCCGCTCCAATTACAATCATTCCCCGGGCAGCTTGAAGAATTGATCCCATACCAATACAAACTCCTGCTGCAATAATTATTTTGCTATTTGGAGCTGCTTGAAGTATTACCCCTGGGGCAATAACTGCAGTTTGGTGAATGCTAACTTCGCCACTGATATGTATGTCAAATTGATTGCCTAAACGCAGTGGCGGCACGGACATAGGAATATTAACCTTATTAGAGCCAAAAATTATACAAGCAGATGTTTGGGGGATAAAACTCGCAGGCGTAGGTTTTATTTATTTCACAAATTTATTTAACTAAATTGTCAAAACTCAAAACTTACCCTTATGAGATCTTTGAGGAATCAGAGAGTAGAAATATTTACTTACCAATCAGATTAAGAGAATGATTGGAAAAATTATTACTCTTCAGAGATTATTCCAATCGAGAAATAGTTCTTTGGGAAAGAGTTATTCTTGACAAATAATTTTTCCTAATAAATAGTCCTTCTCGGAAAATATTCTCTTTGATTTTGCAAGCTTTCAAAGCGAAGCTTTCTACTGTCAAGTATTTAGCTAAGATACTTAGCCATTAACAACCGAGATAATAGCCAAATCTATTGAGTAAAAATTCCTTTGAAGTTGTTATTTTCCTATTCGTTAATTTTTCTACTCCCTAAATCTCAATTTTGCTGATTATGGACGCTGAATGATAGTTTCTAATACTCGACGCTTGGCTTTTGGATCGATACCAACCAAACGCAGGTATTCACCGTCATACAAAGCCATATAAGATTCTAATTCCACTATAATTTGCCGTTCGGATGTGGATTCTATGTACCCGCAACTTTGCCAAGAACCCGTACGGAAACGCCGTTTATCTACGTGTTCGGCACTAATTTTATAACCGGCAGCTAGCAACTGTTGTATTTGAGATATTATTTCTGAGCTTAATTTAGTGGGAACAGCAGCTTTTGCTGCTACAGCACTCGCGGAGGCTGTACTGAATGAACTCGAACTACTGGAGGAATAATGACCATTACTAGAAGAAGATGTCGCAACTGCACCATTAGGTCTTTGAATAATTGTTTCCAGTACACGACGCCTAGCTTTGGGATCGATACCAATTAAACGAACATATTCGCCTTGGTGATTTTGCATGCAATCAACCAATTCCGCAATTACTTCGTTGGTAGAAGTCGTTTCAATTGGTCGACAACTTTGCCAAGAACCGGTACGAAAACGTCTTTGGTCTACATGTTCTGTTCCAATCCGGTAACCACTAGATAGTAATTGGCGGATTTGCTCTAAAGTTTCGCTACTAAGCGCGCCATTACCAGTTCCGTTACTGCTATTACTAGTGCTGGTGCTGCTATAGCCGTTGCTATAACCAGCTGCTGGTGTGCTGTAGGAATTAGTAGGTGCTTTATAGGAACTTGTTGTCGATGGGGTTGGATTACCGTTAGGACGTTGAATAATTGTTTCTAATATGCGACGTCTGTCTTTTTGGTCAATACCAAATAAGCGGACATATTCTCCACTATGCTCTACCATACAGTTTTCTAAAGCTGCGATCGCCTCGTTGAGGGATCTAGCTTCAATGGGCTGACAACTATGCCAAGAACCAGTACGAAAACGTCTTTGGTCTACATGTTCTGTACCGATTTTGTACCCTTGGTTTAATAAGTAGCGTACCTGCTCTACTGTTTCACTACCTAGGCTATTATTAAACACTTCCTGACTCCTTTGTGACCTTTCAACTTCTAATGTTTCAACTCGATCGTTTGTATAAGATTTTTCTATCTGACTGCGGAAATTAGTAATACATTTGTTATCTTCAATACACAGATAACCAGCCCGCAGTTCCTGATTTATTCCCACTACATGATGGGCAAATTCCTTGTCTTCTCCCTGTACATCTGGTAATCGATCAGCTTGTTGTTGAGTTGTAATTACTGCTCCTGAAGCTACGTATTTACCTGGAGGAATTTCCACATCTTGTATTAAAGCATGCATCATTACGATGCAGCCAGCACCTACTTTGGCATTGAAAACAGTAGAGCGAAAACCAATAAAAGCATCATCGCCGATATAACATGGACCATGAATCAGAGCCATATGGGTAATGCAGGCATCTTTACCAATCCAGATTGAATATTCTTGTTGGTCGTCACCAATAACCCTTCCCTGTTCTAATCCATGTATCACTACACCATCTTGAATATTAGTATTTTCACCAATATAAAAAGGCGTACCTTCATCTGCTCTAATGGAAGTGCCTGGAGCTACAATTACATTCGGACTAATCCGAACATCTCCAATAATGTTGGAAAAAGAATGTACGAAAGCGCTTTCGTGAATCTGTGGTTCAGCTAAATCCCTCGACCAGGTTGTGGGGGGAGCCGCCTTACTGCGGACTACCATCGAATTATTCCTCCTCATATACAGCTATCAGCCGTCCAGCTATCAGTAATCGAACCTATTAACGTAAATTGCGATCGCTGATGATTTAAACCAAGACAAATAAAATTGAGACAAAATCAACGAGAAAACTAATTATTCCGGCAAATAAATCAAGCAAACAAAGCTGTCTTAGCGAGGAAGTTAACTGAACGGCTAACACGATTACTCCGATAACAACTTCCAGATAACAATTTCTAGATAACAACCTCCAGATAACAGTTTCTAGAGAAAAAGTTCCAGAGAAAAAGTTCCAGATAAGAATTTATTGATAATCATCTTTCTTGCTATATATCAAGCGATTATCAACATTTACTGTATCGATTATCGCGACGACAGCCGCATCAAGGGGACGCTGTTCGCTACCATCAAGTTTGCGAGCAGCACTTCCGCGACTGAGTAGAACCCATTCATTGACTCCCGCACCAACGTAATCAGCTGCCACTTCATATATCGGTAAAATCTGTCCTTCCTCATCCACTAACTGCAACAACAGTAGTTTTACACCTCGAAGACTAGGATCTTTTAGAGTGCTAACTACTGTGCCGCGCACTTTGGCGATTTGCATTACGCTTTATGGTCTGCCACCAAAGGGACGAATTGCATTGACATTTTCACGGAATTGTTCTACATCTTCCGTATAACGAATTGGCAGAACATACTCCAAGTTTTCGTGGGGACGAGCAATGATATGTGTAGATAAAACTTGTCCGCCATTAACTCTTTTTACATTATCAACTCCAGCTGCAACTGAAGCTTGAACCTCGGAAACATCTCCGCGCACAATTACGGTAACGCGACCGCTACCAATTTTTTCATAACCTACTAAGGTAACGCGAGCAGCTTTCACCATTGCATCAGCAGCTTCCACTACTGCCGGAAAGCCAAGCGTTTCTACCATTCCCACTGCAATTGACATTATCTTGTTCCTTAATAAGAGGCTAATGAAAACAAAAATCTAATAGGAGCTTTGAACGTACAAGCTTTGAATGTAAGACGACTATTGAAGCCAAATCTTTTAACTTCTCAAACCTAAGGTTCCTAAGGTATAAAACTTCTGAAGTCTCAAACTTCTAAAATTTCAACCTGAGAAAATATAAAATTTGTAATTTTCAAATTTAGGATTCCCATTCGGACCCCCCAAATTTCAAATTTCAACCTAAGGTTTCCAAAGTTGCCAACTTCTACAGTCTAAAACTTCTAAAGTCTCAACCTTCCAGAGTCTAAAATTCCTCAAATATAAGATTTTTAAAATCTCAGACTTCTAAAATGTTAGATTTCTAAAATTTTAGACTGCTCAAATCTCAAGCTTTTAAAATCCCAGATTTCCAAAATTTCCAACTTTAGAGAGAAATTATTAGATTTTATAGGGAAGAATGTTGAAGCCAATAAGATGATTAATGACATGTCAACGAAAAACCCGATACAGTAATATTTTCTCACCTTTGGGGCATACAAATTGGCAAATTTACAAATCCCTTCATCCCTATTTTTTTTAATTGCTAGGTCCTAAACTGTTCTACTGCTTCCGTATAGCGAATTGGTAGTACGTATTCTAAATTCTCATGGGGACGAGCAATAATGTGGGTGGATACGACTTCACCACCATTAACTCTTCTTGCGGCTTCTATTCCTGCTGCTACGGAAGCTTGGACTTCAGAAACGTCTCCACGGACAATTACAGTCACGCGAGCACTACCAATTTTTTCATAACCTACTAAGGTAACTCGAGCGGCTTTTACCATCGCATCCGCAGCTTCCACTACCGCCGGAAAGCCTTTGGTTTCAATCATTCCAACTGCAATAGGCATCGCAAAACTCCCACTAACTTAAATCAACTGGTACAACAAAGGTGAAAATTTAGACCGGGGGTATTTTTCCTTGTGCTCAATAAAGCGTTCTCAAATTAAGCATATGAAAGCTTTGTCCCCGTGGCAATATAAATTACTATAATAGTTCATAATAAAATAGTTTTAAAAAACTTAACATATCTTGATGACGGCTTTTTGCTTAATAGAAGTTGACTTTATTCGTAAAGCAACCATTTGTGTTTTATAATTTCTTTATATCATTAGGTGGAACTGATTTACCGCAAAGAATTTTCTATGTCGCGCAAAGGAATTACAAAGTTTTAAAAATATTGGGAAGCTTGTTCCTTTAGCTTTACAATGGGACAATAAAATTGATAGTTAAAATTAACAGTAATTATAAATATAAGTTGTGGTTATCAGAAAGATAGATTGCCATTGTAACTCCAGAAAAATTGAATAAATCAAAAGTTAAGTGTGAGTTTGTGGAGGTACTTTTTCATAGATGTTTAAATCTATGGGAATAAATGAAATGGCAAAATAACATCTATCAAGAGGAACTAAAATGCCCCAAGATTAACCTGATGCCCAATGTAATCATTGGGCAAAAATTCTTGTAGGGGTAAGTCGTCAAGGATAATCTAAATGAATCAATTTCTCTTTGTTACGTCTTGGTGTGTGCCCATTTATGGCTTAGTTGGCGCGCTTCTAACATTGCCTTGGGCGACCGGAATAGTTCGCAGAACTGGACCAAGACCAGCTGCTTACTTTAACTTGTTGACCACATTATTGACCTTTGCTCATAGTATTCTTGTATTTAAAGATTTTTCGAGCAGAGGTCCAGAAACTGTAATTGTTCACTGGTTTAAGGCTGTAGATTTAGATTTATCTTTTGCCTTGGATATCTCACCCATTAGTATGGGGGCTGTAGCATTAGTTTCTGGTTTAAGTTTTCTCGCTCAACTTTATGCCCTAGGGTATATGGAAAAAGATTGGGCAGTTGCACGTTTCTTTGCCTTGATGGGTTTTTTTGAAGCGGCGTTATGTGCTTTAGCTATTAGCGACTCCCTGTTTTTCTCCTATGCTGTTTTGGAAGTTTTAACCTTATCAACTTATTTGATTGTAGGTTTTTGGTATGCCCAACCTTTGGTGGTAACAGCAGCAAGGGATGCTTTTTGGACAAAGCGGGTCGGAGATTTGTTACTACTAATGGGAGTGGTTACCCTTTCCGTTTTTGCAGGTAGCTTAAACTTTTCTGACCTGTATGAGTGGGCGCAGACAGCCGAATTAAGCCCTTTAACCTCATCTTTGCTTGGTTTAACTTTAATCGCTGGTCCTGCAGGTAAGTGTGCCCAATTTCCCTTACATTTGTGGTTGGATGAAGCAATGGAAGGACCCAACCCTGCTTCTGTACTGCGGAACTCTTTAGTAGTAGCTGGTGGTGCTTTTATTTTGTATAAAATGCAGCCCATTTTAGCGTTATCACCAGTAGCTCTTAGCACCTTAGTTGTTCTTGGAACAGTGACAGCAATCGGTGCAACCTTGGTCTCGGTAGCTCAAACAGATATTAAGCGGGCTTTATCCCACTCTACCAGTGCTTATATGGGGTTGGTGTTTTTGGCGGTAGGGATGCAACAAGGCGGCGTTGCGCTGATGTTTTTGTTCACCCACGCGATTGCTAAAGCACTGTTATTTATGAGTGCGGGTTCAGTAATTTATACCACCTCAAGTCAAGATTTAACGGAAATGGGTGGTTTGTGGTCAAGAATGCCTGCAACTACAACGGCTTTTCTAGTAGGTGCTGGGGGAATGATAACTCTATTACCCTTAGGTAGCTTTTGGGCGATGCTGTCTTGGTCTGATGGCTTAGTTTACTTTACTCCTTGGGTGATTGGAGTTTTGTTGTTAGTAAATGGTCTAACAGCGTTAAATTTGACAAGATTTTTCCGACTAGTGTTTTGGGGAGAACCGCAGCCAAAAACCCGTCGCGCACCGGAAGTTCATTGGCCGATGGCGTTACCAATGGTATCCCTAACGATAGTAACTTTGTTAGTTCCTGTAATGTTGCAGCGATGGTATCTGCTACCTACATTGGATAGTGTCAACTGGTATGTTGCATCATCATTATTTGCTTCTAGTCTTTTGGGAGTTGCTATTGGTTCTAAGATTTATCTCCACAAAGCTTGGTCGAGATCGAGATTGATGTCGTGGCGAATGATCCAGGATTTATTGGGATACGACTTCTACATCGATAAAATCTATCGTGTAACCATTGTTTCGGTTGTGGGCTTTTTGTCCAACATATCTGCGTGGTGCGATCGCTATTTAGTTGATGGATTCGTTAATCTCGTTGGTATTGCGACTGTGTTTGGCGGACAAAGTTTAAGGTATAGTGTTTCCGGTCGTTCGCAAGGATATTTGCTGACTATTTTGGTAGGTATCAGCATTTTAGGAATTTTCTTGGGCTGGTCTCTAGGTTTATTGGATAACTTACCGTTTTAAAGAAGATATTAAAAATTTGACTTTGTTTGAGGTTTTATGAATATCAAACAATTAATCGAAGACATAGGGAAGGGGAATTTTCAACAAAATATCTTTCTTTTGTAGAGACGTTGCAATGCGGCGTCTCTACACATCGCAATGTTCCAGAAAGATATTCCAGAAATAATCTGCGAAGGGAAAATATTCCCAGGGTAATATTTCCAGAGTTATATTTCCAGGTTAATATCCCTAGAACAAGATTTACAGAACAAATCGATAGTAAATAAGCTTCTCAAACGTAAATTTTTCACATATCAGGCTCAATTCAAAAGGTAATTCCAAACAGTTTTATTCCTGTAATTAGAAATGTAGAAATATAAGTTCCAAACTTTGTATATCAAGCTTTAAAGCTATAGCCGTGCATCCTACCTTTACTTAAATTTATCTGAATCTATGACCCATAATTTATTCCTAGACTATGCTTAGTACTTTGATTGTATTGCCGCTTTTAGGTGCGGCTATTATTGGTTTATTACCAGGAAAAATCAGCAGCAAAGCTTTTCGCTCGTTGGCTTTAATCTTTGCTAGTATCGCCTTCATTTGGACAATTGTCATTGCTTATTTCTTTCAAATAAACAATGTCACCCAACAGTTCTCTGAATTTTTGCCTTGGATAGATGCTCTAGGTTTGAACTATCACTTGGGTGTTGATGGTCTATCCTTACCCTTATTAGTCTTGAATGGGCTATTAACTTGCATTGCAATCTACAGTAGCGACATTTCAATTCCACGGGCGAAATTCTACTATGTTTTATTGTTACTGCTCAATGTTGGCGTAACGGGGGCTTTCCTAGCACAGGATTTACTACTATTTTTCCTGTTTTATGAATTAGAACTCATACCCTTATACTTACTAATTGCAATTTGGGGCGGTAAACGTCGAGGTTATGCTGCAACCAAATTCTTAATTTATACCGCCGTTTCCGGTATTCTAATTTTAGCAAGTTTCTTGGGTCTAGTCTGGCTTAGTGGTGCAAGCAGTTTTGCTTTGCAAGGATTAAACGCTACAGCACTACCCTTAACAACCCAGCTAGTCTTATTAGCTGGATTGTTGGTTGGTTTTGGCATAAAAATTCCCATCGTTCCCTTTCATACCTGGTTACCAGATGCTCACGTTGAGGCTTCCACACCAATTTCTGTGTTGCTTGCAGGGATACTACTAAAGCTGGGAACCTATGGAATTTTACGCTTTGGGATGAATTTGCTACCTGATGCTTGGAATTACCTTGCACCCTGGCTTGCAACTTGGGCGGTCGTTAGCGTCTTATTTGGTGCTTCCTGTGCGATCGCTCAGACAGATATGAAAAAAATGGTGGCTTATAGTTCCATTGGACATATGGGTTATATCCTGTTAGCTGCAGCAGCTTCTACACCATTAAGTATTTTGGCTGCGGTGATGCAAATGGTGAGTCACGGTTTGATTTCTGCATTGCTATTTTTGTTGGTTGGTGTTGTCTACAAAAAAGCAGGTAGCCGAGATTTAGATGTAGTTAGGGGACTATTGAACCCAGAGCGGGGTTTACCGCTAATTGGTAGTTTAATGATTTTGGCGGTAATGGCTAGTGCAGGTATTCCTGGAATGGTCGGTTTTATCTCAGAATTCATTATTTTTCGTAGCAGTTTTGTGGTGTTCCCAGTTCAAACTCTGTTATGTATGCTTGGTACTGGTTTAACTGCTGTTTATTTCTTAATACTTGCTAACCGTGCATTTTTTGGACGTTTATCAGAGCAGGTTGTTAATTTACCACGGGTATATTGGTCGGATCGCAACCCAGCAATTATTTTAGCAATATTAATTGTAATTTTTGGCATCCAACCCAGTTGGTTGACGCGTTGGAGTGAAACGACAATAACTGCAATGGTAAACCCACCAAACCCAATTGCTGCTGTTTCCTTGTACCAAGAAAAAAGTCAAAATTGAGAATTTGGTTGTCAGTTAATGCGCTGAAGCGCACGCTTTGTTAACAGTTTATGGCTAACGCCACGCCCTTACGGGCTACAGTTAACAGTTAAAAATTCATAATTACCCATTACCCATCACCAATTACCCATCACCAATTACCAATTACCAATTACCAATTACCAATTACCCATTACCAATTACCAATTACCAATTACCAATTACCAATTACCAATTACCAATTCCTGTCTAGGGAGAATTGACAATGTTAACCGCTAAAAAGAAATCTTCGCCACATCCTTTATCGGAATATATACAGCGTCTATTAAACAACGAAACTTTACTTCCCAATAGTGAAACTAATCTTTTAGAAGTAGTAGGAATTTTGAAAAGTTATGGCGTTGTATTAGATGCTTATTCAAACAATCTGATCTACATCGCTCAAAATCAGTTTTTAGTATTTTTTCCTTTCTTTAAATACTTTAACGGAGATATCAACAGCAAAAAATTATTTCGGCATTGGTGGCACGATCGGATAAATTATGAATATGCCGAGTATTGCATGAAAGCAATGTTATGGCATGGTGGTGGTGGTTTAGATGAATACTTAGATTCGCCAGAATTTGAACAAAGAGCAAAAGCCGTCATTACAGCAAAGTTTAAAAATAATCCCTTCGTTCTCGCCGTTAACAAAATATTTTCCCAGTTTTTAATCGAACAGATGCGGGTTTATAGTTACTACAGTGGTTTGGGTCAATTTTGGCGAGTGATGTCTGATATATTCATAGATTTATCAGATCTCTATGATGAAGGTAAAATTACATCAATTCTTGAGGTTGTAAACCACATTAAAGCTGGATTAGTAGCAGCAGCAGCTCAACCAATTACTTACACCGTCACAATCAAAGATAAAGACTATGACATCATTCCCAAGTCTGTAGGCTTAACTTTCTTGATGGATACGGCTGTACCTTATGTAGAAGCTGTATTCTTCCGAGGAACACCTTTCCCCGGTACAGTTTCTTATAATGCTCAAGCGCGTCAAATTCCTCCGGTTCAAGGGAATTTCCAATATGGGGCGTTGTATGCAGATCCTTTACCTATTGGTGGTTCTGGTATTCCTCCCACATTACTGATGCAAGATATGCGTCACTATTTACCAGATTATTTACACGAATTTTATCAGAAAACCCTCCGGGGAGAAGATGACTTACGGGTAAAAATTTGTGAAACTTTCCAAAAATCAATGTATTGCGTTACTAATGCTGCAGTTGTTGGATTAATGCCCCATTCTCCCGATACTCAAGATCCAGAAGAACAAAAAGCAAATCAAGCTTATCTTGAAGGATGGATGGATCGATTAATTAATTCTCGTTTACACAACGTTAATAAGTAATGTTAGCGTAAGCGGGGCGCGACAGCGCACAGTAATGAGTAATAAGTAATAAGAATAAGTAATAAATCACTGTTCGCCCATGTAAAATCAAGTTAGAAAAAGCTGTTTGGACGCTCTACGCGAACGTGGTACTAGCCGCGCGTCTTTCAAACGATTTAGTCAGGGTTTTTGGCTATAACAAAGACCCAATACTCCACCTTGCGGAATGCGACTGCATAAAAATAGAGTTTTTAGAACTGGGGATTGTTTAGGAAAAATTATGAAAAATAGGTGAAAACCTTACGACATCTAGATTTTTTTGTTTTTTGGCAATTTCTCTAACTCCAAAAAAAATGGGCGAACCGGGAATAATGTACTTTTGATATCAAGTCCGCTTAATTAGTTACTATATAACCCTATTGAAAAGACGGCGGTTATTAGGTAATAACCCTTTTACTCATTACTGTGCACCGTGTACACTTACGTGTCCTGCTGGCGAATGCTAACGCGCCCCGCAATACCTAGAGCCTGCGGCGACGGCAGATCCGCAGGTAACGTAGTTATAGCCTCTAGCTGCGCTACCTTGCGGATCCGGTACGCTGACGCTAGCTACGCGCTTCATTACTTATTACTGTGCGCTGTCGCGCCCCGCTTACGCTAACATTACTTATTACTTATTACTTATTACTTATTACTCATTACTCATTACTTATTACTCGTTACTTCTATTTTTAAAGACGCACCAGTGTTATTGGTGCGTCTGTGCTGTTTATTTCAATTTGGTTGTTTACTTTCCCTCACTCCATTAAAAGAAAAATTATCAAATTTCTTTGGCGCTTAAATCAATCATTTAAGCAACATGTTGGAGTCGATAATTGAGTTGAATATTAAATAGATCTTGGAGATCTACAGAAAATCCTGGTAAAACATTTTCACCAAGAAGAGTTGGAGCTTTCCTAAAACCAAAAGCAACAATTTCTCGAATGTCATATTCAAGAATGTCACACTTTTGAGTATTACGTTCTTGAACATCACGAACGCGATAAATTTCTACTGATGATTTTTGGGGGTTAATTAACCAACCGAGACGGGTTCCATTTTTGATATATTCGCGCATTTGAAGTCTCAATTGTTCCAGAGATTTGTCCCCTTCAAAAATTTCAATTACAAAATCGGGACATACAGGTGGAACTGATTGCTTTTCTTCATTAGATAATGCATCCCATTGCTCTAATACTACCCAACATAGATCTGGAGAGATATGAGAACCATTGGGTAGTTTGAACTGTGTTTGATTATCAAAGATGTACCCAGCCTTTTTATAGTGATTCCAGTCAGCTAATTCTGCAGCTAATTGTTGATGTATAAATTTAATGCCACTATCAACGAATAGCATAATATCTCGCCTCGCTTCTGCTATTTTTTCATGCGCTATTCAACTTGCCCCACACAACCTGGTAAAAAACTGTTTCTCTCAAACAGTGCATCTAAGGTTCCATTGTAACCCTAATCTTTCCGTAGCTATTTCACTAAGGATGTTTATTCTATTATTTGTTATTTCTATTTGTCTATACAACGCTTGGAAATTGTTCAATCCTGAGTATTTTATAAGTATTCCTTATGTGGATATCAAATACTGTGCTTTCTGAACATTTGAATATTTCTGATACATTCTCACGAAATTATGTCTGTTAACTAGTATCAACTTTGAGGTGATACTAATCATCACATATTTCATAATATTAATTATTGTGTATTTAATATTGACTAATTATTTAAATTGATAGATTAACTCTGGAATTAAGATATTTCAAAATATATAAAGTAAAAAAAAGACTTAAAAAAAGATATATTTCGGTGTGCTTCTAAGTATAAAAACTATGTGTTGTCATTCGTGTTTCCGTATATTTGTAATTCGACCCTTCTGGAAGGATTAAAAAATCAGAGTAGGGTGTGTTAGGCGTAAGCCATAACGCACCGCAAGCGAAGGAATTGTATGAAATAACTTATCTTTGGTATGAGCAAGTATTTACTTGGAAAGTTAGATAAAAAAATTACTCGGAATTACGTTTTTGATTTAAATATTCTAGGATAAACAATAGTAGCTTTATTAACGCGATCGCAAGTGGTGCTTCCGGTAGCAACCAAGCAATTAGAGTCGTAAGAATAACAGTGATCGCCTTTAGTAAGTATGAGTTGATTTTAGATTTTTTCGATGGTTTGGGCGATCGGGAGCTTTTAACAGTTTTAGGTTTGATCAACATGTCTCGGTGTGTTTATTTCATCGTCTCCCCAATAATCACAAAGTTGAGTATTTAAGCGTGAGAGCGAGTAAAAGCCATTTAAAGCGATTCAATACGAGCATTAATAATCATCAAATCGTACTAATCTGTTAAAAACCTAAAGTTATCTTCAATAAAATACAGCTTTTGTAGAGATTTTGGATGCAACGTCTGTACATAATTCAAATTATCCAGATACTTCTACGTACTTACACGCACTCTTTCGCTACAGTAGAAAAAACTAGCTTGCAAGTTGCTGATGGGTACCAACAAAAGACGAGGTGGTTATCTCGCCACGGTGGAGGGGGTAAAGAAACTTAAAGAGGCAAAAAGAATAAATAAATATACTTATGAAAAAATTAGAGAAGAAGCAAAGGTAACGTTAGATCAAGTAAAACGATTATTTAATCCTCAGTGGGGTAATGGTAAATACAAAATTGGGGAGGAAGCAGTTGAAGCGATATGTAATGTTTTGGAATTAAAGCCAGAGGATATTGTTGCTGATTGGTACCCAGTAGAAATTTCTTCGTCTGAATCAGAAATACCAAAGCCGGTAGTAAATAATCAGGACTTACACACAGACAATACAAGTACAGTCATTGCGACGCAAGAAAGCAATCCCAAACCCTTGGAAACTGGTGATGAGTTTGTCAGTCCTAAAAGTAATTCTGATACACCTGAAAGTAAAGCACTACGAATAATAGAGCAAGCAGCTAGAGATGGAGTGGAAGAACTCGACCTTTCTGGAATGGGATTAACTCAACTTCCTGCAGAAATAGGTAAATTATCTAAACTTAAAAAACTCATTTTAGGTAAATGGGATCAGAAAAACGGTAGATGGCTTGGAAATTCTCTGAGCAGTCTGCCACCAGAAATATTTCAACTAACTAACCTCACAACACTTCACCTAGATAATAATGATCTAAGCCTTTTGCCCCAAGAAATTGAACACCTAACCCAACTTACAACACTTCACCTCAGCGTAAATTTCCTGAGAAGTTTGCCTCCAACAATTGGAAAACTAACCAAACTCACAACACTTCACCTTAGTGTGAACTCTCTGAACTGTTTGCCCTCAGAAATTGGACAACTAACCAACCTCACCACACTTCACCTCGTCAATAATGACCTGAGCAGTTTGCCCTCAGAAATTGGAAAACTAAAAAACCTCACAGCACTTTACCTCAGCGTAAATTCTCTAAGCATTTTACCCTCAGAAATCGGACAACTAACCAACCTCATAACACTTCACCTCAGCTACAACTCCCTGAGTAGTTTACCCTCAGAAATCGGACAACTAAAAAACCTTACAACACTTGACCTGTATAATAACTCTTTGAGCAGTTTGCCCCCAGAAATTGGACAACTGAACAACCTTACAACACTTCATCTACACAATAACTCTTTGAGCAGTTTGCCCCCAGAAATTGGACAACTAACAAACTTGATAATATTTGACCTGTACAATAACTCTCTGAGCAGTTTGCCCCCAGAAATTGGACAACTAAGCAACCTCACAAAACTTCACCTCAGTTATAATTATCTGAGCAGTTTGCCCCCAGAAATTGGACAACTAAGCAACCTCACTACACTTCACCTCAGTTATAATTATCTGAGCAGTTTGCCCCCAGAAATCGGACAACTAACAAACCTCACTACACTTCACCTCAGGTATAATTCTCTGAGCAGCTTACCCCAAGAAATTGGACAAATAATCAACCTCACTACACTTAATATCAGTGAAAATTCCCTACCTCCTACTCCGCCAGAGATTTTAAGTAATCCTGCAAACATTATTAATTACTATCTATCCCTGCAGAATAACCAAACAAAACCTCTTCATGAAGCGAAAATGCTTTTGGTTGGTCAAGGTAGTGTTGGTAAAACTAGCCTAAAAGAACGTTTAATTAGAAACAAATACGATCCGCATCGCAACAAAACCGATGGTATTGATATTGAAGATTGGACGATAGAATTAGGTGAGCGTCAGCTTCAAGTTAATATTTGGGATTTTGGTGGACAGGAAATCATGCATTCTACCCACCAATTTTTCCTGACCAAGCGTAGTCTTTATGTTTTGGTTTTGGACGCCACATTAGGAGAAGAAGAAAACCGCATTGAATATTGGCTGAAGATAATTCAAAGTTTCGGTAAGGATTCCCCAGTAATTATTGTCGGGAATAAAGCCGATCAACATCCTTTAGATATTGACCAGCGAAGTTTGCAAAATAAATATCCCCAAATCAAAGCTTTTAAAGAAACTTCTTGTGAGAAAAACACAGGAATTGAGGAATTAGAAGAAGTTATAAAACAAGAAATTAACCAGCTAGAACATATTGATGACCAATTACCCCTAACTTGGTTTAATATCAAACAAAAACTGGAAGACTTAGACAAAGATTATATTCCGTACAGTGAATACGAATTCCTTTGCGAAACAGAAGGGGTAGAGGAAGAAGATAAACAAAGCACTCTGATTCAATTTCTTCACGATTTAGGAGTTGTGCTGAACTTTAAAGACGATCCTAGATTAGAACATACCCATGTACTTAACCCAGAATGGGTAACTAATGGCGTTTATAAAATTCTCAACGATCGCCATTTGATTCTTGAAGAAAAGGGAATTCTCAGACGAGAAATGCTAGCAAGAATTTTAAATCGTCGTGACTACCCAAAAAATAAGCATATATTTATTATCGATATGATGCAAAAGTTTGAATTGTGTTTTGAGATTGAATCAGATAAAAAATTTCTAATATCGGATATTTTACCGAAAGAAGAACCCGAAACAGGTGAGTGGAATAATACCTTAGCTTTTGAATATAATTATCTTGTTTTACCTAGTAGCATTATTTCCCGTTTCATTGTCCGCATGAATCATTGGATTTCTAGAAAGACTTATTGGCGTAGCGGAGTAGTTCTTGTAAAAGAAGGGAATAAAGCTTTAGTTAAAGCTGACAGAGAAGATAAAAAAATTATTATTCGTGTCAAGGGTCCAGAAAACACCAGACGTAATCTCTTGACTGCTATTCGTTCTCAATTTGACTATATTCATAAAACTATTCCTGGTATTACTCCAGAGGAAAAAGTACCTTTGCTAGATCGTCCAGGAGTTCCCCCAGTTGATTACCAGTGGTTATTAAGTTTGGAAAGAAAAGGTTACAGGGATGTGATTGTACCAGGACTTACTGAAGAAATTAGTATTGAAAAATTACTCGATGGGATTGATGAACCAAGTAAACGTAGAAATTAGTCCCGTAATGCGTAATTATTTTGAAAAAAAGTAGTGGACTAACACACCCTACCTTGCTATCGTGCTGTGAAGAAATCAAAAATCAAGAATCTAATTGTCCATTAATTCTGGCATTGAAACCATAAACTTGACGATCGCCAGCTAAAGGAATAACTGTAACTTCTTTCTCATCACCTGGTTCAAACCGAACAGCAGTTCCAGCAGGAATATCAAGACGCATTCCCCGTGCTTGTTCTCTGTCGAAGTTTAAAGCTGCGTTGACCTCATAAAAATGAAAATGGGAACCAACTTGAATCGGGCGATCGCCTGTATTTGCAACTAGCAATTTTGCTGGTTGACGACCTGCGTTTAATTCAATTTCCCCTTCTGGGGTAATAATTTCGCCTGGAATCATAAAAAAAAGTCAAAAGTCAAAAGTCAAAAGTTAAAAGTCAGAAGTCAGAAATCAGAAGAAATAACCTATTACTTATTACTTATTACCTATTACCCATTACTCATCACTCATTACTCATTACTTATTACTCATTACTCATTACTTATTACTTATTACTTATTACTCATTACTTACCACTCATTACCGAATCGGATTATGCACCGTAACTAACTTCGTTCCATCAGGAAAAGTAGCTTCCACCTGCACTTCATTAATCATTTCTGGGATACCTTCCATAACATCATCCCGAGTTAACAAGGTAGTTCCATAACTCATTAAATCTGATACCGTACGTCCATCCCTCGCACCTTCTAAAATTGCAGCAGAAATAAAAGCGATCGCTTCAGGATGATTTAACTTTACACCCCGTTGTTTACGCCTTTCTGCTAACAAAGCAGCGGTAAAAATCAACAGCTTATCTTTTTCCTGCGGTGTTAATTGCATTTTCTTATTTTGTTTAAAACCCTTAATTAACCTCTTTTGCAGCCTTTGGGTTTATGCGATCGCTTTAAAGCATCCAAACCCGAGGAACAGAACTACCACGACTTAAAAAAGATGTCCGTAACAATAACCAGACATTAATAAACCAGTTTCGCACTTCTGCAGTAGAATTACCTCGATATCTACATAAAAATCCATTATTTAAACGAGTAACACCTTGGTTTGGGGATTTGGAATTGGGGATTGGCGTTAGCGCAGCGTGACGCGACAGCGTCATGTGGGGATTGGATTTCCAAAGCGATCGTACTTGTTCGACTATATCTTTAGAAATGGTCTTACCAACAAATATCAAACTTCCAATAACTGCTTGTCCTGCTAAACCGTTGGGACTATAGAAAATTTCCTCACTACCCGGTAACCATTGTCTATCTATCCATAGGGGTATACCTTCTTGGTAAATTTCCGTGTGCGATCGCCAATTTCCCTGGACAAACTTTTCTCCCCTAGCAGTACGTCCAAATCGGTTAATTTCCCAACCCAAAAAACTAGCATTATTTGCTAAATCTACTCGTAGGTCTTGGCGATAGTCCGCAGCGTTAAAAACTATTGTTTCTTGGGGTAACCATTCCAAACAAGCCCTTTCATCAACATTTATCTCAATCTTTTGTCTTGCTTGGCTCCCATTGCTGCGATAAATTTTACTTGCTGCAGCTGTTGTAATTAATGCTTGAGAATTGGGTTGTAAGTCGAAATTACACGATAGGCGATCGCCACCAACCACACCACCAGCAGTATGCAAAATGATGCTGTGACAAATCTTTTGTCCTTCTGGATCAGTTTGCTCTTCTGGATATAATGGACGCTGTACCTTTAATGGTGCTTGATTTTGTTGTTCGACAATAACTGTTTTTCCCTGACGAGAAGCATAAGTTAAATTGAGCATCCCATGCCAGTTTTTTGAACATGGTGTTTTAGAATTGACTATTTTAGGATTAAGTACTTCAGAGTTGAGTACTTCAGGATTAAAATCTGAAGGCTGAATCACAAATCATGTGGATCGAATAGGTATAAACCTAATTATATAAATTTAAACCTACTGGAGATAGAAAGCAACCATACGTTTCAACCGTCGAGCGCGGTTAGAATAACTTCTCAGTACATCTATTGCAAACATAGGAGTATTTTCAATTGCAAAAAGAAAACGTTCTCGGTCGAGACATGCGATTATGCAATCAGTTTTAGCGATCGCTGTAGATGCTCGGTCGTGTTCTGGTTGAACTAATGCTCCTTCCCCAAAAACATCACCTGCTGTAATTGTTTCTACAACTTTTCCATCAACTACAAGTTCAACCTCACCTTGAATAATGCCGTACATCACACTCCCAGTTTCTCCTTCCTCAAATATCGTCTGACCGGCGACATAAGTCAGGGGAGAAGATGATTTTTGAAAAATTTCAACTGTTTTGACTGGTTCTGACACTGGTAAAATAAATTTTAGTTAATAAAAGGTTAAGCTACTCTAAAGAAAGGGTAAACTAATCTAGTTTCTACAAAATCTAGTTTCTAAATAATCTATTTCCTGCAAGATTTTATTAATAGTCAACTCGGTCGAGAGAGACAGGATAACAACTAGATTTGTAGGATTTGCTTATTCAGTCTTTAAGTATTGATAGTATAATATATCATAAGGTTTTGAGTAAATTAACTGTTGTTGAATACAACTTAACCTATTTAGTAATTTGCTTTAAATTCAGGCGATATAACAGTATCCAATCAGTTAATGGTCAAGGATTGAAGTGTTAATTTTTAACAACTTCAGCGATATGTACGCTAGTTGAGTAAACTAGACTAACATAATCTTGTTGTTGAGAAAAATTTTGAAATAAATCTTGTAAATCAGAAACAAGTTCCTCACGCTCTTTACCTTCACGAGGAAGATAAGAGCTACTCATCGCTCGTCCAATGAGTCCATCCAAATCTAAATCTTGTTTATGAGCAAAGGTATATTCCTTGAAATTGACAAAATAGGGAGTTGCTGGGAGTGGTTCCAATTTCTTCATTCGGGACTCTGCAGGATGATTTTTCGAGGATTTCCGGATAATTTTGCTATATTCTGCTGTAAATCTATCGTTGCGGTTGCGGTTATTCCATACTACTGCTAACCTTCCTGAATCTTTGAGAATCCGTCTGAACTCCATTAGGGTTGGTTCTAGATTGAACCAATGAAAAGCCTGAAAACAAGTTACTAAATCTACAGATGCATCAAGTAAATTTGTTTCTTCCGCCGTTCCATCTTTCCATTCGATGTTATTTTTTAGTGTCCCGTCCGTAGCTGCATTTCTCATCGCAGTGTTGGGTTCTATTGCAATTACCTTCAGCCCACGTTCAGCCAACTGACGTGTAGAAATACCCGTACCTGCACCAATATCTGCTGCAACTAGCTGAGATGGTGATGTTAAACCTTCGAGAATTAAATCGATTGCTGGTTCAGGATAATTTGGACGATATTTTACGTAGTCTTCGACTCGATCAGAAAATCGACCCAAGGGGTTGAGAGCATGTAAAGGTGTTTTATCCATGGTTTTTATTCAAAACATCTACAAATAGGTTAATTTAAATTTAAGGAATCAACTCAGCGATATGTAGGCTGGCACAATATTGCAAATTTACAAAGCCATCTTCGTTTGCAAAACTTCGATACAAATCTTCTAAATCAGCAACTAATTGTTTTTGTATTGTTTCTTCTGAAGAGATAAATGATACGCTTTTTGCTAAACCGATTAATTTCGCTAAATCTAATTCTTGTTGATATGCAAATATATGATCTTGAAGGTAATACCACTTTGGATTTTCTCGCAGTGGTTGAACTTTAGCATTAAAATCTGTGGCAAGACGGTTATTTGCTGTAGTCAAAATTAGTTTGTGATATTCTTTCGTAAAGTTGTCGTCCCGATTTAAATCGTTAAAAACTAGTGCTAATCTTCCAGATGATTTAAGAACTCGGCTAAACTCCAATAAAGTTGGTTTGGGTTTAAACCAATGAAAAGCTTGAAAAGAAGTTATGAGATCGACAGATGTATCAGGTAAATTTGTTGTTTCTGCTGTTCCGTCTTTCCATTCAACATTAAAATATGATGTTGATTTTGCAGATACACGGCATGTCCGATCTATATGTGTAGATCCTGTACTTTTTAATTTCGTACTTTCAGATTCTGTACTTTTAGATTCTATATTTAGAGATATTGCATTTTTACCTGCATTCCTCATCGCTGCATTCGGTTCTATTGCAATTACCCTCACACCACGTTCAGCTAACTGACGCGCAGCAATTCCTGTACCTGCACCAATATCTGCTACGACGATTTGAGGTGGTGATGCTAAGCCTTCAAGAATCTTATCAATTAATTCCTCTGGATAAGTAGGACGATATTTGGCATAGTTTTCAACTTTATCAGTGAAACGATTTAGCGGGTTGAGGTTATAAAGAGCTTCACTATGAGTCATATAGCACTAAATAATAAGTTTAGCTGGAACCGAAAGCTATAATTTGTCAGCTTTTGTTAGTACCTAGCGATCGCGTACCAGATCGGTTCTGATGTTAGGGAACCTGTAGATAGGGCAAGTCAGCTTGGGCTTGGGTATCAGTAAGTTGAGACATTTAATGTCAATAAATTTTATTTGGTAGAAGCACGCTTAGTATGTTCTCCAAATACATATCAACAAACCAACCATCTAAAGAAAGATATTATCAGTTGTCAGTTAACAGTTAACAGTTAACGGTTATAGTTATACCAATTCAATAAATCATTGCAACAGATTCTCCGGTAGAGACGTTGCATGCAACGTCTCTACAAAATCTATCTGTCTCATTATTTTTCCAAATTGGTATTACAAATCGCCAATCCCTAATCCCCAACACAAAAAAGCCGCCTCCTTCCAAGAGACAGCTTTTTTGTTTGCTTTTTTGTTTAGAAATAATGGGGTGAAGGAATATTAGTAGTCGAAGTCACCACCCATTCCAGCACCAGCACCAGCACCAGCTTCTTTTGGTTCGGGCTTATCAACAACGATACATTCGGTTGTTAAGACCATACCAGCAATAGATGAAGCATTTTGCAAAGCAGAGCGGGTCACTTTTGCAGGATCGACAATACCAGCGTTGAACATATCAACAAATTCACCATTTGCAGCATTGTAGCCGGTAGCAAAAGGCTTCTCTTTTAAGCGTTCGGAAATTACTGCACCGTTTTGACCTGCATTTTCAGCAATTCGCATTAAAGGAGCTGCTAAAGCACGAGCTACAATCAACGCACCAATTAGTTCTTCACCTGTGAGCTTGCTATTAGCCCATTCTTCCAATTGGGGAGCTAGGTGAGCCAAAGTTGTACCACCACCAGGAACGATACCTTCCTCTACAGCAGCTTTGGTCGCGTTGATCGCATCTTCTAGACGCAGCTTCTTATCTTTCATTTCGGTTTCGGTAGCTGCACCAACTTTAACTACAGCTACACCACCAGAAAGTTTTGCCAAACGTTCTTGAAGCTTTTCTTTATCATAGGAAGATTCAGTTTCTTCCATTTGACGACGAATTTGTTCGCAACGAGCTTTAACTCCTTGTTCGTTACCTTCTGCAACAACTGTGGTGTTGTCTTTGGTAATGGTGATGCGGCGAGCTTTACCAAGCATATCAATCTTGGTGTTTTCTAATTTCAAACCAGCATCTTCTGTAATTACTTGACCGCCGGTTAAAATCGCAATGTCTTCCAACATCGCTTTGCGTCTGTCACCAAAACCAGGAGCTTTAATCGCTGCTACGTTGAGTACGCCACGTAGACGGTTAACAACCAAAGTTGCTAAAGCTTCTTTTTCAATATCTTCAGCAATAATTACTAAAGGCTTACCAGCACGAGCAACCTGTTCCAGAACTGGAACCAAATCTTGTACTAGAGCAATTTTCTTGTCGGTAAGCAAAATTTGAGGTTCGTCAAAAACTGCTTCCATTCGCTCAGTGTCGGTAGCGAAGTAAGGAGAGATGTAGCCTTTGTCAAAGCGCATCCCTTCAGTAATTTCTAGTTCGGTAGACATGGACTTCCCTTCTTCCAAGGAAATCACACCTTCCTTACCAACTTTATCCATTGCTTGAGAGATCATCTGACCGACTTCTTCGTCGTTACCAGCAGAGATCGCTCCAACTTGAGCAATAGCTTTAGAATCTTCTACTGAGCGAGCATTTTCTTTGATTTTATCAACTAAGAAAGCTGCTGCTTTATCAATTCCACGCTTAAGCTGAATCGCGTTTGCACCAGCTGCAACGTTGCGCATACCTTCTTTAACCATCGCATGAGCCAAAACTGTAGCTGTGGTGGTTCCATCACCTGCAGCATCATTAGTTTTGGAAGCAGCCTGACGGATTAAAGAAACGCCGGTATTTTCTACGTGGTCTTCTAATTCAATTTCTTTAGCGATAGTTACACCATCATTAATAATTTGTGGTGCACCAAATTTTTTCTCTAAAACTACGTTGCGACCTTTGGGACCAAGGGTAACCGCTACAGCCTCAGTTAAAATATCCATACCTTTTTCCAAGGCACGGCGCGCGTTCTCGTTGTAAATAATTCGCTTAGCCATAGTAGTGGAAGAAGTTAGTAAGCTTTGGGTTTTTAATTAACTGTCAAAATAATTGATGAGGTTTGAATTAAGAGCTTTTGAGCTATCGCCTTTCGAGCGATCACCGCCCTTGACTCTTAATCCATGAATTTAGCAAACTACGAAACTACCGCCAGAATATCTTTCTCTGAAAGTAATACATATTCATCTGTACCCAACTTAATGTCGGTACCAGCATATTTGGAGTAAAGAACCTTATCTCCAACTTTTACATCCATAGCCATGCGGCTACCATCATCTTTAAGCTTACCGTCACCAACAGAAATTACTTCACCAACTTGGGGCTTTTCTTTTGCTGTATCAGGCAAATATAAGCCACCAGCTGTTTTTTCTTCCGAGGCGCTCACTTTTACAAATACGCGATCGCCTAATGGTTTAACTGTAGAAACACTTAGAGATACTGCTGCCATACAAATTTACTCGCCTTGTTAGCACTCTCAACTCCTGAGTGCTAATTTACCGAAGGAAAGCCTGTGATGGCAACAATTAACCTAGTACGGGTTCCCGAACTTGAAAAGTGTTAGTTATTGTAAGTAAAAATACTTAATAAAAATATTATTTTTGTTTTTTTTGGTGTCTTTGGGATAGTTTTATCTAGGCAATATTTGCAAAGCGAAAAAATTGTTATAGAACAGTAAACAGAGATCTGCCTTTACGGGTAATAATAAAGTGATTAACTTAAATGTTCGAATACCGAAAACAATCCAACCAAAGGAATATAAAATCCTGAATATTTGTGCAAAAAGTTTGCGGCTCACAAAAAGTCAGTCTCAAATTTTTATCTGTACTGAGCAGGCAAATCGAAAAATTTGTTTAAAACGAATTGGCCTTGAATTTTGGGGAAACTTAAAAAAACAGGTCGATAAATTAAGGTATGGTCAACATCGATATACTCGTTCTTACTGCATGGGAATATCTAAATCCGAGTGGTTACAAGTTTATTTATGGGGATCGAGCCAAAATAACTTACTTTGAAGGTTTATAAAAAATGATTTAAGTGCAAAGCTAATCCAAAAGTAATAGAACCCAAAATCCAATAACTATTAATATAGGTAATTAAGGGTAAAAAGAATCGGCTGTAAGCTCATCTCAACCGCAAAAAATCTTATAAAGGAAAAGAGCAACTTATGGAAGCTTAACATTTATAGGGTATGAGAAGCGGTAGAAATTAGAAAAGCGACATATGTTTAGATTTGAGAGCGTATAGGGCGAACATTTAGATATAAATCTGAAAGATTATTATTTATTCGGTGTTTTTTAGCCTGCCACTTTCAAAGCGATATATAATAGCGCATTATAGATACTACTGCTCTACGTATCCTTACGAGACTTAAGCCATCGCACACTAGTTTCATTAAGAGTGGCTGACACTCAATGAGATTTAGTGTAAGCAAGGGTAAGTCATGTAAGAAAAAACAACAACATCTCAATAATCCACCATAGACGATAACTACACAAGACCTTGATGGACCGAAGCGCGACAAGTGCCACTGCTATGAAAGAACCCAGCATGAAAGATCACAAAAGACTTCTATTGATTGATGATGACCCTAACCTCATCTTGCTGGTGAAGGATTATTTAGAGTTCCGGGGCTATGAAGTCATTACAGCCGAAAATGGTCGAGAAGCTCTGGATATCTTGGAGCAAGATATTCCAGACATGATTATTTGCGATGTAATGATGCCGGAAATGGATGGTTATACCTTTGTTGAACAAGTTCGGCAAACCGAACGTACTGCTTGGATCCCTGTCTTGTTCCTTTCAGCTAAGGGGCAAAGTGCAGACCGAGTAAAAGGTCTGAATAAGGGTGCAGATGTCTACATGGTCAAACCATTCGAACCAGAAGAATTAGTAGCCCAAGTAGAATCTTCACTCAAGCAAACTATCCGTTGGAAAGAACACCAAGCTAAAGGCGGAGATAACGGTTCCAGAATTCAGGTTCCTTTCGATGTGCAACTGACTCCAACGGAACTGAAAGTAGTGCAGTTTGTAGCCAGAGGTTTAGCTAATCGCGAGATTGCTGAAGAGCTAAACGTGTCTCAACGCACTGTTGAAAGCCATGTTTCCAACATGTTAGGCAAAACTAACCTCCATAACCGTACTGAGTTAGCTCGCTGGGCAATTGAGAACCAAATGGCATAGACCACAAATTTTTGGTTTCAAATTTTTGGTTTCAAATTTTTGATTTCAAGTTTTTGATTTCAAGTTTGGGATTATAGAAATTTGCGATTCTAGGGCTAGCCAAAATAGAAAGTAAGACTTAATAGCTAATCACTCAACTAAAATCTTGCCTTGTATGGTTAGACTATTAAAACTTAAAACTTCTTGAAAGGTTACCATTTAGGTTTTCAAGTTTGAGTTTTCAAGTTTGAGTTGCCAAGATTTGATATTCTCTTAAATCCTCACCACAAATAGGGCAAATTTCAGTCCTAGCTAGGTTTTGGCAACTAAAGGAAAGTTCCCTTCTTGATTGCAAATATAATTTGTTGTTAGGGGGCGCTTTCCCCTGGCTCCTAAGGGTTTGCAAGCTTTAAGGCATTCCAGCATGAATAAGTTCTGGAACGATCGATTTTAAACAAATATCTCTAAGAGTTTAGCTCCTCTCAATTCTCAGAGATATGCACATCACCAAAAATCTGTAGGGACATACCACGGTAAGTCTCTACAAGACTCAAAAATATAGAAATTTGTTTCAGAAATTTTTCTTATTGGAATGTTCCCGATGATATATAAATTTTGCTCTTTGGAGGTTAATCAACACTCGTCATTAGAAAATTCGCATTTATATAAAAAGTCAAATTAATTCGATGGAGGCTTGTCAGTTTTAACTTGTTTTGCTATGAGTTTTGCGTTCGATAATCTCTTTTAAAACAAGACTGACAAATCCCAAACAAGCTAGCAAAACTGCAGCAGCAAATGCTGTTTGAGTTTCATATTGTTTATAAGCTTGTTCTACAAATAAAGGTAAAGTTTGAGTTTTACGGATAATATTGCCCGATACTACTGAAACGGCACCAAATTCTCCCATTGCTCGGGCATTAGTTAAGATTAATCCGTAAAGTAGACCCCAACGAATATTGGGTAAAGTAACTCGCCAAAAAGTTTGCCACTGACTAGCTCCCAAAGTTCGAGCAGCTTCTTCTTGATCGGGACCAATTTCTTCTAGAACTGGAATTACTTCACGAGCAACAAAAGGCATAGTTACGAAAGCTGTTGCTAAAATCATCCCAGGTAGAGCAAAGATGACTTTAAAATTGACTGATTCTAAAGCTGAGCCAAGCCAGCTGTTGCGCCCGTAGAGTAAAACCATCATTAAACCTGCAACTACAGGTGACACAGAAAAGGGAACATCTAAAATACTAATGACCAGGGCGCGACCAGGAAATTTGCGTCGAGCAATTACCCATGCAGCACATAATCCAAAGATTGCATTGATCGGAACCACAATTAATGCAATCAACAGGGTTAATTGAATTGCATGGATAAATTCGTCAGTGGTTATATAGCTAATAAAATCGCCGAATCCATCTTTAAAAGCTTGGTAGAAAACGTTAATTGCCGGAATAAATAAAATCAATAAAAGATATATAACAGCAGAAAAAATTAAAATTAATTTAGTTCTGTTTGATTTTTGGTTTATTGACTGTTTCATTGGCTGTAGGGGATTGGTGATAGGGGATAAGAGATAAAAACAGTAGTCTGCAAGAGTGTGCTGCTAATCATAAATTGCTAACTGACAACTGTTCACTGATATCTTCTTCCCCATGCTTGTAATAGGTTAATTAGCAATAAAATAAATAGAGAAATTGTTAAAAGAACAGTACCAATGACAGTTGCACCGGCGTAATCATACTGCTCCAATTTCTGAAAAATCAGGACAGATGCAATTAAGTCTTTGAAAGGAATATTTGATGAAACAATTGCAATCGAGCCATACTCACCAACAGCACGAGAAAATCCTAGGGCTATACCTGTAAGCAATGCAGGAAATAATGGAGGTAAGATTACTCGCCAGAATGTCTGAAATTTTGATGCTCCCAGACTCCATGCAGCTTCTTCAATATCAGTATCCATTTCTTGTAAGACTGGTTGTAATGCTCGAATAATAAAGGGTAAAGAAATGAATAACATTGCAACGAGTACGCCGGAGCGCGTAAACGCAACTTTGACGCCCACATTTTTCAGTAAAGAACCAATCCAACCATTTTCGCTATAAACATTTGCTAAAGTCAGACCTGCAACTGCTGTTGGTAAAGCAAATGGTAAATCAATCCCTGCATCAATTATTTTTTTAAAAGGGAAGTCATAACGAACTAATACCCAAGCAACTAAAGTTCCAAATACTCCATTTAGGATCGCTGCAAATAATGCGGTGAGAAACGTGACGTTGTATGCAGAAATGGCAATCGGACTTGTTGCTATTTGCCAAAATTCTGCTGGTTTTACTCTACTTGCCTGCAAAAGTAACGCTGCAACTGGCAGTAAAAGCATTATTGTAAGATAGCCAATGGTGATTCCCCAAGGCAAAGATATTTGAGGAATTTTAGTTTTTTGATTTTGATTATTTGATATAGCAGGATTCATCAGTTATCAGTTATCAGTTTATTGCTAACGCCACGCCCTTACGGGCTACAGTTATCAGTCAATGATTACTTCTTGCTTATTACTTATTACTTATTACTTATTACTTATTACTTATTACTTATTACTTATTACTCATTACTCAAATATCACCTAATACTTGCTTGAATTTTGTCGAAAGCGGCTCCATTATCAAAGAATTGGCTTTGAACTTTATCCCAACCACCTAAATCTTGTACCGTAAATAATTTTTTGACTGGTGGATATCTATCTGCGAACTCTTGAGTAACGTTGGAGTTTACAGGTCGAAATCCAATTTTGGCAAATTCTCTTTGAGCTGCAGGGGTGAAGAGATATTTCACAAAGGCTTCGGCTATTTCTCGGTTACCATGTTTATCAACATTTTTATCAACAACGGCAACCGGATTTTCTATAGAAATATTAGTCTCGGGGACAATATAAGGACGTTTTTTCTCTCTTAATCCAGCTAATATGATTTCATTTTCATAATTAATTAAGATATCTCCTTGATTTTGATTGATAAATACATCGCTTGCTTCCCGCGCATCCCTGGGCATTATTGGTACATTTTGATAAACTTTTTTCGTGAATTCTAAAGCTTGGGAATCTGTCATTCCAACCTGTTTTTGGACACCCCATAATGCTAAGAAATTCCACCTTGCAACACCGGAAGTTTTGGGATTAGCCGTAATAATATCCAGGTTATCTGTTGTTAAATCTTCCCATGTCTGAATTTGCTTTGGATTTCCTTCACGGGTAACTAGTACCGCAACAGATTTCGTAACGATCGCATTGTTAGGGGCTTCATTTTCCCAACCTTGTTGAATTAAACCTGCGTTCTCTATTTT
This sequence comes from Mastigocoleus testarum BC008, assembly GCF_001456025.1. Lineage (GTDB taxonomy): Bacteria > Cyanobacteriota > Cyanobacteriia > Cyanobacteriales > Nostocaceae > Mastigocoleus > Mastigocoleus testarum. The sequence goes on from NZ_LMTZ01000090.1 coordinate 62,612, forward strand.
CTGCATATCTAACGCTAGGGCTAACTCAACTACATCTGCGTCTAAACCGTCTATCACTGCACGGGTTTGTGCGCCAGAAGGAGCATAACTTTCATAGAAGCGGATTTTTTGATTGTGTTGTTGCTCCCACTGCGCTACAAATTGAGGGATAATTTTTTTGTATGCAGGTCTAGTCACTGCATAGGAAACCAGAGTTAGTTCGGGGTCGGAATTCTTAGCATTGGACATAGAGCATGAAGTAATAGCTAAGCTCAAATTGATCCCCAAAAATATCAGGAATATAAATCTACTAAGTCTCCCCCTAAAAATGAGATGGACGATAGAGCGCCACAACCCCATGAGTATTCTCCTATTAATCTCCGGTTTATCGGTCGGGATTCCGGATTATTCATACTAATTTTATACCTTAAGGGGACATCAAAACAATTTAAGAATCAACGAAAGTGATTGTTTGTAGATATAGCATCGAGCAATTAGGGCCTGCTGAACACTGAAGCTAATGACTTGTGCGTAGCACCATAACTGCATATGTTATTTTTCTTGGCGACTATTAATTCTGAACAAGGCAAAGATAACTGTGACCTCGTGGTCACATAACGCTAACGTAGAGCAATTAGGCAAAGGGGGAAAGTACTTCCTTCCTCTTTGCCTTTTATATTGTTTGGGGCTGCAAATTAATAACCTTGGATTCGCAATCAATTGCTTTCAAGGGGAATCGGTAGAAATTATGATTCCCGCTCCTTAAACCTTTACTAGTCCTCTACTACAAACCGTTAATATTTATTACAGTTTAATTGTCAAGGTCTAATTTTTAGGTTCTAGTTTTCAGACTCTAATCTTCAGCTTCCTCAGATGGTTTTTCTCCTAAGCGAACTGATATGGAATTTTTTTTATCCCCACGAGTTACGGTAAGGGGTAAAGATTCACCAACATTGCTACTGTTAACAATTTCAATCACTTCTTTGGCGTCAGTAGTTGGTTTCCCAGAAACTTCTGTAATTATGTCCCCCCGACGTAAACCTGCAGTTTCTGCTGGTGAATTAGGAAAAACTTTGACGATAAGTATTCCTTTTGTTTCAGGTACCTTCAAGTTAGTACTTGGGTCATTATTAAATTCCTGAGCAATTTCGGGAGTTAAAATAATCATCTGGATCCCCACATAAGCACCTTTATTTGATTGAGATGCTTCTGGATCTTTAATTTCGTCGCTAGTTGGAGAAGTTGTTTTTTCTGTTTCTACTTGAGGAGAGGTTGTTTGTTCGGGTTTTACCGGAGTTTCAATTTCATCGCTGGTTGGAAAATCTTCTTGTTTTGGTTGTACGGGTGTTACTGTTCGATCAGAAGTTGAAGAATCTTCTTGCTTCGATTCTGTTGGAGTTTGAGTTTCATCAGGGGTTGGAGAAGTCTGCTGTGGGGTATTTGGGATCTGAGCAAACGTTACAGACAAGAAACTTCCTAATAAGGTTGCGAATAAGATGGTTGCGGGGAAAATAAGTAGACGTTTCATGAAATCTATGACTCTCACAAACTACCGTTCAATAGTGTTTACTAATTTAAAATAGACAAATAAGAAAAAATAGAGTCCAATAATTTTGGGACAGTTGAATTTAAAATCATATACGTAAATCTGTTAAAGAGCTCCCACCCCAATATCTCCAGACATTCCTATAAGTAAATGTCAATAATTTTCATCCCTCTTCAGGTACAATACTGAAAAATTATTTTTATAGAACTTGTCGAAGTTCAAAACTCCCAGCCTTTAGGCGGGAGATGTAGAACGAGTTAGCACGTTTACGTGCAGTCAATCTTAGGTTACGTCATGATGCCGCTGTTCCTCAATATATCTTCTAATAGTTTCATTGCTGACGCTACCAGCGGTTGAAACAAAATACGAGTGGGTCCATAAGCTAGGTAGTTTTAATAGATGTGGAAATTCTTTTCTTAAGTACCTAGAACTTCTACCTTTGATTTGTGCTGCAACCTGACGAGCTGCGATATCAGGTAAAACATTAACGAATAAATGAACGTGATCTGGCATGATTTCCAATGCGATAATCTTCCAGTCTTTTTCTTTGCAGGTATCCCAAATAATTTCTCTCAATCTTTTTTCTACATCCCCTATCAATACTCGTTTTCTCCGTTTTGGTATCCATACAAGATGAAAATTAATCATTGAAACAGTATGATTTTTTCTTCTGTATTGCTGCATTTTTACGGATTTGTACGCTATAGTTATGTAGATATAAGTAGCACATCTACAATAAACGTTGCAATAAATGCTTTTAGGATATCAAAACAAGTTAAAACCAAATAAGAAGCAGACCTTAAAGGTTCTTAGTTGGATTGATATGCTAAGAGCTAATTACAATTACAATCTTGCTGACAGGGAGGTGACTTATCAAGAGAGATTCGTACAAGGGGAGTATTGTAATTTAAGGAATAAAGGTACTGCTTGTCCTTTAACCTGTTCAGTATCATCTAATTCAGCTACTTCTGATACTGGAGATATTTATAAGGTTAAGAAGAAAACTAGGGAGATTAAGTTAAAAACTGCTGAAGAGATACAAATAACGAACCTTCCGATTTTAAAGAAAACACGCCCGTGGTACAAGGAAATAGACTCAACTGTATTGCAACAAAACGTTAAAAGGTTACAAGTTGCGTACAATAATTTCTTTGCTGGACGTAGTAAGTATCCAAAGTTTAAAAATAAAAGCAATTTTAAATCGTTTACTTTTACTTCTGGAATTAAAGTAGCTGACAAAGCAATTTATCTCCCTAAATTAGGTTGGGTAAAATATTTCAATTCTCGCCCTATTCCTGAAGGTTTTAAGGTTAAATCAGCGACCGTGAGACTAAAGGCTGACGGTTTATATGTGACTTTAAAAATAGAAAACAAGGCTGTACCTCCATTCCCTACAATCGCGGTTGAAGATGCAAAAACTGTCGTCGGCTTAGATATGGGGATAACTAAGTTGGTGCATTGCTCGGATGGCTCCCAATACGATAATCCCAGACATTCGACCAATAAGCGTACTCGTAAGCTCTTAAAAGTAAGACAACGCCGACTAGCTCGTAAAAAGAAAGGTTCTAAAAACCGTAAAAAAGCTGGTAAATTAATCGGTCGGTTGCACCAAAAAATCACCAATAAACGCGAAGCTTTCCAATGGCAGTTAGCAAACAAGCTAACCAGAAAAGCAGATGCGGTTGTTGTGGAAGATTTGAACATCTCAGGGATGAAAAAACGATGCAAGCCCAAAGAAGATGTATCAAATAAAGGAAGATTTCTAACCAACGGTCAGTCAAGAAAACGCGGTTTAAATCGTAGTATCAGCGATGCTAGCTGGTACAGTCTGACTCAAAAAATCGAATACCTAGCTGCAAAGCAGGGAAAGGTTTTTAGGCGAGTGAATCCACGTCATACAAGTCAAAAGTGTCCAGAATGTGGACACGTTGATAAAGCTAATCGCAATAAGGAAAAGTTTCTTTGTGGTAATTGTGGATATTTGGCTCATGCCGACTTGAATGCAGCCAGGAACATCAAGCAACGAGGGATTGACGAGTATTCTTTCCCCGTTGCTTGCAAAGTAAAAATACGAATGGTACCGGAGGACTTTCGGGAACCAGAACAGCTTTGTCTGTTCAAAATGCCCATCTCTGAAACAACAGAGGTTAGGAGACGCGCCGCCCGCAAGGGCAGACGGCGGGTGCCTGGGAACCCGGCTAAACAGCTTAGTCTGTTTGAGGATATTTCGGATATTTAGCCTACTCCGAAAGAATCCCCCTACTTCTAGTGGGGGGAGTGTCAAAAACTTTAATTAAAAGCTTGACTGTCCAGTCAAACTTTATTTATGTGGAAGAGTAGAAGAGAATTTCTTATAAACAAAAGTAATTGACATGATTCACCAAGAGCAAATCGCAGTTGCAACTAAAGGTCATGGTGATATGCACGATCTAACCGATCAAGTAAATCAGATCGTGAGAAATTCCGGAATTAAAGTCGGCATGGTAAATATATTTAACGTCGGCAGTACCGGGGTAATTGGCGCTATAGAATTTGAACCGGGATTAACAAACGATTTACCGCAAATTCTTAACAAACTTATTCCTCCGAGTCGCGATTATGGACACGAAAGAACTTGGCATGATGGTAATGGACATTCCCACCTTCAAGCAACTTGGCTGGGTCCAGAAATAACAGTTCCACTGCAAAATGGTAATTTGGTTCTGGGTACTTGGCAGCAAATTTTTCATCTGGAGTGCGACATTAAACCCCGACAACGTAAGGTGATGATAACAATTTATGGTGAGTGAGATTATAAATCTTGAGGTGTGAATTTTGAATCTTGAATCGCTGCTAAAACTTAATCGCACAATCCGAGCGATCGGTTTTGATGATGCACCTTTTGTTCGTGGTAGTGGAAAAAATGTTAATTTGGCAGGAATCGTTTGTGCTGGAACTCGTTTTGAAGGGATGGTGTGGGGAGAACTAGAACAAGATGGTTGGAATGCAACAGAAACTATTTGTAAATTATTAATTGGTAGCAAGTTTTTACCACAATTACATATTGTTTTAATTGATGGTATTGGGTTTGGGGGCTTTAATTTGGTGAATTTACCGGAATTAAACGCACAACTAAAACTTCCTTGCGTTGCTGTGATGCGTCGTCAACCCAATTTAGATGCTGTTAAAGATGCTATGAGTCGCTTACCAAATCTTGAAAAACGACTCGAACTGTTAAAGCTTGCAGGTGAGATTTATAGTTCTCCACCTTTTGTATTTCAAGTTTGCGGTGAAAACCCACAGATAGTTGCAGAAGTATTGCAAAGATTAACTGACTGTGGAAAAGTTCCAGAAGCTTTACGTTTAGCACATTTGATTTCTGCTGCTTTTATAAAAGGGGAAAGTAGTAGTTCAGCATAATACGCCAAATAATGTCAAAGCATTAATTCGGCGCATCATTTGTACGTTTTTCGGTTTTATTGATTATTGAAGTGATGAAAAAACCAAGTTAATCCTCATCTTCTTGTTTATCATCATCTTCTTGTTTATCATCATCTTCTTGTTTATCGTCATCTCCTTGCTTCTCATCATCTTCTTTTTTATCGTCATCTCCTTGCTTCTCATCATCTTCTTTTTTATCGTCATCTCCTTGTTTCTCATCACCTTCTTTTTTATCGTCATCTCCTTGTTTCTCATCATCTTCTGGTTTTTCGTCTTCTGTTTCTTTTTTGGGTTGGGTTGGATTTGGTTCCGGAGTTGGTGTTGGGTCTGGAGTTGGTGTCGGGTCTGGAGTTGGAGAAGAAGGTGTGTCAGTATCAGCAAAAATTGTTTGAACTCCCTCGCTAGAGTTGAACATTTCGGTACTGCTGTGTCCAACTCCAGGTACAGTTACCTTTGAATGGTTTTCTGTAATACCCGCGCCGTAGAAATATTGAAGGTAATTATAGTAGGTAGTTCCTCGCTCGAAACGATGTTTTCCCTGGAGCATTGCAGGACATTTTTTGTCGAGTGATGAACTATTTGGATTGTTATCCTCTTCACCAAGCAAGTAAACTACTTCTCTTTGAGCATATTGCTTCTTGGCTTTATCTTCGCCAACTGCTTCTAAATAGCTGTTTATGTCTTCAAAACCATATTTGTACTCGTTATAATCCCGACAATTAGATATTTCTCGATCGCTTGGAATCTGGAACTGGTCTAGGCTACCTTTTACTCGACGCTTTTTATCAAGGTAGAGATAGGAAGAAGGATTTGCAACAATGTAACGAGTTGGAATACCTGTTTCTTTGCTACCAAAAGCAACACGATGAACATATTGTCCACCTGCAGAATGTCCAGCTAGCGTAATGCTTTTCAGGTTGGGATAAACATTTTTATCTGCTAACCGCGACATAATATAATTGGCTACTACGAAAGAACTAGTTCTTTCATTTGAACTCCGCGATTTATCACCACGCTTCCAGCCTCCGTTTGTCCAATGTAAAAAATCTTCCCCAAAATTAAATTCATCTTTATCTTCCTGAAGAAGAAATTGTGGAGAAATGATAATAGTTTCCTCTAATTTCCCAGCTTTGATTGCAGCATTACGCATCCGGTCGAAATAGTCATCAGCATTTCTGTTAGTACCGTGAACTACAATGACCGCACGCTTAACCATTGCATCTGTCTCACCTAAACGCTTGTTTGCGCAATAGGGTACTTTTAGATTGCTGGAATTATTAACATTTAATCTATTTTTGCAAACTGTATCTACTGGGTCCCTCGCCAAAACAGGAGAAATATCTATATCGAGGGTAAATAAACTTGTTCCTAACAAACTTAAAGTTGTCAATGCTAACTTTTTTAGCCCAGTTGTCTTCTTTATTCTAAACATCTTCTTTTTCTCCTCATCATCCAGATTTAACAAAGAAGCTAGTCAGGGTATATTTTTCCCCTTTACAAAAAGCGAGGTATATTTATTTTTTGCTTTGAGATATAAAAGCTCAACTTTTTACGTTTATCTTGGAATTTTTTGTAGGCTCACAATATCAAGCGCATTAAAATTTAATCAGCAAAAAGTAACAAGTTGATGACAAAATTGTGTAAATAATAGGATCTGAATAATAGAATTGATAAAATATCCCATGATTCAGAAGGGAGGAGTAGAATAGCTTTTGAATATGAATTTTAGAATATAAATTTTAGCCTTTTGCCCAAACTCGCAAACTGTGTCTGACAAGGAACATCCAGTTCATTTACATCTTCTGGAAAGCTTTAATGCTGGATGGAGTGGCTTACAGCTCATTCATGAAATAGAACCTGCTGATGAAATTCCCCAAACTTATTTAGGTCAGCATTTTATTGCGATCGCATTGGGTGATTTTCGTGCTAGTTATATGCTCGGGGGAACTTGGCATCACGTGGATTACACTAAAGGTGATATTGCCATTATTCCAGCGAATCAACCTTTCCCTAGAACACAAGTAGATCGAAAAGTAGAGTTATTAGAATTATTTCTTAGTCCCATAGCTTTTGAGCGTATTAACTGCGAGTTACTGGATATAGATCGCATTGAATTAGTACCGCAGTGGTATTTACGCGATCCACTAATTGAGCATATGGGTTTGGCGCTCAAAACAGAACTGGAATTGGGAGGTGCAGATAGTCGATTTTACGCTGATTCTATGACTAATGCGCTCTCAGTACATTTGCTATCACGATATTCAACGCGAACACAAGAAATAAAAAGCTACACAGGTGGTTTACCCAAAGCTCAATTACGGAAAATAATTGATTATATAGAAGAGAATTTAGACCAAAATTTGACGTTGACTAGTTTGAGTAAACTCATTCATATAACTCCAAACTATTTTGCCAGCTTATTTAAAGAATCAACGGGAATTACTGTTCATCAATACGTGATGGGATGTCGGATTGAAAAAGCAAAAAAACTATTGCGAAGACGGGATTTGAATTTAAAAATAATTGAAATTTGTCAGCAAGTTGGATTCCAAAACCAGAGTCACTTTACCAGAGTATTTCGTCAATATACGGCAACAACACCAAAAGTATATAGAAACAATTTTCATTAAATTACATTTATATTTTAGATTTTATATTTTAGATTCAAAGCTTGGAATTCGGAATATTAGAACATTATTTGGAGTAATAGATAAGACATAGAGCAAAAATTTTTTATAAGCTTTTAGCAATCAGGTATTTCTCTTGATTGCCAGCATCTTATCATCATGTTTTTTATTCTTAAAATTAACGAAAATATTATTCCCATCTCAACTTTGTTTATTGGAATCAATGGTTTTATTGCTTTCGCACTTTCTTATATTGTGGCGTTAGAACGAACAAAAATAAGAGTTTGGCATGGAGAATCAAAAAAAGACGTAAATTTGCAAGTAGATTATTTAGAACAACCTAATGCTTGGGCAGCTTTTTTCGAGAAAATAACCCAAAAGCTAGTAGTCACAAAAACCGAAGATGATGGAGTTTTACAACGTAAAGTTCGCGCTTACGGTAATTTTAGTGAGTATGTACCACTGGGGTTACTTTTTATTCTCGCTTTAGAGTTGATGAATTCACCAACTTGGTTAGTGTGGTTCCTCGGAACTGCTTTGACCTTGGCCAGAATTAGTCATGCATGGGGTTTAATTACTACATATGGTCCCTCCCTTGCACGAGCATTTGGTTTCTTTATTACCTGGCTTGTATATTTGATTGGTGCAAGTGCCTGTGTATATTACGGAGTAGTTTTTATGCTTTAACCGCTACTCTTTACACTTGGGGTATATTTTTGTTTGATTCTATTGCAATCTAAGCTGCTTTTCTACACACAATATAGTACGTGAGTAAAATCATCGTTTTTCACTTAAGTGTCAAATAAAAGTATCAGTTCACATTTTATATATGTGAGTATTTCTCGTAAATACTCTTATATATAAAATTATTTTCTGAAAAATTAATGGTTATGAATATTTACTGATACCGATATAAATACTATTATTAGCGATACAGAGTGAATAAGTTGATATTATGAAAGATGATAAATTTAACAGCGAATGGAGAGAACAGTTAATTTAAAATAACAATTATTTAAGGAAATCTTTGAAAAATCGTTTGAAAGATAAAAAAAAATCATCGGAAATTTCACGAAACAGTAAACGTTATTACTATATTCGTCAACGACCCCCGACTAAAGTCGGAGGCTTCCAGCCTTGAGTTGACCAGACTCAGTGAAACTTCAACCTAGATACCTCATCAGGCAATACGTTTAAATAACTAAAGTCAGTGCCTGTACCTATATAGATATGAATAAAGTCAATCAAAGGCCAAAAATAAATGTGATTTCTATGAACCTTGATTGTCTACTTGAAATTGTTGACAGCAAACTAATTGAAAACCAAGACCGTCCCCTTAACCCCACAGAAATTCTTATCATGCGGGGTATTTGGAAATATTGGACTTACAGTCAAATGGCTGTAGAAGCAGGTTATAGCACCGGCTATTTTACTAATGTAGCCGCACCTGAGTTATTTGGGCGACTATCTAAAGTCATAGGTCAGCGTGTGACAAAGAAAAACTGTCGAATGTTGTTGGAATCTTATGTTATCGCTCAAGATGCTTTGGAAACAACACCTTTGGGGACAAATTTGCCAGAGTCAACATCTGAAGTCAACCAATCTGAAGTTAAGCAAAAGGATAACTCCCCTCGCTATCCTAGTGGTTCAGTGCCCCTTGACTCAAAATTTTATATTGAACGCTCACCTTTGGAAGAGCAAGTTTATCAAGAAATTAGCAAGCCAGGAGCTTTAATTAGAGTTAAAGCTCCTCGGGAAATGGGTAAAACTTCCCTGCTCTTGAGAATTATCGATCACGCAAATCTCCTAGGTTATCGTACTATTAGCTTGAATCTAGAGCAGGTAGAATGGGGAATTTTAAATAATTTGAATCAATTTTTGCGTTGGTTATGTGCTAACAGCGCTCGTTTGCTTCAGCTTCAACCCAACTTAGATGATTATTGGGATGAAGATTTAGGAAGTAAAATAAGTTCTACTCTATATTTCCAAGACTATTTACTAGAGTCTACTGATACTCCTTTAGTATTAGCACTGGATGAAGTTAATCAAATTTTTGAGCATCCCCAAGTAGCTAAAGATTTTTTACCTTTATTACGTTCTTGGTACGAGGAAGCAAAAAGGTTACCGATTTGGCAAAAACTGCGATTGCTTGTGGTTCACTCAACAGAAATTTACGTTCCTCTCGATCTCAATCAATCTCCTTTCAATGTGGGTCTTCCAATTCAGTTAGATAGTTTCAGTGAAGAGAAAGTGCAACAGTTAGCCCAACGCTATGGACTTAAATGGGAGGATGGCGAAGAAATCAGACAACTGATGGCAATGATTGGAGGTCATCCGGCGTTGGTACATCTAGCACTTTATCACCTAAGTTTAGGTAGTATTAGTTTATCGGAATTATTAGAAAATATTCCTAATAGTAGTGGAATTTATCATAATCATTTACAGCGTCATTGGGCTGCATTGAAAAAACAGCCTGAATTAGCACAAGCTCTGGATATAATTCTAAATACTAATGAACCTGTTCCCTTAGATCCTATACTTAGTCATAAATTAAGTAGTATGGGTCTAATTAAAAAATCAGGAAGTAAGGTAGTGGCTGGATGTGAATTGTATCGGCAGTATTTTTTGTCAGTTTTCAATAATAAAGGAGTCAAATAGTAAGATTAACTCACAAATAAATAATCAAAAAATATTGCTGACGAACAGGTACTTTTCTGAAAAAAAATTATAATTTCTATTATAATAGTTAGCATATTATGGATATCACTAACATTTTATTCTAAATTTTGATCTGAAATCTTTTTAATTTATTAAGTAAAATCATAATTAGACAGGATTATAGTTAGATCAGTTGATTGTCATTATACTGCGATGAGTTAGTGTAATAAGTTATTTTCATAGTATTATTTCAATAAAATTGATACCAATAAATTCATCGCATCATAACTTCTTATCTAGAATTTTTATCATCTTTTCCAGTGTGTTTCACTAAAGTATAAATTTTTTTATCGCTGCTAGTTTTTCATCACTACTAGTTTTTCATCACTGCTAATTTCTCATAACCACTAAAATTTTGTCACTACTAAAAAAATAGAGCTATAACTGCATAAGTTCATTTTACGTATACCTATTGATTAAAAAAAGTAAGCCTAGGAAAACTTAGCAAGTAGAATCAAATTTTTACCACTACCTAAGTTCTATAAATTTTAGGAGTAATTTTTATGTCACTTGATGTCAATAAGTTACGAGGTTCTAGCAAATTAGCTAATTTATCTGAATATGTAGAAATTTCAGAAGGGACATGGCCAGAAAATTTATCTGGTCATGTCTTTATTGTTGCTCCTTTTAATCGTGAAAGCGATACACACTTATTTACTGGTGAAGGTGTAATTGTTAGGTGGGACCTTAAATCTGAAAATGGAAAAGTCAAGGTTAACAGCAAAAAATTAAAAACTTGGGACAGTTTATGGTATTCATCACTGTTACCAATTATCAAACTTTTCCCGAAGAAATTCTTCCCCGCGCGAACCGGTTTTTGGGGAATTTCAGAAATAGCTAACACAGCTATTGTCAATATGGGTGGAAGGCTAATCCTCACAGCAGATGCGGGACGTTACTGGGAAGCAGATCCAAACACCCTGGAGACTCTTACGCCAATTGGACGATTCGACGAACATATAGTTTCTGTTCCCTTATCATTTTTCCCGATGGTGGCTAATACTGCTCACCCTTTTTATGACGAGGAAGTTGAAGAACTTATCACCTGCGAACTAAAAACTACACCCCGTAAGGAAAACTTCGTTGTTGATATGACTAGCGCTCCCTACATTACTCGTTGGGATGGTGAAGGGACCCTAAAACACTGGGAACTAGCTGGAACAGTTCTTGATGGAACTCCCCACACAGCCATTGTGACAGAGAAATTAATTATGATTCCGGATATGCCCTTCCAAACTGGGATTGCGATGTTATTAGGGCTAAAAATTCCACCTCGCAAAGCTTATCCGAAAACACAAATGTACATAGTCAAGCGCGAGGACTTGAAAACAAATAAGGAAACTGTTCCATCCCGCTTAGTAACTTTTGGGGGTGATAGTTACCACTTTGTATGTAACTACCGTCATATTGATAACGAAATTCGTTTTGTTACAGTGCAGCAAGGAACGATTAGCTTAACCGAAGCAATAGAACCGGGTGATGTTAAACACTTTAGCGGCGAGAGCTACCCTAAAGAATGCTACGGCTTACCTTGGATGTTTGCTTTCGACCCTGGGGTTCTACGTAAAGTAGTCATCAACGAAGATGCTCAGTTGATTAGCGAAGAAGTATTCATACATCCAGGTTGGTATACAACTGTTCTCTACACAGCAGACCCGCGAGAACTTAAGGAAAAAACTGGTTATTCTGCAATTTACCAAGTTTATGGAGGATTCCATCAAGATTTGGTTTGTCGCCGCCAATATATGAGTTTCCGCGACCACGGAACTAGATTTTTTACAGACGAGCAGCTTCCCGAAGAAGATCTTCCTTGTGTTTTAGCCAAATTACCTACAGATCTAAATTGGGAAGAACTTACCGAGAAACTCAAGATAGAACAACAAGCAAATCCTGATACCCATTTATCTGAATTGGGTAGAGAATTGCTTGATTTTTACGTTTGTCCTAAAGGACATCTTTTAGACAGTATTCAATTCATTCCCCAAGAAAAAGGATACATTTTTATCAGTGTTGTAACTCCAACAGGTTCGGAAATTTGGCTGTTTGCTGCCGATTGTCTAAAGCAAGGACCAATCGCTAAAATCAATTTATCCAAAAAAATTGACTTTGGTTTTACCTTGCATTCAGAATATTTCGAGCGCCTTTCTGAGCGGAAATCAACCTATAAAGTTAATAGATTAGCTTCTGCTTTGGGTAGTTTAACCAAGGTTCCTTATGAATTTTTCCTCAATCCACGTAGTGATATCGTTAATAGAAAGGTAAGGTAGGGAATTTTCAGCTAAAGATTTCCAACTAAAAAATATACCGTTTGTCAGGGTGCACGTCGGTGCGCCCTTATAACCAACAAATATCAAATTAGAGGCTTTCTCTTGACTTAGCCTCTGCTGTGGAGAGTTTCCACCATTTTACAGTGCCACGCGCGGGTCAAAAGTTTACTAATTATAGGTTCCAGAATATTCTAGATATAGACGCAGTCTATTTTGATTTGCGTGCAGCAGTATATTTACATTTTTTGAAAAAAGCTATTTTATTTTTGCATATCTTATTAATATGAAACTTATTATTACAACTTCTATTGTCTGAATTTAAACTGCTCGGTCTGAGCAGTATTATTTTTGTGAAATATTTCAAATAAATATTTATCTGAAATAAACTTTCATCAGCTTAAAATTTCAACAGGCTTATCATGGTGACTCTGGCTGGCTACCAAATTCTGACCCAAATCTACGAAAGTTTTAACTCAGAAGTATATCAAGCGATTCGCTCTTCAGATAATCGTTCTGTAATCCTTAAGGTACTCAAGCAGGAATATCCCACTGCGCAAGAACTCACCCGCTACAAACAAGAATATAAAACTATCCGTAGCCTTAACTTTGATGGAGCGATAGAAGCCTACGGTTTAGAACCTTATCAAAGAACATTAATCCTTATTTTAGAAGATTTTGGAGCTATATCTCTGAGAAAATGGATTGAGGAAAAACCTTTATCGTTAGAAGATTTTTTCTCCCTTGCTATTCAGATAGTTGAAAATTTAGGTAAAATTCATGCAGCGAACATTATTCACAAAGATATCAATCCTGCCAATATTGTCCTAAACACCACAACCAGGCAAATCAAAATTATTGATTTTGGTATCGCTACTATCCTTAGAAGGGAAAATCCTAGCCTGAAAAGTCCCAACGTTCTTGAAGGAACTTTGGCTTATATCTCCCCAGAACAAACAGGACGGATGAATCGCAGTTTAGATTATCGTACTGATTTCTATTCCCTTGGAGTTACATTTTACGAACTACTTACCGGATTATTGCCTTTTGATGTTAGTGATCCCTTGGAATTAGTTCACTGTCATCTCGCAAAACAACCTTTACCACCTCATCAAGTTAATCCCGATATTCCTCTGGTTTTATCTCGGATGGTAATGAAATTAATGTCAAAAATAGCCGAGGAACGATATCGCAGCACCTATGGGATTAAAGCTGATTTAGAAGAGTGTTTGAGACAGCTAGAAACCACGGGACAGATAGAAGATTTTGCGATCGCAACTCAAGATCTGGCAGATAAATTCCAAATTCCTCAAAAACTATACGGTAGAGAAGAAGAAGTTTCCACATTGCTTGAAGCCTTTGAAAGAGTTTCAGGAGCGCGATCAAATTCATCCCAAACGGAAATCATGTTAGTGAGTGGGTATTCTGGTACGGGTAAGACAACGCTCGTTCAGGAAATCCATAAATCCATTACCGAAAAACGAGGATATTTTATATCTGGAAAGTTCGACCAGTTTCAGCGTAATACACCTTACTCTGCAATTGTTAATGCTTTTACTAGTTTAGTAAAGCAATTATTGGGTGAAAGTAAATTAAGGCTGAATCGATGGCGTAAAAAGCTTTTAACTACATTGGGAGTAAATGGTCAGGTAATTATTGATGTTATTCCTGAAGTCGAGTTAATTATTGGTAAGCAAGCAAAATTACCAGAATTAGGAGCAACAGAAAAGCAAAACCGCTTCAATTTAGCATTCAAAAATTTTATTCGCGTTTTTTGTTCTTCCGAACATCCTTTAGTTCTATTTCTTGATGATTTGCAGTGGGCTGATTCTGCAAGTATGAAGTTAATAGAATCAATTATGTTGGATGTAGATATTAAATATTTATTCTCGATTTGGTCTTATCGAGATAATGAGATTAGCCCGACTCATTTGTTAAGTATTACTCTGGAAAATTTACTTCGAGAAGGAGCAATAGTTAATCAAATATTTTTAAAGTCTTTAGCACTCAATCATGTTAATCAGTTAATTGCAGATACACTCAACAGTACAGAAAAAGATGTATATCCACTCGCCGAATTAGTTTGGCAAAAAACCTATGGAAATCCTTTCTTTGTGAGTGAATTTCTTAAAACTATATATTCTGATAATTTATTAGTATTTAAGCATTTCCATAACAATAGAACTCAGGTCAAAAAATCCCAAGGATATTGGCAATGGAATTTAACAAAGATTAAAAGGATTGCAAGCACAGATAATCTCCTGCAGTTTACGATCGGCAAAATGCAGAAATTGCCTATATCGACTCAGGATATTTTAAGTTTGGCTGCATGTATTGGTGCAGAATTTGATTTAAATATGATTTCAATTATCTGTGAAAAAACAACTGCCGAACTTTTTCAAGATTTAACTCCAGCAATTAATACGGGTCTAATTATTACTTTATCGGAATTAGATGAAGAGCTATTAATCCAAGATTATAAATTTGGGCACGATCGCATCCAACAAGCTGCTTATACTCTAATCAAAGAAACAGAAAAACCGCTGACTCATTTAAAAATTGGTCGTTTACTTTGGGAAAATACTCAACCAGATGATTTATCAGACAAAATATTTAAAATAGTTGATCATCTAAATTTGGGTTACGAATTAATTATCGATAGATCGGAAAAAGATGAAATTGCTAAATTAAATTTGTTGGCTGGAGAAAAAGCAAAATTTGCTAACGCTTATGAAGCAGCGTTAAAATATTTGAAAATAGGTCAAAATTTATTAGCAGAAAATAGCTGGAAAACGAACTATAAATTCACGTTAAATCTTTACTCAGAGATAGTAGAAGTTGCTTATTTAAGTGGCAATTTTGAAGAAATGGAAAGTTTTTCTTCACTGGTACTGCAAAAATCTCAAACCTTGTTGGATAAAGTCAAAGTTTATGAAGTTAAAATAGATGCTTATCATTCGCAAAATAAAGAATTAGAATCGATTCAAATTGCCCTTCCCATCTTACAAAAATTAGATTGTATTTTTCCTGAATCACCTCAATTACTAGATATTAAACAGGAACTAAGAAAACCTCAAATAAGCTTAGCGGGTAAGCAAATAGAGGATTTAATTAATTTACCTCCAATGACTGACCCAGAAAAATTAGCGGCGATGAAGATAACAAGTTCTATATTTTCTTCTGTTTTTATTGCTGCTCCTGAAATGTTACCGCTATTGGTATATAAACAGGTTAATTTATCTGTCGAATATGGGAATACTTCTCTATCTGCTTTTGCTTATGTTAATTATGGACTAATTCTATGTGGTTTGTTAGAGGAATTTGAGCAAGGCTATCAATTTGGATGTCTGGCTGTAAATCTCGCTGATAAATTTCACGCCAAAGAACTTATTCCTAGAATAACTGCAGTATTTATAACATCAATCAGTATCTGGAAAAAACCTCTCAAAAACTCGTTAGCATCGCTTCAATCTGCTTATCATGTTGGTTTGGAGGTAGGAGATTTATATTATGGAACTACCTGTGCTTATCTTTATTTGTTTCATTCAGCTTTTGTTGGCAAAGACCTTGCTGAATTATCATCAGAAGTCGGAGCATACGAATTAGCTTTTAGTAAACTTAAACAAAAAAATACCCTCAACTATCTGAAAATATACGGTCAGGGTGTCTTAAATTTAATGGGTCGCTCGGACAATCCGTGCGATTTGATTGGGGAAATTTACCACGAACAAATGATGATTCCCCTCCATCTAAGAGCAAACGATCGCTATGCACTTGCTGCTTTATACGTGAATAAATTACACCTTTGCTACCTGTTTGGGGAGTATCAGCAAGCTGTTGAAAATGCTATAAATGCTCAACAATATTTAGATGGAGCAACTTCAACTTTATTAATTCCCCTATTCCGTTTTTATGATTCTCTAGCTCAACTTGCTATTTATAGTTTTGTTTTTGGTTCTCAAGATTCTAATTCTCAAGATTCTAATTCTCAAGATTCTAGCTCCCAACAACAGCAAATTTTAGCAAGAGTTGCAGTAAATCAAGAAAAAATGCAGAAATGGGCGGATAGCGCACCGACTAATTATCTGCACAAATTTTACTTAGTAGAAGCAGAAAAACATCGAGTTCAAAACTCCTATGTTAATGCAATGGATTTCTATGATCGCGCGATCGCCGCAGCAGAAAAAAATGAATACATAAATGAAGAAGCCTTAGCTAACGAACTAGCAGCAAAATTCTATCTGGATTGGGGCAAAGAAAAAATTGCTAAAACCTATATCAATGAAGCATATTACCTTTATTCTTTATGGGGAGCCACAGCAAAAGTTAAGGATTTAGAGGCTAAATATCCGCACTTGTTAGCAAAATCCTCGGTTTCTACTTCCATAGCAGATATGCTGACAACGATGACCAAAACCACCAGTGGAACCCGTTCGGGAGAAATCTTAGATTTTGCTACGATCATGAAAGCATCCCAAGCGATTTCCAGCGAAATAGTTTTAGATAAGCTATTGGCGACCCTGATGAAAATTCTGATCGAAAATGCTGGGGCGCAGTTTGGTTACCTAATACTAGAAACAGAAGGAAAACTCTTCATTGAAGCCTCTGGTTCTATTGATGAAGATGATGTTACTGTTTTAAAGTCAATTTCAATTGATAATTATTTACCTACATCAATTATTAATTATGTTGCTCGTACGCGAGAAACAGTTCTCAAAAATGATGCAGTTAATCAGGGCAATTTTACTAACGACCCTTATATTAAATCTCACCAAACCAAATCTCTCTTATGTACTCCACTACTCGACCAAGGAAACCTGAGGGGAATTGTCTATTTAGAAAATAATTTGACCGTGGGAGCTTTTACCCAGGATCGGTTGAAAATTCTCCAGCTTTTATCTAGTCAAGCAGCGATCGCTATCACTAATGCTAAACTCTATACAGAGTTGCAGGAAAATCAAAATAGACTTCATCAGTTTTTGGAAGCTATGCCAGTGGGCGTATCTGTTTGTGATTCCACAGGTGAGATTTACTACTCCAATCAGATATCCGACAAGTTAGCACAGCAAAGTAATACTTCTTCAAAAATCAATATTGAGGAATTACCCGAAGCCTACCAAGTATATAAATCGGGAACAAAAGAATTATACCCCGCACAGCAATTGCCAATTGCACGAGCACTTTCTGGGGAGACTGTTAAGAAAGAAGATTTAGAACTTCATTTACCACATAAAGTTATCCCTCTGGAAGTTTCCGCAAAACCAGTTTTTGATGAAAAGGGGAACATTGTTTATGCGATCGCTGCTTTCACTGACATCACAGAACGAAAACAAGCAGAAGCTGAGCGAATCCAGTTTACTCGCGAACTGGAATTCAAGAATGCTGCTATGCAGCAAGCAAAAGATGAATTAGCTGAGTCCAACCGGACTTTGGAACAAAAAGTCTCAGAACGCACCCAAGAATTATCACAAATTCTCGAAGTTCTCAAAGCAACCCAAGCAGAACTACTGTTTGAAAATGAGTTACTCAGAAACGCTGAACAACCCTCAAACTTTGATTATCAGGTCGGGGGAAGTTTACCTATGGATGCTCCAACTTACGTAGTACGTGCTGCAGATCGTTATTTATATAAAGCATTAAAGCGTGGGGACTTTTGTTATATTCTCAATCCCCGACAGATGGGTAAATCAAGCTTGATGGTGCGAATGATGCATCAACTCCAACAGGAGGGTTTTAAATGTGGGGCGATCGATTTAACTCGCATCGGTTGTGAAAATACTACGCCCGAACAATGGTACAAAGGATTCGCTGTAGAACTGTGGCGAAGTTTTGGTTTACTCAGGAAAGTGAAACTCAAAAACTGGTGGAACGAACGAAATGATGTTTCTCCGGTTCAGCGATTAGGTCAATTTATTGAAGAAGTATTACTAACCGAAGTCACTCAACGAGATGATGCTTCGCCAAAAAAACTAGTTATTCTTATTGATGAAATTGACTGTGTCTTAGGGCTGAATTTTCCTGTTAATGACTTTTTTGCTTTGATTAGATCCTGCTATAATCAGCGTAGTATAAATCAAGAATATAAATGCTTAACATTTGCTTTTTTTGGGGTTGCTACACCGAACGACTTAATGAGTGACATTCAAACCACCCCATTTAATATTGGTCAAGCAATTCAGTTAGAGGGATTTAAAGAACATGAAGCCCAGCCACTATTACAAGGCTTAGCGGAGAAAGTGAGCAATCCTCAAACAGTTCTCAAAGAGGTGTTGTCTTGGACAAACGGTCAACCTTTTTTAACCCAAAAAATCTGTAAACTCATCCGCAGTTCTTCATCATCTATTCCTACGAATCAAGAAGCAGAATGGATTGAAAATCTGGTACGGACAAATATTATCGAGAATTGGGAGTCACAGGATGAACCAGAACATTTGAGAACTATTCGCGACCGACTACTTAAAAGTGAACAATCGGCGCATTTACAAGAAATCTATCGACAAATTCTGGAAAAAGGAGAGATTGCTGCGGTTGATAGCTCAGAGGAAAGGGAATTGCTTTTGTCGGGTCTGGTTGTTAAGCAACAAGGAACTTTAAGAGTTCAAAATAAAATTTATAGATCGATTTTTGTTTAACCTTGTTTTTGCTTGATTGTGATAAGGTATTAAGGAGTTTAAGAATCTGTATTTTAAGAATTATGGATTGTAAAGAGCAGGAAATGAGAAATTACAGAAAAATATTCTAGTAATTATGGTGGTTCCTGGCTTTTATTGTTATATTTGTATAACTTAAATCATTTTTCGCTACAAAACTTCGAATCTAAAGTGATATTTCTGCATGCATGAAAGTAATCCTTGCAAATGCATAGAAGCAATAGTAGATAAGGTTTTGAAGGGATAATATATTTAGAATATGTTTGGGTATGGGTATGAAGGCCAAAAAAAACTCATACATACCTCATAATAAAACTCATATCTTCATAGCAAATATTTTATGAAATTTATATGAGTTTTATGAGTTCAAAATCTTGGAAGAATCAATTATTGTATTAAAAGAATTAAATTTAATTGCTAAAGATTGTCTACATAAAAGTTAAATTCTAATTAAAACTTGCAAATATTTGATTCAAATAAGCTTTATGTGAACAAGTCTGCCACATCACAGGTGACTGTGTTTATTCTTAAGTTACAGGATCAAACATAAAACCCACATCTTTATTAGAAAGGAGTGCAAAAGATTTTATGCAAAAGTATTAAAAGGAAAGTTTTAATTTAAGTTTGCAGTAAGTGCTAAAAACCCTGAGAAAAATGGGAACCGTCACTTATTACATACACAAAAATGTACTCGAAACACCATAAAATATAGTTGACTCCGTAAGGGTAAGCTTTTTATTGTATGAATTAAATTAGTGGAGAACTGAAAATATTTTACATTTGAATTTGTCTAGCATTTTAAGTGTTCTCCATGCTTATTACTGCCCTATATTATTTTATGCAATATATATATACGTGTATTTTTTGTAAGTGATTGAAGTACAGAATAGGGTAAAGATAACTGTGAAATTCTAAGTTTGTTTGATTCCATACCATTTAATTATGATAACTAGGATTATCTAGCTGCGCAAATTTCATAGATAAGGTCTCAAATGGCATCTAAATTCTTGAACAATATTTTGTAGCCCAACATTTACATGTAGAAAATTTTATTTAGTTTTGGTGTTTTTTGATACTAAAGTTTATATTCACTATTGAACTAACATTTGCAAGTATGAAATAAAACTGAAATATGTAGTGATAAATAGGGGGCTTACTTTTATACCAATCAAAACTAATTTAACGTCTATCAAATGCTATCAATTAACACCAAGTAAGAGCAGAATTAGCAATGACTAAGTTAGTTGTTATTAATCTGGGGGAAGGTAGCTTAAATCAAGGATTTCCAAGAGTTACAGTTCAGCTTTGGGAGACTAATAATTCTCGCCCAACACAATTCCATGGCGGTTTACCCTCAGCGCCAGAAATTTACGAACTATATAAACGCTTTAAATCAATATATAGCGCACTTTATCTATCTTTGAGAAAACGTGCTCCCTTAACATTAGTTAAAAAATCTAAACTTGAAACCAGCACTGAATTTGCAAATAATATTAAACTGGATGTTGAGGCTGAGATTGTATCTAATTCCAAGGTTATTGAATTAGATAATACGGAATTAGAAGATTTAGAATCAGAAGATTTAGAATCAGAAGATTTAGAATCAGAAGATTTAGAATCAGAAGACTTAGAATCAGAAGATTTAGAAATAGATACAGAGGGTTTAACAAATGTTAGTGAGTCAGACTTTAATGAAGTTTGTGATTTGTTATGCGAACAAATTAACACTTGGCTAAGCTCCACTTCATTTCGCCCTATTGATCGAAATTTAAGATCGCGATTATCTTTAGACGAAGATTTTCAGGTCATTGTTGAGAGTAATGACTATACTATACGACGACTTCCCTGGCATTTGTGGGATTTCTTTGAGGATTATCAAAAAGCAGAGGTGGGTTTAAGCAGACTTAATTACGAGCAAGTTCAAAAAAATTCCCAAAAAAATGTCAAAAAGGTAAGAATATTAGCTATTTTGGGTAATAGTCAAGGAATTGATGTTCAACAAGACCGAATTTTGTTGGAGCAATTACCTGATGCATCAATGAAGTTTTTGGTAGAACCTTCACGTCGAGAGTTAGATAAATGGCTCTGGGATAAACAGGGATGGGACATTCTCTTTTTTGCTGGACATAGCCACAGTAAAGAAGATACGGGAAAAATACATATCAACCGGAAAAACTGTTTAACAGTTTCTGAACTAAAAAATGCTCTCAAGTATGCGATCGCTAGGGGTTTGAAACTGGCTATTTTTAATTCCTGTGATGGTTTGGGTTTAGCAAAAGAATTAGGCGATCTGAATATTCCCCAGACTATTGTCATGCGGGAGAATGTACCAGATATTATCGCCCATGAGTTTTTGAAAAATTTTTTGACGTCATTTGCAGCAGGGGAGTCGCTACATTTAGCAGTGCGCTATGCACGCTTACAATTACAAGGTTTAGAGGATAATTTTCCCGGAGCTTCTTGGTTACCAGTAATTTGCCAAAATCCGGCGGAAATAACCCCGACTTGGGAAGAATTACGTGGTAGTAAAAAACGCGATATTTTCTCTAAATTTAATCGGGTAAACCTACAAACAGCATTAACTATCGGTGTTATGGTAACTGCTTGTCTGACAGGAATCCGAACCCTAGGATTGATGCAAAAATGGGAATTGTCAGCTTTTGATTCCATGACGCGGATGAAACCCGCAGAAGCTCCGGATAAACGCATTCTAGCGATCACACTCACGGAAGCAGATATTCAAAATCAACGGGAAAGACAAAAATCTTCCCTATCAGATCCAGTATTGCAACAATTATTGAAAAAATTAGAACCACATCAACCAAAAGCAATTGGTTTAGATATTTATCGTGATTTTCCCGTAGAAAAAGAATACCCTAATCTAGCAAATAGCTTGAGAAATAATGACAACTTCTTTGCAATTTGTAAAGCTAGCGGTCAAACCCAGCAATCACCCGGGATTGCATCTCCTCCAGAAATTCCCAAACAACGCATAGGCTTTAGTGATGTTGTTGAAGATAGTGATTTTGTTGTTCGTCGTCAGTTAATTTCTCTTACTCCAGAACCTGATTCTTCTTGTAAAACTCAATATTCCTTCAGCCTACAATTGGCAAAAAAATATTTGGAAAGTCAGGGTATTAACCTTCAATTTAACAACAAAGGTTATTTTCAATTTGGTGATGTTGTCTTTGAACCCATTGATGTTCCTACCGGTGGTTACCAAAAATTTGATGCAGCAGGTCATCAAGTATTACTAAATTATCGGGTTTCACCAACGGTTGGTCGACAAATTACCCTCGCACAAGCATTAGAGGGAGATTTCAATTCTGATTGGGTTAAAAACAGCATAGTTCTGATTGGGGTTGAAGCGGAAAGCGTTAGAGATACTTTTTTAACACCCCATGGAGAATTCTCTGGAGTTATGATTCACGCTCATATGGTGAGTCAAATTCTTAGTGCTGTTTTGGATGGACGCTCGTTGTTGTGGGTCTGGTCTGGAGTGGGAGAGGTTTTATGGATCTGTTTTTGGTCTTTGTTGGGAGGGGCGATCGCTTTATATAACGGCTCCCAATTACAAAAATCTATTTTTATCGGTAATGCACTTTTAACTCAGTTTTTAGTTTGTTTTCTTCTATTGCTACAAGGTGGTTGGATACCAATTGTGCCTTCAGTATTATCTTTGTTAATTACTGCCCTTCTAGTCAACACATACACTGAATTTTCCGTTCAAAAGACCCTATTAGGTTGCGCCCATCAACCTGTACGCTATTGATATAAAAATTGATTTGTAAGCATCACAAGAAGTTCAGTTGACCCTATTTTTATTGCAATTAATTTTTATTGCACTTTCTTTATTGCAATTAATTTTTGTTGCACTTTCTTTATTGCAATTAATTTATTGTACTTTTTTATTGCACTTTCTTTATTGCATTGTGTAATCCCTAATGACTAAAACTAGACTTTCTTTTTTACAGATGCTGCTTCCTTGCTTGCTCGCTGTGACAATTATTAATCTCACGCGAACGCCAGCATATTCTAATCAATCAAATAGCAGCAAAATCCGTTTTATTGAACCAACTTTAAACAAAAAACCAGCAAATAGAGGCGCACCAAAAGACCGCAAAGGAGCAGGGACTCGTAGTGAAGAATGTCCTGCAACTAAACTCGATTTTACAGCTTTAGCACCATTGATGCAGATCGGTAAAAAACCAGTTCCAGTTCCCAAAGAAATTGCAGATCCATCTTCAAAATCGGCTTTGGGATTAACTACTTTAGAATATCCAACTTTTTGGTTTTATGTTCCTTATACATCTAATCAAATCAACTCTCTAAAGTTCATGCTGTTGGATGAAGATGATAATCCTATGATAAAAGAACCAATTCGGGTTGATGTACCTCAAAAACCGGGGACTATTGGTATTGAGCTTTCCAAAAGTGCAAAACCTTTAGAAGTCGGAAAGTATTATCATTGGTATTTTTTAGTAGATTGCAATCCCCAAAGTATTTCTGAGGATATAGCTATTGAGGGTTTTGTTAAAAGGATCTCCCTACAACCAGATTTAAAACAAGAATTGGAAGGTGCTACACCACAGCAAAAAGCAAAAATTTATGCTCGAGAAGGTATTTGGCAAGATGCGATCACGATTTTAGCTAAACTTCGTCGTAATAAACCACAGGATACCCCAATATTGAATTATTGGAAAGATTTATTACAATCTGTTGACTTAGATGAGATTGCTAATGAACCAATTCAAGATTGTTGTAGCAATGCGAAACACATTACTAGGAATAAGTAACAAGTAAAAAGTAAGAAGTAATGAGTAATGAGTAAGGATTAATTGGTAACTGTTAACAGTTAACTGATAACTGTTAACTGTTAACTGATAACTGGTAACTGTTAACTGTTAACTGATAACTGATAACTGTCAAAACCAATTTCCTACCAAAACATATGGAGCCCAAAAATATGGGTGTTTCCTATGCTCTAGAAAAACTAATTTTTGGGCTTCACTTAAAGCTTCTGCTTTGCTGATGTTTGGATTTTTGGCTAATTGCCGGTAAAATTCTCCCATCAGTATAGAGGTCGATTCATCGTCAACTCGCCATAGGGAAGCAACTGTACTACGTGCTCCCGAACGTACTGCAATTCCCGCTAGCCCCAAAGCTGCTCGTTTATCTCCCGTTGCTGTCTCACAAGCACTGAGGACGAGCAGTTCAATTGGATTAAGTTTACGAAATCTTTTTCCTTGTGATTCCTCTCTAGTTTGCAGCACTTCTTTTAATTCTTTAGCATCAATTTTCCCATCCCAAGTAAGAATAAAGGTATCTTCAACTTGGGAACTGAATTTACCATGGGTTGCAAGATGAAAAATGGGATAGGAAACAGAAGTAACCTGTTTTTCGATGCTTTTATTGGTAAATGAATCGTTAAGAAGTTTTTGTGAGGGAATTTTAGATTGGATTTTCTCTAATTCTTTAGCGACATGAGGTAAAGCACGAAAACCTTGATGGGGTTCTGTAATTCCACCGGTTAAAGCTTGAAGTTTTTTGTTTTCCTGGGAAGGTGCTACCAATTGCAAACCAGGGGCTAAAGCAAGGCTATATTTTTCTATGAGATAGTGTTCTCCATCATACAAAGCCGCCATGGGGATATTACGCAATAAACCATCCAAGACAAATACTAAATTTTTAATCTGATTTTTTTGTAAGTCTTTTTCTATTGGTTCGATTAACCAGTTGTATACTTCTTGGGAAATTTGCTCGCGATCGCGAAAGGTATAGCGTTGTTGTAATTTTTGACGCAGTAAATTCAGGGTATATTCGACCTCTGTTTGTGGTTGGTTGGTTGTGTAATGGCGAAGTTCTTTAACACGGGATAATTTAACAATTATTTCGATGCGATCGGGCAAAATAATCGGGTAGATGACTGCTGTGGGGATTTTCCCATTATCTACGATTTGATCAATTCTTTTCGGTTCAGCAATGGAACAAGCATCCTGAAAAAAGTTATCAATTTGAGCTAATTGCAATGCTTCAATGACGTCGCGGGCTTGCTTTAAGTTTTTTTGACTGATTTCTTTGACCGAACTAATATCTTTTGAAGATGTAGAAGGTTGTAAAAGTAAGCTTACTAGCTGTCGATATACCGGTTCTACCTCATCCCGAAAATCAAACTGAGTATCCAGATTCAGGGCTATTAAATCGCTGCGTAAGGATTGGAGGGATTCTATCGCTAGGGTATAAGCTTTGATCGCTCCCTGTGAATCTCCTTGCTTCAAAAGTATCCTTCCTAATTGCCATTCCCACTGATATTTAATATCTGACGCATTGATACTCTGAGCAAAACTAAGGGCTGATTCTGTATATTCACGGGCAATTTCCCATTGTTTATTGTATTCATATACTCGAGCGATATTCCCTAAAGCGTAGGATATAGAACGAGCATCTCCAAGTTCCTTGGCTTGTTTCATTGCTTTTGTTAGCAATCGAGCAATATTTTCCAGATCTGGCTGAGTATTTTCCTGGTTGGGGTTTTCTTGCTCTGCAAAACATACTAGGCTTTGGGCAAAATTCACCTTAGCGTAAACTGCACTTGGGCTGGGGTTTAAACTATCAACTTCTGTTTGTAGCGATCGCAATTCTTCTGCTTTTGGTTGTTGCTGTAGCTCTAGTAAAGCCCTCAAATAATTTAATTTTGCCTGTACTTCGCTGAGTTTTGAAGTTGATTTACTGGCACTTTTTTGGTAAGACTTAGCTGACTTTCGATAATAATTTATAGCTTTAGAGTTTTTAGTTTGAGGCTTTTTGGTAATTCCGCCACAATTAAAGGGCGAAGGGTTATCTCCATTTACAGTATTTCTCAACTGACTCCTTCTTCCAAGAAAGAATTCTGTATTACCTAAACTCAATAAAGTTGCGCTTTCTTGTTCGGGGGATCCTAATTTTCGAGCTACTCCCAAACTTTGTTCTAATAGTTCTTGGGAGTCCTCTAAATCTCCATTTGCACGTTTAACATCACCTAAACTACGCAAACCTGCAATTTGAATTTCAGGTTTGTTTTGTTTTTTATGTAAATTTTGTTGGATTTGGTCGAATATTTTTTGCGATCGTCGATAAAAACCTAAGCTTTGTAATGCTGCTATTTCGTTGATTTGGCTCCTAATCTTACCGACTTCATCATTAACTTCACCGTAGATTTTAGCGGCTTGTTTCCAAGATTCAATCGCTTCTTCTGCATTTCCCTGATTTAATTGCAGATTTCCTTGGGTATTAAGAGTCAAAGCAGTCAAAGCTAATTTAATCTTTTTTGCGGGATCGGAATTAAGCTTTAAACCATTGAGCAAGTTAAAGCTATTTTTCACAATCTCAGTTGCTTGGGTTGAATTTCCCTGTTTTTGCTGGGTTAAGGAAAGATAGTTCAACGCCAAAACTTGATTTAAAATATCTCCTTGGGATTGATAGATATTTGCTGCTTGCGTTAATAATTTTGCAGCGAGGGGAAATTTTCCTGACTGATAGAAATTTTTTCCCTGTTGCAGTAATTGTTCTGGGTTTGCTGTTAATTCTGTTTGTTGTACGAGGTTTGTATGTTCGGAGGAAGAAGTTATTTGGGAATTTGCAGGTATCATGTCGATACCCAAACTAAAAAATAATCCCAATAAAACTAACAGAAAAGCTTTTAATCTAAAAGTCCAGGTTCTAACCATAGCGCTGAAGCGCAACTACGAACCATATTATGAGTTATCTGCTGAACACATATCAATTACGAACTACGTTCGTCCGTCAGGACGCGTCTCACTACGAATTACGAATTATTTACAAGACCCCGAACTCCCAAAAATTGGCGGTGTCCCTGCATCAGCAACAAGCACGACTTCTCCCGCTTCGTTGATTATCGCTCTCTGGGCTTGGACTATTTTATTAACGGGTTTATTAACGGTTTCACTAACAATAATATTATTTTCTGTTTTCTCTTCTTTAACCTTACGCTGCGAGGTTTCCCTGGGTACTGGGTTGAGTCGCCAATCTTCCCACAGGTTTTGACGATCTAACACGGTGTTAGGAGAAGGTGGTAAACCGCCCTTTCCAGTAATTGTGAAATTACTCTTACCTCTGAGAGCACAGAAATTCTGGTTAATTAATTGGCTTGCATCAACCACATCGACGTTTACTTTAAGTAGATTTTGGTCGGGTTCTGCATCGGAGTCTTCAATGGTGATGTTTCCACTTTCCTGCTCATTTGCTCCTGTTGCGGTGATATCGCTGGTATTTGAGTTCTCCTCATCTCGGGGTTCGATTCCAAATATACCTTGGGTGTTGAAGATTCTGATATTACCACCACGAAAATTTAGAGAGTCGGCTCTGATATCGCTATTTCCACTGCCAATGATAAAACCATTCTTAGCATTAATTGTGATGTTACCACCAGGGATATTTATTCCAGAAGCGTTGGTGGTAATGCTACTGTTATTACGTAGGATTGAAAGGAGTGAATTGAGGGTGATATTTCCTCCGCCTCCTATGGTGTTAGCGCTGATTTTTCCGTTGTCCAAAAGTATAGAGTCAGCGTCGACTATTAAGGAACCTGCTTCCCCAAAAGCTTCGATATCGCCTAAAATAACATTATCAGGATCTGGTGTTTGACTGTTCAAATTGATTTGAGCCCTATCTCTAACAATCAATTTTTTTGTTGCTATTATCAAGTTTCCAGCATTTCCAGAACCTCGAGTTGAAGTAAGCAAACTGCTAGGAAAAGAACTATATTTTGAGGTTCCAATTAACTCTACAGACTCTGAGGCGTTTATAGTTATGTTTCCTCCTTTACCTGTACCTTGTATACCTTGAGTAACAAAATCAGGTGTTGCTGTGCTGGAGTTTACTAAGATTGCTGAGCCTTCTTGGACACGCAAAATACCAGTATTTATGGTAATATTACCTGCATTTCCAGAACCAAAAGCTCCTGTACTCAGTGTACTGGGACTGATACTACCCCTTGAAGTTTTAAAGCTACCAATTATTTGTACAGACTCGGAAGCATTCACAGTTAAATTTCCCGCTTCGCCTTCTCCTTGAGTAGAAGCATTTGCTCCTGCGCCATTTCGAAGGATTAATTTATTAGCCTCAATTTTTAAGTGTCCACTATCTTTGGTACCAATTGTTATATTTCTTAAAAATACTTCATGACCAGCTATTTCCACTAAATTACCTTTTACCTGAATATTACCTCCACCTTCGCCACTGGTATCCACAATAGAACCAACCGAAGAATTATTAAGATTTCGCCGGATTAGTCGGATATCATGATAACCTTGCACAGTTCCATACCCTAAAACCCAACCTTGGTTTGTCGGATTTAGGTTTACAAAACTGTTTCCAGCGACCGCTCCTAGTTCAATTCTTCCTTCTGATGCTGTTAAGTTTCCGCCCTCTAGGACGATATCACCTCCTATAAGCGCTAAAGTTTTGCCTGTTGGTACCTGTAAGCCAGCGGCTTGACCAAAAGTATTAGTTGCGCCATTAAGACTAGCTTGGGATTGATGGTGGATAGGCGCAGCTGTAGCTCCAAATTGTAAACCAATGGGAACTTTTACTGTTAGCAAAGGTCTAATTTCAGGTTCTGTAGCGCTAAAATTTATATTATCAGCAAATTTAATACTACTGGCTGTACTTCCTACAAATGAACCACCAAGCTTTAAAGAAGCATTAGGACCAAAAACAATACCGTTGGGATTTATTAAAAATAAGTTAGCTGTGCCATTATTACGGATAATACCATCAATATTAGAAATAGACTTTCCTGTTACTCGAGTAATAATATTTTGAATATTTGCAGCATTTTGAAAGCTTGCTGTCACACCAGTAAGTACAGAAAATTCTTCAAAACTGTGGAATAGATTACTTCCAGAAATGGTTCCACCTTCAATAATTCTGTTATTACCTTGTGGTGTCACACGAGAATTATTGGGTAGACTAGTATCCGGGATAATTTGTGCAATTGCATCACTTGGAGAATAAGTGATTGCAGCAACTGTTATGATCCCTAATCCTTTAAACCAGAACCAAAGAGTATTCATCTCAAATATTATACCCTCGTAAGGAAAGTAGAATTAGCAAAACAATGAGGCTCTTCTAGACTGAACATAGTAAATTAGTAGTTTAAAAGAGCTTAAATCCTTAAATGGCAGAGGTTTCAATAAACTTGGGACTTACGCACAATGAACGTATTTCCTTCATTACGAGTGTTAGCTACGAATCTTACGAGATGCCATGATTGCTTCCCTACAATGCGTTACTGTCGAAATGAAAAACCTTCGTTGCATAAGCCCATTGTGTTAAAAAAACAAAACTCGATTTATACCATTAAAAACCTGTGTTTAATGATATAATTTAGATCGTTTGAGTGTATATATTAAACTATCTAAAACCATGGATTGCACTTGATGCACCCGTTAACTAAACAACAACCAAATAACTTAAGTTCTTCACCTATAACTGTCTGCAAACTATCTTTTAGTTCTGATTGATTTATTTCTCTTATTTTATCCAGGTTAAGTACTAACGGAAAACCTACTTCCTGGTCAGATAGTCCATATCTTTTAAAACATTCATTAAACTCAGGTTGGTTTAAGGCTTTTTCCATTAACTGTTGCATTTCTTTTTTGAACTCTTCTAAAACTGTAGAATCCATAATATTTGCTCCTTGAGTTGATTTGATTGGTAAACGTAAAATCGCACCAATTTATATAAAATTGGCTAATAGCAAAAAGGCAAAAATAAAACAATATCCAACTTAAAATAAACCTACTATTAACAAGTAGGATACTTTCTCAATGTAAATATGCGTAAAAGCAAATTACAACTTCAAATACTATTTGAATTAGTTGAATAGATAACCTATGAAAAATAGGTTTCAATTGTTTTTTGTCTCTTCAATAATTAATAGGTATGACCATAATTAACTTATGCACCAATAAGTCATACATTTATCTACCACGAGCAAATTTACTTTACTCGAGATGCATCCAGCCGTTAACCCGATATTCAATGTATTGCTCTTAGCTTTTATATACAAGAGTCCTAGACTACATTTGGTACTTCTAAATAACTGAAATCGCACGATTTAAATTCTGTCATGAAAGTTTGATAAAATCATTTTCACAGGGATTTTAGTACTAGTGTATTGTCACTATAAATTATCAGCTAAGTTTAGATTTAGTTATTGTTTTTAGTATTATCCGTCTGTGATAGAAAATATTAGTTTAAGAGAAAAAATAAGCCAGTGTGGGGGAAATAGTAATTAATATAGTGATATTTGGCGGAATATCATTTCAATAAATATTTATATGCAGGAATTTTTCGTGTACAGAGATGCGAAACTCACCCCGTCATGTCAGTGTGATGGGAAGGGAGTGAGGTTTTATGGGTTTTGGTTGATATAAAAAGTAGACCTTGAGAACGTAAAATAACTATTTGCCTAACAGGGTAGCCATTCAAGATCACCAGTCCTTGAATCAAGATAAATACAACAATCCCCTATTAGTGTTGAAGTATTATTTCCAACAGATGCTACACTACCTTGAATTTTATCTAGTCTAACTGCTACTGGGATTTCCACTACTCCATTTTCTAAATCATATTTTTTCAAAACAGTTGCTAAATCAGGGTTATTCAGCATCTTGCCAATAACTGGTCGGATTTCTTCTTTGAACTGCTCTAATTTTGCATCATCCATAATACTTCCCACCTCTGCTGTTATTTCTGAGGGAGTATCAGCATGAGAAGTATCATTTTGTAAGACTATAGCTGCAGCAACACTACCAGTAGCGACTGCGGTAGTAATAATAAAATCACGCCGTGTCTTGTTTTCTGCCATGATGCACCTTAATTTTTGATACAGAAAGCAAATCTTGAGAAGTTAAAATAATTAAGCATTCTGTTTGCTGTATGTCCTCAAGTTAACATGGCACCAGATTTATTTTGTGATAAAAAATTATTCTTTTTGTAAAGGGATGCAAAGGGAGTTTGCTTAACATCACATTTTGGCTCAATTTTTTTTACGCTTATCCTAGCTTTTCTCACCCTCAAGCCAAACTAGTTAATGTTTATATAGCAATCATATTTGATTTATGAATAGATAAATCCTGTAGAGACGTTGCATGCGACGTCTCTACAGACCCGAAATCATCACTAAAAAACCTTAACTGAACTGTATTGCACTGTAAGCCTTACCTAGTCTGCTTTAGCAGAGTTTGTCTATTAGCCTGGGAATTTATTCCAAGGCGGTTATTGAAACTATTGAAACTGGTGCAAGTTATTAGTAGGTGCTAAACCAAAATCTGTGAGATTGCTTCCCTACACTGCGTTCCGGTCGCAATGACAAAATATATCTTTCAATATTTGGGATCATCCCATCAGTTACAACCAAATTGCTGGGTGCTAAACCAAAATATCTGAGATTGCTTTCCTACACTGCGTTCCGGTCGCAATGACAAATCTTTATCACTTAATTCCTGATTCCTGTAGATAAGGGAAAAATAGATATCCATTGCATCCGTTACTAATCCGCATCCATTACTATCAAATTGCTGGGTGCTAAACCAA
Organism: Mastigocoleus testarum BC008; assembly: GCF_001456025.1. Lineage (GTDB taxonomy): Bacteria > Cyanobacteriota > Cyanobacteriia > Cyanobacteriales > Nostocaceae > Mastigocoleus > Mastigocoleus testarum. Next base: position 94,416 of record NZ_LMTZ01000090.1, read on the forward strand.
AATCTGTGAGATTGCTTTCCTACACTGCGTTCCGGTCGCAATGACAAATCTTTATCACTACTACCTAATCGCCGATCGCCAATCCCCATATGCCGCTTGCGGCGGCACGCAGTGCTATCGCTGATCGCCAATCAAAAATTCCGAAACAGTAATAAAGCAGTTTGCATCGATCCAACCACCAAACCTAAAATTCCCCCCAAAGTGACAATTGCTTGCAACTCATTTTTGACAATTCCCTCGATCGCATTTTCTAAATCAGCAGGAGAAGTTGATTTAACGCGATCGATAATCACTTGGTCTATGGATAAAATCGGAATTGTCTGGATCACAATTTTTTCTAAATCTCTTTCTAAATATCTTTCTAAAACTAAAGCTAACTCTTTGCTGACAACTTCTAAAGAAGAATTAACAACCTCCGAATTACTCAGACGCTTCACCAACAAAACTGCAATATGCTCCCAGTTAAGAGAATCGCTAAACCCCTTTAAAACATCGCTACCACGGGTTTGCAGGTATTGACGAACAGTATCGCGCGTTGTTTTCCGTAATTGACGAACCGTACCTACCGGTAAATTTTGTAAAGATAAATTTTGTAAAAATTCCTTCAGACGTCCTTTCACCTTTAGATCTGCTACTAATTCCTCAATCCGATTATTTGTAGCGTCCTTCTCATCCAAACAATAGGTACGCAAACGAGTCAAACTATTACGCAAACCAAATAAATTTGCAACTACCCAATAAGTACCACTGGTTTTTTCCCGAAAGCTGTCATCAATGGTTTGAATCGTGCGATCCGTCAAAAAATCAACGATCGCCACCCTAATAGTATTTGGAGGTAAAACAACATGAAGCAACCAATCAGCTAGGCGATCAGCTTGTTCCTCACTCAGGGTAAACTCTAACAGAACCTGGTCAAAAATCTGGTTAATTTGGGCTTCCAAAAAATCTTCACGTCGCGCCAAAACCTTTAACAGACGCGGTACAGACTCCCCCAACAAATCCCGTAAAATTCCCGCAACAATTCTGGCTGTTTTTTGTTCCTTATCTAATTGAACTTGATCCAGCGCCATTCTTAACAACCAAAGAATAGCAGCTTGTACCCGTTCCGTTTGTAATAATCGCCGCGCCAGATTTTGAATTTCATCCGGAGTCAGCAGGGAATTCATGATCGTGTTGGAAATATTTTTCGCCAACCGTTCTTGATTGCGGGGAATTAAACCGGGAGTAAAGGGAACCCTTCGACCACCGATATAAATCGCTCGGTAAGGGCGAAACAGCATTTTTATGGCTAAATCGTTAGTGAAATAACCAATAATCCCCCCAGCAACCGGGGGAGTTATATAGAGCCAGATGTTAGACCAATCCACAATATGTCAGGATCTTTTAGAAACGTAAGATGCGCTCAAAAAAAAAGCACAGGAACATACACTATTTTAGGAAAAGTTCTGACGTATCGCTGTAACAGAGTAAGGAGTAAGAAGTAAAAATTAAAAAGTAAAAAGTAAAAAGTAAAAAGTAACTGATAACTTGCTGTAATCCGGCGTGTGTTAAAACGCACTCTCAGCATACCGTGTCCACAAAATATAACTCTTTCCCAGTCTGATTTATCAGACTTATCTATGAGACTGGGAATTTATTCCTAGGTGGTTTATTGGGTCTGTTGAGAATAGTGCAAGCAATCGAGAGTAAGTGACTTATACCAATTCAATAAATGATTGCAACACATTCCTCGGTAGAGAAGTTCAATCGAACGTCTGTAAAAAAATTTATTTGTCGCATTATTTTTCTAAGTTGGTATTACAAAAAATAATTTATTACAGGTTAAAGATAAGGTAAGTTACGCGATCGCTACTCCTTACTCATTACTCATTACTCATTACTCATTACTCACTTCCTCACCACCAAAACCCCCATAAAATCATTTGCGATCGGGTAGTGGACAGCTTGCTCAAAGCCAACTTGAAGAGATAAATTTACCTGCTCCGACCCAATGGGAAAGCGATCCAAACTCGGACTAATATAAGCGTATTCTTCCTTTAAATTCATATTTGTGGCAACATTTACCACAATATTATTGAGATACCATTCCTGAAAACTTCTCATTAAAGGACTCTCGGGACGATGAAAATCCAAAATAGCCGCAGTCGCACCCGGTTTGAGTACCCGATAAATTTCTTTTAAACAAAGACTAATATCCTTTACATTTCTTAAACCATAACCCATGGTCGCAGCATCAAATTGATTATCTTCAAAAGGTAAATCAAGGACATCAGCCTCGATCCAAGCAATTGAAGGCTGAGGATACTGAGATTGGTAACGTTGTTTAGCAATTCCTAGCAACTGCGCAGAAAAATCAACAGCATAGACCTTTCCCGATTTTCCCACCCGGCGCGCCAGACGAAAAGCTAAATCACCGCTACCACAACACAAATCTAAACAAGTATTTCCCCAACTAGCGCGACTCCATTTAACCGTCATTTCCTTCCAGATCCGATGTTGTCCCAAACTCAACCAATCGTTGAGTTGGTCGTAAACAGGAGCAATGCGGTCAAAAATAGAGTGAACTTGATCGTACATGCGATAAAACCTGTGAAAGACGCGATTTACTTGCGTCTACATTATTTACGATCGTGAGCACAACCGAAAACAATCGCTAATAGTTGGGCTGATATATGGATTATTTTGAGTTCCTCGTCTGGTAAAGTGGAGGGCTTTTTCCACTGCAGGGAAAGAACGCCTAAAACTTGGGTTTTATGAATAATTGGAACAATTAAATGAGCTTGGATACCAGTTGTAGCATAATGCTCTACTTGATTGAGTTTTTCATCCTTGGCGATATTCGAGCAAACTTGGATTGTTCCAGTTGCGATCGCTTCTGCAGCCAAGGGATCGGCATCAAGCCAGTTTTTTAAAGTTCCTAATTGGGAGTAGATAGCTTGAGTGGAGAGGAGCTTACCATCTTCTACAAGTTGCAAAATACAACCATCAGCAGCAAAATTTCTTCCGCAAGCCTGGACAATGGGATCGAGGGTTGTATCTACATTAGGTGCAGATTTGGTAATTTCCACCAAACTTTTTAGCAAACCGATTTGAGCATTTGCACGTCGTAATTCTTCCGTTCTTTGTTTGAGTAGATCGTAAGTTTCCGCAGCACGTTGCACCACCGCTTTGAGTTCGTCCGGATCCCAAGGCTTAGTGATATACTTATAAACTTGACCGGCATTAATAGCATCAACTAAGTCTTCAATATCAGTAAAACCAGTGAGAATAATCCGGACAGTATCAGGAAACTGGGGTAATGTTTTACTCAAAAATTCAGTTCCCTTCATCTCTGGCATTCTTTGGTCAGAGATAATAACAGCAACCTCTCCTTCTGTCGCTAAAACATCCAAAGCGCTGATACCACTATCAGCCTTTAAGACCTGAAAATCACGTCTAAAAGTTCGGTAAAGTAGATCGAGATTGTCCGGCTCATCATCTACTACAAGTATTTTTTGTTTTTTTCGTCGTGGTGAAGTCATTAATTGACGACTAATTTGATCGAGTTGGGGGGAATTATCCATAAAGATAAATCTTTATTTATCTATGCTGTTACTGTGATATTCCATACTAGTATAAAGTAATGATTTACATTGATATTAGTGGAATCTGCGGATAACAGCATATTATTTATAGATATTGGTTACATATTTTATAACCGATTTTATAAGCATGTCATTAGTCACTACTTAATTAAAATTTAATATTTGCAATGTACCCGGTAGTAGAAAATGATGTGGATTACACATTTGAGTCCTACAAGCTTTGAGCCTCACAGGTAATCGTAAAACAGCAAAGCTTTAGTAAAACCAAACAACTTGTAAATTGGAAGAAACTTGTAAATTGGTTCTATGACAAATCTACCGCCTAATCCCCAAGATTCAGAGAATTTAACTGAAGCAGAATCTCAACAACTGCTGCAAAAACTGCGGCAAAAACAAGGTAACTGGGTAGAATGGGGCAAAGAAATCGCCAAGTTACAAAAATCAGGTTATAGTCCCCAAATAATTTTTGAGGCAACCGGTTTTGAACCAATTCAACAAAACCAAGTGATTGTTGGCGCACAGGTCTATCATTCTATAGTAAAAGCGAACGCATCAGAAGCAGTACAATCGCACTATTGGGAAAGGGGAAGCGATGTATTGTATGAATTACGTATGCTTACCCAAGAAGAGCGAGCAACAGCGGCTGAATTAACCCATCATCACCAGCTCGATATGGATTCAGCACGGGAAATTGCTAGAGCAATCAAAGATTTTTCTCGTTTACCAAAATTACCGGCTGGTTTTTCCCAACATCCAGGGGATGCAGTTGCTTATCAATGTTGGAAATTAGCTCGTCAGAAATCAGATTTACAAGAACGTTCACGTTTGATTGCTAAAGGTTTAAAATTTGCAGCTTCAGATAGTGCAAGAAAACAAGTAGAACAATTATTAACTGATTTTACCGTTGTTCCAAAGAAACCGGCTCCCCATTTACCTTTGTATCGTCCGGAGTCGGAATCTGACTTACCCCGGTTAGTTGCTGTTGCTGGGGAACTACCTTTATCCCCTTCAGAATTACAAGCAGTTCCCTCATTTAAAGAGGAAGGTGTTTTTGGGATAGTTAAATCTAGTGGTGAACAAACTTGGGTAGCTTTACCAGGTTGGCAAGTTATATTAAATTCTCAAGATCCAGTAGTTATTATTTGTAATAGCGATATACTCCCAACTGATACTCAAACTTCTCCCGAATCAGTATTAGTAGTAATCGATCGCGCCCAAACAGAATGGGATGCTAATAGTTATTTTGCTGTAGAAAATTCTACAGAGGAGAATTCACAAATTGATTTTCAGTGGTTTGAAACACAGCCAGAAGTATCGATACTTGGGCGTATAGTTGTGATTATCCGTCCTAAGAGAATTTTAGATGAAGAAATTACCAAAGATGCTTGGCAAATAGATGAGTAGCGGTCGGAAATTGGGAATTGGGGAGTTGGGGAAAGTGTGGAAAGTGTGGGGAGTGTGGGGAGTGTGGGAGGATGGGGAAGAGAAAATTACTCATTCTTACTCATTACTCATTACTCATTACCCATTACCCATTACCAATTACCCATTACCAATTGCCCATTAATCATAAATAAGTATTTCAAACAACATTATCTACACACTTTGAAACATAAAAATGTTTTCTTCAAGAATAGTTTAAATAAATATAGCTTTACTTTAATATAACTACGTAATTTATGTAAGATAAACTACTACAAACAGCATAATTAAATAACTAAAATAGAATGGAAACCCTGGACAGCAAAGACATCTTCCCAGTCCCACCAGACTGGGTTTTTTTTTCTCAAAATTCTCTCACAAAAGCCTTATGCAGGAGTGAGGAGTTAGAAGTCAGAAGTCAGGAGTTAGAAGTCAGGAGTCAGGAGTCAGGAGTCAGGAGTCAGAAGTCAGGAGTTAGAAGTCAGGAGTTGGAACCCTTAGGCTTAAAACCCCAGAAATGAAAATCTTTTAGATTAAAACCTTGAGATATAAAACCTAACAGTTTAGAACTTTAACATTTAGAACCCTGAAATTTAGAATCCTGAAATTTAGAACCCTGAAACTTAAAACCTTGAAACTTAAAACCCTGAACTTTGAAACCTTGGAAATAACAAACCTTAAACCTAAAGCCTTTAAAATTAAAGCTTTGCAAAACGACACTCACACCTATAATAAATTAAAGCGATTCTAAGCAAATCTCTCCTGAGACATATGGGATGTAACATTAGGTACATCTACTCAACTGAGATAACGAGTAATGCCAGCATAAGCAGGGCGTGTTAGCATTCGTCGCTCGCGGCGCGGTCTAGCGGGACACGTAAGTGTACACAGCGCACAGTAATGAATAAGCTCTGCACATCAAAGTCTGAACCCATCAGCGTATCACCCAACTTCTTACTCTTTACTCGTTACTCTAGAAACTCCTCACGCTCAACAATACTTAGAAATTAACTAGTACATCGCGGCGGAGAGGAGATAAAGCACCTGTTTATAAAAGGTCAAAACTAGAAAAAACAGTATTTTTGAATTTTGACTTATGTCCAGTGGACACTCTATGCTAATGACTTATATCCTACAGACACGCTTCCGCTAATGATTTCCGCACAGGGGTACTAAAGCCAATCTCCATAAAGTGGAATGTCATCCACTTTGATTTCAAATGGTGCTCCTTGACCTTGTGGAGGATAAACTCGGATTTTAGCCTTATTGGTAAATCTTTCAAGACGATTACCCAACTGTGGGATATCGTTGAGTATGTACCAGTAAGTTTCCATGTCTGGACAGTGAATTATCAAAGTCAGAGGTAATAGTTTAATTGCAATTCGCCAACGACAATGAGATAGTAAAACTCGTGTAATGCGATCGCAAGCTTGCAAGAAAAGTTTGGAAGTGAATTCTTCCAATTCTCGACGCAATAGTTGGTCGTTGAGAGACTTACTCTCTGGTGGTAGATCGTCCGGAGAAAGGAAAGATTTTTCCATCTTAATAACCCCTTGGTAGAGTTAAGGACTAGGGATTAGGTATTGGGGATTAGGGATTGGCGTTAGCATAGCGTGACGCGTTAGCAAAGCGTTAGCAAGGTGCAGGGCGTAACGTAAGCACAGACACCTCTGTGTCTATACCGTCATATAGGGATTGGACGAGATATCATTTTCCCAGTCTCCAGTCCCCAGTCCCCAGTCCCCAGTCCCCAATCCCCAATCAAATATAAGTCCGTACCTGTTGGTTATAGCGTTGGAGGCTTTCAAGGTTTTTTTGCAAACTAACAGAACAAGGTTTAAGCAGTAAAGTCTCTAGATCCAGTTGATCTTTAAGCTTCTTAATTTGGTCGCGACAGTGAGAGACATCACCAATAATTGAATTACTAAGTAAATAGTCCTCGTCGTAACAAATATTGTTGCGGTTGAATAACTTGGATTGATTCCTGTTGTTTGGCTGCATTACAGCAGCATTAGCTTGCATTTTTTTGCTGAAGGAGCGAATAAAAGGTAAAGCCTGAGTTAATGCTTCCTCTTGAGTCTCAGCTACAAAGAAGAAACGCGCCAAGATGAATTGTTCCACACCATTAGAATTAATACTGCGATACTTGGCGATGGTTTGCTTTAATCTCTCCAATGCAAATGGAGGTCCCCCCATCAAACCAAAAGAATACTTTGCAGCAAAAGTAATTGCTCGATCGTCTCCGCTAGCTATATAGGTCGGAATTGGTTTTTGTACGGGTTTTGGATGAACCGTTACTCGATCGCATTGATAATATTGCCCATTAAAGGTTACTTCAGTTTCATATAAAAGTTTATGAACCAACGCCATTGCTTCTAATGCTTTGGTACGAGATTCACTCATATCCGTGGCAAAATGTTTATACTGCTCAGGGAAAGGTCCACCTTTAGCAATACCGAGGGCTAATCTTCCTTGAGATAAATTATCAAGGGTAGCGAGATCTTCGGCGACACGAATAGGGTTATGAAACGCTAGCAACACTGCTGCTGAGCCTAACCGGATAGTCGATGTCATCCCCGCCAAATGAGCCAATAGCACCAAAATCGAAGGACTGAGATTAAAGTCATTGAAATGACGTTCTGCAACCCAAGCTTCTTCAAAATCTAGAGTTTGGGCATATTTTACCAGCGACACCTGCTCCTCTATGGCACGACGGGTATCCTGATGATAATTTTCGTAGTTACAGAAAATTCCGGTTTTCATTATTTGCGATCGCCGTTTTTTTAGACTTCAAGCAAATGCAAATCGAACCACAAACGCGGATCTGCATGTTTTAATTTTGACATTGGATCTCGCAAGAGGCGGGAAGAATTTAAAAAAACTACCTGAGCTAATCCCATATTTTCTGCGATTTCTCTGAAAATATTCTTTTTTGTTTCTATATAGGGCAACATTTCCTCACAACAATAAATCCCTATATATCGCAGACGTTTTTTTGGTCTGCCCCAATAACTAGTTATTACTTTCACATAGCAGCCATCTAGTAACTTACCAATTTTTGGATAATACAGATCGACAAGCCTTGTGAATTCTTTGGCTAGGATGTCTTCTTTAATCATTACAAAACATCTTTATGTAGCGCCTATCACAATATTAATATAGCATATTATTATCTTGAATTATCTACAATTAAATATGTTTTTATGCTTATTTTTTTCTAAATTTTTTATTAAATAGTTGCTTCTCAATATTTAATTATTCGCTCACAATAAAAACTAATATATCCTATTATTTATTCTTATTTTATGTTTTATATTTTGATGGATAATGGTCATAGTTTAATGGGAATAATATAATTTTGTATTGATATTTTTTACACTTTGTCAGCAAGCCTATATAAAGAGTATTCTACAAAATAAAAGTTATATTTAAGGCTTTACAGCTTGAGATAAAATAAACACATAGTTTGAAAGATCCTAGATTTATTCAATAAGTTTATTCAATAAGTTTATTCAGAAATAAAAGCAATTTTTTAGAAATATAAAAATAACTTTTATAAATTTTAAAATTGTATAAAATTCCTCCCTCGGGGGAGGTTAGGAGGGGGTTAGTTATTCTTAGGGAGGCTAGAAGGGCGTTAGTTAGGCTAGGAGGGGGTTAGTTATTCTTCCGGGAATTAGGTCACCTCTATCAATGCACCTACCCAAAATTAATATATCTATAATTTTTATAATTTTTAGGACTTACGCATTGACAGAATGAGGAAAATATGAGGTATGTATTTGAGGTATTAAACATCAATTTTCCGATACCTTTTATGCAATTACTTTAATTATGGAATTATTGACAATAGTCTGAAACAACGTATTTTCGTTCATTTAGAGTAGTAAATTTGTACGATGCGTAAGTCCTAATTTTATTATTCTTACCTTCATAGCAGTGACGAGAAATATCACAAATATTTCTTTAATTATTCCGATATAAATATAAAGTAACTAAAAAAAGCTGTGTAGAGAAATTCAGGTACAAGGCTTATTCACAATAAACATGAAGTACTTATTAAAGCTCCAAATATCATTATGCATCGAAGAACTGAAGTATACTTCATTTTCTTGTCTATTCCCTGTTCCCTGTTCTCTATTTCCCAAACTGAAAAATTTGATATCTTACCTAATTTCAAGCCACTGTAAACTATCGCATATTGCGTTCTGCTGCTAACATTTGCGCAATTAATTCAGGTAAGCTTTCAAGGTCTGTATTATTTTCCGTGACAGGTATAGGAGAATTAAATGTATAGCTTGGGTCACATTCTCCATTATCATATACTTGCAAGTGCCATCTGTCTGGCAAACCTTCTATTCCAAGCTCGACAACATACCAACTAACACCCAAAAGACGAGAACTAAATATGGTAAACCATCCCTGATATTTTTCTGGGATACTCCACTCAGACATCAGAAACTCTAATGCTATTTTCGCTGCGTCAGTTGAATTTAATAGCATTACTAATTACCTTTTTTAGAACCTTCAGAAATATCGGGATATAACCCCAGTTCTTTGGAGAGTTCGCGAGCAACATGAATTAAGAATTTTGCTCCTTCTTGGTTACCCTCATGAGCAAATATTGTTGCAACTCTTAGGGCTGTACGAATAAAATCAGCATCAATTAATCCTGAATTAGCTTGCAAGACTTCTGGTTCTTCACCATTAGGAGCCTTAAGTAATTTATCGATTAATTGAAAATATTCGTTCTGACGTTCTGCTGGTATCTGTAGATTGGGATTTTCTTGTGTCATTTTTTTTGGGAGATTATAGTACTATCGGGTCAAAATTTACATGAAGTAATTGACCAGATAAATAATCGTGATTATGACTGATTATCCTATTTCTACATTTTTGAAAATGTACATTAGTAACTTAATAATGACTGTGGTAAATTCTCTCTAATTTTTCAATTATTTTCTGTCGTTCAGTTGCGCGGTATTCTAAATATCCATCAACTAAAAATACTAATACCCCTAAAAAAAGTAGGGAAAATCCAAATACTAATCCTAAAATATTAATAAATTGAGCATATTGCGAGCACATGAATACCTTTTCTAGAAGATTAGTATTACTGCAAAGTAAACTATTACTCGCAATAAGTTTGAGATGTTGTTGCCAAACTACAGAAAATACTAACAATCCTGGCATACATACCACAAAACTGATAAATGCAACCTTGATAGGTTGTAAAATATTACATTTCATTATGAGCTTACCCCAAAGTATTTTTACTCATAGGTTTGATAGTAGCGAGTAATATTATGAGTAATATTTTCCCTTGAAATATAATCTCTGGAAATATACGAATACAACAAGAATTAATTAAATTAAAATACTGCTTCTTGCTGCCCATACTTGCTATTCAATATACAATAATTATATTTTTAAAAAAAATGGTATGTTAGTCAATAACATATATGACTTCTTAGATATAAATAAGCTTTAAACCATGCCTGTAAGGATTTAACTTAACTTTAGAAGAGAATTAAGAAATCCCCCCCGTAAAGGGGGGTAGAGGGGAATCTCTGCGTAAATCCTACCGTTTTTATATCAGCTGCCTGACAATACAATTTTTTACAGTTGGCAGATTAAGATTATTAAATTAATTAAATCTGTACTCAAAGTTTGGAACTCTCACCAAATAACCAGCAAAAAAAACTATCGGGTATGGGTACTAGTAATTTATCGCTATGGAACTAGTCTTTTGGGATAGTGGTTTGAGAATTACTGTACTCAAGTTGAATAGACCTAACTTATGCTATTTAAGTACTTACGACCCTCTTATCTTCGTAAATCACCTGTACTCATTACATGAATTAAAGTTGTGAATGTACACTCTATCATTAGTAAAAATGTCTAAAGTTTTACGAAAAATATTGAACTATGTCAGCTTGTCTGATTCTTTATACAACATCTATTTTTATATTCCGGCCAAATTATAGTATTAAAGATGAAAAATATTGGAAGTAAAAATAGTGTAAATCAAAATATTAAATTCAATACATCTGAGAAGTCTCGCAAATTTTATATGCATTGAAAGTACTTTCTATTTTAGATTAAATGTTAAGAGTTAACTGTTAAGCAATTTAGATGTTCAAAAACTATACGTAATCCTTACTTGTGGATGTTCTATTATTGGTAGAAATTGCTGTAATGTAAAAAATGATATGAAATAAAAATCGTTTGAACATTAGTTAGATTATTAAATCTATAATTTAAGGGGTTCTAAAAATGCGCATTGCTAAAGACGTAACAGAACTAATTGGAAAAACTCCTTTGGTTGAGTTAGGAAAAATTCCTCAAAGTGAAGGATGCGTCGCCAGAATTGTTATTAAACTTGAAGGTATGAATCCTGCAGCTTCCGTCAAAGATAGAATTGCTGCGAGCATGATTAACGCTGCAGAAGCAGAAGGTTTAATCGAACCAGGAAAAAATACTTTAGTCGAACCAACATCTGGAAATACCGGAATTGGACTCGCGATGGTTGCAGCAGCACGAGGTTATCGTTTAATTTTGACAATGCCAGAAAGTATGAGCATGGAAAGACGAGCGATGTTGCGTGCTTATGGAGCAGATTTAGAATTAACACCAGCTAGTGAAGGGATGCGCGGTGCAATTGATAAAGCTAAAGAAATCGCCGAAAAGACGGACAATGCTTTTATTTTGCAACAATTCCGCAACCCTGCAAACCCAAAAATTCATCGTGAAACCACCGCAGAAGAAATTTGGAGCGATACAGACGGCGAAGTAGACTTTCTTGTTGCGGGTGTCGGTACCGGTGGTACAATTACCGGAGTTGCAGAAGTACTCAAAAAACGTAAAAGTACTTTTAAAGTTATTGCAGTTGAACCAACAAATAGCCCAGTGCTTTCCGGTGGACAACCGGGACCACACAAAATTCAAGGTATTGGTGCTGGATTTGTTCCAGAAGTGCTGCGTCAAGATTTGATTGATGAAGTAGTCACTGTTAGTGATGAAGAAGCAATGATTATGGGTAGACGTCTAGCGCGAGAAGAAGGTTTGTTATCTGGTATTTCTTCTGGTGCTGCTTTATGTGCAGCGATTAAAATAGCTCAGCGTCCGGAAAATGCTGGACGTTTGATTGTTGTGGTTCAACCATCCTTTGGGGAGCGTTATCTTAGTACTCCAATGTTTCAAGATTTAGGGAAACAAGTTACCAGGGTCGTTTAATTGGTAATTGGTAATTGGTAATTAATGATTGCTAGTTGGTAATTGAGAATTGCTAATGGGGGAATGGAGAATAGGTAGGTTAAAGAAGAAAATGAATTATTGTAGATAATAAATAAATTTGTTAAATCTTCTTTCGAATCTAAATTTTTCCTTCTCATTCCCCCGATATATGACAGGTTGGTGAAAGTAAAGTAAGCATTCATCAAGCCTAAGAACTAAATAATAAAATACTTCTAAGTTTTGACTTTTTACTTATGTCCTACGGACACGCTATGCTAATGACTTCCGCGCAGCATTAATATTTATTTATAAGGCATTAATCCTAAACCTTTGATTACTAATAGTATGGCGTAGATTAACATAAATCCAGAAAATAAATTTTTATAAAAGTTTTGGGAGGTATTGGTAAACAAAAATTTTCCTAAAGTTAAGTAGATAGTGGCAGCAGCCAGAGAAAGTAATAATATATCAATGGAAAAAACTTCTGGCTGAAATATTGCCAGGACAATGATTTGAATAGTTGCAAAAAATAAATAACAAAAAGCTACACAATTAAGAACTTTTTCTTTACTGGTATACTGACTGCTGGAAAAAACAGAAAGTAATGCTCCACCCATATTAGTAAAACCATGTACGACCCCCATGATAACCAAAAATGGTTTTTGGAATTTCAAAACTACTTCCTGCATCTTTTTTTCAAAGGAAGGTACTGTTCTAAGTAGTAAAGAAAGAATCAGGAAAATCGCAATCCCAAATTCTAGTTTTAGCTTGACCTGCGCGTACAAATAATAACTTAAAGATAGGACAACAAAGGGAAGACAAAATATTATAAAGTTCATTGCCATTTTCCGATCTATGTTGTCGCGGTCTTTAAACAATTGCAAAGAACTGATGGTAATTGATGGAGGTAAAAGAGTGGCTAAAGTAAATGAAAAGTCATTCCCTAATAGCAACATGGTGGGAGTACCAAATACTAGCAATCCCATTCCAAATAAGGATTGAATCGCAGAAAAAACTAATACAACAATTGCTGTTGTAAACATAAAGCGCCTCTTAAAGTTATAGAAATTACAGTTCTATTACCTTTTGACATATGAATCAATTTTTTTTTGATAAAAATGAACGCCAAAATTTCTAGGTAGGATAGTGGCAAACTTCTCCAAACCACTAACTTATAAAGGTGAGACTTTCTGGAGACTTAGTTGTCAAATTAATTAGTGAAACAACGATACTATGTCTATTTTATACTTATTTAGCGATAATTACTGCTTTTTCTTTCCATGCACTTAATTCTATCTATGCAAATAAGTCAAAGTCTATACCTATCAAGAAATAAAAAATATTGATGATGATAGATGACGCATAATTAGCAGATATTTTCTAGCTACCAGAAACATATCTTGTTATTTGCTATATATAAAAAATAAATCTATGAGTAGATTTTTAAAGTATTTGCTAATATTCAGAATTTATGCTGAAAGGTACACGTAAAAATTTAATTTATATTTTTTCGACTGAATCATATTAAAAATGTATTAGTATGATTCATAGAAAGTATTTTAGCTAAAAATTTTCTTTGGAGTATTAGTATCCCCAGTAAGGTAAATAATAGTCAGATGAAGTTTTCAGCCTGTCGATGCTTGAAGTATTTTATCCGCTTAAAATTTTCATAGTACTGAAAAGGTGGAAAATGGCTTTATTTATTATAAATTAGCAAATTTTGCTGTTTTTACTGATTAATTATTTGTGCTTTAGAGTTTCATCATCGAGTTAATAACTGTTAATAAAAAAAACATAGTATACCCAAATAAAAAATAGTAAAATAGATTGATTCGTTTGTGTTTGTTGCGAGTTTGCAAAACTGACTAATAATATGAGTACACTATTTGAGCGAATTGGTGGTGAAGCAGCAGTCGAAGCTACAGTAGATAAATTCTATCTTAAAATTATGGGAGATAAACGAATCAATCATTTTTTTGCTGGGGTAGATATGAAGAAACAGCGGGAAAACCAGGCAGCTTTTCTAATGTTTGCATTTGGTGGTAGTGCCTACTATAGAGGTCGTTCACTACGGACTGCACACCATAAATTAGTCGAACAATGTGGATTGAAAGACGAACATTTTGATTTTGTATTTGAACATCTAGTTGCAACCCTAAAAGAGTTAAGTGTCGCAGAAGAATTAATTCAAGAAGTTGGTAAAAACCTAGAATCAGTTAGAATCTACATACTTAATAGATAAGTATTACTCAACCAGATTTTTTAGAGATATTTGCATTAATTTTAGGATTAAGATAAATTAAATAGCTGAGTAAATAATCAATAATATAACGAGAGTAAAAAAGTAATATTTACTCTTAAATATCACATTTTCACTTGATGATTTGGAGAAAATTCATCAAAAATAAAACTTGCTATAGATTTTCAATTTTATATAAATAAGCTTATAGTTTTATTCTATTGAAGTTGAATTTATTTTGTAAATAATTCACTTCTAAAGAGATATTTTATAAGTTTGATATTTTATAGGTTTGTAAAGATAAGTTTGAAAGCCAAGCTTGCAATTTAGTGACTTTGGTGTGTATAGTCAAAGTCGCCTATTGCTTTAATGTGTATTTTTATCGGATATCGATTCGGATAAATTTTGATTTAACAAAATCTTGAATCTTAAGGTTGAATATTAAATATATTATCCAGTAAGTGCTTGTTTGTTTTTTTGTCTATTTCTCCGCGCGCCAAAATTGTCATACTAAAAACTGTCGCGCTGTTCTATAGTTACTAACGAATGAAATCTGTATAATCCAAGATCGCTATAAAAATGTGAGTGTGAGTGATGTTGTTGAAATGGCAAAAAACACCGGGTTTGAGACTCGCGGTGGTTACAACGATCGCATTTTTCATTATCTGTTTAATTTTGACAGTGCATCGTTATTTCAGTTTTTATGCTTCTTTCGATCAGGGAATTTTTAATCAGGTTTTTTGGAATAATCTTCACGGTCGCTTTTTTCAGAGTTCTCTCTCTTCAAGTCTTTCCACTAATGTTGTCCATGCTGGGGAAATCGCAAAGGTTTACTACCACCGTCTTGGACAACATTTTACCCCAGCTTTATTGATATGGTGGCCAATTTATGCGTTATTTCCCACAGCAGCAACTTTAGCAGTATTACTAGTTGTGTTAATTACTGCTGGGGGTGTGGTTTTATATTTTTTGGCGCGGGAATATTTGGAACCACCATTAGCGGGAATGATTACTGCTAGTTACTATGCTGCAAATGCAGTAATTGGTCCGACCTTGTGTAATTTCCATGATATTAGCCAGATTCCTCTATTTATTTTTAGCCTACTGCTAGCGATGGAAAAGCGTTGTTGGTGGTTATTTTGGCTGCTAGCAATTTTAATTTTGGCTGTGCGGGAAGATGCTGGGGTGAGTTTATTTGGTGTTGGGGTTTACATGGTTTTGAGCAAACGCTTCCCTCGCGCTGGACTAGCTGTTTGCACCCTTAGTTTTGGTTATATGGTATTGCTGACCAATGCAATTATGCCAATATTTTCCGAGGATATTTCCAAACGGTTCATGTTGGAAAGGTTTGGACAGTATACCGACGCTCAAGAAGCATCAACTCTAGATATTATCTGGGGAATGGTTAGTAATCCTTGGCGATTAATTGTAGAACTAGTTACTCCAGTTGACAGAACTATTAGATACTTGCTCGGTCAATGGTTACCCTTAGCTTTTATCCCTGCAATTTCTCCACCTGCTTGGGCGATCGCTGGTTTTCCATTACTAAAACTATTTTTGGGTAAGGGTCAGTCAGTATTAGCAATTACTATTCGTTACGCTTTGAGCGTGGTTCCTGGTTTATTTTATGGTGCAATTATTTGGTGGTCAAAACATCCCAATAAATTTAAACAACCATTGTTTCGTCGTTTTTGGGTTGCTTGTATTTCTTTATCCATATTTTTTAGTTTTACGTCTAACCCCAACCAAACATTTTATTTTGTTATCCCCGACTCAATTAAACCTTGGGTGTACGTATCTTTACCAGAACAATGGCGTCATGTAGCTGCTATGCGTCCTTTGATAGCGCAAATTCCTGCAGAAGCGAGCGTTTCTGCTACAACTTATATTGTTCCTCATCTTTCCAGTCGTCGAGAAATTCTCCGCTTACCCATGCTCAAACTGGAAAACGATGAGCGAAAAGTGATACAGGTTGATTATGCCATAGCCGATATTGGGCGACTGCAGAAATATCAAGTAGCATTTAAAGGCGATCGCCATCAGCTAGAAAGAATAGTTAAACTTATCGATCAAGTAACGACGGATCGGGAATACGGGGTAATTGGTTTTGAAGACGGTGTTATTTTACTGAAAAAAGCTACCGTAGATAACGAGCAAGCACGCGTTGCTTGGAATGATTTTCGCCAAAAACTATCGGTCTGATAACGCAAGTTGCTAGTGCTTTATTCCATTACTTTTGAGGAGTTTGTAGTTGGGCTTTAACCCATTAAAGCCTTAGCATTACGGTGCTAAAGCACTACTACGAACCTTACCTTATCAAGCAAGATTAATGCGATCAAGTATTAGTAAAATCTTGTAAAGACTTACCATACTAAGTCTCTATAAAATTTTGCAACTAAACAAAGCCTGAATAAAATCGATAAAGTTTACATAGCCCCAGAATTACAAGTACTAAGGTTTTATAGAGTCAGCCATAACAAAGTAACAAATGAGACGTATTATAACTATCTCTCTATACTTGTCATTTTTTACTCCTGACTCAAATTTTTCATCATGAAAAGTAGAATATTACTTTTAGTAGTGTTAAAACTACTTTTAGTTATGCAAGATTACTTACTCACGGGAAGAAAATGCTTTTGTAGAAATTAAATAATTTAGACTTTCCATTCTCTTCATTCCTCCCCTAATGCTGAGGTATCGCTTCCGCTAAGGGGAGGTCAGGATGGGTTAGCTTTGGGGAGGTTAGAAGGGGGTTAGCCTTCTGGAAGATTAGGGGGGTTGGGGAGTTTAGGAAGAGGTTTTACTTACGAATATTAGTACAACTTCAGCGCTAGCCTAAAACTTTAGGTTTTATATTTCCGTGTTTGGCGAAGCATGCCGTGATTATTACTACAAGCTATCGAAAATACTTGTAGAAAAGGCTCTGTACTTCTAGGTCAAGCTTTGCAACTAATCTTGTTTCAGTTTGTATTGACCTTGTTTTGAAATTGTCTGGAATTTTGAACTTGTCTGGAATTTTGAACTTGTCTGGAATTTTGAACTTGTCTGGAAAAATTCTTGGTTCGGATTGGAAATGAGAGGTCTTGAAAGTTAGGGGATAAGAAATATATGAAAATACTAGTACTCACTTGGGAGTTTCCACCGCGTATTGTTGGGGGAATTGCTCGTCATGTTGCAGAGCTATACCCAGAAATAGTCAAATTGGGACACGATGTCCATTTAATTACACCAGAATTTGGTCATGCACCGATGTACGAGGTAGTGGAAGGGATCAAAGTACATCGAATTCCAGTTGCTCACGGTAATGATTTTTTTCACTGGGTAAACAACATGAACCAGAGTATAGGTATTCATGGTGGTAAAGTAATTCTCGAAGAAGGTCCATTTGATATTATTCATGGCCATGATTGGATTGTTGGAGATGCAGCAATTGCTCTCAAATATCATTTTAAAATTCCCTTATTAGTAACAATTCATGCCACAGAAGCCGGGCGTCATAACGGTATTTACACAGCAACTCAACGTTATATTAACGGTAAGGAAAAATCATTAGCCCATGAAGCCTGGCGAATTATTGTTTGTACCGACTACATGCGTCGGGAGGTAGAAAGAGCGCTCCATAGCCCTTGGGGTAAAATGGATGTGATTTACAACGGAATTCGCCCGGAAAAGAAACAACACCAACAAACCTTTCATCGTCAAGATTTTCGTCGCCAGTTTGCCGAAGATGGTGAAAAAATTGTTTATTATGTCGGTCGTATGACTCATGAGAAAGGTGTATCGGTATTATTAGATGCAGCCCCCAAAGTTTTATGGCAAATGGGAGGTTACGTCAAATTTGTGATTATTGGTGGTGGTAACACCGATCGCCTCAAGCAACAAGCTTGGAATTCGGGTATTTCTCATAAGTGCTACTTCACTGGTTTTATTACTGATGAATATTTAGATAAATTTCAGACAATTGCTGATTGTGCTGCGTTTCCCAGTCTTTATGAACCATTTGGTATTGTTGCATTAGAAAGTTTTGCAGCTCGCGTACCTGTAGTCGTATCTGATACCTGTGGCTTGCCGGAAGTGGTGAAACACACCAAAACAGGTATAGTCACTCATACAAATAATCCAGATTCTTTAGCTTGGGGAATCTTAGAGGTTTTGAAAAATCCTGGTTATCAGCAATGGCTGATAGATAATGCTTATGAAGATTTAGAAAGACGGTTTAACTGGTTTAAAATCGCTCAACAAACTGAAGATGTATATCGTAGATTAGTGGAAGAAAGGAAAGAAGTGCAGTGGTTGTAATTGGTGCTCGTTAAAATAATATACTTTCAGCATGATTACTCCGTACTGCGATCGCAGCGAACGCGGTGTTAGCATAAAGCCTAAACGGTAAAGCCTCTGGCTCCGCTTACGCCGTTAGGCGCAGTCTAGCGTGATGCGTAAGCGTCATATGGTAGTGGTAATTTGTTGCTTTTTAACCTAATGATTCTACTACTTACTTGTTCCTCACTTACTTTTTACCTTGATAACCCCACCATGGACTAGCGCTGACTATAGCTGCTGTCAAACCAGCCATTACTTCTGGAATTATGCTTGCACCGTTCACAGAAATCTATACAAAACTGCTCAAAAGTGATCAATGATAGTCTTCTATGTTTGTAGCCGGCGTCCAAAGGTCTAGAGCTACAGGGATAAACGGCAATCCCTCTATTCCCTTAAAAATATCGGGAATTACTTTACGAATAATATTCATACTGCCATTAGTATCTGCATTGATTAGCTTACCAGTGGCAGTTTGATATAGTCCTCTTTTAATGCGTTTACCACTAAATTTATATTTAGTATCTGGACTATATTTTGGCAGCTTGTCTCCATCTATAGCACTAGCTTTACTGGTGTAACTTTCCTCAGTGACAATAACTTCAATTCCAGATAATTTAGCCTTATAAGTTATTAAATTGATTAATCTGGAGTGAGGGATTTGAGTGAACTGCTGGTTATTAAGCCTACCAATACTGATATTTTGTTTCCAACCTTGATTATTACCAATAATCAAAGTTGAAATATTGTTTTTCAAGCACCAGTTAATTGCTCTACGACTAGCTGTGTGTAAGTAATTATTAACTCTATTATCACGTTTGTAATTTAACTGTTTAATTTGTCTCCAAGCTTCTTTAGATTGGGCATTTGCCAATTTTTTATTGAAAAATTGATTGATACTTTTCAATGGTCTACCGTTAACCAACAAAGGTTTTAAACCTGGTTGATTTGAAGTTATAGCCATCAAATTTGTCAATCCCAAATCAATACCAGCTACCCATGGGGATTGCTTTAATTCTATTGGAGCGTAGGTGTAGATTACCTCGATTACATAACAGTTAAGTTTTGGAACTATGCGAACTTGGTCTACTTTTTTTACTTTAGTGGGGAAACAAATATCAACTTGTGATCCGCGTTCGCCAAAGGCGCTTCTTAGCACCACCGCAGGTGACAGTTTAATTAAGCCTTTTTTTAGGGCAGGTTGTGATATTGCGTCACAAGGATAAATAACCACATACCTCCCACGTTCTTTATGTTTATAACCTGGTATTCTTGGTCTACCTAAATACTTGTGGGGATATTTCTTGAAGTCCTTTAAAGCTGATAACCAAGATTTCCAAGTTTCCGACACTTTCCTAACTATTTGTTTACTAACTTTAGTTGGTAAATACCTGTATGATTCTAAATTTTTAGTGGCGTGGTAAATATCAACACTGTTGTAGTATTTTCCTGTTTGAAAAAAGTATTGGCGTTGGGTATAAGTAGTGGCATTATATAAATGTTTTGCCTGTAAACTTAAATAGTCACAATCTTTCCAGAACTTATGCTTTCTATTAATTACATGCTTTTCTACTAGCTGCATCTTACATAACTCTTGGCGACCCCATTTGTTTGAGTTCTTAAATTTTTAAGCATTATACTCCAAGGATGAACAATATAGGAATAGTCAAGCTCTCAGGTTAAAAAATCTGTAACTTTTCTCCATAGTCAATTTACTTTTACTTTGATATTAAACAGATCTTCAATCCTTGAAGTGTAAACAGCAAAAATTAGGTGTAAGTAGCATGCAGGCATGTTTTTGAGTTGATGACAACAAATAAACCTACTCAATAAAAGTAGATTTGACTAGTTACGAATAAATATTACCTAACTGTTGCTAACCCACTTGGATTACTTGTATCTCTTTCACTGCTAAAAGCTATAATCTGTAAGCTTTTGGTCCTCGTCCTACGGACACGCTATTCTAATAGCTTGCATGCAGCGTTTATATTATTTATTTTTTACTCTTTGAGATAAATTTGCTACAACCATAGCTAGTTCAGTGGGGTTTACAGGTTTCGGTAGATGTAGCTGATAACCTTCTTCAAGAGCGCGAATTCTGTCTTCAGTTTTACAAGACATAGTTAAAGCTGCTGCTGGTATATTTGAAACTACGGGACCTTCAGGAAAATCATTACCAGTCAATTTGCGATCACGTAATTTTTGGAGCAAGGTAAAACCATCTCCGTCTATCATTTTAATGTCACTAAGCAGGACGTCTGCTTGCCAATGGCTTAAAATTTCCACAGCCTCTGAAACTGAATCTACAGTTCTCACGATCGCTTGAGATTTTCTGAGGATAGCGTAAATCAATTCACGACTCTCAGATTCGCTATCCACTACCAGAACTTTCAGTTCTTTTAGGGAAGAAGAGACGAACGAAGATTTGGAGTGGGGAACTGCTAACGATCTATCAGTAATATATTTATCCCGCTTGTTAACTTGCTCTTTTTTTCTTGGCAGTAATGGCAATTTTACGCTGAAGATTGTCCCCTTTATCTTACTGCGACTTTCAACATCGATAATACCACCATGTAACTCTACTAGATGGCGAACGATTGCTAAACCTAACCCTAAACCTCCGTAAGACCTACTAATGGAGATATCACCTTGATAAAAAAGCTCGAAGATGTGGGGAAGTCGCTCGGGACTAATTCCAATACCCGTATCGATAACTTGAATTTGGATATATTCAGTAACTGGTAATTCTTCTTCCTGGTGAATTTGGACATTTTTTTGCCCCATTACCAAAGACTCAGAAGCTGTAATTTGTGAAAGCTTGATCGTCACCTTACCACCTTGAGGGGTAAACTTGATGGCATTGGAAAGTAAATTCCAAATTATTTGTTCTAAACGATCCGAATCTCCTGGAATTGTTCTGATATCATCTTCCAGTATAGTTTTGACCTGAATTTTCTTTGCTTGAGCAGCAACACTTAGGGTTTGGACTACTCTTTGAATGATGACAACTAAATTACAATTCTCTACTCGTAAACATAGTTTACCCCTGAGAGCCCGAGAAACATCAAGTAAATCTTCAACAAGTTGTGTTTGAGTTTTAGCATTGCGCTCAATGATTTCTAGGGCTTGTGCTTTTTTCTTGGGGTCTAAGTGTTGTCGGGAACGTAACAATTGTGCCCAACCAAGAATAGCGTTAAGAGGCGATCGCAACTCATGGGAAAGAACAGCTAAAAAATCATCTTTAAAGCGGTTGGTGGCTTTTAGTTGTTCGATTTGCTGTTGATGAGAATTTATTAATTGTAGACGCTCCATTGCAACAGTAATTTGGTCGCACACGGTTTGCATCATTACTAACTCATCTGGCTGAAAATTTGAGCAACTATAACTACTTAATACGAGGATTCCTAGTAACTTATTTTGGATGATTAAAGGATAAATATAACCAGACTTAATACCTATTTTTCGCAGTTCTTCTGTTTGTGTTTCTGTTGATATTTGCAGATAATCTAAGACAATAGCCTCGCGTTCTGCTGCTACTGTACCATAAATTCCTTCATCTATCGGTAGCTTATCAATTCCCTCTGCTATCTCTGTACTAATACCACTATGAGACAGTAAGCGTAATACCTGAGATTTATCATCAACTACATAATAAAAGTAAGCATTTAAATCTATAAATTGAGTCAACTTAAAGAATAATCGATTGATAAATTCTTTTGGCTCTTGCTTAAATAATAAATTACTGCTAGTTTCTGCTAAAACTTTAAGTTTTTGGTCATCTAAGGATAATGCTTTTTCTGTCTGTTTAAACTCAGTAATATCTTGAATAAATACTACTCCTGTAGAATTGTAACCCTCTATAGCAGGTAAAGTATCTGCATAAATCATCAATGATTGAGTATATTCCGGCGTATGCCAATTAATTTCCAAACCATCTAATTTCTTGCCGTTAACTATTTTGAATCCTGGTGTTTCTTCTGGAGGAATAGAATTTCCAAATATATCAGTAAAGTAATATTCACTTGTATTTTTAGAATTTAAATTAAAGTTAAAAAATCCATTATAAGCAAATTTTTCTGCTGATTGATTAGCAAAAAGTATTTTTGCTGTTTTAGGTTCTATTAATAACAAAGGTATTGGGGTTAAATTTAATAAATCTTCTAACCATTTTTGCCTATGCTTTAAAGTTGCTTGAGCCTTTTTTTTCTCGCTCAAATCTAAGACAAAAGTTACAAATTTATTTTGACTCGTACCCTGTCGTACATGATTAATTAGAACAGGTATATGAGTTCCATCTTTGCGAATAAATTCTTTCTCATAAGGCGTACAAACACCTTTATCCCTTGCTTCGATTAACCTTTGTCGATCTAAATGTAAATATTCTGGCGGTGTGAGTTTTTGCCAATTAATTGTACCTGCACTTATATCGGAACGCTTATAACCAATTATCCGCAGAAACTCTGTATTGGCTTGCTCGATAGCGCCATTACTATCGCTAAACAAAATACCCATAATGTTTGCACCAACCAAAGTTTTGAGTTTTGCTTCATTTTCTTGTTCGCTTTGCACCAGTCCTGCGGGTCGATCGCGTTGATGAATTATTCTTTCGATGTGGGTTGCACATTGCCAAATCAATAGAGTAAATACTAATACGATCGTGACAACAAATAAGGATATGGCGAACTCTGCCTCATACCTATTGGTGTGGTAACCCTTCAGAATTAACCACCCAGTACCAACCGGAATGACTGCGGTAAGCACTATTAATCTACGTATAAGGGAGCTTTCATCGGTGTTTTGAGTAATTAACCGCATTATCCCTAAATCTGCACGGGCTGAGAGAATACCAGCACAAAGGACTGCAAAGCCAACTGCCGTACCTAATGCCATAGAAGCATAAGCAACGGTGCCATCAAGCCTTTTAACTTGATATGCATAGCTAACTAATACCAAAAAAGAAACTATTGTTGCGAGCAATGCCAAAATTTGGACGTACCAAGAATTTTGATCTCGATTCTTTTTACTTAGATTTCTTCTACTTAAAAGCTCTAAAGCAATTCCAACGAGTGTAAAATTTAATGCCGATGTTAGTTCCATGGTCGATGAAACTTGAAAACTCTTATCCCATGGCAAATCAATATTTTTAGTCAGAGCTAACAGATATTGAATCATGGAAAATGAAGCTATTATTAAAACCCCACAAGCAGAAAATCTGGCAATCTTTCTCAACAATAACTGCGAGTAAGAAACCTTAAGTAAAGATAAGTAAAGCTTTTCCCCTATTGTCCGCCTTCTTTGGGTGTCCCATAATCCCCCATCAACAGTAAGCTTACTCTTGGAGGCGACAACGGATAGCCACAGCGAGATGCCGGACAAAATAAAACAAAGTGCTATATCCTGTTTTATTGTCATCATAATCGCCCTCCAATCACTTGGAATAATTTAAACTTCAAATCAAGCTTCAAATTAAAAACTTCACCTTACAAACTTCACTTTACAAATTTCACTTTACAAATTTAAGAATACAAAATTAAGATTAAATACTTAAAATTAAAAATTTAAGAGTACAAAACTAAGATTATAAATTTCAAATCACAAACTTAAGATTATAAATTTCAAATCATAAACTTAAGATTATAAATTTCAAATCACAAACTTACACTTGAATACCCAAATCATTTATTTATACATCCTAAATAGCTAAAAGCGAACCCTAGGGCGCATACTGTTCGGGCAATTATAATTCTCGAGGGGAAAGGATCTGCATTCCGTCGAGGCAAGCGATTAGCGAGTGACATCAAATATCTTTGTTACCGCATCTATCTATCGCCGTAAACTAAAGTGTTTTTGGTAAATTTCTACCCTCTTTCACCTGTATTATATTTTACGTAACTCCCGATTTTACATCTATCTATATGCATATTTTCGATTATTGGTGTTAGGACTTTGATTTTGAGTCATAAGTCAATTCCTGATAGCACTAAGTACAGCTTTGGGATAATATATTGCGTCCTAACATCGGTAATTAATACGACCTATCAAGAACTAAATTTGTGTTAAGAAAATAACTTAAATCGCATTAATTGTGTTTCTATTGCTTCTGGCAAAGTTTTATTTAATTCCTTACTATTTTTAAACTGTAGAATCTGAGTTTGGGGTAAATCAAATGGAATTTGTCCTGGAAATTCTGGACGTTGCATTTGAACTATCAAGATTTGTTCGATACGTTTGCTTTGAATGGCATAACCAATTTCTATACAAACATTAGGGCTAGGAATTAATTGAATTTTTTCCTGTTTTTCTAACTTTGTAATTGGCGTAACATCAGCAATAAATAGCAAACTTTTCCGGATTTTTCGTAACTTCGTTCGGTTAAGTCTTGTAGGGTTATCTTTTGGTCGAGACGATTCCACCAAAGAAATTGGTAGACGCGATCGCAAGTTCAGTTTTTCTAGACTTTTAAGTAATCCATCTCGTAGCGAGTCAGCTGCTGCTTCAAACTCATTTTGCGAGGAGTAGAAAATAATTGGTTCTAACTGTGATAAGACCGATTGCTTAGTAAAATAAATTTCGTGACTAATCAAATCAATATTAGATACGCAATAACTACCACTACCCTCAATGTAGAATTCTATATTTTCTCCATCCAGATAACGCCAGAACCAAGTTGATTTTTTGATTTCCTGGCTATCTTCCAAAAAGTCTGCTCTCAACCCTGATTTCAAAAGACTTTTCTTGCTCAAACGTATATCTGGAGGACGTTTTTCCAACTCTTGAATTGGCTCATAGTCTTGAAGATACCACCCTCTCAGAGCAATGATCGACATAAGGCGTTGTTTATGACGAATTCAATTTAACTTTGTACAAGCTTACACCCAGCCGGACTCCCTCGAACAACCATAATCGAGTAAATACTCAACTGGGTGCTCAGTCATTATATGCTTTGATAATTTATTCTTCTGTAATTTATTCTTCTGCAATTTATTCTTCTGCAATTTATTCTTTTTCAGTAGTTGGGAACTGCAATGAGTATCAGAAGCGTCATAAGCAACTGACAAGGAAAAAATCATTAGTGGCATTTTTTTGCCTTGCGCTTTTTATTACCTCTTCCCATTCCGGGGTAACGTAGTTAACAATGGGTTGATATGTTTCAAATAATTCAACCTTATGCCTAGAAAACCTAGTGAATACTTAGTGCACGTGATACTTGAAGGCGGACATAAAGAAGAGGTCCGTTTTCCCACAATTCAGGAATTTCAAAAGTGGTACAGTGGGGAGCTTGTGCCAAAATCAGCTTCCAACGACTTTATCAGCGTGCCGATCAAAAATATTCAGGGAGAGTATATGGTTATACGTCCATCCCGAGTATTAGGGTTGCGAGTAGAACCAGTATTTAGTTCTAGTGTAGAAAGATTTACATAATTTCCATAAAAAATCTATGAAAAAAATGTTTGCTTTGGTTTCTTTGAGTCTGGGAATTACTCTTGTAACCCCTGTTTTTTCGGCATCCGCACAGGTCCGGCTACCCAGGAGATTACCGCGTTCATTACCAGTACCGAGTCAGTCACAGGAGTTGTCACCCCAAATACCAAGCAAACTAGAAACACCACCACCAGCCCTCAAGCCAATGGATATGGATTTTGAATGCAGTCCCCGACATGCTTGCTTGGGTTGGGATTCTCAATTATTTTGGGGTAGATTTGGCAAAACTGCCGATCGCTGGTCTATGGTAAGGTCTATCGACCACAGTTTGCGCTATCTCAAAACTCCTACAGCGGCTAGGGTTTATGCTGATTATCCTATAGAAGGAATTACCCTCGAACGGGTACGTCGAAGTTTATTACGTTTTCGCCAACTACTACTAAAGTCCAAAACTCCCACACAGTTACAAGATGCTGTTCGTCGGGAATTTGAATTTTATAAATCTATCGGCAATGACGGTCAAGGAACAGTTAAGTTTACCTCCTACTACGAACCGATATATGAAGCAAGTCGTCAGCGAACATCTGTTTATAAATATCCGTTATATAGACTACCACCAGATTTTGCACAATGGCCCCAACCCCATCCCAAACGCTTAGAACTGGAAGGTAAAGATGGTTTATTGGGGGATAAAAGTCCCCTCAAAGGTTTAGAGTTATTTTGGTTCCGCAATCGTTTAGATGCATATCTAATACATATTCAAGGTTCGGCAAAGTTAAAGTTAACGGACGGTACCACAACATCAGTCGGTTATGCAAACGGAACCCAATATCCTTGGACGAGCATTGGTAAGGAATTACTAAAAGATGAGAGAATTACTCGCAAAAGTGCTTCTATGCCGGGTATTTTACGTCACTTTAAACTGAATCCCGAGGATATGAACGAGTATTTACCCCGTTGGGAACGTTTTATATTTTTTAGGGACAAAGGTAATACACCGGCTGTAGGTAGCATAGGTGTTCCGGTAACTGCAGATCGTTCCATTGCTACTGATAAGTCGATTATGCCCCCTGGCGCTTTAGCGATTATTAATTCTTCATTTCCTTATCCTACTAAAGGGGGAGGATTAACTTATCGTCGGGTGAGTCGCTTTGTGCTGGATCAGGATACCGGTAGTGCAATTAAAGGTCCGGGACGAGTGGATTATTTTGCCGGTCGTGGAAAAATTGCTGGCGATCGCGCCGGGGTTACCGGTGGTCCCGGAACTTTATATTATCTATTGCTTAAAAAATAATTTTATGTTGAAAGGGAACAGCGTGGGAAGTGTGAGGAGTGTGGGGAGTGTGGAAAGTGTGGGGAGTGTGGAAAGTGTGGAAAGTGTGGAAAGTGTGGAAAGTGTGGGAAGAGAGTAAAAACGCTGTAACCTGACAACCCGATCCAAAAAGTTTTGTTTTTTTCAGGACGCGATTTTTGCGTCCTCTATTATTTTTGATTTTTATTTATTCTCCTAATCCCCAGTCCCCAGTCGCCAGTCCCCAATCCCTAATCGCAAAAATAATCCCTACAAATAGTTGCGAGTCATTTAAATTGCATTATGCTATTTACGCAACATGATTTCAAAGTAATTCTATTAACAAAATTATTGTGAGTAATGAAATTTAGCGAAATTGTAGAAAAACTGGGTGAAGCTGCTGTTTCCAATAGTTTGACAATCAATAAAGAACTCGATCCGGAAATTACAGGAACCGCAGCCATTGATGATGAATCAAGTTCTAGCACCATTAGTTATGTTGAAGGGGTAAAATTTAAAACTTTTGTTAATGCTACTAACGCCAGCGCTTTAATTTTACCGAAGGACAAAGACTTACAAACTCAAGCCTTGGAAAGAGGTATAGCTTGGATTGAAACCTCAAATTCAAGACTTTTATTTGCCAAGACTATTGCTATTTTCTATCAACCTTGGCGTCCGGCGGCTGAAATTCATCCCACTGCTGTGATTCATCCCACAGCCAAAATCGGTCTTAATGTCTATATTGGTGCCCATGTTGTTATTCAAGCAGAAGCTGAAATTGGTAACGATGTGTGTATTCATCCCAATGTAGTAATTTACCCCAATTGTAAAATTGGCGATCGCACAATTTTGCACGCCAACTGCAGCATTCACGAACGAACCCAAATTGGTATGGATTGCCAAATTAATAGTGGTTCGGTTATTGGTGCTGAAGGTTTTGGTTTTATCCCAACTGCAACTGGTTGGGAAAAGATGCATCAGTCAGGTTACACAATTTTAGAAGATGGTGTAGAGATTGGTTGCAATACCACCATAGATCGCCCAGCAGTAGGAGAAACAAGAATTGGGCGGAATACAGTTATAGATAATTTAGTCCAAATAGGTCATGGCTGTAAGACCGGTGTAGGTTGTGCGATCGCTGCTCAGACTGGGATGGCTGGAGGTGTAGAGCTTGGAAATCGAGTTATACTTGCCGGACAAGTGGGAATTGCAAACCAGGTAAAATTTGGTGATGGGTCCATCGCCTCGGCAAATTCTGGAGTTCATTCTGATGTTCCTCCCGGAGAAACCGTTTCTGGTTATCCAGCGGTATCCCACAGTCAATATTTGAAAGTATCGGCTATTTTGAACCGTTTACCAGAAATGTATCAAATGTTCAGAAAATGGAAACGAAAGCTAGGAAATCTTTGACTTTTCCTAATGAAGTCCTTCTTACTTAATGTTTGCTTAAGCTTTTTTGTTTGATGCCAAATCCGATTTTTAAAACCCCTTTATATTTTTTGGGATTTCCCCCCACACTTTCCACACCTCCCACACTTCCCTCTCTCATTTTAAAAAGGGGCAATTAACCCGGATTTAGTATGAGTTCCAGCAGCCCCAATATCCGGGGCATTTTAATATTTTGGGGGTACATTTTGGGAATATATTTTGGAAGTAATATCTTATAAGAAAAACTTTATGAATAAAATATTACAAATCAAACTTCTGATATTTTGTTATTGTCAATTGTGCGTGTTAATCTCACCATGATGTTAAAATTTTTCGATCTATATTCGATTTATCAACTTGAAAATATTTTGTATTCCAGCACACATTACAAAATGGTTTAGAACAAAAATCAATTATTTCAATATGTGAAAAATAATCTAATTTTAGCCTGATGTGTTTGACGCACACAAATTATCAATTTCAAAAACTAGTTTTAAAAAACTACAAAAAGATACAAGACATAACATCATAACCTAAAATTAATGGTTATGCTTAACTTTCTCTATTGTGACTAACCTGTCAGAAATTTGCTGAGGCTAATATCAAAAAACACGTTAGAGTATTAGTGAAATTAGTTTGTGTCTATAGTAAATTTTTTTTCATTATGAGATACGGTTGCCATTTCAGGTTATTTAGACAACAATTTATATTCGCATATCTCAATAAATAGCTGAGCACACTGAAAATAAGCTTGCTCCTCTCGGAAATTTCGAGTTAATTAAATTGTATTTGATTCGTTTTGACTTCTCAAACAAAAGAATTTACATAACACACACACATTTTTAGGGGATTTATATTTTACGAGTACGTTCTGCGAATATATCCTTTAATCAAATGGCTATTTACATAAGCTCATGTAGAATTTATAGCGATTGTATTCGTAATTTTATTTATAGCTGATAGAGAAGCATCGGCTAAATTTGTTTGGAGAAATCACTATGCCTCAAATTAATCTTGCGGAAAATATCCGGGGCGAAAAAACGAGTAACTTATCCGTTGGTAAATACACCATTGAACTTAGTAATATCAATGGTGCTGTCATTGAACAGGGAACTAAACCAGAAGTACTTCTAATAGATCCACCTTCCCCAAGCGATGGGGCGCTTACAAAGCTTAAGGGAGATGATGAACTGATAGACTTGGAAAGCATAGTTGAGCAAATTGCTGCAATTCTCCAGTCTAGTCAGTACGTGGAATTACGTAGTAAGCCGGGATTAGAACAAACAGCTTTGTTGCGTTGTTTGGCAAATCACAGTCAAATCAATTCCCTGTTTTCCTATAAGGTTATCTACTTACAGGTATTTCATCCAGAAGTTGAAGACATACTTCAGCGTATTTGGGAAAATTTTTATCGCACCGATATTTCCTATAAACCCACCCCAGAAGAAATTCAGCGAGATATTGCACAGAAGGAAGTATTAGTCGTACTCGACGAAAATAAACTAATACAAGATGAATTTAAAGAACTGTTTAAAAGCGCAGCAAAATGTAAATTTATTTTCACTTCTTCTCAGAGAAAAATCTTAGAGCCCAAAAATGTTATTGATTTAACTGGGTGGAAAGAAAAAGATACAATATTGTTTTTGAAAAATTACTTGCAGCATTCCTTGAATGATGAAGAGCTAGAAGCGGCAAGAGTTTTACATGCAAAACTAAAAGGAAACCCAACATATATCAAGTTAGTAGTAACCAATATTACTCAACGTGGTTTGGCACTAAGTCAATTAGTATCCGAGTTCTCTGATACTGCACCCGAACAGCATATTATTAAATATATCCTTGCATCTCTAACACATCAACAACGCCACATAGTGGATTTACTCACAGTGATGGGAGATGTGGGTCTAGATGGGAATCAAGTAGTATCGATAACCACATCTTCAGAATATTCTCAGATTCTGAAAGAGTTGTGTGAGGTTCATATACTAAGATTCGATGGTTCTCGCTACACTCTCACGCTTGTAATTCGAGAATTTTTGTCTCCTCCAAGTAAATTAATTGAACCCCTAGAAAATGCATTAAATTACTTTAAAAAGGTAGGGCAGAAATATCAATCAAAACCCGATCTCCTATGTCCAGAAATCGATGCCATACTACAACTGTTAGAAATTGCAGTTACAGCGAGTCGTTGGCAAGATGTAGTATTTCTGGGAATGTCTGTAGAAAGTTCCTTAGTCTTAAATAAATCTTGGGGCTTGTGGAAACAAGTACTACAAAGAATATTACAAGCATCGCAAGCTAGCCAAGAAAAAGCAATTCAAGCTTGGGCTTATCACCAGCTGGGTACTTGTTACCTGTGCTTAGAAGATGTTAGTACAGCAACTGATTACTTAAACAAAGCATTAGACATACGTACATCTTTAGACGACCAAACAGCAATTATCGCCACCGGTCATCATTTAGATTTACTCCAACTGAATTTTGATTCCCATTTATCTAGCACTCCAATAGCCGATACCAACGTATTCACAAACGATACGACCTTACTTTATTCGCAACTAGAATCCAATCGGGATGAAACTCAAATTCCTTCTGATACTCATGTTGCAGATAGTAATTTACAGCGGAATGAAGATAAAGAATTACCAACTCGAATATATCGAAAGGGATCGTTCGAATTTTTGAAAAATTCCCCTCCTGAAAAAACTTCTTCCCCATCAAAAGGAATTATTGCTGCAGGGGTTTTCCTGTCTGGAGGATTGGTAGGATTACTCAGTTGGAATCGTATAACTCATACACCTGAAAATTCAACTTCTGATAATCCTCCGGATAATTCCCAATCCATTTCACCTGTGGTAGATTCAGTCCCAAAACCCGTTTCAACTCCTTCCTCGGTTAGTAAGCCTGAGCCCATATATTTGCCTCCAATTCCAGAAATAGCGTTACCAACATCGTCCCAGCTTGGAGAGCCTCCCGCTCCTGAGCCGCCTTTGGTACCATCAGCCGAACATCGGCATCCCCCCAATCAGAGAAATATATATAACTTCAATCCAAAGCTACCCAAAGAAATTCAGAAGAACAATTCTAAGAAAAATCCTAAAAAGTCTAAATCTTCAACTGAATCAACTACCGAATCAGATTTTCCAGGATTGGAATCTCCATCTCCTCCACTTCCCCCCCTGTCACCAAATATAGAACTCAGTCCCAACATCAATCAATCTACTTCCCAAGTTCTCTCTAGTCCTAAAGCTATATCCACACCCAGAGCAAATATCACCCCCACTCCCATTCCAACTCCAAAACCTAATCCGACTCCCAAACCGAATCCAAACCCAAAACCCAGTTCTGCCGATTCAAATTCAGATCATTCAAATTCAGATCATTCAAATTCAGATCATTCAAATTCAGATCGTTCAAGTTCAAAGTCTACAGTTTCACCAAATATCAAAACTGCTCCAGGTAAAAAAAATAAATCTTTACAGAATTCGGGTTCAAACCAAGTAATACCAGAACCTATGGTAGTACCCGGTTTTACACCGATATCTGTGGAATGATTTTGGGTCGTGGGTAATGGGTAGTAGGTAATAGGTAATAGGTAATGGGTAATGGGTAATAGGTAATAGGTAATGGGTAATGGGTAATAGGTAATGGGTAATGGGTGGTAATAGGTAATGGGTAATGGGTAATGGGTAATGGAATGGGTAATGGGAATCATAATTTTTTCCAATCCCCAGTCCCCAATCCCCAGTCCCCAATATCTAATCCTTAATTCCTAACTTTTCTAAAACAGGTTTGGTATCAACTACATGGCGAGATAAACCTAATTCTTTAGGACTTACGCCAACAGCTAAAGCAACTAGTTGGGGGAAATGCAGTACAGGTAAGCCGAGCTTTTCGCCGATGACTTTTTCTACCTCCGGTTGGCGAGAATCTAAGTTCAAGTGACACAAAGGACAGGGAGTTACCAAGCAATCAGCCCCTGCTTCTAAGGCTTCTTGAATGTGTTTCCCAGCCATTTGAAAAGATTCTTTTGCTGCATAACTAGAAAGTGGCCATCCACAACATTGGGTACGACCTCGATAATAAATTGGTGTAGAACCCACAGCACGAAATACATTTTCCATCGCTTCAGGATGAAAAGGATCATCGTTGGTCATGGATTTTTGTGCCCGGAGTAAATAGCAACCATAAAAAGCCGCACATTTTAGGCCCGTTAATTTACGAGTAACTCGTTGGACAATTTCTTCGACACCAAAGTCAGTAACTAAAGCATAAAGAAGATGCTTGACTTGCGTTTTTCCCCGATAGGGCAAACAACCTTCTTTCTCTAAAAAATTATTAACTCGACCTAAATACTCAGGTTGTGTTTTTTGGTATTCTTTAAGCCGTTCATCTACATTGCCAATAACACCTTGACAAGTACTGCAATGGGTTAATAAAGGTAAATTTAATTCCTCCGCTAAAGCAATATTTCGGGCGTTGACAGTATCTTCTAAAAGTTGGGAATCTTCTTTGAATGTACCAGAACCACAGCAAGCTGCTTTTTTGAGTTCAAACAGTTCAATTCCCAGAACTCGGCAAAGAGCAACGGTTGATTGATGGAGCTCGCCACAAGCTCCTTGAGCAACACAACCTGGGTAGTAAGCATATTTTAGTGTCCGCGATAGCATAAAATTCTATTAATTGGGAACATGAAGACTTGACCGAACAATTATCGATCGCAGCTTGTTATGATGGATGATTAATTGTATGCACTGAAAAGTATGTAGTTGAAAAATAGGCGCTAAAAAATTTCATAATAATTGGAAAATAGAAGCATTCTTACGGTGTACCCGATCGCGCTTTCCGATAAGATGTATATGCTCAAAATTATGGCATCATTCAAGAGCCAATTGTAGCAACCTCAAACCAGGATTTTTATCTATGAGTCAAACAGAAATTTTTGAAAAGGTTAAAGAAATTGTTACCGAACAGTTGAGTGTTGAGGCAGAAAAAATCAAGCCTCAATCCAATTTTGCTAACGATCTAGGGGCAGATTCTCTCGATACGGTTGAATTGGTGATGGCTTTGGAAGAGGAATTTGATATTGAAATTCCTGACGAAGCTGCTGAGAAAATTACAACAGTTCAAGAGGCAGTTGATTACATCAACGATAAAGTCGCTGCATCTGCCTAAAATCTGCAGCAATCGAGTATTGGGTGAGGAGTCATGTTGTAAGATAGTCTGATTTTTCCTAACTTCTCTTCTGGGGGAACGCCAGTAAAACCCCGCTTCCTAAAATTTATTTTTTCTGGAATTTATTTTTTCTGGAGTTTATTTTTTTCTGGAATCTATTTCCCTGAATTCTGGAATCTATTTTCCTGAGATTTATTTTCCTGAGATTTATTTGTGGAAGACTTTGGTAAAAATAAAGATTCCCTCAGTATAGTAAAGCGAGCTTACCGGAACCGGGCAAGCTCTCCCAAGTCAAACTTACATCAGTCAGACTTAAAGATTTACAGAATGAAAAACTATAAATCGGGAAAGTAAAAATTAGGAAAAACATTTCTGAGGCTGACTCCTCAGGACTCATAACTTAATAACTCATAACTCATAATTCAGTAGGCAGCTTGGGACTCTGCCTCAATTTCTAGGTAATTTTTTTCTACCATCATGACAGATTATAAACGTAAGCGCGTTGTTGTAACTGGTGTGGGCGCGATTACGCCGATTGGAAATACACCAGATGAATATTGGGAAGGCTTATTAACCGGACGTAACGGAATTGGTGAAATCAGTGCATTTGACGCATCTAAACATAATTGTCGCATAGCTGGTGAAGTAAAAGACTTCGATCCTCAGAAATATATGGCTCGAAAAGAAGCCAAGCGCATGGATCGGTTTTCCCAATTTGGGGTTTCAGCGGCAAAACAAGCTTTGGCAGACGCAAAGTTAGTTATTAACGAACTGAACGCAGAACAAATTGGCGTGATTATTGGTTCTGGTGTTGGTGGTCTAAAAGTAATGGAAGACCAGCAAACAATTTACTTGGATCGCGGACCAGACCGCTGTAGCCCTTTTATGATTCCAATGATGATTGCTAATATGGCTGCGGGCTTGACAGCAATTCATACAGGAGCAAAAGGACCAAACTCTTGTTCCGTAACAGCTTGTGCTGCAGGTTCTAATTCCATTGGTGATGCTTTCCGCGTAATTCAAAACGGTTATGCCCAAGCCATGATTTGTGGCGGATGTGAAGCTGCAATTACACCTTTAGGGATAGCTGGTTTTGCTTCAGCAAGAGCACTTTCAACTCGTAATGATGATCCTCAAAAAGCTTGTCGTCCTTTTGACAAAGACAGAGATGGATTTGTCATGGGTGAAGGTAGTGGAGTGTTAATTTTAGAAGAGCTAGAACACGCAAAAAGCCGTGGTGCTAAAATTTACGCTGAAATTGTTGGTTATGGAATGACTTGTGATGCCTACCACATGACTTCTTTGGAACCTGGTGGAGCAGGACCAGCGCGTGCGATCCAGCTGGCTCTGAAAGATGGTGGACTTACCGCAGAAATGGTGAGTTACGTTAATGCCCATGGTACTAGTACCCCTGTGAACGATCCTAATGAAACTGCTGCAATTAAAAAAGCTTTGGGCGAACATGCTTATAAAATCGCTGTAAGTTCCACCAAGTCAATGACAGGACATTTGTTGGGCGGTTCGGGCGGGATAGAAGCAGTAGCGACAGTATTAGCGATCGCTAACAGCAAAGTTCCACCAACAATTAATTTAGAAAATCCCGATCCAGAATGCGATTTAGATTATGTTGCGAATGAAAGTCGCGCATTACCTGTAGAAGTTGCACTCTCCAATTCTTTTGGATTTGGCGGTCATAACGTCACGTTAGCATTTAGGAAGTACAACTAATTCTTAATATTTAAGTCTCAAAATTTGAGTTGCACGTTTATTTTCTTCCTAGTATTGAAGGAATTGGCAAATCGGTAGCGGGTCACAGTAGCAGGTTCCAAATGAATGAAATTCTGAAAAAATTGTGAAGTGCAGATCCAAAGCAATTTGTAGAAAAAAACAGTTTAGGGAAAAGTGCGTTTCACACTTTCCTATGGCTTTAAGCTTCTCAATTCAGAACTGTGAATCCTGAATTATTTCTGGATTCTGGCTCCTGACTCCTGTTAGCATAGCGAGGTAACTGCGCACAATCCTGCTACATATCTCTAGGCAATACTAGGAGTGAATTAGCCTTCATTTTTCGGTGTGACTGACAACGGAATAACGACTGTTACACTTCGTAAAATGAATGTGAATCTGAAAGGTCGAGATATTAATCCCAAATTTTCGCTCCTTGTGAGAGAGCAAGTCACAATGGGATGATGGATATGCAGTCTTGGGAAAATTTAAAACAAACCCGAGCAAGATGCTCATGAGAGTACTAACCCGTCGTTAAGAATAAGAGATTATGGCTGTTGCAACCCAATCCCTTGAACAACTTTGTATTAATTCGATTCGCTTTTTAGCAATTGATGCTGTAGAAAAAGCGAAATCTGGTCACCCTGGTTTACCAATGGGTGCAGCACCGATGGCGTTTGTACTTTGGGACCGTTTCATGCGGTATAACCCCAAAAATCCCAAGTGGTTCAACCGCGATCGCTTTGTTTTGTCTGCTGGTCATGGTTCCATGTTGCAGTATGCTCTACTGTACCTGGCTGGTTTTGACAGCGTGAGTATCGAAGATATCAAACAATTTCGTCAGTGGGGTTCTCCAACTGCTGGACACCCAGAAAACTTTGTCACACCAGGGATAGAAGTAACCACCGGTCCATTAGGTCAAGGAATTGCTAATGGAGTTGGTTTGGCGATGGCGGAAGCACACCTTGCTGCTAAGTTCAACAAACCGGATGCAAAGATTGTTGACCACTACACCTATGTTATTTTAGGTGATGGTTGTAACATGGAAGGCGTTTCCGGTGAAGCTTGTTCTTTTGCTGGACACCAAGGGCTAGGTAAACTGATTGCTCTGTACGACGACAACCATATTTCCATCGACGGTTCTACCGATCTTGCATTCACCGAAGATGTTTCTAAGCGCTTTGAAGCTTATGGTTGGCATGTTCTTCACGTTAAAGATGGTAATAACGATTTAGAAGGAATTGCTAAAGCCATCGAAGAAGCAAAATCTGTTACCGACAAACCATCGATGATTAAGGTAACAACTACCATCGGTTACGGTGCGCCCAACAAACAAAATACATCGGGAATTCACGGTTCTGCTCTTGGAACTGATGAAGTTAAAGCTACCCGTGAAAATTTGGGTTGGGAATACGAACCCTTTGATTTACCAGCAGATGCTTTATCTCACATGCGTAAAGCTGTAGATCGTGGTGCTGGCTACGAAGCTGATTGGGAAAAAGCCTACGCTGACTATAAAGCTAAATATCCCCAAGAAGCAGCTGAATTTGAACGTCAAATTAACGGTCAACTTCCCGATGGTTGGGATAAAGTATTACCTAGCTATACTCCTGCAGATAAAGGACTTGCTACCCGCAAACATTCTGAAACCTGCCTCAATGCTTTAGCATCGGTAATACCTGAATTCATTGGTGGTTCTGCGGATTTAACCGGCTCTAACCTGACCAAAATCAAAGATAATGGAGCATTCCAAAAAGGACAGCACCAAAACCGTAACGTCCACTTTGGCGTGCGGGAACATGGTATGGGTGCAATTTGTAACGGTATTGGATTGCATGGTTCGGGATTAATTCCTTACGGTGCAACCTTTCTGATCTTCACAGACTACATGCGTGCAGCCATCCGCCTATCTGCTCTATCCCAAGTTGGAGCCATTTGGGTGATGACCCACGATTCCATTGGACAAGGTGAAGATGGTCCTACCCACCAACCCATCGAAACTTTAGCTTCACTAAGAGCTATTCCTAACTTGACAGTATTTCGTCCTGCAGATGGAAACGAATGTTCTGGCGCTTACAAAGTAGCGGTCGAGAATGCTAAGCAAAATAAACCCACTTTGTTAGCCTTCACTCGTCAAGGTGTACCTAATTTGGCTGGAAGTTCTGCAGCAAATGCAGCTAAAGGTGCATACACTGTAGTTGATTGCGACGGTACTCCCGATATAATCCTAATTGGTACTGGTTCTGAATTACAGCTCTGTGTGGGTGCAGCTGAAAAACTCACCGACAAGAAAGTTCGAGTTGTTTCTATGCCTTCTTGGGAAATGTTCGAAGCACAGGATGCAGCTTACCAAGAATCTATTTTACCGAAAGCTGTCACCAAACGTGTAGCTGTAGAAGCTGGTGTGAGCTTTGGTTGGGAAAGATACATCGGTGCTGAAGGTGGTAGTGTAACCATCAACCGTTTTGGTGCTTCTGCTCCTGGCGCTGTTTGTATGGAGAAATTCGGCTTTAGCATTGATAATGTAGTTGCCAAAGCTAAAGAAGTTTTGGGTTAGTAGTAAATAAATAATCTCTGAATAAAAGTTTGGGGTGGGCGAAGATTAGCCCGCCTTTTTTGTGTTTGAAGGGAATGGAGAACAGGGAACAGATAATAAAAATTATACCAATTCAATCAATCATTGCAATAGATTCTCCCGTAGAGACTTACCACGGTACGTCTCTACAAAAATTTATTTGTCTCATTATTTTTCTAAATTGGTATAAGACTACACTTTAGTCAAACTATTCCATATACTCGTATTTACAAGTAATTTTCTTGATTCATTAAAGTTGGTAACATAATAATAAATTCTGTACCTTTACCAGGTTCAGATATTACTTCTATTTCGCCCTTATGTTTTTTAACAATACTGTAGGAAATCGATAAACCTAAACCGGTACCTTTACCTATGGGCTTGGTTGTAAAAAAGGGGTCAAATAACTTTTCTTGAATATTTAAAGGGATCCCTGG
The DNA here is from genome assembly GCF_001456025.1 of Mastigocoleus testarum BC008. Taxonomy (GTDB): domain Bacteria; phylum Cyanobacteriota; class Cyanobacteriia; order Cyanobacteriales; family Nostocaceae; genus Mastigocoleus; species Mastigocoleus testarum. Next base: position 133,267 of record NZ_LMTZ01000090.1, read on the forward strand.
ACCATTATCTTTAATTCTTATACGTACAGATTTATTTACTTTAGTTTCAAGAACCTCTGTCTGAATTCTAATCTGTTTACTAAATTCCTCCGGCTGTTCTTGTAAAGCATCCATTCCATTGTTAAGGATATTCATAAAAACCTGGTTTAGTTGTGCTGGATAACACTCAACCAGCATCAAATCTCCATATTGTCTTACCACCTCAATTCCTTTTTTGATTTGGTGATTGAGTAGTAATAAAGTACTCTCAATACCTTCATGAATATCAATAGCTTTAGCTTCAGCTTCATCCAAGCGAGAAAAATTACGTAATGAGAGGACAATATCACGGATACGTTGAGCACCTATTTTCATTGAAGAAAGAGTTTTGGGTAAATCATCGGTAACAAACTCTAAATCAATGTTTTCAATTTCCTCTAAAATTTTTGGACTGACATCAATGTGTTCTTCTTGATAAAGCTTTAACAAAGCTAACAAATCGTCAACGTAGCTATTAACATGCCGAATATTGCCGTATATAAAGTTTACTGGATTATTTATTTCATGAGCTACCCCAGCTACCATTTGACCCAAACTAGACATCTTTTCAGTTTGAATTAATTGGGATTGTGTTTGCTGGAGATTTTGTAAAGCTTGGGAAAGTTCCTGTGTTCGTTCTTCCACTCTTTGCTCTAATGTTTGTCGAGCAAGCTCTAACTCATGGATATACTTGGAAACTGTCTGAATCATCTGGTTGAAGGAACTCGCTAATAATCCTACTTCATCTTTGGTAGTAACTGGGACTATAAGGTCAAAATTAGACTCATTAGCAACTTTTTGAGCAACTTTTGTAACTGCTGTTAACGGATAAGTTATGAGCCAAGTTGTAAAAAATGCTAAGAAAATAGCGATAGCTACTGACAGCAAAATACTATATTTGGTTATATCTGCCTGTAATTGTATAGCCAGATTCAAGTTAGTGTTTGCTGCTCGTTTTTTATCTTCCGCAAAGGCAATTAATTTATTTAGTTCTTGAATATCTTTTTCTAACTGTAATGCTTCTAGGGACTCAAGGAAATTTACCAAAAGATTTCTAGAATTTCTGGTATCTATTGTTTGGTTGTCGGAATTAATAATATTGAATTTATTAATGGTAGTGACTAATTTTTTTCTATATGTTTGTGTTGTGTCTTTATGTTTTTGAATAAAATTTTGCAAATCTGCTAGGTTTTGCCGTTGTAATCCTTGATTTTCATGACTTATCTCATTTTCTAATTCAGATAAAACAGCAATTATCTTATCAGAGTGTATCAATAAATAGCTACTGTAGTTTTCTAATAAATGGGGATTTGTGATGTAAGGAATAAACTGAGATTTTGTCTCTAATAAAGAATCTTTCAATTGCATCAGCAAAGCTGATTCTCTGTGACTAATTTCTTGTTGTTTTAAAGCAGGTTGTTTCCAATAAACATCTCCTACGAATAAACCAACAGTTATTCCCATAGCAGCAATACCAATGGTAATTCCATAACCTATGGTAATTTTATGACCAATCTTGGTCTTATCTATTATTCTTTGGAACCAGCTGTAACTATTTTTTTGGAATATATTTTCTGCTTGGGAATTCATCCAAGAAATTTTTAGTCTATTTCCCGAGAGTAAACTTGATTTTATAGATTTCATAATCAAGATTTAAAAGTATGTAAATATATTTATAGACTTGCTTGTAAATCCAGTTAATAAAAACTCCTGTAACATTTAAATGAATATTTAATATTCCATTAATCATTAACGAGTCTTTTATTGCTGTATTGAGTCACTAAAAAACTTTAGATCATAAGTGATTGTTGTCTTTGTTTATGTTTTTTGGAAAATTAAAATTAAATAATTACTTTGATATATAACTTATGATATAAATGTTGAGCACAAAATATAAAAACTATTATTACTTAAAGCGATGGTATATTATAAATAATTCTATTTTTATCATTAAGCTAACTGTTTGAAATCAGTATTTATAACATAAAAATATTTTTGGTGATTCAAAACAGGCTAATTAAATAGAAAGCGTAGTTGATTTCAGTTATTTTGCTGGTATAAATGGGAAAAATATAAATAGATAAATATAATATTTTTGAACATAAATTGCTAAAAATAAAATGATATATTTAAAGCAATCTGTATTAATATCACTAACTTTATTTACTGCTTCATTTTTACAAGCTTGTAGTCAATATCCATCAAAAAATACTATTTCCTATGCTCAAGATAATTTGACGTTAACTGGATCCAGTACCATCAAACCTTTAGTTGTAGCGATCGCTAAGCGTTATCAAGCTAAATATCCCAAGGTACGAATTAACATTAAAACTGGTGGTTCTTCTCAAGGAATTAAGGATGCTAGCGAAGGAAATGTTGATATTGGTATGGTTTCGCGTTCTTTAAAAGCAAAGGAAAAACATTTATTACCATTTACCATTGCTAAAGATGGTATATCGGTACTAATACATAAAAACAACTCAATTAAAAGTCTTACGAATAAACAAATCGTTGACATATACACTAATAAAATCAACAATTGGCGACAAGTTGGTGGTAAAGATGCGCCAATTTTTGTTGTCAGCAAAGCAGAAAATCATTCTACTGGTAAGCTGTTTGCTAAATTCTTTCAAGTTCCGATCAAAGATATTAGTGCGGATAAAATTATTGGTGATAATCCAGAAGCGATTGTAGCAGTTAACGAAAATCCTAACACTATTGCTTACGTATCTATTGGTGCGGCTGAATATGATATCGTTCACGGTGCACCTTTAAAACTCTTACCGATTGAGGGAGTCGCTGCTACGATCGCAAATGTCAAAAATGGTATCTTTCCCCTTTCCCGTCCTCTAAATTTAGTGACGAATTCTAAACCAACTGGATTAAAAAAAGACTTTATTGACTTTGCTCGTTCTGAAAAAGTATATGACTTAGTAAGGGAGCAATCCTTTGTGCCAACAAAATCAGAATCTACGCTTTAAGGGAATCTAAATTTTAATAACCCATCAGATCAGGACTTACGCAACTGTCACAGTGCGCTCGCCAATATATAGTATTTATGTATTACTTTGTTCAGAGTTTCGAAGCTTTAGAATCTAATATCCCGATTTACACTACATTTGTCCAAGCTCAAGTGGAAATAGAACTTGAGCAGCAGGTAGAAATTAGATAAATTTGTGCTGTATCTGGTGTGTTCGCAAACCCCAACAAGCACCAAAAACCTCTCCCCAAATTTCTTTTCGTAAATGGAGAGAGGTTTGAAGGTCAAAGAACCGCAACTTCAAAAAACCACAAATTCAAAAAACCACAATTAAATATTCACAATATAAGGAAAATTGATCGCTCCAACCCTAGCATCATTGACTAATGCTTGATACACCATCACCGCAACTTCAGCCCTTGTTGCATCGCGGGTGGGGTTAAGCTGTTTCAAATTGGGATAATTCACGATCAGTTGTTTTTCAACTGCTGTAGCTACTTCATCTTTAGCATATTGAGGAATATTCCCTCTGTCATTGAAGTAATTTAAATTATTCTCTACTCCACCAAGGAGTTTGAGTCCGTTAACTAAAGAAACAATTACTTGAACCCGTTGGATATTTTGATTGGGGTGGAAGGTTCGGTCTGGAAAACCTGAAAGGAAACCACCTTCATAAGCTTGTTGAATTACTCGATTAGCCCAAAAATTTTCCTTAACATCTTTGAATTTAATCGCTTCCCGTTTCGCAGGTGGGTTAAAAGCTTTGACAAGTAAAGCAGCATATTGCGCCCGTGTCATCGTAACATCGGGTTTAAAAGTAAGGTCGGGATAACCTTTGACTATATCTATTCTGACCAATTCTTGAATAAATATTTCCCCCCAATGACCAGAAATATCCCTTAATCTAGTAGGGTTTGGTAAAGGAGTTGGGTCTGGTACGGGAATAGGTACAGGCGTAGGATCCGGTTCTGGTGTGGGGTTTGGTACGGGAATAGGTACAGGTGCAGGATCTGGTTCCGGTGTGGGATTTGGTTGTGGTGTTGGGTTAGGTGCGGGTGTTGGGTTAGGTGCAGGTGTGGGATTCGGTTCCGGTGTTGGAGATTGATTATCTATTAGTTCCACATTACCTTTTACTTTGCTCGGATCGATTTGATTCCCGATCGCAATCAGCTTATTAGAAGTTGCATTTTGCAGGTCAAATTTACCGTTGTTGCGTAGGATGTTACCACCAGGGTCATTGCTACTACCCATATCGGGGAGAGAGTCACGAATCATTGTCAAACCATCATCTGTATTTCTTTCACAGATGTTTTGACGCAATATGGGACGAGCGCTACCGGAAATAACAATTCCATTTCGGTTCTCAGAAATTTTATTATTAATTATTTTCGGTGCAGCGCGATCGCTAATAGCAATTCCGTAACCAGTTCTTATACAGGTGTTACCGCGAATCTCACCAGTACTATCTCGAGCGATGGAAATACCGTTAGCATCATTTTCAACAAATATACTATCGAAAATCTTCGGATTTGCATCGCCACTAGCAAAAACACCCTCGCGTTTGCATTTGGTAAAAGTACAATTAGCTACCGTGGGTGCAGTTGACTCAATCCAAACGGCAGTACCACGAGTATCGGGACTAGTAACTGTTACTCCTCTTAATTCAGTATTATCATCAAGAATGATCGTGATATTTTGACGGGCAAAAGTACGACTGAGATACTCTCCACTACCTTCAATTAGAATACCTGCGCCTTTGTTACTTTCATTACCAAAAACAGTGACTCCACTAGGAATATTTAAAGGAAATTCTTCACCAGTATCACCGTTATATTTACCATCTGCCAGTTGGATTTTAGTTCCGGATTTTGCTATCTTAAGGGCTTGAGTTATAGTTTTTAATGGTGTTTGTTGGCTACCACTTGCACTATCGCTGCCAATAGTTGAATTTACGTAAATAATTTCAGACATACTGATATTCTTAGACACCACGACATCTTAGCGTACACATCATAGATATCTAATAATTTTGGCAACAAATAATACAGATAAATAGTAGACTAATATATAACCCGCCACTACCGATTTGAATGTAGCAGTAAAGATATCGGTTAAGACACTAAGGAAAAGTAATTTTCTCAATTATTACTAAATTTTCATCGTCAAAGCTCAGCATTACCCGCAGCAAAATTACTTATGTTTCCCACATCGGCAGCACATTATAATTTTCACGGCGTTTATTTCTATCCAATTCATAGTGGTGCATCACGCAATACCCACGGTACTCCTTCGCTAGTTGGGACAACACACCCTACCTCCACTAAGCTTGCTCGCTTTTGATTTCCTCAATAAGATCGATCCCTTTTTGAACTTCCGTAGTTTGTCCTTGTGTTTTAAAGATATCTATAGCTTTTTGTAGATCGGCGATGGCTCCATCAATATCGTCTAAACTATAACGTGCGATTGCTCGATTTCCATACGCTTGAGCATAATCAGGATTGATTTCTAAAGCTTTAGTGTAATCTTTGATAGCTTCCTCAAATTCTTGTAACTCAGTACGGAGATTACCTCGGTTGTAATATGTATGAGCGCTATTGGGATCTATTTCTAAAGCTTTAGTGTAATCTGCAACCCCTCCTCGATAGTCTTGCATCTGAACGCGGATGTTTCCCCTGCGGTTATAAGTTTCAATATCATTAGGTTTAAGCTGTAAAACTTTTGTATAATCTGCAACTGCCGCGCCATAATTTTTTAAACCATGATAAGCAAGAGCGCGATTTAAATAAACAGATGCATCGTTAGAATTGTCGCGTAATACTCGATTATAATCTGCGATCGCAGCTTGAAATGCTTGTAGACGGTAATGAGCGATCCCGCGATTTAAATAAGCATAGGAATGATTGGGATCGATTTTTAAAGCCCGAGTATAATCTTGTATTGCTCCCGCTCCATCTCCTGAATCATCACGAGCATTACCCCTACTAATATAGATATCCGCATGGTTCGGACTTATTTTTAAAGCTTCGCTATAATCAGAAATTGCACCGCGATAATCTCTTAACTGATAACGTACAAGTCCTCTTTTGTAATAAGCATCAGAATTTGAAGGATTCATTAGCAATGCTCGATCAAAATTAGCTATTGCTTCTTTGAGATTTCCTCTTAAGTAATGCTGATTTCCTCTGCTTATGTAATATGAGACTTTTGTATTACCATTAACTGATGCTTCGATCCCAGAACCTCGAAGAGTTTTTATTGATAAATTTGCTGTTGCTGCTACCAATTCACGCTCTGTTGTTTTTGTAGCTTTAGCTTGTATGTAATCGGGTACAAATACATCTACCGCAGCAAAAGCACCCAATACCAAAAGCATTGAAGCAATTCTCGATCCTTTCATCTTGACTTCTCCGGGCTCTACCTTACTTTCCGTAATTAAAATTGATTTAGTTTTTCACATGTAATCAATCGCTATCAGGTCAACTTTCCGCAATTAACTAACCATTAATTAGCTATATACTTAACCTTCACGACTGAATTCACACATCAAGTCAACTGATTGATGTATGAGATATTTTATTTTTGCTCGAATAAAAGCACTCAGTTCTGCTTAAGGGTATATCAACTCTCTTTCTTGGATAAGAAGAGTTTAAGTCTTGCTGTTTTCCTTTGATTTCGGAGTTAATAAAGTTTTGAAACCTTTATTGTTCTCCGCTTACAACAAATGGTTATCCCTGATTTTATTTATCTGGTATTCAAAATTTACGACTGACAGTAAATAAATACCAAAGCCTAACAAGCATTTCCTGAAACAGTCTGCTGAAAATTACTATTTAAACTGTTTTACTGGTACGTAAAGATAATGCAGTTAGTTAAAACTATTCAGTTAAGTCTTAAATAAAGACAACCCTTCTCTAATAAGTTTCAATAACAGGGTTCGACACTAAACTATATTGTCTAGGGAACTACTATGGAACGATTCGGGTTATATATTACTCTTTTATTATAGGTTTTTTTGTGATTTGCAGCACACTTTTTTATACTTAGATAAAATAGAAACTAGTGATTTAAAATTCCCTGAGATGCGATCGCGATCGCAGACAAATCTAAAATAAAGCACTCTCTAATTTAAAAGAACCGATTTTTTGGTTTGCAACATCTATTTTTTCTTATGTTTGGCATTTGAGGAAAATAACAAGCCCCTACTCGATTTTGTGTTTTCAAAAGTCATAGAAAAAGGGTGACTGTAAAAAAAACTCCGCATAGGACGTTATTTGTAGCTAAAATTGTTATTTATTACTTGGATAGTACTTAAATGCTAATCAATATAGAGTATGTATCGTAACTTCATTAGCAAGTATTTACCCTACTGTATAGTAATTTCAGCATCCTAAGTAACTTCAATTGCGCATACAGCTATTATTTCGTTGTATGATGTCTACCATATTGACTATTAAGAAATATATTTATATTCCCCAGTAATTAAAAATTTTTGCAGAAGTACAGTAATAAAGTAGGCCACAAATTTTTACCGAGCATCATAATTTTTTAGTCTGTGTCGGTCGTATTTTATTTCTATAGCGATCATAAATTATTTATAATAATCAATATTATTTATAACAATCAATATTATAAAGACGTGACAGAACTGAATCCGCGCACCTACAGTGAGCTAAGTTTTGTCTGTTCACAAATCTAATCGGATTGCTACAGTGAGTTAGGTCGTCAGAGATATATCTCATAATTTTCTATTATGAATAATGTATTCATGTATTCATGTATTTATAATTATGATTCTATATTTATTTGATATCTATTTGATATTAATTATCTTATCTTCACTGACTTTAATTATTTACAAAAAATTATTGTCTGTTTGGAACTTGCTGTAACTTTTTACCACATATTTTACAGAAATTAGCATCTGGGTCGTGAAAAGCTAGACCACAGTTATCACAAAGTATTTTTATTTTATTAGATATTTCGATTAGTCGTTTTACGAGATCGCCAATTTGCCAAGGGATTAAAGTGATCCCTGTTAAAATCATCAAAACTGTTAACAAACGACCACTATTAGAAATTGGAGTAACATCACCAAAACCTACGGTCGTCATAGTTACAATAGAAAAATAAAATGCATCTAAAAAATTACGAAAATTATCAGGATTTACTGAATGTTCGACTTGATAAATTAAGCCCGAATAAACAAAAATAATTGCAAATAAAGTAAATAATATGCGGACAAATATCAATAAATCTTCATTACTAAGAATTCCAAATAAAGACTTTTGTTCTATAAACCGAATCAAACGCAAAATCCTAAACCATCGCAGTATGCGAATAAAACTAATATCAACAAATCCAATAAAACCAGGTAATATAGCTACCAAGTCAATGATTGCATAAAAACTGAATATATATTGAAATTTATTTTCCTGACTCCATAAACGTAATAGATACTCAATAGCAAAGCAAATTAAAATAGTTGTATTTATGATGCTAAGTATAAATTGTATGTTAGCCGGAATTGAATAAGTTTGGATGACAAAAATCCCTGAAGATATAATAATTAGAAAAACTATTACTAAATTAATTACTTGGTTTTTCTGTGCGTCTAAGTTTTCGATTAAAAATGTAAATCTATCTTTATTTAGTGACATAGCTAAGTTCACCACAAAGTTATTTGTAATATTACTTTTAATCTCTGATACTATAGGAATCATATTTGATTTATGAAAAAAACTACGAGATAATACGGGCAAAGATATCGGTCTAACAACGAACAATGATAAATAAGTATTTACAAGCTGCGATCGGTACCGCCGACGCCGACAGAGGTATCGCAGAGTTACAAGAATTTATAGACGATCGCCCAGATGCCCGTGAGGTGAGGAAAGCTTTAGCAGTGAAATTAGTTTATCAAGGCTACAAGTATGAGGAAATTCAAACTATTTTAGATGTGTCTCTTGGTTCGATAACAAGCTGGAAACAAGCTTACAAGGAATATGGGATTGAGGGATTACGGTTAAACCATAAAGGAAGAAAGAGTTATCTGAGCAATGAACAGCGAGAAGAAGTATTAGGTTGGTTACAAACGAAAAATACTTGGGAGCTTGGTGAACTAGAGTATAAATTAGCATTTGAATATGATGTAATCTACGAATCGAAACGAAGCTATTACGATTTATTTGATGCGGCGGGAATTAGTTGGAAGAAAACCACATCCTTAAATCCAAAGGCTGACCCAGAGGCTGTTTGTGCAAAAAAAAACAGATTGAAACATTATTGGCAAGCAACACAGAAGAAATAGAAGCAGGAAGACTCAGAGTATTACTAATAGATGAGTGTCATCTGCTATGGGGAGACTTAACTGGTTATGTTTGGGGAAAAACTGACCAAGAAATAGGAGTTGGAATCGTTAACGAACGGAATAAACAGACATACTACGGGGCTGTTGATTATCTGAGTGGTAAGTTACTTCTTAAAGCTTACAACGCCGGTAATTCCGATCATACGATTGATTATTTAGGTTATTTATTAGATCAGTCTCCCAACCAACGATTACTTCTGCTTTGGGATGGTGCTTCTTACCATCGTTCACATCTAGTTCAGAACTTTTTAGGCGAAATAAATCAAGGTTTATCTCAAGAAGAATGGAGAATTCACTGTGTCCGCTTTGCTCCTAATTGCCCATCACAAAATCCTATAGAAGATATTTGGTTACAAGCAAAAACCTGGGTTAGACGTTTTTGCGCCTTAATTCCAACATTCTCTCACTTAAAGTGGATGTTTGAGTGGTTTCTTCGAAATACTACCTTTGATTTTCTATCTCTCCAGATGTACGGAGTTTTTTCAGAAATCAAATACTAGTCCTATAGTACAAAGCAAAGCTAGAAGAAAATCGGATTTAGACAAGTTATCAAAAAAAATTATTAAAGTATCAGAAAAGACTAAAAGAGA
>NZ_LMTZ01000091.1 GCF_001456025.1 Mastigocoleus testarum BC008
TTCATTTTGGTAGACGGTGAAAACTCCGTTCTACCATTTTTTTGGCACCAAGTTAATATTCCGGACAGGTCTATTGATATTTTCGAGATTTTAAAATCTACACTATATAGGTACAAAACCTACACCAAGTACTCCATGAACTATTGTTTGGGTTTTGCGAATGAAATTTCCATCATCTTGCATTCGCAAGTAAGTGATTCGTACGAGTTCACCTGTAAGCGCATCTCGTAAAGCGCACACCAAGTCATCCATTCCCTTGATACTTCGTCCAGCATAGTCAATTACAATATCGCCTACAGCAATTCCAGCTAGCATCGCTTTTCCTCCATCGACCATTTCGTAGATGTAAACACCTCCTTGAACACCAAAATTTTGATGTTGAGTTGTAAACTGTTGTGCTGTTTGCGAATAGCGTTTCGCTGTAGGATCTGTTGCTGAAAAAATTTCACCGTAGCGATAAAAAGCAGCCACAGCTTCGGTTGTTCTACCTAGCTGACGAAGAGAGATTGCTTTTCCAACTACTTCACTCCAAGTATCGGTTGCTTTAATTTCCAGTAACTTATTAATATCTTCGTACTCTTGTAATGCTTTACTCAAAAGTTCCTTACCTTCCGTAAGCAAAGATTGACGTTCTGATAGTAATTGTTCAGCTTTCCTAATACTTTTTTCCAGAAAAGTTTCTATTTCAATGTCATTTACAAGTTGATGTGGCTGCAAATAAATCAACGTTCCCAATTCTATATTTACGTCCGATAGATTAATATCCAGACTATTTAGAACCCGTAACCCAGATAAATGGGTAATCTCTGAACGATTTTTGAGTCTGTTAATCTCCAGACTAATTCTATGCTTGTAGTAGTTGAGCATTGTTTCATTGTCAAAATTACTTGATGCAGCATCAGAAACTACTCTAAGTAAAGATTCCGTTACATCCTGCACGTCAATAAGGTGATTATAAAAATACCTCACTAGTTCAGCATTTAAAGCGCTCTCAGTGAAAATATTAACTAGGGGTGTGGCGGATTCTATTTTGAGTGGACGACTATTGAGAGCTTGTCGCAACGAAGCAACTGTTTGCTGTAAAATCAGCCGATTGTAGCTTGAGGATGCTGTTTGTTCTAAAGCAGGAGCAATCTTGTTACGAACTATTGCTAATTGTCCTTGAAATGTATCTTCGGTTAGGGACTCTTCTACAAATCCAATTCGTGCATCTAGGTTAGATATATTTGACAATACTTCTATCGCAACCAGTTTTTTGGCAAACTCGATTTTCTTTGGGTTGTCCGGAGTGACAACAAACAAACTGCCAATTTGAGTAATATCTCCCGTAGTTAAATCTCCTCCGACCTTCACATTCTGAAAAATATTTTGCAGAATTTGTTCAGCGTTTGGTTGATTACTCATAGGGTTTGCTTGCTGGAGTCAAATATCAAGAATAAGTTCAGTGTAAATATTATTATTATGAATTACTTTTTTATTTAGGTGGTAACGAAGCCCTCATCGAACTTGCAACGGCATATTTTTTGTATCGAAGTTTAGAAATATCAAACGGCTTAGTTTGATTTCAATCAGGTGATTAAAAGTCTTATTTCTTCGGAGAGATATAGTATCTGTTTAGCTTTCTTAATATAAAAAATATTACTTTATTATTAAAGAATCAGCTAATGCAAGCTTACGATGTTGTTATTATTGGTGCTGGTCATAACGGCTTAGTATGTGCCTCTTACCTACTCAAGGAAGGCTACAGCGTTTTACTACTAGAGAAACGAATCATTCCTGGTGGTGGGGCGACAACCGAAGAAGCAATGCCCAAAGAAGCTCCTGGCTTTAAATTCAACCTCTGCGCTATCGATCATGAATTTATTCATCTTGGTCCCGTCGTTGAAGAACTAAACTTAGCTAAGTATGGCTTGGAGTACCTTTACTGCGACCCCGTTACCTTTTGTCCTCATCCCGACGGTAGATATTTTTTAGCCCATAAATCTGTAGAAAAAACTTGCGCCGCTATTGCTCGCTTCAATCAAAGGGATGCCGAAAAGTACAGAGAATTTATTGATTTTTGGCAACGCCTGACTAAAGGAATTACTCCTGTTTTTAACGCTCCTCCTAAATCAGTGGTTGATATTGCGGGTAACTACGGTCTAGGAAATATTCAAGACCTTTTGTCTACCCTGGGCGGTGTAGATAAAACCTTGGATTTAATCCGCACCATGCTTACTTCTCCCAAAGATAGTTTGGAATATTGGTTTGATTCGGAATTTCTCCGCGCTCCTTTAGCCAGGTTAGCTGCTGAATTTGGCGCGCCTCCTTCTCAAAAAACCATCGGTATTGGCTCAATGATGATGTCAATGCGACACAACCCAGGTATGGCGAGACCTCGTGGCGGTACTGGGGCGTTGACTAGGGCGCTGCTAAATCTGGTTAGAGATAAGGGTGGAGTTGTCTTATGCAACGCTTCAGTGGAGACAGTTTTAATTGGTAATAGCGGTCGAGTCGAAGGTGTGAGGACTGCAACAGGACAGGAGTATCGCGCAAACAAAGCTGTAATTTCCAATATTGATGCCAAGCGATTATTCTTACAAATGGTCCCTAAAGCAGCTACTGATGCAGCAGACTCTAATTTATACGAACGACTCGAACGGCGCATTGTTAACAATAATGAAACTATTCTCAAAATTGATTGTGCCTTATCTGAAGCACCTCGTTTTGAGCGGTTCGACCATAAAGACGAATATCTAATGGGTTCGGTTTTAATTGCTGACTCGGTAAATCATGTTGAAGAAGCCCACGCCTTACCCTCAATGGGCAAGATTCCCGACGAAAATCCTTCGATGTATCTTGATGTACCAACAGTATTAGACCCTTCCATGGCACCTGAAGGCAAACATACTCTGTGGATTGAATTTTTTGCTCCCTACCAAATTGCAGGAAAAGAGGGAACTGGTTTGAAGGGTACGGGTTGGACGGATGAGTTGAAAAATAAAGTAGCTGATCGCGTAATTGATAAATTAGCTGATTATGCTCCCAATGTAAAAGACGCCATCATTGCCCGTCGCGTGGAAAGTCCAGCGGAATTAGGCGAGCGTTTAGGAGCTTACAAAGGTAATTATTACCACATTGATATGACCCTGGACCAAATGATATTTTTCCGTCCCTTACCGGAGATTGCTAATTACAAAACACCCTTGGAAGGTCTTTACTTAACTGGTGCTGGAACGCATCCAGGCGGTTCAATTTCCGGAATGCCCGGGCGTAATTGCGCTCGCGTTTTTCTTCACGAACAAAATCCAGTCGGACAAAAGCTAAAAGAAGCCGGCGACAAGATTAAATCAACTATCGAAAATATCGTTAATCCTTAGTTAAGTGGTTGTTTTGACTGCTCTCTATTGGCGGTTGGTATGGTGGAGAGTTATCTTTCCGCCACAAGATAGGAGTTATTGGTGCAGATCGTTCTTCTTAAACCGTTACTAAATTAAAAATGAAATAGGGTAGAAAGCAAGAAAACATCTTTTGCCTTCTTAGTTAATCATCGAAGTGGAAATGGAAGCACAAAACACTCGACCCCTCAATCGCCGTCCCTTGATAATTGCGGGAATTTTACTCGGTATTGGTCAAGGTGGATTTTTTGATGGTATTGTCTTTCATCAAATCTTACAATGGCACCATATGTTTACCAATATTGAAACTAGCCAAACCGTTAATGGCTTCGAATTGAACACAATTGGAGATGGATTTTTTCACGCCTTTGATTGGCTAATGACCATTGCCGGGATTGTAACACTTTGGCTTGCGGTTAAAAGAGATGATGTACCCAAATCTACTCCTATTTTCATTGGATCTTTTACTATTGGTGCCGGTCTTTTCAACCTGGTTGAGGGGATTATTAACCATCACATTTTGCAGATTCATCATGTTAGACCCGGCGCTCATCAACTAGCTTGGGATTTAAGTTTTCTCGGTATCGGTCTTTTAGCGATCGCTATTGGTTGGGTGATTTTACTTCGCACTAAGGTATCTGCACCGGTGACTAAATGACAAATGTATAATTAATTTTATCTGGGTACTTAGCGATCGCACGTTGGTAAAGTGGTAATGGTGATCTCGTGCTTATCGACGTACTTTCACCTGGAAATAAATTTTTGCCCTTACTTGTTTTAAATTATTCTCATTGAGAATTAATTACTTATACCAAATCTGATTTTTAAAACCCCTTTATATTTTTTGGGATTTCCCCCCAGACTTCCCATACCTCCCACACTTTGCTCTCTCATTCTAAAAAGGGGTAATTAGCCCGGACTTAGTATTACTGTTTATTAAGTGCCCAATCGTAATTCAAGTAGTCAACCTTATAGTTACCTTTGACAAGATATTCCTTATCTTCTGAACTCACATATTTACTGATAAAATTCAACACAGCCCTTTCATTATCATTACCAGTAAACTTCCCATCCACACCATAGGTTTTCTTCCAATCCTCACCAAACCACTTAAAGATAGAAGAAAGATAAACCTTATTTTCTGTGCGATCAATCCGGAAACCGTGGGGACCATTAAGAAACTGACGAGTCTGGTCATCGAGTTGAGCGTCGAGTTTTTCCCCTGTATATGGTTCGTTGCGCAGGGGAGGACAACTGATTGCAGCACAAACTAAAGCTGCATGAATTCGTGGTTCATTATAATTAGTTCGTAAAGTATTGTGTTCGATATTATCTAAGGTTTTAGATTCACCAGCGACATTGAATTTCCTTAGCTTCCAGACACCAAAAATGTCACGAATGCTCTTTTTGAGCGGCTTTTGATCGATAATTGATTCTAAAGTAAAAGAATTATAAGCATTGATTAGAAAAGCAATTTGCTCGGCTTCACTCCAAGATTGAAAAGTACTAGCAGAAACAACACCCAAGGATGCATTATATTTGTCTAATTGTTGCCGATTTTTCTGTAATTCTTGGTAGTTAACTAATGCTCGCTCATCTACATATGTTTTCAAGACATCGGCGAAGTTTTTGTTATCCAAGGGTTGTGCTGCAGAAACATTCGATGCTTGTACCTGAGTAGATTCTTGGTTGGTTTGACTAGATTGTATAGCCCCCCCACATCCAGTAAGTATGATTAATGTGGGAAATAAAATAAAGAATCGATTGAATTTAGTCATTGTTAATTTATTAGTATAAAAAACTTAAACTCCTGAATTTTCCCTCAACTTCTATTAGTAGAAATTAGATTTGTATCTGTTGGCTGTAGGGGCACGCCGACGTGCGCCCTAATGAGACGTATACCCTGATAATTAGTATATTTTTTGGCTTGCAAGTTTCTTAGATGTAGGACTTACGCACTCGTTAACTAAAAATGAAGGTTTGAGATGACTATTTCCTTGCGGAAACACTGTCGCTAACCTATCGTCGTAATGACTGTAGCTATGTTGTCCGTGCGTAATACCAATTCAATAAATCATTGCAACAGATTCTCCGGTAGAGACGTTGCAGAGGCTAACGCCGACGCCGCAGGCTCTGCAACGTCTCTACAAAATCTATCTGTCTCATTATTTTTCCAAATTGGTATAAGTTCTGAGATATTTGACGTGAAAACACTTTTTGATTCTGGAAATCTAGTATTTGGTTAATAGATTTGTCGATATCAGTGTTGTGGATATTAAGTGAGAAAAGCTGAGATTATGGTTTTCCTTCACTTTTGAAGTATTAAATTTTGAATTATTAAGAACGTAGTATTAACATATACTTAGTAAAACAGATAAAAATGAGTATTCAGTGAGAACACGATTAAAATTCACGATAAAAATTAAGTCAAAGTTGTAAATTCACCCTTAAGAAGAAGATTCTGAATCTTGTAAAACATGCTCAGAAGTAGCGAGTTCAGTCGAATTGTAATCAACTAATAATCTCCAAGTTGTCCATAACCAACCCAAGATGAAAGGTAACCACAGCAACCATCTCTCTTTACTAGTTAAACGCCAATCATGATTTCCCAAAGCCTTGCGATGCTGTAGTGCAAAGTAAACAAAAGTAGAGATACTAACCAAACGTACTCCCCAATTACCAACGATGACTGCGAAGGGAACCAACCAAGTAAAATACCAAGCATGGATAATTGGTGATAAGCTCAGGAGAGCAAAAAAATATAACTCAGTAAATTGTCGGAAATTTCTCGATCGCAAAAGCAAAAGAACACAAGCTAAAGCCAAGGGAATTATATAAATCCAATTAGCTTTCAGAGAAGGTTCCCAAACTTGAGCAACTAAATGGGGAATAAACTCTGCACTACGACCATGGGAAACAAAAACTGAGCCTGTGGGAATTAATAAACATTGTCCTGTGTGGCAAAATGGGATAGCGCTAAGCAAAAAGGGTAAAAAACCCCAGAGCAAAACAACCACAGCTTTTTTTATACTTACCTCGCGGAAAGCTCGCCATGTAAGAAAACCTAAAATCGGTAAAGACATCCATTTAGCCGCTACACTAATCCCAAGTAGCAAAGAACTCCACATCCAACGAGCACTTTTGCTTGAATAATCAAAAACTAACCAGGCGGCAACTAAGGGTAAAATAAACCAGGTGTCATAATGGGCACCTCCAGCAAACGAGTAGATAACCAGAGGATTCCAAGCATAGAGTATTGCTTTTTCAAAGCCAAATCTCCGAGTTAGGAGCCAACAAACTGCTAAATCAGCCAAGATGAATGCTGACTTAAATAGAGCTACAGCGGGAGTAATTGCAGCTAAAGTACGGAAACCCAACTGAACCACTGGTGGGTAGATTGCAGAAACATCTTGGTGATTGATCTGGGACCACCATTCAGTACGGAAAGAAACTAGTTCTGCTGCATTGGGTGCAAACTCATAAGGACTAAAACCAAGATTCTGGATATATCCTTCCCATAGGTAACGCCACACATCATCCCCTGGGTACATGGGTATCAGCAACAATCTTGTCAAAATAGCGACTCCCCAAAACCAGATACCACTAACTTTACGTAGCATCCAAGACAGAGCAAAACCCAAACTCATCACACCGATACCAAGCCAAAATTGCCAAACATTTCCGGGCTGGCGAAAGTCGCCGTAGGGAATGATATAAGCAGCACCTAGTAGTAACAAAAGAGCACTTAAATAAAGAAAAATTGATTCTATTTTGGAGCTTGAAATATTAAAGTTTGAAATTTTGAAGTTTGAAAGTTTAAGATTTGAAAGTTTGAGATTTGAAATTTTGAGGTTTGAAAATTTGAATTTTGGGTCGCTCATTTAGGAGGAATGTCGATAATTATGTGGGATTTTCGATAGATGGGATTATTTATAGGAGCGGCGATAAAGAATAAAAACTAGTTAACCGAAAAATGTACCAATAAAATGCGTTTGAGTTTAACCAATGAACGGTGATAAAATTTTTTTTTGCTCCTATTTATCCTATATCTCCAATTTCCCTGTTGTAGGCGACGCAGATATAATTTGCCAATAGTGCTCAGAATAACTATTCCTGCTTTAATACTACCTGATAGGGTACCGGAAATTTTGGACTTTCCACCCTGTCTATAACGGTAGTCAACGGGTAATTCACAGGTCTGTAATCTTAATTCTACTGCCCTTGTTTGCATCTCCACCGTCCAACCAAAGCCTCGATCTTCCATCTGGATTTTATCCAAAGCGGAACGGCTAATCAAACGTAGCGGTCCCAGGTCATGGTACCAATGTCCCCAACCCCAGCCAATTAGGAAAGTCGCTAACCAATTACCAAAGTTTTGTACTGGAGTCATAGCTGCTCGACCAGCATCAGTTGCACGACGGTTACCCATAATCATGTCAAACTTCTCGCGTCTAGCAAAAAACTGAGGAAGTTGAGTCAGATCATCGCTACCATCAGCATCACAGAATAAAATCCAGTCAATATCTGGCGGTAATTGTTGTAAACCTCGCCAACAAGCACTACCGTAACCGGGAATAGTTTCAATAACTACTTGCGCACCAGCTGCGATCGCTTTGGTAATACTCCGATCTGTGCTACCGTTATCCACCACCCGGATATTTTTTAAACCATAGGACTGTAAAGACTTTACGACTTTGGCGATGGTAGCCTCTTCATTAAGTACAGGAATAATTACCAGAATATTGTCCAAGCTATTACAAAGTGTTTTCATTGTTTGAAGGGTATTTTTTGTGGGAAAATGCGAAACAAAAGTGAAAGCTATAAAACTGAGTATGGTTATTCCGTTTGTTGTGAGATTAAGTCATATTCGAAGCTAAATTGCCAATAATAATTTGTTTAATGTGCTTGTTTTTTCTTATATTCTGGAATATGGAGTAGTCATTTTAACTACTAACCTATTTTGAGATCAATAAATTTATTACAGATGAGATTAAACTGAGAATTTCATTAAAACAGACTGAAAAAATCTAGTAAGTCAATCTAATCGAAAGCAATACAAAGAAGGGAGATGTTGACGATTTTTTATCCATATATCGATCTAAAACCAAACTAGAATTAACCTGTAGTTAACTTGGAATTTGCTCCTGTAATATTGATGATTAAACTGCAGATAGTAATATAAGTTGTTACGCATCTAATTTGTACATCATTCTATTCGATGGCGAAGCCTCAAACTTTCTTCAATTTTGACTTTTGACTTTTTACTTTTGACTTGCTGTTGTACATTTTTAATGCACAACAGCTTAAGACCGTCATTATTAGGTAGAAAGAGAATAAAAATTTTAGCGATAATCGCACATTAGTGGAGATAAAACATATGCCACAAAGTAGTGATTTGGATATTCCAGTTATCAATGTAAGCGATCTGGTATCAGGAACAGGAAATCCTCATGAAGTTGCAGCTAAAATCGGACATGCTTGTCGTGAGTACGGCTTCTTTTACATTATTGGTCATGGAGTAGACGAAGAACTCCAACAGCAATTAGAAAAAGTCAGCCATCAGTTTTTCGCCCAAGATATTGAGACAAAACAGCAAATAAATATGTCCCGTGGAGGTAGAGCTTGGCGAGGATATTTCCCTGTCGGTGGTGAACTCACATCTGGTAAACCAGATATCAAGGAAGGAATCTACTTTGGTGCTGAGCTTCAAGACGATCATGCTCTAGTGAAAGCTGGTACTCCACTACATGGTTCTAACCTTTTTCCAACCAACATACCGCAAATGCGAGAATTGGTACTTAATTATACGGGAGCAATGACACGCCTAGGACATTCCCTCATGACCGGAATTTCCCTCAGTCTTGGTTTGGAAGAATCCTTTTTTGCCACACATTACACTTCAGATCCTTTGATACTGTTCCGGATTTTCAATTATCCTGCACCTTCACTAAACCCCGAAACTGAATCTAGTTGGGGAGTTGGAGAGCACACCGATTATGGAATGCTAACAATTCTCAGACAAGATATGTCAGGAGGGTTACAGGTAAAAATAAAATCTCAGTGGATAGCTGCTCCTCCCATACCTAACTCATTTGTGTGCAACATTGGAGATATGTTGGATCGGATTACAGGAGGACATTACTTATCCACACCTCATCGAGTTTGGAATCCCACCAACCATAATCGTTTATCATTTGCATTCTTCTTCGATCCAAATTTCAGCGCACCAGTAAAACCGATCAAGATAAATGGACAAGTAAAAGACAACAAGAAAGAACGT
Source organism: Mastigocoleus testarum BC008 (assembly GCF_001456025.1). Classification (GTDB taxonomy): domain Bacteria; phylum Cyanobacteriota; class Cyanobacteriia; order Cyanobacteriales; family Nostocaceae; genus Mastigocoleus; species Mastigocoleus testarum. The sequence goes on from NZ_LMTZ01000091.1 coordinate 9,658, forward strand.
TGGGATAATGCTAGCGTTCATGAATTTAGTGGTACATATGGTGATTACCTGTTAGGAAAAGTTTCCAAAGTTTTTCCACAGTTACGTCGCAAAGTCCTCTAGCACCGCTATGCGGAAGTCATTAGCGCAAGCGTGTCCGTAGGAGATAAGTCATTAGCGGCTAGCGTAAGCGTACCGGATCCGCAGGTAGCGCAGCTATAGGTTATGACGCTGTCGCGTCACACTGCGTTAATGCGTGTCCGTAGGACATAAGTCAGAAGATGATATTGCGGGTCACGCACGCTACGCTAACAGAATTCAGAAGTACTTATTTTCTCCGGTAGGGGTGCACCGACGTGCGCCCTGACGAGTAGTATATTTTTTGTTAGAAGTCCCTTAATTTTTATGGCGATCGCTCCGCGCAACTCCCTTGGGGTATCACATTTAGACGTAATCTAAAAAAATCAGAAGTTGAACAAAAATATTGTTTATACTTAGATTATCTAACTTAATATTGATTCATCGCCACAACTTTAATGGTAAGCGAGCAAAATAAACCACCTAAAGCATCTTTCATTCCCACAATGCGTGAATTGGCGGCGACATATCAAGCATTTGCTTCTTATGCAGACGCCCATATTCGCAAACTCGGTTTGACCACCTGTCAATTTGACGTCATTGCCACTTTGGGTAATACACAGGGTATGACTATGACCGAACTCGCCGAAAAAACCTTAGTTACCAAAGGAACCCTGACCGGTGTCATAGACCGACTAGAACGCAAAAACTTAGTTTATCGCCAAGTCGTTGAAAGCGATCGCCGCAGCTTTCTAATCGTACTTACCCCCGAAGGAGAAAAAATGTTTGATCGCGTCTTTCCCATTCATATTGCTTACCTCAAAGAACGTTTCGAACTCCTCGACCCTTCTGAATTGGAACTTTTGCGAGTTCTACTGGCGAGATTGCGCAACGCTTTTGAGAGCTAAAAAAGTTTTTAAATAGATAGTTGACACTCAAACTACTTTTTGTTAACTTAATTTTAGAGATAGTTCGAGTTCAAACTATATGGCTTGAAACAATTCTGGCTAAACACCGTTTTTATAAACTTAGATTCTCTTAAGCTGTACCTTCCTATGCTTAAAGCTTTGGGTACTTGAGCATTGAAATCTTTTTGTCAAATCCAATCTGCAAACAGGAATATAAAAACTCTATTCTTGTCAAAAAACAATGCTAATCATCAGTGAAAAGATAATCTTAGTTATATCGGTGTCTAATAAATAGTTTGTATTTAGAATATCTGTATTTAAAATATATTTCTACGATAGGGAAAGTCTGCGTTCTTGAGTACATCAAGTTTTGAAGCTAAGAAGTTTTGAAACCATAGCGTGACAAATAGCTTTGTCCCCAAACATTTACTTACTACATTTACAAACACCAACAATTAGCGAGGTATTTATGAGTACTGATTTGAAAGTTGCATTTGAAGACATCAAAAACCTAGTACTTCAAGGTAAAGCAATGGATGCATTTGAGAAATACTATGCAGAAGATGTAGTAATGCAGGAAAATGGTAATCCTCCTACTGTAGGAAAAGAAGCTAATCGTCAGCGAGAGTTAGATTTCTTTTCTAAGCTATCTGAATTTCGAGGTGCAGAAGTAAAAAATGTTGCTTATGCAGATAATTTGATTATCTCAGAATGGTTTCTCGACTACACCCACAGCGAATGGGGTAAGCGCACTTATAATCAAGCCTGTATTCAAGTTTGGAAAGATGGGAAAGTCATACAGGAACGCTATTACTACGGAGCCTAACAGTTAAAAACATCTCCAAAAATCATGTAGAGAGGTACCACGGTACCTCTCCAGAAATGAATGTCTGGTAATAAACAAATAATTCTTCAGCAGAAATATCTTGTCAATTTGCATTAAGCATCCACTTTTATTAACCCCTCGTCGCAATCGCTTATTCTATGCTACGTTTGACAGGATTATGATCGCATTAACTGTTTCCTAAGTTTAGTTTCCTAAAATTTTTATTTCTTCTGCTTTATCACAATACTTAAAACTCTAATTAAAAGGAGCATCTTCCATGGGACTATTAGTTGATGGAGTTTGGCACGATCGCTGGTACGACACAGGAAAAACTGGTGGTAAATTCGTCAGACAAAATTCGCAATTTCGTAATTGGATTACAGCAGATGGTTCTAGCGGTTTTAAAGCTGAAGCGGGACGCTACCATCTTTATGTATCCTACGCTTGTCCTTGGGCACATCGCACTCTAATTTTTAGAGCACTCAAGGGATTAGAGGAAATGATTTCAGTATCTGTAGTCCATTGGTTTATGGGAGAACATGGTTGGACTTTTGATTCTGGAGAAGGAACCATCCCCGATCCAATTAACAACGCTCAATTTCTCCATCAAATTTATACAAAAGTAAATCCATCTTTTACCGGACGCGTTACAGTACCGGTTTTATGGGATAAGAAAACCGACACGATTGTTAATAACGAGTCCTCTGAAATTATTCGGATGTTTAACAGTGCTTTTGATAATCTTGGTGCTGTAACCGGTGATTACTATCCAGAAGCTTTGCGGGAAGAAATTAACGCTTTAAATGAGCGCATTTATCACACGGTTAATAATGGTGTTTATAAATCTGGGTTTGCTACTACTCAAGAAGCTTATGAAGAAGCAATTTATCCTTTATTTGAAACTTTAGATTGGTTAGAAGAATGTTTATCAACTCATCGGTATCTGACCGGGAACCAAATTACAGAAGCAGACTGGAGACTTTTTACGACTTTACTACGTTTCGATCCAGTTTATGTTGGACATTTCAAATGTAACCTGCGAAGGTTAGTAGACTATCCAAATCTTTGGGCTTATACCCGCGAACTTTACCAAATTCCCAAAATTGCCGATACGGTAAACTTCAAACATATTAAGGGACATTACTATCAAAGTCACGGTTCAATTAATCCCACTGCAATTGTACCCGTTGGACCTCAAATTGATTTTAGTACACCCCATAATCGGGAAAAAATTTCATCTGTACAATTCGTTTGATTGGTCCCTTAATACCCTCAAATAAATCCTATTCTACCTTGGCGCTTACGTGCGCCAAGATTTTTGTTTATGAATTTATTGAAAGTAAATTTATTGAAATTAATTTCTTAGAACTAATTTCTCATAACTTATTTATTGGAAACATTTTCCTTAAAGTAAGGGAATATATTTTATGACACTTTTAGCAACGATAATGTCAGAATGACCAAAATATGGGGTGAATCTTAGGGTAATAACTGAAATTAATTTTAGAAGGAAAAATTGCTGCTTATAAAGCTTTTAGTATTAATTGTTTCAGGCTGAAAGTACGACATCAAGGGCGTTATAGAAGATATTAGAAATTATTAAAAACACAAAGACCAAGTGTTAACAAAAATAAAATGCGCCACAATTGTAGATTCAAATTCCCATCATTGACTGCAGCAGTCTGCTCTTTTGCATGAAATTCTTCAACCATCAGACTATCCCATTGGATATCATTAACTGAATTTTTCCATTGAATGTTATTGTTCATGGTTTAATTCCTCTCTTTATAGTTCCGAATTATTTGAACAGATATACCAAACCTCAAACAAGATACCTTTAACAGAATTAACTGTTTGAAAAGGATATTCCTTATAAGGATAATTATAAGGAAACCCTTTAGAATAAAGGTTATTCTGAGAATTGATACTGCAACTCTGGGCTTGATTTCCTGAGCTTACATATAAACATATCCATAAAAAATGACAAACTCGGGACAAATTCTTTTTTTAATAAAAATTTATATGGAGTAAGGATTGAATTATGACAGTTTTTACCCGCTTAAAGCACGCATTAATAAGCATTTCATCGAATTAATGCTACTCACATTAAATTACTAGATAATCTAAGATATTTTCCTAACTTCCCAAGCTGCTTGAAAAAACTCATATTCACATAGCATTGCATAACGGTAAGTAGAATTTACTAAAGCTGAATTACCCACATAACTTTCGACTAAATTTTCTAACTGTTTTACTAAGGGCTGAAAATCAGAACCGCTGTAGGTTTGAACCCAATCTTTATATGGGTTATCAGGAGCATCACCTTCCCTAAAAGCTAACTCCGTACCTAAAAAGCTATATAAAACCATGCAAGGAGACATAGCTGCAGCAGTTACACCTATATCTTGACCCCAAGCAGTTGCAAGCAAAAAATCTGTATAGCGACGGGTAGCGATTGTGGGTTTTACAGAATCTAAATCCACTCCCCATTTAGCTGCATAACTTTCATGTAATTTTAGTTCGTCCAATACACCTTTAGTTAGAGCATGAAAAATCGTAAATCCTTCCCAATTAGGTGCTTTAGCAGCTGCAATACTATAAGCACGGGCAAAAGCTTCTAAAAAGAAAGCATCTTGCCCAACATAATAAGCAAATTTGTGTTGTTCTAAGCTACCATCACCAATTCCTCGAACAAATGGATGTTCCAAGCAAGCTTGTGCTAAATCTTGATTTGCAGACCATAATTCATCAGAAATAGTCATGTTGGGAATTGGGGGATTAGATATGGAGGAAATGATAAATGAAAATTGAAAAATAATAAATAATTAAAATGGTAGAAATTGAAGTAACACAGAGCCTAAACTACCGACAAAATCTGTAAAACTTGGTTTTCCTTTATTAAGCTTTGGTTCTAAAGGAGCTTGAAGTTCTTGAATAAAAGCTTGAGCAGTTATCAAACCTTGTTGGTTGTTTTGGGATGTAAACATTTTCTCCGCTAACTTCGCATCTTCGAATGCTCCCTTACGGTCAAATATTTGATAGCGAGCAATTCCACGAGCGAGATAAGCTCCAGCATAATTTGGTTTTGCAGCGATCGCTTGTTCGAAATAATCAATTGCTTGTTGTTGGTTACCCTGTTCTGCTGCTGCTACTCCCCAAGCATAAAACTGCTCGGGTTGAGCACTTTGTAAAGGAATCCCAACTGCTCCTTGCAGGTTTACTCCTTTTAAATCTACACCCGCCAAATCTGCATTCATCAGGTAGGTATTTCTTAAGTCAGCACCTAGTAAATTTGCTCCAGTAAGTTTAGCAGCACTCAGGTTCACACCAAATAAACCGGTAGCACTCAAATTTGCTCCAGTTAAATCTGCACCACTGAGGTTTGCACGACTGAGGTTCGCTCCACTTAAGTTAGCTCCCCTCAGGTTCGCTCCTCTTAAATCTGCTCTTACTAAGCCAGCACCACTCAAGTCACATTTTTGACATTCTTTCGTTGATATTAACTGTCTCAGGTGTTGGGGATTAGCTGCTTGTGCATCTGTGGCAAAGGTTATTATGAAGCTAAATATAGCCGTAGCTAAAACTCGATTTCTCATTATTAGCATGACAATATATTTTCGTAGAATTTCAATTAACTAGCATAAAAATTGACACTTTAGCTTAGCCTATCTTTATAACAAATGCTCGCAAGCAATATCGACTGAAGATATGTTATTCAAAATTATTATGACTCGAATATGTATCGCAAAATATTCATTCAATATCCTGTGGACTCTACCGTGACTGATCTAATCCGTAGTAGCGGCTCCGTAGGTAGCGCAGCTATAGCTATATTTATTGCGCGCTGCAGCAAGCTTGTATCTGGACCTTGAATATCTCAAAAAAAACTTGAAAATTTATCAATACAAATGGAACTAAATTTTTTATCATCCAAAAACCCCTAAATAATTGGGGTTTAGGGGATATATCAACAAGAATAGATTCAAAAAATTTTTTCTGATGGTTTCTTGTTTTGGGTAAAACAACAAGTAAACAGCAAACTTGTTTTGAATATATCGTTTTTATTAAGCCGAATAACCTTTCAGTTGCTCCTCTGGGTCAAAATCACGATAGCAGGTGCCGATGAGTTAATTTTATCACCAATATTTTTAGGAGCAGGCCAACCAATTTTGATAAATAAGTTAAGAGCAAAGGTGAGGCTAAGGGCTAGCAAAAATTTTTCTAACATCGTAATTCTTACAACCTCTTGGTATCAATTATATAATAAACTTGACTCATAAAAAAGTTTTATCTTTAAGCAAGTCTAGTTTATACAAACAAATAGGTGAAGCGATCTGCGGCTCATACTCAAGTGATGCTTATCACTATTTATTATTAAACCTGAAATGTACTTGTGTATTTAATATCAAAAATAAGCGCTATTTACGTAGAATAATTGAGCTTATACTCTATGCCTTAATCATTAATGTCTCTTTAACTTAGGAATATATAAGTTTTTAACTAATGAACAAGCAATTTCGCTTATTTTTTTTTGTTACATCACGCTAATAGCACAATTAATACAGTATCGAGTGGTATCTAGAGATTGTGAAACAACCGTTACACGTAGACTTATACATCTGTGCTTTGTAATACTAATCACAAAATATCTGTAGCAAACACTCTTCATCCAGAAATTGTTATTTCAATCAGAAATATTTCAATCAGAAAAACTTCTTCAGGACTGCAGGGGCAAAAATAATTAAATTCAATAAGTAAATTCAAATCGTGATTTAAAACTTAATGTTACTTTCATTAGTTCTTCTGTACTAATTGTAAAGCCCACTTAAAGAATTTTAATTAAAGTTAATGCATCACAACTGACCAACTAAACCAAATAAACTTATGTATTCTTGTGTATTTTTGCTTTACATAAGTTAACTATTCTTTGTTTGGACTCAGGCAGTATAACGCGCTGTTTCTGTTGGTAAAAATATTTACTTAGAATAAAATTATCTAGAGGCTAAATAATCAGAAGCAAAAAATACGTCAGCCTAAAAATACCAATTAATTGCTGAACAGCAAAGACTATAAATACGTAGAACTAAATGAAAAACTCTTGAAAACTAATACTTACATATCTTATAAATTATTTTCAAATTCTTTCTCTTAATTAAATTAAATCTATATTAGCGATAAAAATTGAAATGATTGCCGTCATCAATTAACGCATACATATTGGCAAAAATTTTTACTCTTCTTCGCTATTAGTTATTCATTGATATTGCAAATTTTTAATAGTATAACTTTCATCTCGGTATTTACAAATAGCCATAAATATAACAGCTGCTTCTGGCAAAAAAATAATAAATTCATGAAAGTTATTGTTTAGTTTTTACGTCACAAAACTTATTGAAAAAATGTAACTTAAAGAAAACAATAAACTTGACGAAAATGGAAAAATTTCACCCCAGAAAGGTCACTTACTAAGGTAGTCTAGATCCAGTGAAATTATCTCCTGATTCGACATATTTCCTTATGACATCAGTTATTTCTACTGCTAGGCGTACTATTCGCATCGGTTCTCGCAAAAGTCAATTAGCTCTGGTTCAAACTCGTTGGGTGCAAAAGGAACTTGCAACCACTTTCCCCGAGATGAACTTTGAAGTTCACACCATGTCAACCCAAGGTGACAAAATTCTCGATGTCGCGCTGGCTAAAATCGGCGATAAGGGATTATTTACAAAAGAATTAGAAGTTGGAATGCTGAATCGGGAGATTGACTTTGCCGTGCACTCCCTCAAAGATTTGCCGACTACTTTGCCCGAAGGATTGGCATTAGCAGCAATTACCGAAAGAGAAAATCCTGCTGATGCTTTAGTAGTACATACCAAGTACAAAGATAAGCAAATTGATACCTTACCAGAAGGTGCAGTAATTGGTACATCTTCTCTCAGAAGACTAGCTCAATTACGTCATAAGTTTCCCCATCTAGCATTTAAAGATGTACGTGGAAACCTCAACACCCGCTTAGCAAAACTAGATGCAGGTGAATATGACGCGTTGATTTTGGCTGCTGCTGGTTTGCAAAGGCTAGGAATGGGCGATCGCATTCATCAAATTTTGCCCAAAGAAGTTTCTCTTCATGCAGTCGGACAAGGTGCTTTAGGCATTGAATGCCGTGCTGGTGACCAAGAAGTCATTTCCCTTCTCAAAGCCATCGAACATAATACTACTCGTGATCGTTGTTTAGCAGAAAGAGCTTTCTTGCGGGATCTTGAAGGTGGCTGTCAAGTACCCATCGGAGTTAACAGCGAATTAGATGGTGATCGCTTAACTTTGACCGGTATCGTAGCTAGTGTTGATGGTAAGAAAATCGTTAAAGATATTGTTACTGGTTCTACAGAAGACCCAGAAAGTATCGGTACAGAGCTTGCAGAAAAACTGCGGCAACAAGGTGCCCAAGAAATTTTAAATGAAATTTTTGCCCAAATTCAACGAGGTGCTTGAATTATTGTGTCAACAGATGTGCTTAGATATAACAAATAAGTATTTCCGTTGGACAACAGTTCTAATAGACGCGAAATATAGCACCTGGGTTTTCCCTGGGTTACATTTACTTTCATAGGGCAGAATAGGGAAACTACAGGAAACTATGCGTATATTATTTGTGGCAGCAGAAGCTGCTCCCATAGCTAAAGTTGGGGGCATGGGTGATGTTGTAGGGGCACTACCAAAAATTCTGAGACAAATGGGGCATGATGTGCGGATATTCATGCCCTATTACGGCTTTTTACCAGACAAAATGGAAACTCCTTCCGAACCTGTTTGGCATGGATACGCCATGTTCCAGGATTTTGCAGTTTATGAAACTGTTTTACCTGGTACTGATGTGCCGTTATATTTGTTTGGGCATCCAGCATTTTGGCCGCGTCGAATTTATTTTGGAGACGATGAAGATTGGCGTTTCACTCTATTCTCTAATGGTGCGGCAGAATTTTGTTGGAATTACTGGAAACCAGAAATAATTCACTGTCATGATTGGCATACGGGAATGCTTCCTGTTTGGATGCATCAATCTCCAGACATTACCAGCATTTTCACGATTCATAACTTGGCTTATCAAGGTCCATGGAGTTGGTATTTACAGAAAATTACCTGGTGCCCTTGGTACATGCAAGGACATAACACCATGGCAGCTGCCGTACAGTTTGCAGATCGGGTAAATACGGTATCACCAACATATGCCGAACAAATCAAGACACCTGAATATGGCGAAACCATAGAAGGCTTACTGTCATTTATTAGTGGTAAGTTATCAGGAATTATTAATGGTATCGATACGGAATTATATAATCCCGAAACCGACCAGCAGATTGCCCAAAACTTCAGTGCTGATACTTTAGACAAACGTCAGGCAAACAAAATTGCTCTACAAGAAGAAGTTGGTTTAGAAGTTAACTCAAACGCCTTCTTGATTGGTGTTGTGTCGCGATTAGTAGAACAAAAAGGGATTGATTTAATCTTACAAGTTCTTGATCGCTTCATGGCTTATACTGACGCCCAATTAGTTTTGTTAGGTACGGGAGACCGTTCTTATGAAACCCAGTTATGGGAAATGGCATCTCGCTATCCCGGACGCATGGCAACATATCTGCTTTACAGCGATGCGATTGCTCGTCGAATTTATGCTGGTTCTGACGCTTTCTTAATGCCCAGCCGTTTTGAGCCATGTGGAATCAGTCAAATGTTAGCCCTACGTTATGGTTGCGTACCTATCGTCCGTCGTACAGGGGGACTAGTAGATACAGTATCCCATCATGACCCAAGAAATAACTTAGGTACGGGTTATTGCTTTGACCGCTACGAACCACTGGATTTGTTTACCTGTATGATTAGGGCTTGGGAAGGCTTCCGTTATCAGGAGAAATGGCAAGAACTCCAAAAACGTGGCATGAGTGAAAACTTCAGTTGGCATAAATCTGCCGAGCAGTATATAAAATTATATCGCTCGACACTTGGTCTTCCTGAAGAAGAACCACAGGAGCAGGTACCAAGCTTAGTAATGAATTCATAGACAATTGCTTGAAGCAATTCTCAACTGAATGAAATATAGTTTGTTTGTGGGGTAATAGCGCTGCTGTTACCCTACAAAATTTTACATAATTTTAATCAGAAAAAATGTATCTATTAGAACAATCATCAAATTAATCTTTAGTCAGAAGTCAGGAGTTAGGAGTCAGAAGTCAGAAGTCAGGAGTTAGGAGTCAGGAGTCAGGAGTCAGAAGTCAGAAGTCAGAAGTCAGAAATTACTTACTACTTACTACTCATTACTTATTACTGTGCGCAATACCTTACGGTACGCTACCGCTAGGCGCTAACATTACTCATTACTGTGTGCTGTCGCGCCCCCCCGCAATACCTATAGCTCTTGCGGTTAAGCCTTACGGCATTGGCTGCGCTAACGTCGTCAGACGCGTGCATTCGTCTTTAGACGCGTCCAAACCGGTACGCTTGACGCTAGCTACACGCTTCATTACTTATTACTTATTACTTATTACTCATTACCAAATAGCCCTATAAAAAATTCCTGACACTTTGCAAAATTCGCTCCGACGCTAAACCATCACCAAATGGATTAATTGCATTAGCCATAGCCTCATAAGCAGTAGAATTACTCAATAATTCAGTTGCGTTCATTGCAATTTTCTCTGGTTTAGTCCCAACAAGTTTAGCTGTACCAGCATTCACAGCTTCTGGTCTTTCCGTTGTCTCCCTCAAAACTAAAACTGGTTTTCCTAAACTGGGTGCTTCTTCTTGCAAACCACCAGAATCAGTTAGGAGAAGATGCGATCGCATAATTGCTCCAACTAACTCGCCATAGTTTAAAGGTTCTGTTAAAAATATTTGGGGATGATTGCCTAAAAGTGCTTGTAAAGGTTCTCTAACTGTAGGATTGCGATGTAAAGGTAATAATAAAGCTGTATCGGGATTTTTATCTAGTACTTGTAAAAAACCTTGAGCAATATCTTGTAATGGTTCGCCCCAATTTTCTCGACGATGAACCGTTGTAAGTAAAACGCGATATTTATCCCATTCTAACCCTGGTATGTTACAAGCAGGTTTTTTCGCTGCAACATTTAAAAGTGCATCAATAACTGTGTTCCCTGTCAAATACACTTCACCTAAAACTCCAGAACTTTTCAGATTTTCTACAGCTAAAGACGTTGGTGCAAAGTGTAACTGAGTAATTTGAGAAATTAGCCTTCTGTTAGCTTCTTCTGGATAAGGATTGAATAAATTGTCAGTTCTAAGTCCTGCTTCTACATGACCTAAAGGAATTTTTTGATAAAAAGCTGCTAAACCTGCAGCAAAAGCAGTGCTTGTGTCTCCTTGAACTATTACTAAATCTGGTTTATTCGTATTGAATAATTCTTCTAAGCCACGCAAGCTGCGACAAGTGATATCGCTCAAAGATTGCTTGGGTTGCATAATTTCTAAATCAACATCTGCTTTTAGGTTAAACAATTGCATAACCTGTTCAACCATTTCACGATGTTGTCCAGTCAAAACCACTTGAGTTTCAAAACCAGAATAGTTCTGAAAAACCTGAATTACCGGCGCTAGTTTAATTGCTTCAGGTCTAGTACCCAAAATAATACAAACGCGCTTTTGATTGGTCATTAGTTAACAATCATGTGAACGACAGTAATTCTTTCAATAGTTATGAGTCCATAGCCATTAGTCAATAGTTTGCAATCACAAAATTTGAAATCTTTCTCATATTCTTCCATCTACATTAACTTTAAGAGATCCTTCGCAGGAAAATTTTCCCATTTCCTGTATTGTGAATCTATTCCCCCTGGGTTTTGAAAAGCGCGGGTTAGTTGCGCTGTTCCCCGTTCCCTCTTCTCTTATATTTCCTGTAATAACTTTTTCGACATGAAAATAAATATGGAAAAATTATTAAACATGAAAAAACCCGGTTTTACCGGGCAGATGCGCTGTTTGTCAATTTTTAATTTGTAGTCTGATGATTCGTTATCTGATGATTTATTGTTTGATAATTTGTTGTTAGATGATTTGTAATCAGATAGTTAAATTTGGATATTCAATTATTCGATATTACAAGTCAAAGGACAAGCTGCATAAACTGTAGTTTGCATTTCATCTTCCTCTCCATGCAACCAGCTTAACCAGCTAACTTCTTTAGGATTAATACCTTTAGCAGTTAATACACCAGCTCCTATCAGAACTGCCATCACATTAAATGAAATTAAACCACCAGCTACTAGTAAAACTGCACTAACAGGCATTACAGATTGCAGAACAATAGATAGTAAACATCCAACAGTCGCCATTAAAACTACAAGTGGAAAACCGACAACAAGCAAGCATACTGCCAAAGTGAACGTCCATATTAAAAAGCATTTAACCATTAATAATGAATAGGTTTTTCCTAAATCGGATGTTCCTGACACAGACATGACTTGTCCTCCTAAAAAATGCATTTATACCGTAACAATCAGCAATAAATATCTGCTGAATTCAAACTGATTCGATATTTAGTATTCTTCTTCCGTGTTGATAAGTATATAGAATCCATCTGATTAAATGAGCCTTTATTTAATAAACTTTACAGTTTATTTTTCGTAATTGTGGATAAACCTTAATTTCTCAGCTAGTTGCCAACCCCATGTTTGCCATCTGTCAAAAGTATTAATAGCGTAAAGGGCTCCGATAACCTTTATATTTCAGGAAAGAGGAAATTTTACTTTTATTTGTTGAAATCTTTAATTTTAAGCGACTTTACATTTCTTATAGAAAACAAGTCAGGCTCTCATAATTTAATAACGTCACAATCTACGATTTTGCTCCTGGCTATAAAGCGTATAAATTCAGTCATATTTAGCTTTTACAGTGCTACGAATATTTATTTTTAGTGAGACTTAGAGAAAAGCAATAATCCTACTGTTGATGGCTTAACTATTGATGCGTTAAGAGTTTAGGCTGAAAATTTTTATTTGCGCTTCTGTGCCCGTACAGATAGTCTCAAACTTGTTCGTGAAGTATTTAAAATCATCATTTTTAAGTTTTTTCACTGAAGAAAACTTATCCTGCACGAGTGTTAAATGAATTTGTACATAACTAAATCAGTTTTTTGTAAATCGTGAGTATGATTTTCGTTACTCAAATTTTCGTAGCTCAAAATCATACAAAAGCATAGTTTAGTTGAATTCTATTTAAAAATTTGGGTTAACCAGCATCTATATATGGATATCAAATCTGAGAATTTATCCAATTCGACATCCGATGGGTCTGATGATTTTCTAGCCACGGTGCAGCCAACTATCGATACTCAACGACAAGTTACACAAACATTAAATATGTCTACTTCAAGAACTCCTGTTAATCCTGTAGTTAAATCTCCACCACCTCCACCACCAGCTTTCAATAATTCATCTACACATCGTCCGGGAACTCCACCACCAGCACCAAGTCCTACAAATTCCAGAAATAACTTGAGTTCCAGAAATAATTCTTCCCAACCAAAATTGGAGCAGTTAATTAAAAAAGCTTTTGATGATGGTTTTTCCGATATTCACCTCGGTGTGGGAGAAGTACCTCGGTATCGTAACCGTGGTGAGATTGAAACCACAAAATATCCAGTTACAGATAAAGAGACTTTCAGGGGATGGTTACAGGAAATCTTAACCCCCGAAGAGATCAAAAGTTTTGAAGAAAAACTTGAATTTGACGGTGCGACTCAATACGATTTTGCCCGAGTACGGATTAATATTTTTGATTCCCTGCGGGGTAATGCAATGGTATTGCGTCTCATACCAGTCAAAATACTAACCATGGAACAGCTAAAATTGCCGTTAGTATTTAAAGATATTTGTCACTATCACAAGGGTTTAATTTTAGTCACGGGTCCGACTGGTTCTGGTAAATCTACCACAATGGCGGCGATGATTGACTATATCAATAAAGAGATGCCTAAACATATCATCACCATTGAGGATCCAGTTGAATTTGTTCACAAGTCTCAAAAATCTCTCGTCAAACAGCGTGAAGTGGGTATGCATACCCGTAAGTTTGATAATGCACTAAAAGCAGCTTTGCGGGAAGACCCAGATTTAATCCTTGTAGGTGAAATGAGAGATAAGGAAACTGTAAATACTGCTCTTAAGGCTGCTCAAACAGGTCACTTAGTTATGGGTACCCTACACACCAATAGCGCAGTAAAAACCATTGAGCGTATTCTTAATCTTTACTCTGGTGAAGAACAGGATGCAATGCGAGTAGCCTTATCTGAAGCTTTAGTTGCAGTCATCGCTCAAGGTTTGTGTCGGACTACTGATGGCAAACGTGCGGCTTTCCACGATATCTTAATTAATACTGATGCTGTCAAAGAATGGGTCATTGATGGTAAGTATGATGAAATTACCGAACTAATGAAACAAGCTAGTTATGACGGTATGGCTACCATGAACCAATCCCTATTTAAACTTTATGAAGAAGGAAGAATTACTGAAGAAACAGCTTTGGAAATGTCACCTACCCCCAATGAAATGGCGCAATTCCTTCGCGGTCGCGTTTAAGCTTATTGGTAATGAGTAATAAGTAACGTTAGCGGCTAGCGGTAGCGTACCGTAAGGTATTGCGGGACGCGACAGCGCACAGTAATGAGTAATGAGTAATGAGTAATGAGTAATGGGTAATGGGTAATGGGTAATTTATTACTTTTAATTCCTGACTCCTGTTAGCAAAGCGGTGCGCGGTAGCGCACAATTCTGACTCCTGACTTCTGACTCCTTATTTATATAGTTGTTTTAAATTTTTGAAGATTTGCAGCTTCTCAAATGGAATAATAAAGGTAGTGAGGTTTTTGTTTTTTCAAATCCTCTCTACTTGCAAAAAAGGGCAATAAGTCCTTAGTTAGCACAAATTGTGACATTGGCTTATACTTTTGGACTCCGATAAATTATCTCTACCGAAATTATTTAAAGGGATTGCGCTATTCACTCCGGGTGGAGATTTAGTATATTGTATTGACCCCCATAAACAAGGTCGATGGCATTTACATTTATGTGCAACTTTACAAGAAACCTTAGGTTTGTCAGAACCACCTCACTTTTTAGTTCCTTGTTATACTGCCACAATTGACCATTGGCTAGATCCAAACACCCAACAGATAAAAACCTTTGCTGAAGCAAGTCCTCTTGTAATTCGCTATCAGGCTTTATTAAATTGTATTTTTGGTACAAAGGAATTAGTGTGGCAGAGCGCTACCTGGCATGAAGATTTGTGCGATCGCATGATGTTGACTACTTATCGTTCTTCATTTCCGTTGTTGTGGGAAGAAAATGATCTGGTCTTACGTTTGGATCTTTCTGAACCTGTAACTTTAAATAATAGACCAACAACTATTTCTCCAGAAAATTCAGAAACAGAAACCCAGGCTCATGTCTTTCGTCTATTCATTGCTGGACATAACCCTGCAACAGAGCATATTTTACAGACTTTACACGAAATTTTAGAAAAATATTTGGGTCATCCTTATACTCTCAAGGTGATTGATGTTTTAAGTCATCCCGAACAAGCAGAAGCGAACCAAGTTACAGCGACTCCGACTCTAGTTAAAGTTTGGCCTCATCCCATTAGAAGAATTGTGGGAGACTTGAATAATATTGGCAAAATCTTACAAAATTTGGGAGTGAGGAATCAAAAACCCAGTTGATTGTGGTTTTGTTCAAAATATTTAGTACCCTAAAATATTTAGCACTAATCATCTGAATAATTGTTTCCCGTGATACATATTACTGAGTAGCAATATATTTTTTTTGAATTTTAATTGGGTTTCTCGTTAACTCTCTATTTGCATTGGCTGTTTTTCTGATAGCGTGTTGCAAGTTAGTGACTTTCTGTAGTTCTATAAACTTGGATAGTCTTATAAATTTAATCTATGCAGATTCAAACACCAGATTGGGTTAAACACGCAGTTTTCTACCAAATATTCCCCGATCGCTTTGCCAAAAGTCAGCAAACAGATGGAAAATTACTTCACAATCCTTCATGGGAACCTTGGGAAGCTCCACCAACACTCCAAGGTTACAAAGGTGGGGATTTATGGGGTGTAATCGAACAATTAGATTACATTCAAGACTTGGGAATAAATGCGATTTACTTTACCCCGATTTTTCAATCAGCTTGCAATCATCGCTATCATACCCATGATTATTATCAAGTAGACCCCATCTTGGGTGGTAATACAGCTTTCCGAGAACTTCTACATGCAGCACGTCAACGTAATATTAAAGTAGTTCTCGACGGAGTATTTAACCACGCGAGTCGTGGATTTTTCTTTTTTAACGACATCTTAGAAAATGGTCCCCATTCCCCTTGGTTGGATTGGTTCCGAATTGAAGGATGGCCCCTTGCAGCTTACACTGGAGATTCACCACCGAATTATGTTGGTTGGGTAGGAAATCGCGCTTTACCAGTATTTAATCACGATAATCCTGAAGTTCAGGAATATATCATGAAAATTGCCGAATATTGGCTAAAAGTAGGTATTGACGGTTGGCGCTTAGATGTACCATTTGAAATTAAAACTCCCGGATTTTGGGAAGAATTCAGGAAACGGGTCAAAGCTATCAACTCCGAAGCTTATATTGTTGGTGAAGTATGGGGAGATTCCCGTCAATGGTTAGATGGAAACCAATTTGATGGGGTAATGAATTACTTATTTACTGGACCAACCATTGCTTTTACTGCAGGCGATCGCGTGATGCGGGAATATGTCCAAGGACGGGACTATGAAGTTTACCCGGCTTTATCAGCAACAGAATATGCGAATAAAATCCAAGAATTACTCAAACTCTATCCTTGGGAAATTCAACTCACCCAATTGAATCTACTTGCTTCCCACGATACTGCTAGACTGCTAACGATTACAGGTGGAGATGTTGCAAGTGTTGAATTAGCAACTTTATTATTAGTTACCTTTCCCGGAGCTCCCAGCATTTACTATGGTGATGAAGTAGGTTTACCTGGTGGTATCGATCCAGACTCTCGTCGTGGATTTCCTTCCAATGAAAACTGGAATCAGGATATTCTCAAAATCCACCGCGAACTAATAGCCCTACGCAATCGCTATACTTGTTTGCATACTGGTAAATATCAAGTTTTGTTTACAGAAGGAGATATTTATGTATTTGCACGGATTTTAGAAACTGAAGAAGTAATAGTTGCAATTAATATTGGTATGAAGAAAGCAACTGTAAAAATTGATGTTAGCGAACTAAAATTCCAGCCTCAAAAACTTGTGTATAGCAAAAACGAAACTAAATGGAATATTGACAGCGAATGCAAACTGCTCAATTTAACAATTCCTTCTCGTAGTGGTTGCATTTTAGCAAAAGAATAACTTACTCATACCCAATCGCAGATTGGTTATTTGCTTTCAGTTAATATCTATTTCGTTCTTAACTAATTAGATGTTAATTTTGGTTCAACCTTACCTAGTAAATTTTCTAAAATCAGCCAAAAGTTACTAACTTGTATTTATTACTGATGGTTG
The DNA here is from genome assembly GCF_001456025.1 of Mastigocoleus testarum BC008. GTDB lineage: Bacteria > Cyanobacteriota > Cyanobacteriia > Cyanobacteriales > Nostocaceae > Mastigocoleus > Mastigocoleus testarum. The sequence continues at coordinate 27,014 of NZ_LMTZ01000091.1, forward strand.
GGCAAATAAATTAGCTCAACACAGAATAAATGTTTCTTATTTTAAGAATAAGTTAATTAAACCAGTACTTACGAACAGACAACGTAATTAAAGTCATTGGGACTAAGGTTAGCACTTAGCAGTTAGCACAGGCTCTAGGTATTTCATTTTTGGTTCTGAAGTAGCAATCTTAAAGCACTGTAAATCAATCGCTTCAGGACTTTTCACCCCAAGGTAACCAGTGCGTAAGTCCTGTTTTGTTTATCTTTTTTTTTACAAATATCCTCAAAGATATATAATGATACTTGTAATAGCCAGTTGTATTTACAGATACCAAGTATCTATTCGACTAATGCCAGTCTCAGCTTTTTTATCCAGTCCTTAGGTAGTACTGATTTACTTCTGATTACTTTTTCAGATTCATTCTTGATATTGATAACCAAGCGAAAAATAATACAAAAATTGAGGAATTATGTAGGCATTAATAAATCATTTTAAGAGGATTTGAAGTAGCTTAACATTTTTGGTAATGCCTTCTGTGTAGTAGTTGAATTATGAGTTACAAATTTCAGTCTCACTAGTTAATCAATAATCAAGATTAGCTGTAAGCTTTGATTCAAGGTATTTATAGAGTTTTAAGAAATGAATTGGTTACTTAGGTTTAATTAACGGTTACTAATAGCTATTTGTGTAATATTCTCAATTGACCTTAGCTTAGCTTGTAATTATTGCTGAGCGATGATTTGTGCTGCTCAATTATAAGTTTTCATCCCCACTCAATTCAAGAATAAACATGTTTAGCAAGATATCAGAAAGGCAAATGCATCGAATAAGATGGATTTTGATACTTGGTTGGCTAATTTTGATTGCATCTTTATTTTTTGATCCAATCACACCACCTTTAACTGAACCCAGTAATACTTTAAGTCCTTTTAAATTAGATCCAAATGTCTGCATCAAGGTGCAAGAAGTTTGCCTGCAAGAACAACCTTATCCTGTTGGTGCAAGAATATTCTGGGCTGCAATTGTTCCTTGCAGTATTTTTATTTTGTTAGTTTGGGGACACGAATTTTGGCGACGAATTTGTCCGTTATCTTTTGTATCCCAAATCCCTCGTACTTTGGGAATTCAGCGACGATACAAACGAGTTAATCCATTAACAGGGAAAATTTCCTATAAGTCGAGCAAAGTTAAAAAAAATTCTTGGTTAGCCCGCAATTATTTGTATCTACAATTCAGTTGTTTTTATCTCGGGCTTTGTACTCGATTACTTTTCGTCAATACTACTGGTTGGGTACTAGGAAGCTTTCTTGTACTTACCATTATTTGTGCGATTGCAGTGGGTTATTTATATGATGGTAAATCTTGGTGTAACTACTTTTGTCCAATGTCACCGGTACAAAAAATCTACAGCGAACCGAGGGGATTATTAACCAGTGCTGCTCATCAAACCCCAAATAAAACCATTACTCAATCGATGTGTCGTACCGTCGATTCCCAAGGAGAAGAAAAAAGTGACTGTGTTGCTTGTCAAACTCCCTGCATTGATATTGATGCAGAAAGATCATATTGGACTGACATCAGTAAACCAAACCGAAAGTTGCTTTATTACAGCTATATAGGATTAGTTTTCAGTTTTTATTTTTACTACTATCTCTATGCAGGTAACTGGGATTACTATTACTTTGGCGCTTGGACCCATGAAGAAAATCTTCTCAACACTTTATTTAAACCTGGGTTTTACATTTTTGATACTCCCATACCTATTCCCAAAATTTTAGCTGTACCTTTAACTTTAGGTTTCTTTGGTTTAGCTAGTTATGTAATAGGACTGAAATTAGAAAAATACTACAAAAATTATCTTGCGCGAAAAAAAATAGCCATACCCAAAGAACTAATCGAGCATAGGATGTTTACCCTTTGTACTTTTTTAGTTTTTAATCTCTTTTTTGTATTTGGTGGTCGTCCAACTGTAAGATTATTACCGATCTCGCTACAATATCTTTTTAACGCCTTGATTATCTTTGTTAGTACAATGTGGCTCTATCGTACTTGGGGACGTAGTCCACAAATTTATCTTAGAGAAAGTCTTGCTGTTCGTTTTCCGAAAAAAATTCGTAAACTCAGACTACATAATTCTTGGTACTTAAAAGTACGCTCCTTCAATAGAATCAAAAAATAATAGGGATTTTAACATTTAAACAGAGTATTTAATTGACTATTCTCCAAAAACTTGACAAAAAACAGTTCTTTTACGCGGTCCATCTAACTCAAAAAATAAAATTGATTGATAAGTTCCCAAAGCTAACTTTCCGTCGATAATAGGAATAACCTCACTAGTACTTAGAGTCATTGCCATCAAATGAGAATGGGCGTTCATTGGTTCGTCTGCTGGAATATTTTCTCTGAGGTGAAGGTCATTATGTAAATATTTGTCTGATTCTGGTGCTAATTTTCGCAAATATACTTTAATATCTTGCAGTAATCTTTCCTCATTTTCATTGATGGCTAAAGCTGTAGTCGTGTGACGAGAAAATACTAAAACTTGACCATTCTGAATCGGAGTTGATGAAATTACAGCTTCAACTTCAGGGGTAATACTATGAATGTTAATTCCTTCGTTGGTTTGAACTTCGAGTATTTTGTTAAAAATTGGCATTTTTTTACAGTTATCAGTTATCAGTTACCAGTTAACAGTTTCAATTTTTTGAGAAATCCATTCATCATATAACAAAGCATAAGTGTGTTCATTTAAGTTAAAATAGTTTGCAATCCCTTGACTAATCTTTCAATCCCCGACCTAGCTGTATCCTCTTGTAACGCACCATAAGCGACGCGTAGATAACATCCATCATCCATTCCAAAAGTTGTACCGGGAATGACTGCAACTTGATATTCACGAATTAATTTTTTCACTAATTCAAAAGAATTTATAGAAGTATTAACTTTCAAGAAAAAGTAAAAAGCACCATTAGCTGGAGCGATAGTACATAAATCTTCTAAATTTTGCAGCGAATCCAGAACTAATTCTCTAACCTGAGCGATCGCACCAATATTTTTTTGCAGATATTCTTTCTTTGCCTGTAACGCTCCTAAAGCTGCATACTGAGAAACTACTGGCGGACATATCAAAATAGTATCTTGAACTTTTTTGATTTCTCCAAGTAAATGCTTGGGTACCACCATGTAACCGATGCGCCAGCTAGCAAAACCATATGCTTTAGAAAGACTGTAAAGAGAAATAGTATATTCTCTACTTCCTGAAAAACTCCCAGGCGAATAATGTTCTACACCGTTGTAAGTAAAATATTCATAAGCTTCATCGCTGATGTGATAAATATCATGGGAGCCGCACATTTGATTCACTGCTTGCAGATCGCTTTTTGAATAAACTACTCCTGTTGGGTTGTTAGGGGAAATCGTTACTATTGCTTTTGTTTTCGGGCTAATAGAAGACGCGATCGCATTTGGTAATAACTGATAATTTTCATCTGTTGGAACTAACACCGGATGACAACCTGCCATTCTTATAGCCATTTCATGGTTGAAATAATAAGGTGTATTAAGAATAATTTCATCTCCAGGAGAAGTAATAGCTAAAACAGCATTCATGAATGCCATATTGCTTCCTGCAGTTACAATAATGCAGTTTTCTTCACTAATTTTTATATTATTAAAAGCCTGTAATTTTGCAGACAATATATCTATTAATGATGGAATTCCTTCGACTGCTTGATAAAAATTATTATTGGGATTAGCAAGGAATTTTGGTAATAGCTCAATTGCTTCTACAGGTGGTGAATAACCTACGACTCCTTGTCCTAGAGAAATAGTTCCTGGTGAACTTTTAATAAGTTCGCCAACGACCGGAATAATCGGAGATTGTACTATCTGCATCCGAGAAATCAAGGATTTCATATGATTTAAGATTTTTTATCAAAACAGCCATTTGATTTAATTGTCTATTAAATTGGTAATTGTAGGTGTAATTCTTTCCTTAATATTTTGAGATGAAAACCCACAAGTACCAACTTATAAGTTCTATCCACAAGCCAATAATTATAGATATTGGAAACTTGAAACTGGATGATTTTGATAAGCAGAATACACTAAATTCTGAATCTTCATAAACTAATAAATCAATATATTAAGTTTTCCATAATAGTTGCTGCATGTTATATATTTAGTCCTGAATTTTATGTCAGAGTTGTGTATCCTGGAATGGATTTGAAACTAATAGTGAAATGGAGGAATAATGAACCCCAAAATGATGCGTCTGTTATGGTCTGTAATTGAAACAAGTCAGACCAAGACGCTTTTACAATTAGATGACGCTAGCTTGGTACAATGGCTGCTTAAACAAACTACAGATCGAGCATTCTTAGATTGCCGTGAAACAGATTATTTGAGCGACTATATCCAATCTCGCTTACCTTTAATTCGCGATATAGCCCGCGAACGTCAGTATTGTTAAAGTATGTTCTTAAACTTAAGTAACAATAAAACTTAAGTGACAATACAATAGCAGTCGAAGAATAGTATCCAAACAAGAGCAGTTGATATCGATTGAAATAACAGCTAAGTTAATTGAGGCAAATAACCTTCAATTAATAAGTCAGAATCTACTAATTTGACTGTGACACGTTCTAATTGTAATGCTTCCGTCATCGCAGCAAATCCCAATTCACCTACCGGAGTAGGAGCATCAGAGCCACCAATAATTTTTGGTGCAATAAATGCTAGAACTTTTTGTACAGCACCTTGAGTGATGGCATTAGCAGCCAAGATTCCTCCACATTCCCATAGTACGCTGCAAAAACCACGTTCGTATAAAAACGCCATTGCTACACTGGGTGTAAGTGGTGTTAGTTCCACAACCTCCACCCCTTTATTTTGTAAGAATTCTTTGAACTCGGAATTAGCTCCTACTTCCGTCAATACCAGAGTAGGAGCTTCGCGAATATCCCACAAATTTGCACTGGAAGGTAAATTAAGATTGCGACTCATTACCACTCGTAAAGGGTTATGCACTTGAGCTTGATGGCTGGTTAAATAGGGATTATCTTGTCTAACTGTATTACCACCAACTATTACTGCATCACAGCCTACCCGTAATTTATGTACTCGCTTTCTTGCTGCAGTATTAGTAATCCAATTACTATGACCTTTAGATGTGGCAATTTTCCCGTCCAAAGTCATGGCATATTTCAAAATTCCTAATGGTTTTTTGTAGCGAATGCGATGGATAAAACCCTCATTTAGTTTTTGACAAGCTTCTTCTTCTACCCCTACGACAACTTCTATTCCTGCTGAACGCAGACGAGCAATTCCACCTGCAGCAACTAAGGGGTTGGGATCGACCATTCCTACCACAACTTTTGACACCCCAGCAGCTATCAACGCTTCAGAACAAGGTGGCGTGCGTCCATAATGATTGCAAGGTTCAAGATTAACGTAAACAGTTGCCCCCCGGGCATTTTCGCCAGCATCTCTAAGAGCAAAAACTTCAGCATGAGGTTCTCCAGCTTTTGGATGAAATCCTTCGCCAATAATTTCTCCATTTTTAACTATTACTGCCCCTACCATTGGATTTGGTGAAGTGCATCCCAAAGCATGACGAGCAAGTTCTAAGCATCGTTGCATCATTTTTCGGTCAAAATTGTCAAAATCATTCAAAGATTTATTAATCAATTGCTGCTTTTCGTCATTATCTTTACCTATCGGTATATTTGGTTGTTCAACCATCGGGTTACGATCCGTCTTTCAATTAGTAAACACTTTGAATGTATAGCAATTTGAACTTGCACAGAAATATTAGCGATCAATTATCGAATCCCATTGATTGCGCGTTGGATATCATTTGTTAATTATTGGAAAAATGAATCTTTTGCTCAATGCTCAAATAGCCAGTATGGGGCTACGTGCAAGATAGGGCAGGGCTACGTGCAGTCAAAATACAAACTATGGTTATACAATACCTACGTTATGCTGTACCAGCTAAATGCTTATCCGTAGAAATTTAACGACGTAAAAATAGTTGGGCGCGCAGTAAGACGATCAAAAAAAACTAAGAGTGAGGGTTGATTAATAGAGAAAGTAAAGCACTTTGTAGCACCTCACCACTTAAATCTGTATTTGTAATATTGAATACTTACTAGCAAGTATGCATTCATTATTTTTAAGGCTGCTCAGCTAATTTAACTTTTTGCCACCAATTATTAAGTGGGAAATATACAACAGGAGCCCACAAACTACTAAGAATTGCAGAAGCTAAAACAACCTTCTGATAGTAAGTCCAAATACTTTCTAAGTGACGATTGCTCATCCAAATCATTTGTGACGCAAAAATAGTTTCACTTAGAACTGACATCCCAAATACAATTAAAGCAATAGAAATAAAATCTTCTTGAATAAATCTTTGTTTCTGAAATAAACCGGTAAGTAAACCTACAATTCCTAAACTTAAAGCATGGGTTGGCTCAGGTGATGTCATCCCATCTTGAAGTAAACCCAATATAATTCCAGCAAATGCACCTTGTAATGCAGGTCGCTTTACACTCCAAGCTACCACCCAAATTAATAACCAATTAGGTGCAATCCCCAATAATTGCATTCCTGGAAGGCGACTGGGTAACAACATTAAACATATTAATACCGACCCAATAATGACTGACCAATCTAATAGTTGACGCAAACGGGGGTCCCAACTAGATAGGGATTTTCTTTGACGCTCAAATCTACGTCGTTTCGATTTTGGCATTGAGGATTTTCGTGGCTTTCGCCTTATCCGTCGCCGTAGTACATTTTTGAAGTTCATTGTTTTGGATTAAGGCGTACACAAACAATATTTATTGAGGTTTGTCTGATTTATTTTTAGTTGCTTTGGAGTACACCATCACCCAATCAAGAGAACTTATCGGTGGAGATAATTCCACAATAGCAACTGATGCTGGTAATCTTTTCAAATCTAGAGACTTAATTTTTCCCACACCTAGACCTGGAGGAAATTTCTGGGAATAAGTCGATGTTGTGATAAAGTCACCAATTTTGACGTTAGGGACTTTTTCATAAAATTCAAGTTCAGCCTCTCCTGTAGAAGAGTTTCCTCTTAAAACACCTTTAGCAGCAGTACGATCAATAGTAACGCCCACCCGAGAACTGGAATCGCTGATTAGTAATACTCGACTAGTGTTGGGAGTAACATTGTCTATAATACCGACAAGTCCACCTTCCGCCTTAACTATATAATCTTTTTGAATTCCATCAGCACTACCGCGATTCAAGATTACTTGCTGCCACCAATTATCCGCACTACGTCCTACCACACGAGCTAAAATTGGTTTTGATGTTAAAGAACTTTTCTCTACATACTTCAATAAACTTTTTAACTTTTGATTTTGAGTTTGAAGTGTAATTATTCGATTTTGCAATTCCTCAATTCTGCGGTCATTTTTTTGACTCTTTTCTAAGGATGTTGGTTTTTGTAATATCTCCAAAGGGCGATTAATTAGTTGATATAGTTCCAACAAAAAACTACCTTGAGTTTCTCTTACCATCCAGGTAATTGCTAAAATCAAGGTTATTATTCCTACTTGTAAACCCCTGCGTCCCCACCACCGACGTAACGTAAACATATATACCTTTTTTATATAAAATCTAATTAATTTCGGCCAGTTAATTCAAGCTAGATAGTTTGTAGCAATAAGTCTATGATATCGGATCCCTTCATGGGACCCAATATCTTGAAACCATATTTAAAACTACATGCTCCGGGACCGAGCACTGAAAACCCGTTCTAGCTGTTTAAAGTTTTCTAAAACCCGACCTGTTCCTAAAACTACACAACTCAGAGGATCTGCTGCAACATGTGTAACAATTCCTGTTTCATGGCTGATTAGAGTATCTAAGCCCTTAAGCAAAGCACCACCACCAGCAAGCATGATACCCCGGTCGATAATATCTGCAGCTAACTCCGGAGGAGTACGCTCTAAAGTCCGCTTCACAGCTTCAATAATTACTGAAAGTGGCTCAGACATACTTTCGCGCATTTCCGGCCCCTTAATTGTAACAGTCCGTGGTAAGCCAGATAACAAATGCAAACCCCTGACGTCCATGATTGCTTCTTCATCATCTTGGGTGGGATATGCAGAACCAATTCGAATTTTAATATCTTCAGCAGTTCTTTCCCCAATTACCAAATTATGGACTTTTTTCATATACTGGACAATAGCTTCGGTCAATTCATCACCGGCTATACGTACAGACTCGCTTAGTACGGTACCTTGCAAACTCAATACAGCAACTTCTGTTGTACCGCCACCAATATCAATAATCATATTGCCAGTCGGTTCGGCTACTGGAAGTCCAGCACCGATCGCAGCTGCAACAGGTTCATCAATTAAATAAACCTCTCTTGCACCTGCTTGAGAAGCAGCATCCATTACAGCTCGTCTTTCGACCCCTGTTACACCACTGGGAATGCCAATGACGATGCGAGGTAAAACTAAAGACTTACCTTCATTTACGCGCTGGATAAAGTTTTTTAACATTAACTCGGCTGTATCGAAGTCAGCGATTACACCATCGCGCAAGGGGCGGAGGGCAACCACATTTCCAGGCGTCCGACCGAGCATTTTTTTTGCATCTTCACCTACTGCCAATGCCACTTTTTCATCTCGATCAATGGCAACAACAGAAGGCTCTTGAAGCACGATACCTTTACCAGATACGTAAACGAGGGTGTTCGCGGTACCCAAATCGATACCCATATCCCGCGATAAGGAAAATTTACTGAAAAGACCCACGCGATTTTTCGCCCCCTATTTTCGATACTTTTTAACTACGACCGTAAGAGAGAATTTGGCTGGATTCTATTACGTTTTCTATCCCGAGTCTAGTAAAGCAGACCATATTTTTATATAACTTTGGGGTGCCTTAACTTTACTTGGGGTTATTTGTCGATCTTCTTAGATTGTTTCAGTATATCCGTATAATTTTGTGCTATGCGCAGAATCATTTTTATCATCTTTTGGAGGTACTTCGCCGTTTAATTTCTTACACAATCGTAATTGTTTCTTTATTCGCTACAATTTAGTTTTATCAATCTTATAGTATTTTTGTACTGCAAGTCGTGAGTTATGAGTATTAATGTTGTAACCCTGGTGGGTCGTGTAGGTGGCGAACCCGACATGAAATATTTTGAATCAGGTAGTGTAAAGTGTCGGCTTACACTAGCAGTTAGAAGGCGTTCTCGTAACGCTGAAGAACCAGATTGGTTTAATTTGGAACTTTGGGGTAAAACAGCAGAAGTAGCTGGTAATTATGTGAAAAAGGGTACTTTAATTGGAATTAAAGGTTCTTTAAAATTTGATACATGGAAAGATAGAAACACAGGTGCAGATCGTTCTTCACCAATTATCCTAGTCGATCAACTCGATCTACTTGGTTCCAAACGTGATGCGGAAGCAGCAATGATGGACGGTAGCCCAGATCATTTTTAGGTATTGGGTATTGGGTATTAGGGACTGGGGATTAGGTGAGGAATTGATTTTGTGTTTTCTGATTAGTAGTCTCAAATTAATAATCTCGATATGACGCTATTGCCACAACGTGGTCTGCTAATGCTAATTCCAAATCCCCAGTCCCAAATCGCCATATGACGCTGTCGCGTCACGCTATGACTAACGTCACGCTATGACTAACGTCACGCTATGACTAACGTCACGCTATGACTAACGTCACGCTATGACTAACGTCACGCTATGACTAACGTCACGCTATGACTAACGTCACGCTATGACTAACGTCACGCTATGACTAACGTCACGCTATGACTAACGTCACGCTATGACTAACGTCACGCTATGACTAACGTCACGCTATGACTAACGTCACGCTATGACTAACGTCACGCTATGACTAACGTCACGCTATGACTAACGTCACGCTATGACTAACGTCACGCTATGACTAACGTCACGCTATGACTAACGTCACGCTATGACTAACGTCACGCTATGACTAACGTCACGCTATGACTAACGTCACGCTATGACTAACGTCACGCTATGACTAACGTCACGCTATGACTAACGTCACGCTATGACTAACGTCACGCTATGACTAACGTCACGCTATGACTAACGTCACGCTATGACTAACGTCACGCTATGACTAACGTCACGCTATGACTAACGTCACGCTATGACTAACGTCACGCTATGACTAACGTCACGCTATGACTAACGTCACGCTATGACTAACGTCACGCTATGACTAACGTCACGCTATGACTAACGTCACGCTATGACTAACGTCACGCTATGACTAACGTCACGCTATGACTAACGTCACGCTATGACTAACGTCACGCTATGACTAACGTCACGCTATGACTAACGTCACGCTATGACTAACGTCACGCTATGACTAACGTCACGCTATGACTAACGTCACGCTATGACTAACGTCACGCTTCGCTAACGCTAACGCTAACGCTAACGCTAACCCCAATAATTTAATAACTAATTTGCAATGTTACAGTTGCTTCAACCTTCTGTTCGCCGCCGATTATAGGAGTTCTGGAAGCATCAGCAGATGTCGCCTGTGCAAATGCTGACTCACCTCGAAATATGGGCGGAACTTGAGCCTTAGCATTATCAACCTCAATACCAACTATTTCTTTGGAACTTAAGCCTAAGGATGCTAGGACAGCATTTGCTTGCTCTCGAGCATCTTGTGTTGCTTCTTTGAGCGCTTGTTTCTTTGCCTCACTAATCATTGCCTCTGGAGCTATAAATCTAATACCATCAATTCTTGTCGCTCCAGACTTTACTGCTAGATCCAAAATTTGCCCAGCTTTTTCTGTAGCGATTTGAAAGCTTACTGTGTTGGTTGCACTATATCCAGTGAGTCGTCTGATATTGTCCTTGAAACTGTAAACTGGATTGAGACTTATCCCACTAGTTGTAAGTTTTTCAACTTGCTGAGATTGTAAAAGTTTTACTACAGCTTGGGAACGACGGGCAGCTTCTCGTTGGACTTCTTGGGCTACTTTTCCTTGAACCTCAACTCCCAAATTTATTTGGGATAGTGTTGCTGCAATTTCTTCAACACCCTGTCCTCTAACAGTAAGGGTTCGTAGCCTTTTCGGTGGAGTTTGTCCCACTACAGGTTGGGCTAGAATAGCTCCCCATAGCAAAATTAGACTAAAACCTTGAAAACTGAATCTTTGCAAACTGAAGCCTTGGAAAAAATTTTTAGTTTTCAATGAATACTTTGTCGAAGTACATTTACTCATAAAAACTAACACTCCTCAGAAATAAAAATGAAATGCTCAATTTTTTATATTTAATTAATTAATAAATACATTAACAATCGTAATTAATTACTGATATTTTGTCAGTCATTTTAAAAAAACGATGTTTAAAAATCTTCTTCAAAAAATATGCTTCAAAAAAATTATGCATTCAATAATAAATATTTATGCCTGAAACAATCAATAGAGAATACCAGATTTACATTTAATTTTTAGGAGATTTTTTATGGCTTACTGGCTAATGAAAACCGAACCCGATGAATATTCATATACTGATTTGGAACAAGAGGGAACTACAGTTTGGAATGGAGTTAAAAACGCTTTAGCCCTGAAGCATTTACGTAATATGTCATCCGGTGACTTAGTTTTTATATATCATACAGGCAAACAAAGACAGATAATTGGATTAGCAGAGGTTGTAAGTCAACCTTATCCAGACCCCGCGCTGAATGATAGCAAGCGAGTAGTAGTGGACATCAGGGTAATAAAAAGGATTTCTCAACCATTAACCTTGAAAAAAATCAAGGAAAGTAATCTTTTTAAAGACTTTGATTTATTAAGATTACCAAGGCTTTCCGTGCTCCCCGTATCAGAGTCTTATTGGGATCTTATATTGAAGTTAGCAAAGACTAATAATTGATTTCTGGTGAGAGTTGTAAATTTTGTTCGTAATTATTTCCAATTAACTAGTAAATTAAAGAAAGGGATTTCCGATAATTATCTTCAATAAACTTGTAAATTAAAGAAAGGGATTTTCGCAAAAGTAATGGTGTTGAATTTAATCACTTTCTCGTCTTCCTTACTAGCAACAGAAACAGAGGCACCAGAAAGCTCGCTGGTAGTAGCAGGAGTACTACTAAGTTTAGTCATAGTGTATTTCGCTAGCAAAATTGGTGGTGAATTATCTAATCGTGCAGGCTTACCTGCAGTATTAGGAGAACTTGTTGGTGGTGTAGTAGTCGGTATTTCTGTACTGCATTTGTTAGTATTTCCTGAATCTGGGGCTGATAGTTCTAGCTCTTTGATTATTTCTTTTCTTGAGACAACAACCAAACTTACTCCAGAAAGTGCGGAGAATTTATTTCAAGCCCAGTCCGAGGTTATTTCTGTTTTATCAGAATTGGGTGTGATTATTCTCTTGTTTGAAATTGGTTTGGAGTCCAATCTTAAAGAACTATTAGCTGTAGGTATGCAGGCTTCTGTAGTTGCAATAATCGGGGTAACTGTTCCCTTTGCTGCAGGTACTGCAGGGCTAATGATGTTGTTCGGAATTTCGGCAGTACCGGCAATTTTTGCTGGCGCTGCGCTGACCGCAACCAGTATTGGTATAACTTCCAAGGTACTCTCAGAAATCGGGCAGCTCAATACCAAAGAAGGACAAATTATTTTGGGAGCTGCAGTTATCGATGATGTTCTGGGAATTATTGTCCTAGCTGTAGTTGCTAGCCTTGCTAAAACCGGGGAAGTAGATGTAGCTAATGTTGTCTTCTTGATTATTAGCGCCAGTACTTTTCTTTTGGGAGCGATCGCTTTGGGTAACGTTTTCAATAATTCCTTTGTGGCGGTTGTTGAAAGACTTAAAACCAGAGGTGAATTAGTTATCCCAGCGTTTATCTTCGCTTTTGTTATGGCATACCTTGCCGCTGCTGTACAATTAGAAGCCATCTTGGGAGCTTTTGCTGCTGGCTTGGTTTTGGAAGAAACAGACAAGCGCAAAGAACTGCAAAAACAAATCATTCCTATTGCTGATATTTTAGTGCCAATTTTCTTTGTCACAGTAGGGGCGCAAACTGATTTACGAGTTTTGAATCCAGCCATTCCTAGTAACCGTGAAGGTTTTATTATGGCGGTTTTCCTGATTGTAGTTGCGATTCTCGGTAAAGTAATTACAGGCTTCAGTGTTTTTGGCGAAGCAAAAGTCAACCGTTTGGCAATTGGTGTGGGGATGATTCCTCGTGGTGAAGTCGGTTTGGTATTTTTGGGTATTGGTTCCGCTACTGGCGTACTTTCAGAACCTTTAGAAGCAGCTATCATTTTGATGGTTATTCTAACGACTTTTCTTGCCCCCCCCTTACTACGGTTTGTATTTCCCCAGGAAGACAAATTGGCAACTTCCACTCCTGGAAATTTAGGAGAATCTATGGTTATGGAAACATCCAATTCAATGGTTCCAGCGTCAAGCGATACCGTAATATCGGATTCCTCCTCCAGTTCTGGTAATGGTTAATTTTCTCAAAGATTAACCGATTCATTGCTTGAATTAGTTTCCTTATCCCCACCTTGTAGTGGGGATAAAAGCACCAAATAATTTATTGTTAAATATTTTTTGCGCGTGTGTTGTGTATTTGGTCGTACTTAGTGATACTAAACTTTTATAGCATCGTCCGCATTAATTACTCTCGAGGCAAATTTAAAATTTGGAATAACTGACTATGAAGAAAAATTAGCTGTAAAATTTGGGGGAAAACAGAAAAAGCATGTATAATATATTTCTTATTGAAGTTGGATAAAACACGTAATTTAATATAACTCCTATTAATTTCTTCTATAAATTGAAATTGCATAACTTCATTGAAGTAATAGAGCCCCTTGAATGATAAAAACGATCGCAGAAATGAGCCAGCAACAATCCAGCACAAAAATGCAGAAACTTATACGGCTTCATTTTCGTCCCCTAGAAATATAAATTTTAGGAGTTTTTTTAAATTATTGGCAAGATAGCTGGCAAGATAACTATTATTATTTATTTTTGTCCTTTAGCTCTTCACAAAGTCAATTGTGGTGATATTTGTTTGGGATAATTCAGGATTTGCATCCGCACATCGTTGTCATATTGATTGATAGCGGATATTTTTGACACGGTGCATCGATAGCCATAACCGTACATCCGACAAAAACAAGATGCAAAATAAAGCTTTTTGATTGGGATGTACTGCAGCAGTCACCTCTATCCGTCAAATTTTGGTGTAATCTGATGCTTGTTAAACCGCATTTTCTCGCAAAAAATACATGAATATCCCAAGTCATGCTAAAATTTGACGCCAATGGCTGCGTCTAGGTGCGGGCGCGAAACAATGCATGTGGCACTGAAAATACTTCTTCGTAGTCTTTTACTACGATTAAGAGAATTTTTATCCAAGAATTAGGTCTGAGCGGTAATAATCTTAAGCCACTAAATTGTAATCGCTCTCATAAATGCAAATCAGGAGAAAGCACTGTGAAATTACACTGGTTGATACCTGGTACTCTTTTAACTGTTTCCCTACTATCGTCGCCTGCGGATGCAGCAAAACTGCAGTCTTGGCGTTTTGATGCCAATTTAAATCAGTTAGAAATCAATACTGATGGTGCTGTTCAACCTAAAGCACAATTGATTTTCAATCCCACGCGGTTAGTCATCGATTTACCGGGAGTTAAGTTTGGGCGTCCACAATTAAGAAAACCTGTGGGTGGTGCAGTTCGTACTGTCCGTATTGGTCAATTTAACAAAGAAACAACTCGAATTGTTGTAGAACTTACTCCTGGCTACACATTAGATCCTTCTAAAGTGAAGTTCACAGGAAAAACTCCTAAAAAGTGGATGGTGCAGTTACCAACCCCACAACTGGAAAAGATAAATTCTTCTGCAACAAATGACATTAACGTTGCTGCTCGAAAAAATAGCCGTTCCTCGGTAAAAGGAACTGTAATCAATCGTTCGCAAATTGCCCAAGGTACAACTCAAGGTAAAACTCAAATTCAAAGTTTGCGAGTTACAGGAGATGGGTTATTCCTTCGCACTAGTGGTGGTAGACCAAGTGTGAGAATAAGCCGTAGTAGGGACAAAAAAACTATCGATCTTGAGATTCGCGGCGCACAGCTATCGCCAAATTTAAAAGAACGCGAACAACAAATTAATCGTTACGGCGTTAGTAGTGTTGAATTTTCCCAATCGGAATCAGATCCCTCACGGGTAAAAATGAGATTGAAGGTGAACAAGAACAGTCCCGACTGGCGAGCAACAGTGAGCAGTTTTGGGGGAATAATCATTCTTCCAACTCGTAGAGTGGGAAATCTTCCTAGCCCTCGCATACCTTCAAAAACTCCCAAACCTATTGTTACCCGAAACCCATCACCAAGAAGACCTGTTAGACCTGTCAGACCTATACTTCCACCTAATAGTTCTCTAGCGACGATTAAATCTGTAGAATTGGTTGATGATGGCGAAAAGCTGGAGATTAAAGGCGATCGCAATTTATTTGCTAGCACTACTAGTTGGGATAGGAAAACAGCTATGTTTCTTATCACCATACCCAACGCGCGTTTAGATTCTTCAGTAAGAGGGATTGGCTTCAAACCCAACAGTTCAGTCTTGCGGGTAAGTTTAAAGCAAGAAAATGCGAATACTGTGGGAGTTTATGTCTTACCTGCTTCGCGGACACAGGTTGGTCGTCTGAATACCAGAGGTAAAAAATTAAGTTTAGAGCTAGGAAAAGCACGGCGTATTACACCTCCAATTGCTTTACCACCACTTCCTAGACCAAACCCGATATCATCCCCAGGAAGACAAATTTCTCCACCTTCAGGAAGAACTACACCTGCGAGACGTCCAAATCCTAGAGGACGGGTTGTAGTGATTGTCGATCCAGGACATGGTGGTAAAGATCCGGGTGCAATTGGAATTGGTGGATTGCGAGAGAAAGATGTAATTCTACCAATTAGTCAAAAAGTTGCAGAAATCTTGGAGAAAAATGGTGTCCAAGCCATTCTTACTCGTAAATCTGACTACTTTGTTAGTTTGAAAGGAAGAGTACAGCTAGCAGAACGAGCGAACGCAAATGTTTTTGTTAGTATTCACGCTAATTCTTTAGGTCGGAGCCGTCCCGATATCAGTGGCTTGGAAGTTTATTATTACAATAGTGGCTATGGCTTAGCTCAAAGCGTTCGTAAACGTATTTTAAAAACGGTCAATGTACGCGATCGCAGGGTTAGAAAAGCTAGATTTTACGTGCTTAGGAAATCCTCAATGCCTGCTATTTTAGTAGAAACGGGTTATGTAACAGGTCGGGAAGATGCTGCAAAACTACGACAGCAATGGTATCGAAATAAAATGGCAGAAGGAATTGCCCGTGGTATACTCGATTACCTAAAGCGTTGATAGATGGTTAAATTTTGTCATCATTCCAAAAGTGAAGATAACAAATTGAGTACATTTGATTTTTATTCAACACAAGTGTTTATTTTTAATCAATTAACAGGGAGGAATATTTCATCTTAAAAATAAAAATATCGAAATCCTTTCCTCTTTTACTTTGCGAGGAAAGGTATTGCAGATTTAAGTAAGTTTATACACACTTAAATCTTACAAATATAAACATTTAGATGCTCACAACTAAAGCTTTTCTCTTCAAGGAAAAGCCTTCATCTAAGATGAGTTGAGTCAAAAATTTTTAAGGTTATACAGTTTTAATTTCAAAGTAGTTAAACCTTTAAGGCGGCTTTCATGAAGTCACCTCAATTAGTTAGTGTTTTTGTACTAATAAAATTTTGTTTTTCCTAACTTAAAAACCAATGATTTCTTAAATTATTGAGTTGGAAAAATTTGTATATCCAATGCATTATTTATAATAATAGGAATCCGATTTGAATTTTAAAAACATACTGAGATTCAAAAGTCTATTTTATAAGGGCTGTTGGTAAAAATCTTTTCAAGAATCAAGTATGATTCCTATAGTAAAATATGATAAAGGTCTAATTAACTAGTTATTTGCTAGGTGTGTTTGAGTAATAAGTAAATGTGTGAACATTATTAGCAAAATTATCAGTAAATTTTCAAAACTTTATAAAAAAAACATGGAGCATATACTCAAATCGGTAAAGAATGAGTCTATGTAAGTATAATGCGATTACAATAGCCCAAGCGAATACAAGTATAGTTCAGGGTACACCTATTGAGGTCTAATGCTACAAAATTACTCTACAGATTTAGAACGTGTGAATTTTGTCCTTTTTTATGGTTGAGGCTTTTAGTTCTTAAAAGACATCAGTTTATTTAACTTGCGAAAGTTAACTTGCAGAAATTTAAACAGTTCAACTTAAGTAAATAATAATACTATAATTTATTTAAAATTTCCGATTCAAAAACACCAATTCATATTTGTGTAGCCTCAAAGTATAGCCTAGAAACTATTTTTTAGGTACAAGGTATATAAGGTATGGCTTCATCATACACTTGATACTTGTAAATCCTGGTGTCTTTTTTTACAGGAAATAAATATATAATCTATTAACATTTATGAATGCGATTCAGGAGAAAGCACGGTGAAATTACACTGGTTAGGATCTGGTACTATTTTGGCTACCTTGATGCTAGCATCACCAGTCCGCGCGGGTAAGCTACAATCTTGGAACTTCAATCCCAGTAGAAACAGCTTAGAAATTTATACATCTGATGCTGTTCAACCAGAAGCACAGCTAGTATTTAACCCAACAAGGTTAGTAATTGATTTACCTGATACAGATTTTATTAGTCCTCAACTGAGACAACCAGTTGGTGGGCGGATTCGTAATATCCGCGTTGCTCAATTTAACCGCGATACAACTAGGATTGTTGTTGAATTGGCTTCTGGTTATACCTTAGATCCGAAACGAGTCCAATTTGTTAGTACCACTCCCAACCGCTGGAAAGTTCAATTACCAGATTTACAACGTCAACAGTTAGAATATTCTACTGCTAATAGTTACGAAAATAACCTGAATCCTAACTATCTCAGTCGTAGTAGTCGAGATATTATTTCTCGCAATCCATCAGATACAGCACAGATTGAAAGTATTAGGGTAACTGGGGATGGATTTTTTATCAGAACAAGTGGCGAAAAAGCAAAAAAAATAAAAGTCAAGCGTAGTCGCAATCGCAAAACAGTATATTTAGAAATTTTTGGTGCAAATTTATCACCTACACTCAGAGAAAAGAATTTTCCTGTAGGCAGACATGGCGTTAGTAATATTGAAATTACCAAAGAAGAAGGTAAAAAATCCAAAGTTCGCTTAGCTTTAAAAGTCGACAAAGAAAGCCCAGATTGGCGAGCAAGTTACAGTAGCAATAATGCTTTGATACTGATACCCAAAAGTCCGATTAGTAAATCATCATTAAATAATAGTTCTCAAACTTCTTCTTTCCTTCTTAATCCTTCTAGTAATTCATCTAAGACTACAACTGACGCCTGGATTAGTAGTAATAAATCCCCAGCAAATATTAAATCTTTGGGATTGAGTGCGATTGGGTCACAATTAATGATTAGAGCAGATCGACCCTTAGCTGCAAAAGGTGGTTGGGATAGAAGAACTGGGCTTTACCGTATTAAGATAACTAATGCGAATCTAGCTGAGAACATTCAAGGTCCACGACTCAACGCTTATAGTCCAATCTTACGGGTACGCTTGCAAAAGCAAGACCCACAAACAGTTCTTATTTTTGTTCAACCAGCCCCCGGGGTTCAAATTGGTAACTTGAACCAACTCAGTCCCGACTTGTTAACTTTAGATTTACAAAGAACTGCTGCTAGACGCCCAAGCACAATATTACCACCACTGCCCAGAAGAAATTCTTCACGCTTTCCTAGATCGGTTCCACCATTAAGACGCTCTTGGTCTCCCCCCAATCGACGATACCAAAATGAAAGATTAGTAGTTATGATTGACCCTGGACATGGTGGTAAAGATCCAGGTGCGATAGGTATTGGAGGATTGCGAGAAAAAGATATTATCTTACCAATTAGTATTAAAGTTTCCCAAATATTGCGGCAGAACGGTATTAGAGCTATTCTTACTCGAAATTCTGATTATTTTGTTAGCCTTCGGGGTAGAGTAGATGTTGCTCAGCGAGCAAATGCCAATATATTTGTGAGTATTCATGCTAATTCCTTAGGCTTAGGTCGTCCTGATGTCAGCGGTTTGGAAGTCTACTATTTTGATAGTGGACTTAGGCTTGCTCAAACTGTCCGCCGAAGTATTCTTAGGAGCGTTAATGTCAGAGATCGAAGAATAAGACGGGCAGGATTTTACGTTTTGAGAAAAACTTCCATGCCAGCAATTTTGATTGAAACAGGTTACGTTACAGGTCGTGAAGACGCTGCGAAATTGCGTAGCGCTCAATATCGAGAACAAATGGCACAAGCTATTGCCAATGGTATTCTTCAATATTTGAAGGGGCGATAACAAGTATATTTACAATTTTTAAATACAGGTGCAGTATTATAAATCGATCTTGGACAAGAGTTTAGCGTGCAATTTAGCATAATTAATTCTGTATTTCACCCAATATCTTATTGCAAAAATATAAACTAAAAAATTACCAGTGTTTTCATCTCAATTTTTGGAAGACAATTTTAGAAATTTTTCTGGTTCGGAATCTCAAACATCTCCCATTGGGATTTTCGATAGTGGGGTCGGTGGTCTGACGGTATTGCGTGAAGTATATTTCCAGCTTCCCCAAGAATCTGTAATTTATTTTGGTGATACTGCTCACTTACCGTATGGTATGCGTTCTCAGAGAGAAATTTTGCAGTTTGTTCGTCAAATTTTGACGTGGATGCAACAGCAAAAAGTCAAAATGGCAATTATGGCTTGCAACACAAGCTCAGCTTTAGCATTGGAAACAGTACGTTCTGAATTTCCCTTTCCAATTCTTGGGATAATTTTACCTGGGGCAAAAGCTGCTGTAGAAAAAGGTAGACGCATAGGAGTAATTGCAACTCTTCCTACCGCTAAAAGTAATGCTTACCGCAATGCAATTGTGGAGATCGATCCCGAAATTCAAGTTTGGCAAGTCAGTTGTCCCGAACTTGTACCGCTAATTGAAGAAAATCGAATTTACGATCCTTATACTACTGAAATCACACGATCTTACATAGAACCTTTACTAAATAACCAAATTGATAC
Organism: Mastigocoleus testarum BC008; assembly: GCF_001456025.1. Taxonomy (GTDB): domain Bacteria; phylum Cyanobacteriota; class Cyanobacteriia; order Cyanobacteriales; family Nostocaceae; genus Mastigocoleus; species Mastigocoleus testarum. The sequence continues at coordinate 47,229 of NZ_LMTZ01000091.1, forward strand.
TTTGGTATATGGTTGTACTCATTATCCCCATTTAGCACCAGTACTACGAACACTTCTTCCTGATAAAGTCAAACTTGTAGATCCTGCCGCTCATTTAGTCAGAGCTTGCGGTCAAGAATTAGATCTACTCAAAATAAAAAATACTCTTACTGCACAACCAACTCGCTTTGCTGTAAGTGGCTGTCCACAACAATTTGCTCAATCTTGCTTACAGCTTTTGGGTTATACACCAAATGTAGAAGTAGTAGATTTAAACAATATTTCTGTTTGCGACTTACGACAAGATATTACTAGTTAAGATAAGAGCTAATAATTGTAGGAATCAGGCAAATAGATTAATTTTGCCCAACTACTGAAGGCAGGTAAGGGGAGAGGGGGGGCTTACAGGTGTAGGTTTTTTACAGAGGGGGGAGAAAAGAACTTTTTATTATTATTAACCCCTCATAACTTATGTGGTGCAGTGCTACCTTAGCTGAATCTTATGAGGTTAGCGGTCTAGGGTAAGCCTACCAAATCCCTAGGTAGCGCAGCTGGTATGGCATTAAGGTCATACTATAGCTGCACTATCTGCGGATCAGCTTTGCTACAGGCTAGCGACAGGGAGGTAATCTCATAAAACTTACGTTAGACTCGCAATAAAAAATTCCTTTGCGTAAGTCCTGAATTAGTTAATGGATACTTTTATTCAAACTGGACTTACTTATTGATCCTACGTCCAGCTTTGGCAGAATAAGTTTGATATTAGAACAGCAAAAAAGTCATTAGTCGCCCTCTAAATACGCGATTAATGACTTTTTCAATAATCCTAGAATAACTTTTCTATGAATTATCTATGCTGCTTGAATATTTCAAATTATTAATTGGTTTAAACGTACTACTTTAATGCTTCCGACGTCAAAGAGACGTTTTGTTCGGCTTCATCTTCACTAGTCGTAGGAAATCCACTCACTGCAGCTTCCCTTTGGCTTCTTTTTGCCAAGGCTAGCAATAAATAAACTGTGAAAAGATAACCACAAGCCAATATAAAAATCATCATAAGCACCTCCCCGTTACACTTGTTCTCCCAGCACTTCTTGTGTGAAAAATATTAAATTTGCTTTACATAGATAGATTTGCTCAATTTACCGCCGTATTATATGGCACATAAAAGTTTGTGATAGAAAAGAAATAACTTCTCTACCCGAAATTATTAAAAATCAAAGTCTAGTACAGATAATAAATACAGTGAAGGCGTACTTCAGATAGCTAGGCACAAATGAACAATACCTGCAAACTGAAACTAATGTACTATTAAAACTGTATAGAATATAATTTTATCTATCGGCGGGGGCAACCTTAAACTCAAGAAACGACACCAATAAGGTGCTTTCCTATTCAAGGACAGCACAACCCTGCAACCAACAAAACTCACACACCACCACTAGAACTAAATTGTTTAATTATTCTGATTATTACAACAGAATATAAATATTCTCTAGCACCAGATGCACTGAGCACTGCCTGGAGCTCTTAACTATCTCGCGTTCAAGTGACAAAATTAAATCCCTTACATATTAGCCTAACATAAGGAGTTTGATTTTTATGCTAACTGCTTAGCCCATTTTCATATTTTCTTTAGAAAATTTCAAAAGTCTTAAATCAGTTAGCATCTGGTTAAAAACCTATTTCGTAGTAGTCGTATGTTTTGCTTTCTATATTTTATTATTACCTAAAAATAGATACATTTTACTTATGATTCATTTAATACTTTTGATATCTTCACAGTATCTTATTATATTTACACGAAAAAATGATACAGACTTTTTATAAGTTTAGTCGCGTTTGCCAAATCGGGGAAAGTTAATATTAATCACTTACGATTAGCTTTAGGATTTGCTTTTTATTACTTCTGCTCTGACGCATGACCCTTGAAATAAGCAAGCGTTAATCAATGTATTCACTGAAGATACTGAGCAAAATATAATACAGCAATATTTTTACAAAAGTTAATTTTTTGGACGTTAATATTTGTATAGTAGCATAAATGACTTACAGTTTGAGGTGTCGAATTTTGTTATTTCTATTTTTTGAATTATCTGTATAAAAAATCGTAGAGAAGGTAAAATCATTTATTTTTAGTCATATTTGATTTTTTTTATGAATTATAGTTGTTAATTTCAGTTAGTCTTGTGTCAGATAACCCAGTTAATCCTTTGCTGGATTACTAGGTTATCTTAAAATGAATATAGAATATGTAATCTTTCGTAACTTAAACCAGAGCCCGCTCATCGATGACCCCAGCCACATCCCTCTTTTCCCCAGTGGAAACAGATCTGCAAATATTAGCAGATAATCTCAAAGAATTAGTTGGAAATCGCCATCCGATTCTTAAAGCTGCAGCAGAACATTTGTTCAGTGCAGGTGGAAAGCGTATCCGACCAGCGATTGTCCTACTGATATCCAGGGCAACCATGAAAGATAAAGATATTACGCTTCGTCACCGACGTTTAGCTGAAATAACCGAAATGATTCATACAGCAAGCTTGGTGCATGATGATGTTGTTGATGAGTCAGATATCAGGCGTGGCGTATCTACGGTTCATAGCTTGTTCAGTAACCGTATTGCAATACTCGCAGGAGACTTCTTATTTGCTCAATCCTCTTGGTATTTAGCTAACCTAGATAATTTAGAGGTTGTCAAATTACTATCAGAAGTGATTATGGATTTGGCAGATGGGGAGATTCAGCAAGGATTACATCGCTTCAACAGCAGTATTTCCCTGGAGACCTATTTAAATAAAACTTACTATAAAACTGCTTCATTAATAGCTAACAGTTCTAAAGCTGCAGGCTTACTCAGTGGAGTTTCTCAAGAAACAGCAGAGCACTTGTACGCTTATGGCCGTAATCTTGGGTTAGCATTTCAAATTGTTGATGACATTTTAGACTTCACTAGTTCAAGTGATACTCTTGGCAAGCCAGTAGGTTCAGATCTCAAAAGTGGTAATTTGACAGCACCAGTATTATTTGCATTTGAAGAGCAACCATATTTGGAGGTGCTTGTAGAAAGAGAGTTTGCCCAATCTGAGGATTTAGATCGAGCAATTGAGTTAATTAAAAATAGCCAAGGTATAAAACGTGCGCGCGAACTAGCAGCTTATCATGCTAGTGTAGCTGTCGAACATCTCCAAGATATTCCTCCCTCTGAATCTCGTCAAGCGTTAATAAATATGGCTGACTATGTATTGAGTCGGCTTTATTAAAATAGAGAAAATTAACTCCCGCAAATTCAACACCGCATAGCAGTACTTTACCCTAAACCTATAGAGTAAAAGTCTGTCTCTAAGGGTGACACACCACTTCTAAGTCATGAAAAACCATATTAATTATTCTTTTTCCTTTTGCCATTTCAGAAGGTAGATTTTTCTTGAGTTTATTAATAAGTACGCTTGAGTGATTCCTAGTGTTTTATACTACCCATGTTTAGAATGCAACGTATTTTTAGATAAATATTCGGTATCCCAGTTAATTTTTCAATAAGTACACTCATATCTCTCTGCTTCTTTAATGGAAGTAGAGAGTTTGAGTAGGCATCATATATTCAATGATGTGTCTGTGATTTTCCTAAAACTTTGTAAAATTCACAATAATTTTGTACGCGACAATTTTTGTCTTCTTAGTTTTACCTATATAAAACTTCTGTTAATTTAAGATTTACTCCAGTAATTAAATAAGGAAATAATCTGTAGTAAAAGTCAGATTTACTACAGAAATTTAATATTGCAACTACAATTTGGCATTAACACTTACCGGTTGGTTTAGGGTGAATATTGAATATCTTTAGCCACGTAAAATTTGAGATATTTATTACCCAAGTCACAATTAGGCTGCGGTTAGTTAATATAAGATAATTTAGGCAATGTCAGGTGGTATCCGATTTACGGAATTCTTCTGTTCTAAAGTTTGCTGTACCAGCTTTTGAAGTTCTAAACGTTTAATTTCTATTGCATTTTGAGTAGTGCCAGGAGTTTCAAAAAACACTATACTATCTACGGGTTCCAATGCGATTAATTGGAACAAAATGTGAACTACTGGAGTTGGTGCAGCTATCATAGATGGATCCGATGCCATTTCGGATTCAATAGAAACATCTTTTGAGGTGGGGAAAGCGTAAACGACTCGTTTTTCTTGCTTGGGATTTGTACGGTTACTCAACGTAGTTAAAACCCATTCTTTATGCATATTTTGCAGAATATAGTATTGGGAATGGCTAAGTTTTTCTGCAAGTGCGCGCAACCCTGGAGCAATTGATTCGACCAATAATGGCGTAACTCCATCTTGGGGTGCACTATTAATCAATGATTGAATTTGTGCTTGTAAATCCATAATAATTTGTTAATTACTTGTGGGTATTGGCTATAACATGAGAGGAAATGCTAATCATTTAACGAAAAATGGGAAAAATATATAGAAGCCAGATAGATAATTTTAATTTGTCTGGCTTACACTTAACTTATTAAACATGAATTCCGTATCTAGCATTCACATTCATACAGTAAAACTTAGGTATGTTAGGGTCTTTTTATAAACGAAACTATGGACTCAGGCGCAACCACAACAATACAGGGGGAGCAATTTATCGGCGCAGAGGCGATATTTGAACCCCTCTTTCAAGAACTTAAATCTTCGACCAAAGCTTCAGAGAAAAATTGCCGCGATGTGGCGATGCGAATTGCTGTTGAAGTCGACAGGATTTGTAATGAGAGTAAACGCATTCAAGCATCTGGGACTCTAGAAGAATCAGCTAGAACCTTATCTAAACATAGATTAGACCAGTGTTTGCGGTACTATAGATTGGGCTCGAATCGCGGTCGAATTGAATTGCACAGTACCTTAAGTGCAATAGTTTATCGCTACATCAATCCTCCTCAAAGACAATTAAGTTATCAAGGAAGATTAACGATAATAGAAGACTTTCTCCAAAGTTTTTATCTGGAAACCCTAAATGCTTTTCGGCGAGAAACTCAAACCAGTTCGACCTATCGTCCGCAAACACTTTTAGAATTGGCAGAATATATGGCGTTTAGCGAACGTTATGGTAAACGCCGAATTCCTTTACCAGGAAGACAACAGCAATTAATTATACTTAGAGCTCAAACATTTTCTCAGCAGCAACCTTTGGAAACTTGTGTGGATATGGAACAAGCTGCAGAAGGTGGTGGTAGTGATTCTGATGGATTTTGGGAAGATCCAGCAGTTCAGCAATTGAGAACTACAATGGCTACTCAACCCGAGCCTGAACCCGAAGAAGAGACTCTACGTTCGGTTGTGACTGAAGAATTGATGAGTTATTTGGAAGAGCGACAACAATCCGATTGTGCAGATTACTTCGCGTTGCGTCTTCAGGACTTATCAGCTCAGGAAATTGAGACAATTTTAGGCTTGACGGCTCGACAGAGAGATTACTTACAACAACGTTTTAAATATCACTTAATCCGTTTTGCTCTTTTACATCGCTGGGAATTAGTACATGAATGGCTAGAAGCCGATCTGCATACCAATCTAGGATTAACTCCTTACCAGTGGGAAAAGTACCTGCAAAAGTTAGACCCCAAACAAAAATCTTTACTCGAACTTAAACAGAAAGGACAAACAGATGAAAAAATAGCTAAAGTTTTAGGGTTATCTATGGCACAACTCCAGAAGCGTTGGTTTAAAATTCTTGAACAAGCTTGGGAAATTCGTAACTCCTTAGTGTCCGGATCGCGTGCATCTACTCATGAATAGAGACTCAGAATCCTTACAACACCAAATACTCTGCTGGTTATTGTCAAATGACGATTTAACTGGAGATAACACATCGGTCGAATGTAAGGGAAATAACAGGCTTAATGATGCCTATTCACAAGCCGCCGCTTTTACAAGCGGTGCTTTTGAGTCGGAACTTAAGTCTCAAAACTTTAAATTGGGAGAAATTCCTACTGTGCAAGAACGTTTCCAAGCCGTACTTAAACGTCGGTTAAAAAACCAAATCCAAAGTCGTCCGCCACTTTTCCCTTGGGAAAGTAGTATAACTGATTACCCGGAATATATTGACAATGCTGCAAATGCATTGGTTCCCTGTGGGTCTTGGGTGTTAAAACAGTCCAAGCTCAATTTACCAATTACTTTACCAGAAAACATATTTAGTATCCTGGCTGAACGATGTCAAACATTAGTGGCTTCTTCTTTACCGCTAGGGACTAAGTTAGTGCAAGCTGTGGAAAATCTATTTCCAGAAGAACCACAGGCGCTTAACGATTTGGCTGGATTAGTACTCAGAACTCCATATCGTTCCGTAGATACTCTAGATGTTGTACCAAATTTGGAGAATAATTACTCTGATTTGCAACTATCTCAAAAAATGGCCTTATCTTTGCTAGCAGCTAAGGAACTGTTAGAGAACATGACTCTAAAAGTTTCTACTACCCATCCTACTGTTGAAAGAGAATGGGAAACCACCGCAGGATTAGTAAATATTAGAGTTGAGTACAAGTATCAAGCTGAATACACTAAGCTTTGTATTGAGTACCACCTACCAGCAGCAAGTACTTTAAAGTTGCTCTCCGGTGATTTTGAAGAAATCATACATTCGGCCACTTCTGGATGTTTGAGTATAGATTTGAAACAGCAGCAATTGGATGATTTTTATACATTGGAGCTTGATTGTCCAGAATTTGACAAAAAGCCATTATTCATCGCAATTTTACCGATTGTTTAAATAAAATTACCAACGCTAGACTACTGAATAAATAATTTTTGTGTATAAAAGGTTATCCTGATGTTGAAACTTCCTTTGATTTTTTAGTAAAGCAGTTATTAGGGCAGGTGCTCGGACCGATTAATTAAGCAAAATACCAGTTTAATATGTATTGATTTGCTTGACAAAGGAATCGAATTTATTCCTTCGCTCGGATGAGCCAAAAGACCTATAAATTGCAGCTTTACTTGTATACACATAAGCTGTCTTCTCATCACGATGTTCGATTTTTCCAGGATAACCAGGTTTTGGCGTCTACCATTGAATAATTTTTGGCAGCAGCATAGTCAGAAGTCACCCCCAAAGCAAGTTGAAGATTCTGTGACTTTGCGGGTACTTGTCCTAGCGTTGGTAATTGTGGCAATCATTGCGATTGATACCGCCGCTAAAACAACATATAGTTTTTGGGGTTTGCCTTTATCAATAGTTGGTGCAATTTGGAGTTATTACCATCGCCATCAACGCAATATAACAATTAAGTTTTTTATTGCCATTGGGATGTTAGTGGCATTAGGAACCTTCTTTAGGCGTTTGGTAGGTCATTTTAATGATACTCGCCTAGTACTAGCCCAATTGTTAATTCAACTTCAAATACTTCATAGTTTTGATTTACCCCGTCGTAAAGATTTGGGTTACTCAGTTACAATTGGCTTAATTTTGCTGGGTGTTGCAGCTTCAGTGAGTCAAACATTGGCTTTTGCTCCAATATTGCTAATATTCTTAGCAATTGCACTACCGACTTTAGTTTTTGATTATCGTTCCCGTTTGGGCTTAGGAGATTTTAAAACTAAAACTCAAGAACTAAAATTTAGAGTTAAACAGAAACCTGGGTCGCTACCTTCTTATTTTTTACTTTTTATTTTGATTGTTGGATTGGGTTTAGGTATTTTTGCTATTTTACCTAGATTTCCTGGTTATCAATTGCGTAACTTTCCAGTTAGTTCCCCAATTCAAATCAAAGAAAATTTGACTGGGAAAAGAATTTATAATCCTGGCTATGTTCGCCAAGGTAAAGATAACGACCTGGATAATAATGGTAAATTCGGTCAAGGAAAAATCGGAAAACCAGGAAAAATTGATAATTCTTTTTATTACGGTTTTAACTCTTCGATTAATCAAAATCTACGGGGTAAAATGACCCCCAAAGTAGTAATGCGAGTAAGATCGCAAGTGGAAGGTTTTTGGCGGGTACTTGCATTCGATCGCTATACGGGGAAAGGGTGGGAAATTACTCGTGATGACCAGGTAAAAACAATAAAACGTTCTCCTTGGTCTTACAAAACTCTTCTTTCTCTTGGTAATTTCATTACTCCAACAAAAGAAGTAGTACAGACTTATACGGTTGTGTCAGATTTGCCTAATGTGATTCCTGCAATGGCTTATCCTAAAGAAATTTACTTCCCGACACCAACTGTAGCTGTAGACCCTGAGGGTTCTTTACGCTCTCCTGTGGGGTTATCTGAAGGTTTGACCTATACTGTTGTTTCTGAAGTCCCTTATCGCGATCGCACTGTTTTAAGAAAAGCTTCAACAAAATATCCAGATCCGATCAAAAAATCCTATTTACAAATACCGGAGTCAATTGCAGAAAAAGTTAGAATTCGTACCGAAGAAATTTTAGCCAACTACAACCGCGATCAAGTTGGGAAATCAGATGACACTTTAAATTCAGTCTCTGAAAAAGCTCTTTACTTAGCCCAGTATTTAAAACAGAATTATACAATTCCAGAAAACCCTTTAAACTTACCTTACTTAGGAGAAGAGGAAGATCTAGTGGAAGCATTTTTGTTTAAGTACAAAGGTGGTTATCCAGATCATTTCTCTACAGTGCTTACTGTCATGTTGCGTTCTATTGGTATTCCAACTCGTTTAGTTGCAGGTTTTAGCTCTGGAAGTTTTAACCCTTTTACTGGAATGTATGTTGTTCGAAATACTGACGCCTACGCAATGACTGAAGTTTACTTTCCCAAATATGGCTGGTTTCCATTTGACCCAATTCCATCTCACCCTTTAATTCCTCCTTCCATAGAAGAAACTCAAACTTTTACTGTTTTACGTCAGTTTTGGAATTGGGTTGCGGGTTGGTTACCGTCACCAGTAACAGGTTGGCTCAATTACATATTTGGAATTATATTTGGTGCCATAACATATTTTTTCTCTTGGCTGATTAATTTATTTTTCCAAGGATGGCTTGGGGTTTTAACATTTTTAATCCTTGCGACTGGAGTTAGTTTATTTAGTTGGTTTAGTTGGTTGTTGTGGAGATATTGGTGCAACCAAATTGCTCTGAAGAAACTACCATTGATGGAACGCTTATATCAAGAAATGTTGCAGTTAATGGCAAAAAAAGGTTTCAAAAAACATTCTGCACAAACTTCTTTAGAGTATGCTCAAATTATTTCCACATATTATCCACCAGCAATTACAACATTAATTGAGGATATATGTCAGAGCTATGTAAAATGGCGTTATGGCTGTTGTAATCCCGATCTGAATCGAATACAACAAAAACTCGAACAGTTGCAAAGAGATCTTAAAGATGTTTCCCAGCACTTGAAGAGAAATTAAAAAAAAATCACATCATACGAAAATGCAAAATTTCTATGCAATCAACTGTGGTGACATTGATTGCATAAAAATAAAGATCCCACTGATTGTCATTCGAATCTTTATCTGGTGTTTCAATTGGGAAAAACACTTGAAAAAGCTACATGATAGATTAAAGTGTATTTCGTAACTCATAATCTAATTCAGCATTTCATCTAGGTATATTCCAATCGAAAGCCTCGCCGATGTAGAGTTATAACTAGAGTATCTTACAACCAGAGTATCAAGTTATAACTAATTTTTGACGTTTATTTACGTCGGGAACGTTGTTGGCGACGCTGTCTTTGTCGAGAAACTGCTTTACGTTTCTGTTTCTCTAGTGGAGTTTCGAAGTGACGATTTTTCCTCATGTCTTGGAAAATTCCTGCACGTGATACTTTGCGCTTAAATCTACGCAAAGCTGAATCTATCCCTTCATTTTCACCTAATACTACTTGCGTCATTCTTGTTAATCCTTATATTTTTTACCGTTCAAAAGCCTGAGCTTTTTAAAATATCACACCTAAAATCAGAGCGAAAAAATATTTCCAGCAGTGTCTAGCTTAAACTTTAAGCTGCTGGAGTTTCTAGATAAATATTGCTTGAGAAGTTCATATTCTCAAAGCGATGATTATCGCTTATTTTACCCCGTGATAGACCTCCCATATCTGTAATGAGGTCTTGCTTAATTTACTTTTGAATTGTCTATCGATCCACAAAGCACGATTTTATGCCTCAGTTACTGCATTCTCTTCCTCTTGAAATCTATTTAAGATAAAGGAGCAAGACCCAGTCTTCCAATCATTTCCATATCTGTTACAAACTGAACCTGACTAACCTTAGCACGATTTACAAATACTTCTTCTAAATAATCTTCTGTAACCTGCTTAGATAAGTTAACAAAATAAATTGACATTCAGTGATTCCAATATGGTGTGTTGTAGAGACTTAGCTTCGGAGAAACGCTTCAAAGATTTATACGATTTACACAACCGAATTAATCCTTATCGTTCCAGTATATAGCAATTATGGAAAAACTTTGAAACTTTTATTCAAGATGATTACAAAAAAGATAAAAAATATACCTTATTTCAGAGAATTATAATTAATTGGGAAAAATTACAATAAATCCCTAAATTCATTGAGAATCAAGAACTTTAATTAATAGAAAATCTTATTATTCCCATAGAAAAGATAATCTTTTATTTGACTTGAATTTCGTTGCTATATAGAGGTTGATAATCAGCTAAGCTGTCCTAAGATTTTTTCTGCTTCTTCGCACAGCATTTGATGGCACTTACCATTAGAAGCAATTAGTCCACCCCACTGATTAATATCACCAGTGTTATAAGACAAGTTAGTACCATCAAAGTGTGTAAAACTTCCACCAGCTTCGCTCAAGATTAGTTCAGGGGCTGCTAGGTCCCAATCTTTGGGCGCTGATTTTCCAGAAATTGAAATATAAATATCAGCTTTTTGTTCCACTATTGCTGCAATTTTTCCACCAATACTACCAACTACTTTCTGATTTTTACAAGGTAAGTTTTTTAAGAGATGATTTAATTTTTCATTGCGGTGGCTACGGCTAACTACTAAAGTTAAATCATCTAAACTATCCCGTGTTGAGACGTTTAAAGCTTCAGTAGAATTATCTCCTGTCACACTACGTACTTCGACAAATGAACCTTTACCTTTGATGGCGTAAAATAACTTTTCGGTTTCTGGTTGAGCTACTACTGCTAATATTGGGCGTTTATCTTTTACTAAGGCGATATGAATCGCATATTCACCAGTTTTATTAATAAAATCTCGAGTTCCATCCAAGGGATCTATAATCCAAACCAATTCTTTACTATTCGCAGCTTGTTTTTGATAGGTTTCTTCACTTATATAACCGAAATCTTCACTGCCAAAAGCTGTTTGTAATTGCTCCACAATATAGTTATTTGTTGCTGTATCAGCAACAGTTACGGGTTCATTTTGTTTATAGTTAACCTCTAGATTTTGTTTATTATCCCCACGATAATAGCTACGGAGTATATCTGTTGCCCCCCAAGCAATACTACGGGTAACAGTTAAAATTTCCTCTAAAGTTTTCATTAATTTTCCTTTTGAGCAAAAGATTAAGAACCTAGCTAGTAACTTTATCACGAGTGTTCAGTAGGTGCGAATAATTAATGGTTACGAATACATATTTGGAATCTAAATTCTTACAGATGATTTATTCTCAGCTTTTTCATCATCACAAGCACAAACTTAACTTATAGCAGAAGTCAGGAGACAGGAGGCAGTAGTCAGGAGTGAAACCTACTTTACATATAACTTCTAGCTTTTTGCCTATACCTCACTTACTTGCAATCCGCTATATGCTGCTTTTTTCTTTATGACTCAAAAGTAATGTCGGGTAATTGTAAATAAAGTTACATATAATTGATTGGGCTAACATCAGTGGAAGTCGTTAAAGGTTGGGATAAATTATTTTGAAGATTTCATCCAAAGACGGGTACCAAAGAACTCACAGGAATGGGAAGCAATATTTGCTGCTGAGATGAGTGCGTCTGTAAATTTTTCTCTCAAGATGAAATGGCAAAATGCACCATGGAAAATATCACCTGCTCCTAGGGTGTCGACAGTTTTGATTTTTGGTACATCAATTATTCCAGCTTCGCCTTGGTAAAAGTAATAAATTGGTTTTTCCCCTTGGGTTATGGCAATGTGAGGTACGTTTAATTCTTGAAGATAAGTAGAAACAGCCTGACAACGACTTTTTGTATCCTCTTGGGGTATATCGGGACAATTGGGTGGATAAAAATTCCCGGAGCAAATAGCGTAATCCACTTTAGGTAAAATTTGCTCAAAACCAGCTTTCCAACTACCACCATCAATGACTACAGGTATACTTCTAGCTTTTGCCATCTCGGCAATATGAAGCCCTACTATCATTTGGTGCCCATCAATTAGGACTATATCCACATCGTCTAAAATATTATCTGGAATATTTTGTGCGTTTACTTGAGTTTTAACAGCATTAATCGATATGACAGCACGTTCTCCGGTGGCTTCAGTAACAATAATTGAAGACACTGGTAGTGAATTATTGTTATGAGGAGCTAGATCGGTAACAGCAACTTTGTAATCTTCTAGATCGGTACGAACTATTTGAGTCATTGGATGAGAACCAATAACTCCTAAAACTCTGCCTTGCTCCCCCAAATGATTAAAAGTTACTGCTGCATTGGTTGCTGGACCTCCAGCTGCAACTGTACAGTCAGCAGCAACAATTTTTTGGTTGTGCTTGGGAGGTGATTCGGCAAGATAAATCAAATCTAAGGTAACTAAACCAACAAATAACCCATGCTTTTTCATCTTTCTTCACTTGTAATCAGTAATCGGTAATGAAATAAAAATTGGTAGTGGCTAATTAATTAGTGATAAATAATTGGAATTACTACCCAGCGAAAAAATTTTTGAATGATGATTTTTTAATGGAAATTAAACCAGGAACGCTTTATGTTGTCGGTACCCCAATCGGCAATTTAGCGGATATGACATTTCGGGGCGTACAGGTTCTGCAAGATGTAGATTTGATTGCAGCTGAAGACACCCGTCATACGGGAAAGTTACTGCAACATTTTCAAATCAAAACTCCCCAGATAAGTTACCACGAACACAATCGTAGTAGTCGCATTCCAGAACTGTTACGACACTTAAATGACGATAAATCCTTAGCTTTGGTTAGCGACGCCGGGATTCCAGGAATTTCCGATCCTGGCTATGAATTAATTTCGGCTTGTATCACTAAAGGAATTTCTGTGGTCCCTCTTCCTGGTGCTTGTGCAGCGATTACTGCATTGTGTGCATCTGGCTTACCTACAAATAGATTTATGTTTGAGGGTTTTTTGCCAACAAAAAGAAAACAGCGACAACAAATCTTAGAATCTTTACAAGCAGAAACTCGGACTTTAATTTTTTATGAATCGCCACACCGCTTGCGAGAAACGCTAGAAGATTTAGTTGCTGCTTTTGGAGAAACTCGTCATTGTGTGCTAGCACGAGAACTAACTAAACTGTATGAAGACTTTTGGCGAGGTTCTTTGAAGGAAGCGATTTCTCTCTATCAAGAAAAACAACCTCAGGGTGAATATACTCTTATTCTTGAAGGAACTTCACCTGATCGAACACAACTTTCCGAAGCGCAACTTAAAATAGAATTACGATCGCTAATTACTCGGGGAGTATCGCGGTCGCAAGCTAGCCGCGAATTAGCAAAACTGACTTCTATACCTCGACGTCAACTTTATCAGTTGGCTTTAGATATTAAAATAACAGAAGAGAACTAAAAGTATTTAGGGAAGAATAACCTATAAAGAGGGGCATGTTCTAATATTTTGTAAAGTTGGGGAGCAAACCTTCTAATTTTTGAATTTTTGGGGTATTAATTATATTTTTACCTAACTTGCTTTTGTCTCCTTCCTAACTTTGAGAACAGCGATTTGCAATTAGGATGTTATGCTCAATAAACCTTTTCCCAACACGAGGGAAGCAAGCACAATTCAGAAAAACTGAGTAAACTTATACATTGAATTGTGCTTCTACAGATTTATCTATTTTTGGGTATGTTTGTCGAGATATTTAGAAGCGGTTAATATTACAATTGTCAAAAACAAGAAAAAGAGGAAAGTTCGAGAATGACCCAAGTGGTTTTAGGAGAAAACGAAGGAATAGATTCAGCATTGCGCCGCTTTAAGCGTCAGGTTTCCAAGGCGGGGATTCTTGCCGATGTAAAGTATCATCGTCATTATGAAACCCCCCAAGAGAAACGTAAACGGAAAGCTGTAGCTGCTAGACGTAAGCGTCGTTATAAGTAAACCTAAGTTCGACCAATTCGAACATGCTGACTAATTTTTAACCAAGTCCAAGCAGTTTCTTTTTTATAATTATAGATATTAAGATAAATCCACCTCACCCCTGTTAGGGGTGCTGGGTGTTTGCTTTTTAAGATGATTGATTCTTGGGGAGTTAATCTTGGGGGATTTGAATAAATTTTGCATTGCAACGATTCATCGCTTTTTCCACGCCTTGCTTGAGAGACAATTCAACACATTCGACAACAAATTCTAATATTTCTGGCAGAATTTGGTTCTCAACTGCCGAAAAACGCCCTAAAACATGGGAAACTGTATGCTTGTTGCTATTGGGAACATTAGGTTTATTTGGTTTGCCAATACCAATTCGCAAGCGGGGAAAATTCTGAGTACCAAGGTGAGATATTGTACTTTTTATCCCATTGTGTCCCCCTGCAGAACCAGATAAACGCAAACGAGTTTTACCTATGGGTAAATCGAGTTCATCGTAAATCACCAAAACAGATTCTGGAGAAATTTTAAACCAGTTTGTGGCTGCGCTAATTGCTTCTCCCGAACGATTCATATAAGTCAGTGGTTTAAGTAAACGGATTTTTTCACTTCCGAAACAAATACCTTCCCCATATTCCGATTTAAATTTACGATTTTGCGCCAACGAAATTTGCCAGTATTTCGATAAAGCATCAATCGCAGCAAAACCAATGTTATGGCGTGTTTTATCGTATTTTGGTTCTGGATTTCCTAATCCGACGATTATTTTGGGAATTACTAATTCTTTCTTAGTTGTTTCACTCACTTTTATGCTTTCATTGGTCATAGATCGATTTTCTTCGCAATAACTGTATTTAATTAATGTTAATTGTTTGGGGAGAAGGTTTAAATATTTAAATAAAGCTTTCTTTAAATAATCGTGAATTAATTCTCACGAGGACACAATGGAAGAAAATTAATCTTTAATTTCTTTATCATTATTATGAGTCGAGTTGATATTAATTATCAGTATTATTAATTATTTGTATGGGAGGTTCGCACACTTCAAATGCATTGATTATAAATTCAAACTAGCGTAAATTTTATACTTATTTTTAACAGAGTAAGAGGGAACCACACAATCAAAAATTTTAGGCAAAATTTTTTAGGTTCCCTCCATTACACAACCAAGTTCTAATGAAGTTGGAGAATTTCGGCTAGTTTTCTTAAAAGAAGATCCAAAGAGTAAATCACTACTCGTTAATATGCTAGGGATTCGCTGTTCCCATAAATTAATTAAGCATCAGCAGATTCTACAAGACCGTAAAATATACCTTGAATTTTGACTTCCTTAGGATCACCAGCACCTAAATCTGTATCAGAAGGCTGTTCGCTGATAAAGGTACCAGCAATTTCGCCAGTGTCGCTGTTGACTTTAGAGATAGACAAAGACATTTTTCCATCTAGAACTTCAGTGCGCTTAACATTTGCACGAAGTAATTCTTCATCATCTGCTTGGGCAGGAAGAGCCACTGCATTATCATAACCAGTAGCAACACCACGACCTTTGGGGTCAAGGAAAGTTGCACCACGATATGAAGGAACTCGGAAAGCACCTTTAAAATCAGTTGAAGTATTAATACTGGTTAATCCAGGTTGTGTTTCACCTGTAAAACCTTTAACAGTAAAGAGGAAAGGTATACTCTCACCACCAGGAAGTTTTACGGTAGTTGCTTGAAAGTCAAAACCTTCTCTTTCTTTAAAAGTTAGACTACCATCAGAATTAATGATTAAATCGCCTTGAATCTGATCCAAACTAGAAGTCTTACGAGTCAATAATTTTCCGGCTACAAATTCAGCCTCTTGGCGTTTGTTTGCGGGTTCTTCTTTGACAAAGTAATTTGTTGGCTGTAAACAAAGTTCTTTAATTTTATAAGATTTGCTCGAGTCAATAGGAATTGAACCCCGACTGGTTTCTGATAATTTGGGACATATGTTTGCTAAGCCTGTATTTCTAATTTGGTCATAGCTTAGTACATCATTGCTTCCAGCTGTTGGACCCTCGCTACAAGCGGTGAGAAACCCCAGACATAAAGCTAAGACAGCAACAAGTAAAGTGCGAAACCTCATGGTCAACCTCAATGTCAAAATTTAATATCTAAGTTGTCAAATTACTCTGCTAAACATACTTAAACGTATCATGTTTGTCCTTAGCAGGGTGTAATACCCAATTTTTATGGCTATTTAAGCCAGATCATACGATTTTTTTTAACTCAAAATCAAAACATCATGCCACCACTTGGACAAAGTAATATGGTTTTTAGTTGAACGATCGTAGACGTACTAATTTTTAGCTTAATACTCAAAGGGTGCTGAAATAATAGGAATTTATGATTTTATGGAAATTTTGGACCAGCATTTTTTCACAGTTAATTGTTAAGTTTTAAAACTTAAGGCTAAAATCTATTGTTCAATAAAATCCGTTAAATCTCCTGCTGCCTCAATAAAGTATCATAAGCTACTTTGTTCTCCGAGTCTGTTTCATCTAAATGAGAGCCAAGCGATTAGTGAGATTGATTCTTAGAGAAAGCTGCTGGTTACAAATTAGTTCCGTTTCACTCTCTAAAATTTTCTTAATTATCTAGAAAGAGTGAGTTAAAAGTCTTTATTAAGAGATAATGAGAGTTATAAGCAGAAAATAGTTTTTTTATCTATATAATCAGTAATTTGGGCTATTAAAAGTCTTTAAAGGGTAAATATAAGTCAAATATTGGCAATACCTGTATTCTTTTGATTTATAATCATGCTTTGTTCTTCGCAAATTTGAGTATTTTGGATTACAAAATATTCTGAGTTTTTAAATCAAAGGTTAAAATTTAATTTTTTATTTGATAGCGCAATTGGGATTTTATATATTTCTCTGGTTTTCTATTGCTGGAAAAGCTCATGCAAGCCCTAACAGAATAATCGAGATTAGTAAATTTTTATTAATTGAATTGACAGGGATACAAGTATGTATGTAGATAAAAGTTTTGAACGTGAAAATTTATCTCAAAAACTGCAAGAAATAACTTCTGCCATTGGTGATGCAGTTGAATTTTGCCAAGGAGATACTATTGCACTTTTAAGTTTGCTAAGAAAGTTAGAAATGTTACATCGTGAGATCTGCGATGAGGAATTTCAACGGAGTTTACCCGATAATCGTCATGGACTTTATGCATTATTGCGTGAAATTGAATCAGAGGGAGGATGGCCTTATATTGAGAGGATGAGGCTGAAAGATTTGTTGTCAAATTTAGAAGCAGAGTCTTTCGAGTGAAAAGCCTCCTAAAACAAAATCAAATACTTTGCCATGTAAGGAAGTAAGCAGATTATTTTATACCTTGGCAAAGATAACGATCGCTAGGGAGAACATTGTGGTTGTGGTTCAGGTAGTTGTTTACCCATCCGCAACCGCGTACTAATAGGTTATCTAAATCCAAATTCCAGAGAATAATCTTATTATCATCGCTTGCGGATGCTAACGTGTTTCCATCGGGGCTGAATTTTACGTTGAGAACCCGACTTTGGTGACCATTAAGAGTTTTAATTAGCTTACCATCGCGATTCCATAGTTTAACTGTATTATCAAAGCTGGCAGCAGCTATAATCTTGCCATTAGGGCTAAAGTTAACAGCATTTACGCTTTCGCTATAACCTTTAAGTAATTTTTTTAATAGGGTTCCATCTCTTCGCCACAGGGCGATAGTATTGTCCCAACTGGCAGAAACTAATAAATTATCGGTAGGACTAAAACTTGCACTCAATACCCAACTTTGATGGGGAAAAGTTTTCAATAATTTACCATTACGCTGCCAAATCTTCACTGTTTGGTCGTCGCTAGCAGAAGCTAAAACTTTTCCATCCGGGCTAAAAATTACCTCATTTACCCGATCTTTATGACCTTTGAGAGTTGTAATTAGCTTACCTTTTATATCCCAGATTTTGATAGTTTTATCTTGACTTGCTGATGCAATTAACTCCCCGTCCGGGCTAAAGCTGACGCTATTAACATTATCACTATGTCCTACAAGTGTGTTGAGCAAAGAACCATCGTATTGCCACAGTTTAACTGTATTGTCATTGCTCCCAGATGCAACTATTTTCTCCTTTGGATGGAAACTAACGCTTTTTACTAGGTCTTTATGTCCTTTTAAAGTCTGATAAAGCTTACTTTTTAAATGCCAGTCTTTCCGTGCTATTTGCCAAAGTTTGACCGTTCTATCTTCACTTGCAGATGCTAGCATTTTGCCATTTGGGCTCCAGGAAAGATTTATAACCCCTTGTTTGTGTCCTTCAAGAATGGGTAGTTTTGATGAGGTCAAACTTGTTAAATCCCAAAGTTTTAAGCTTTTATCTACACTTGCAGAAGCCAGTACTTTACCATTGGGACTTAAAGATAAACTAGTCACAGTATCACCATGACCTTTAAAAGTTTCGATTAATTTACCATTGGCAATATTCCAAAACTTAATTGCATTCTCCTCACCACCGGAAATTAAAGTTTGGCTATCGGAGCTAAATTGCAGGCTAAAAACTATATCAACTTCGTTTAAGGTTCGATGGGGAATAAATCGACTATTTATTTGGCTGTTATTGAACTGCTCATTCTCTGTCCGCCAAATTCTAACTTTTCGATCTCGACCTGCAACCGCCAAATATTTACCGTTAGGACTAAAAGTGACAAATGTTGTTCCTTTTGGACGTTTCGGTAAAGTTTTGAGCAAATTACCATTACGTTGCCAAATCTTTACCGTTCCATCTTGGCTTGCTGAAGCAATTAATTTAGCATCGGGGCTAAAAGTCACCCAGTTAACCCATCCTTGGTGTCCCTTAAGAGTTTTAATTAGCTTGCCGTTACTTTGCCAAAGTTTAATGGTGCCATCTTTACTTCCAGAAGCCAACATTTTGCCATCTGGACTAAAATCTACAGCATAAATCCAATCTTTATGCCCCTTGAGGATTTTGTGGGGTTTGGAGTCAAATTTCCTACTGTTTGGATTTAATCGCCAAAGTCTAACTGTTCTATCAAAACTAGCAGAAGCAAGAGTTTTTCCGTCCGAGCTAAAACTAACACTAGTAACACGACCGGTATGACCTTGAAGAGTTTGGCTGAGGAAACCATTAGGATGCCAAATTTTAATACTTTTATCCCGACTTCCTGACGCCAATAATTCTCCATTAGGACTAAAGCTGAGATCCCAAACAGCGTCTTTGTGTGCTTCTAGACGGTTAAGTTCTTTTACGCCGTAGATTGCTTGTTGCAAAGCTACCGCTACCCGCATCCTAGTATCTGCTTGTACCCCTGAAGATTGTTTTAGTTCTCGCCAAGCCCGCAAACTTTCTAAAAGAGCATCAAATTCTTTATTATTGGTAAATAAAACTTCGCTTGCAATGGTTAAGCTGGTAATTTTGAGATTTGTCTCGCTACGTTCGGCGCGTAAAGTTTGACGAAATGCTGCTCTTTTTTGAAAATCAGCTTGCCACCATAGCCCACCAATACTTCCCACCATTGCTGCTAATACCATTCCAACTACACGTGCTTCGCGCAGTCTGGTGCGTAATATTAAATTTAATCGGTCTTGAGAACGTTTATGTGCTAATTCAGCTTTGGTTTTCTCAAACTTAACTTTCTCTAGTTCTGCACTCACCCCACTATTATTTTTTCGCCGAATTGGAGCTACTAAATAATCATGGACTAATTGATAGCGATTGCATGCATAGGGCTTACGCTTATCGCCTAATTCAGTAGGTACTTGTAGAACTAATCCACTGCCGACCAGTATTTCTAGAATTAATCCCAAACTGGTGGGAGATACCATTAATATCTCTGTATTAACATAATCTTGATCGCTTTGGTCGCTAAATTCTATTTCACCAGAAGAATCTACACTTTCCCATTCTCCGCCAAGATCCAGTTCGCTTGCAAATTCCTGTAGTAGAGCACCGATCAATTCTGTTTTTGTTTTTAGAGGTCGCGTACCTTTCTCATCGGTTAATTCAAAAAGTAATTGCCAACTTAACCGTTCGTATTCTTGACCGCAATCCTTAATCACTTCTTCCAACCAGCATTCTACTAGTTTTGCCGAACCACCACGCTGTCTATATGCTTCAATTGTTGTAATATTGTCGGCTTGAATTTGAGCCCCTACTATTTGTAGTTCGATGGGGTGGACTTGTGAGTCATCAGCAGCTAGCTCTGCGACTAATTCTGCAATCAATTCATCGCTAATTTCATAATGGGAGCGTTGAGTTAAGCTATGAATAATTTCGATTGCATCGCCAGGAGAAAATTTACCAATGTAATAGCGAATATCTTTATCGAGAATATTTCGATTAATTACTCCTAGATCGTAAACTTTTTCACCTTGGTAATTACTGTAACGCTCAAATTCCAAGAGGTAATGTAAATAATCTTCTCTTAGAGAAAGTAAAATTTTCACAAATGGGATATTTAAACATTCCCCAAATAATTTATAAAAGTCATATCTTTTCTGACTAGTTTTACAAACAAAGAAAAATTCTTCAAACTGGTCAAAAATCAGAATGATAATGTAATTCTTCTCAGATAGTAACTGGATTTTCCGAATAACATTGCTAGGGGAAACTTTTAAACTAAAACCAACTGTAATATCTGTCTGGGCTATAGCTCTATCTAAATTTTTGGAAATAGCTTCTAACCAATCAGTGTAAACTGATATAACAATTGGTAAAGCTTGACGGTCGCCAATAATTTTTTGCTTGAGTGCAGGTACTAATCCAGCTTTCAAAATTGAACTTTTCCCAACTCCACTGGGACCGTGGATAATACTTAACTTGCAGTCAGCGCGGCTAATTCTCTCAATCAATCGATTAATGTCCTGGGACCTACCGGATGCGGTAATTTCCGGTGCAACTTCTTCTAAAGGGGAATCTATATTTTGAAATGGTAAAACTGGATTCACCCGATAGCGTTGTGGTTGTAATTGACTTGCACCAATAAAGGCGCGAAAGCCATACTGATGTTCTATTTGAATTTTTTCTTGTTTGAGTTTAAAAGCTTGAAGATAATTATGAAATTGGCAAAAGTAAAGCGATCGCAGTTCTTCAATAATTTCTAAATAAAGTGCTGGTTGGTATTGTAACTCGCAAACTACTTTTGCCCATTCTAGATTATTTACTGCTTCGTCCCATCGGTCTAAATTTCTTTGAATGCGTCCTAATAACAATAGATACCAGCTTTCTTGTTGACGCGATGCTTTAGGAGCAAATGTTGCATGGGAAATTGCTGTATTTACTAATTCATAAGCTTGAATCCAGTTAGAATCAGAAATTGCTGTTGCAGCAAGGAAACCATAATCTTGAGCTAATTGTGCTTGATCGCCGTAATTTTTGTGTAATTCTAAGGCTTTTTGAGCCAGAATTCTTAATTCTTCCCAGGCTTTTAAGCGTTGTAATGTTTCACAAACAGGGATAATAAACTTAGCAATTAATTGTGGTTTATCAGCTTTTTCTAAAACTTCCAAACATTGGCGAAACCAATTAAGTGCTTTTTCTCCATAAATTCTATTAAGTGAGGGACGCAGATCGGCCATTCGGCGATAGCATAATCCCAAATGAAATAGAACAACAGCTAGACGACCGGAAGAAAAACAAGAATTTAAACTCAATGATTCTTCTTTTTTTTCAGTTAATAAGATTGTTTCCTCATTAACTTTTGACTGCCAAAACTCTAAGCTATGTTGATAATGAGTTAAAGCATCATCAATTTGATCATTAACATATTTATCCCGCCCCAAAACAAACTCTAAATTTGCTGATAATTCTGGTTCTAAGTTAACTCCATATAGTCGCAGTAAATCATTCCGAGCAGACTCAATTTCTCGACGATGTGGAGAACTAGGATCTAAATCTAAAGCTGCATTTGATAAAAATTGTTCTGTACCTGCAGCTAATATAGTGTCTAACAAACATTCTGTTTCTTGTCGAATTAGAGTGATTAAGTCCTCTTGGGACATTTCAAATTTTATTGTAGTTGCAGCCCAACTTTTAAAATCAGGAGCTAATCGCGATAATAAAGTTGCAACATCATTTTGTAACCACAATATAACTGGGAAAGGAAACTTGTCAGCATAGACATCTCTAGCTTGATTAATACTAGTTAATAAATCTTCCAATGCAAGATTAGATTCTAAACCAAAGACTATTACTGAAGTTGGTAAAGAATCTGAAGCCACAGCAGGATTATCTAAAAACAATTCTGAAATTATTGCCTTATGTAAAGTTGTGGCAGAGGATGGAAGGAGAATTTCTCTTAAATATATATCCTTAGTTAAATTGCGAATATTCTCTACAACTTGTTCGCGTAATTGTTGATAGTTACAGCGCACTAAAATTAGTGAGAATTGACTTCGAGAAAGTTCAATCGCTCGGATAAGCCTTTGTAGGGAATGCTTATTTGGAGCCACACTTGTTTCTGTAATTTCCCACTCTCTCATAATTTAAAATAGAGCTTTAATAAAATAAACTTAGAAGTTATCAATTAAAACTTACAAAAATTTATGTTTAAAAAATTTATGTTTAAAAAATTTAGATTTAAAAAATTTGAATTTACAAAAATGAAAATATAGCATTCTTTAGTCAGAAAGCAGAATTATTCATCAACAATCAACGATTAATAATCAAAAAGTTTAAAATCAGGTTGAAGAGATTTTAAGATTGGGGGACACTTAGCATACGTTCTTGTTGCCAAGAAAGTACTTTTTCTGATTCTGCAAGGGCTGGACTAATTCCAAACCATCTCCCTTGGGGATCGCGATATTCAAATACAAACATACTTCTGAGTAATCTTTGATATTCAGTTTCGCCTCGGACTGTTTGTTGTTCTACAACTTGAAATAATAATTCCCACTCTTGATCGTCAATTGCTAATAGCAAATCATCTCGATAATCTTTAATTACAGCTTCCAAACATGCTTGAGAGAAAGGTGGATCTTGCCTTTGTAAGCAGCTGTAAAGTAGACCCAATAGATTACGAATGTGACCGCCACTTACCCGACACAGACGATCTAATGTCTCCAAATTATCGAATAATTCGGTAATCAGAGCAAATCTTGCATTCCAAGTAATATCCGGAAAAGCCCTAGCTAATACCAACTGGCGTAAAAGAGACATTCCTGGTTCGTAGTCACCACCAGAACGTTGACGCACCCTTACCATTGGTAATACTTTTGGAGCTATTCCTCCTCCGAGGCGATTTTTTAAAGTCTGATACTCATTAGAAAAAATCAATCCTAAAGGGATAGTATAAACAACATGACAATTGAGCCTGCGTAATTGTTCGCCCCGATCAATAAATAAATACTCTGGTTGCGATCGCCCTGACGGCATTGGGCGCATGTCTACCCGATCTAAGTTATCAACAATTACAACTAATCCTTTTTGTCCCCTAAATTTAAGTTGCTTAATGGCTTTCTCTAATACTTCTTCGTTAATGGCTTGCAAAATGCTGTTGGTACGAGGCTCCAAATATTGTCGCAAGTGGGTGCGTAAATGTGGACTATCCTTGGTTTTTGCAGTAATCTTGGCAATTCCTATAGAAAGCTCAGCTTCCGAAAGCTCTATAGAATTATGAAAAAAATCTCCAATTTCCTTAAACAAGTTACTGAAATAACCTGCTGTAATCTTGATCCCAACAGCTTCTAAGCTAAGGCTGACTTGACGTGCCACACTCAACAAAATATCGCTGATATCAATATCTGCCATGTCCAAATCTTGGCTAGACTCAAAGTAAACTACGTGAAAACCCGCACTTTCTAATTCAGCTTTGAGCCTTTGTAGCTCTGTAGATTTACCACAACCAATGTGCCCCGTAAATAACTGACAGGTCGGCTCATCGGGAGATATACGTGCGATCGTCCGTTGTAGTTCCTCGACTATTTTGCAACCTCGAACATCGGAAAAATCTATATAGTATTGTCGGTCGGCAACATCGCCCATAGCTAGCGTTTTGCTAGGATTACAGGCTTTAAAAAAACGTAGCAAATTAAGTGTATGTCTCATGTAGATGCAATCATCACTTGTAACTAATTTATAAGTGTTCGACTATAAGCGTTCGACTATGAGCGTTCGACCCCCTAACAGCTTCAACCCTGTGCCAAAGCGATTTTAGTTAAGACAAAAAGGATTAATATAACCCTGAATATACTGAGTCATTTGTCCTTTTTACACCTGCATTTATTGTTTTGCCAACACCTAAGGAGTTTTTAACAAATACAAGTCGTGAGTCAACATCAGTTAAATTACTGAATTTAAATATTTACTGGAGAGAAAATAAATATAGATCGAATCCCATTTTTTTTATCGTTAGCCTTAGCTATAGGCTCATATCAGGATATATTCATGATAGAAACTTTGCACATACGCGATGCTGTCGCTAAGCGCTAATTTGGTAAGCTAATTGTGTAAATTTAGTCTCAGTCTTAAATAAGTCTAATTGATGTTGATACTATTACTGTCGAGCTATTAAAAGTATCTTAAATAACTTTGTGCTTTGATGCGTGCGAAACAAAAATTATTTACGCGTAAGTTTTGGCATTATATGCGGTAGAGTATTTATAATTTTCACATCAAACCTAGCAAACTAAATATTACTCAAGCTTTACTCCAACTGCTTTATAGTACAAATAAATTTTATAGTACAAATAAATTATTTCAGGGATGCACAATTGGGAGTATTGAACTTCAGAAGAGAAATTTTCTTTGCATAATTGAGATGGGATACACCAAAATGAGCACAACATAATAGCTATCCAACATCATTCTAATGATTTAGGCATATCTGTTTCCCGGTAATCAAACTTTTGTAACCCACAGATTTGAAAATCATTAAACTTGATGGGAAATTACTTGAGATGTGCAAAATTTAACTTTATATAAGTTCTCTAAACTACGATTTTTGGTTGACATCTCATATAATTTTTGTTGGACAGAAATTTTTAGGAGGCTTTGTGTGTAAAGAGTTCAGTAGAAAAATCAATTTATGAATGATGGAACCGACAACAAATTTAATTCGAATCTTTCTTTCCTTGAAGACTAAATATTGATACAATAATATCCAATTTACTTATTAAGAATCACCTCCATAGTCAAGCAAGTTCCCTGTAAAAAGTCTCTCGAATAGCAAAAAGAAGAGATATTAAAAGATTTAAATAGCAATAACTACCTTTGTAGTCTTTCAGACAGACAAAAATCATCATTCTCCTTATAAGGAGTTATATTTAATTGCATTTTGAAGTCAAAGAATTAAGGAAATCTTTATATCAGTGCGGTAATCTTATCGCGATCGCTTTAGGTTATTGCTGAATTGAACAATAATTCCGGCTAGAAATTTGAATTAGCATCGAAGTATCAAATTTAATTTTTAGATAATTCAAGTGCGATTAAAGATTAATTTGACTGCAAATAGAAAGGGGTTTGAATGACACAAATCGCATCAGTCTCCCATCGCGACCTCCAAAAGCGCCGTAATAAATTACGCCGTCAGAAACAAGTAAAAATTGTGCAAACAATATGGCAAACTTTTGCTGTAAGTAGCATGACTGCAGGCTTGATATGGGTAGTTTTTCAGCCTATTTGGGTATTAAAAGCTCCAAAGCAAATAGTTGTTTCTGGTAACCGGCTTTTAGATGAGAAAGTTATTCATTCTGCGATGACACTATCTTATCCCCAGTCTTTATGGCGCATTCAACCTTCAAAGATTAGTAAATCCTTAACCAAACAACCAGGGATTGCACGAGCAGTGGTAAGTCGTCGTTTATTTCCACCAGGAATAGTAGTTCAAATAAAAGAAAGAGTACCTGTTGCAATCGCAAAAAAATCCTTATCTTCAGGAGATAAAGAATCAATTTCTGGGCTGATTGATGCAAATGGAAATTGGATACCGGTGGGGAAAAGTACATCATTGAACCCCGATTTTGGCTTACCTAGTCTCTCAGTCGTAGGCTATAGCGAAAAATATCGTTCCTCGTGGATTTTGCTTTATGAGACTTTACATCAGACTTCTATCAAAGTTACAGCTATCGAATTTCAAAATCCTGCAAACCTAGTTTTGAATACAGAATTAGGAAAGGTTTTATTAGGCTCTCCTAGTGATATTTTGCCAGAACAAATTAGAACCCTGGCACAAATGCGCCAAATTAAAACACAACTAAACCTCGATCAAATAAATTACATCGACCTCAGAAACCCTAAAAAGCCCTTAGTACAGATGAATCATAAAAAGCGCAAAAATTAATTGTAAATTCTTTCAAAAATAAAACTATAAGATGTATTTATTCAATTGAAAATTTGAATAGGTTCAGAGATTTTCTCTTACAACATATATTTGTGATGTGTAAATTTTCAACTTTTCACAGATAATTTACAAATCATTCTGTTTTAAACCATCGTCAAGATAGCACCATTTACCCTCAAGGATACTTTCTGCAAATACAATTATTTTTAGTTGTTACTTAGTTGCGAACTTGACATTTATATATTGCGTGCTAGATGTTAGACAATTTAATGATGTAATCTAAGCTGTAAATCTTATATGTTTTGAATGCAGCTTACGCTGATTTTAAGGTATTGCACTAACCCATAGAAGCATGTTTTGCTATCAATGGTTAGTTCTTGCACAAACATCATCTATGTTCGTCAACAGATGAATTTAAAGAAGAGTTTAGCTAACTACAATAAGGGATGATTTATATTGTTGACTAATATTCATTACAGACAAACTTCTATTATGATTTTATCTTTAGATTGAGTTTATCTTTATAACATGTAGAAAATACAATTAATCAGCCCACAGGTAGGTTATAATGTCACGCTCTGATGATTTCACTGAAAATAACCCAACCAGAGAAATGGCTACTACAAAACTTTCATTAGTGTGAAAGTCTTCAAATCACCTAAAAAGCAAATGAGCAAATATCTTAGCTTAAAATCACATTTAATCGAAAACAAATAAACGTGTTTTAAATTGCAGTTACCCCAAATGTCAAATTCCGCAAATCAAATCATAAAAACAGATAATAGCAGTATTGTAGTTTCTTTAGAATTAATCTGAATTGGCCGACATTTTTGCTGTTACAAACATATACGCAAGTAATGCATGTATTTTATAAGACTATATACTGTATAAATTAACTAAAAAGGAGGTAAAAGATAATTGATGTTGTAGTAGTATTTTTCCAAGTGATGGCAATTTATACTCGAGCTAAAAAGGTATTTATATTGAGATAAAAAAGAACACTCACCACATATACTTATAAAAATAATGACTTTTGGGATGAAAAATAGTACTTTGTACCAGCCAACGGAGAAACAAAAAATACATGTCACCGACTAAGCGAAAGAAAGAAAAGGTAAACAAGTTGAGAGTTAAGTTATACATTTCAATTATCGGTAATTATAGGTATACTTCTCTAGAATTGGCGATGCAGTTGTTTTTGATGTGGTGCTTCAAGAACCAATCGCGTATCGTAGTGGCTTAAAACCACGACAAGGTTTCACTTCTCAAATCCTGTTAGGGTTGGAAGAGAAAAGAACAAGAGAAAAACCAGGACATTATATCTTGACCGCGTCAAACTATAGTTGACTATGCGGGTGAAAAGCACCTTAAAAGTCGTTTATCTACTTGCACACAAATCTGATGACACTTGATAACAACCAAGGGCTTACCTACAGAAACTCTCAATCTCCGGGACAGCCAGAGTTATCCTTAGCGGTTAACTCTACTAATCCTTTTAGTCACTCCGGATTAACTTTTGGACAAAATAACGATAGCAAAACCCCTCTTGAGGACAATCGGATTGGCGATATTGTGCCGGGTCGCGTTGCTAACATCAAGGTAATTGGTGTCGGTGGTGGCGGCGGAAATGCTGTTAATCGCATGATTGCCTCTGATGTGAGTGGGGTTGAATTTTGGACGATTAATACTGATGCGCAAGCTTTAACTATGGCATCAGCTCCGAGCCGATTACAAATTGGGCAAAAGCTCACCCGAGGTTTGGGGGCTGGTGGAAATCCTGCAATTGGTCAAAAAGCCGCAGAAGAGTCTCGGGATGAAATTGCTACAGCTTTAGAAGGTGCTGACTTAGTATTTATCACTGCTGGTATGGGAGGTGGTACCGGTACTGGGGCTGCTCCGATAGTAGCTGAAGTTGCAAAAGAAATGGGTGCTTTGACTGTTGGGGTGGTAACGCGTCCATTTATATTTGAAGGACGTCGTCGCAGTACTCAAGCAGAACAAGGTATTGAAGGTTTAAAAAGTAGGGTAGATACCTTAATTATTATTCCCAATAACAAACTGCTGGAAGTCATCCCCGAGCAAACTTCCATGCAAGAAGCTTTTCGTTATGCAGATGATGTATTGCGTCAAGGTGTTCAGGGGATATCCGACATCATTACCATCCCTGGTTTAGTTAATGTTGACTTTGCTGATGTGCGGGCTGTTATGGCAGATGCTGGTTCTGCATTGATGGGAATTGGCATTGGTTCTGGTAAGTCTCGCTCCAGAGAAGCTGCGATCGCAGCAATTTCTTCACCATTACTCGAGTCTTCCATTGAAGGTGCGAGGGGTGTTGTATTAAATATTACTGGTGGTAGCGACCTCACCTTACATGAAGTGAATGCAGCAGCAGAAGCTATTTATGAAGTGGTCGATCCTAATGCCAATATTATTTTTGGTGCTGTGATTGACGATCGCCTCCAAGGAGAAGTGAGAATTACGGTTATCGCAACTGGCTTCACAGGAGATCTACCTCCACAGCAACCGCAAAACGTTACAAATGTACGTATGGCTCCACAGCCACAAAAGCGGCAGTCACCTTCTACTCAACCGTTGAATTCTCCAAATCCAACTCCGGAGCCCAAAGAAAAATCTGTACTTGATATTCCTGACTTTTTGCGACGCAGAAGCCCACGCAATTAAATTACGATTGTAGGTTTTCGATATGACTAACTATAAGAGAATTTAAGATTTGTGGTTGACTGTTTACGATTGCTGGAGATCTGCCAGAACGTACTCAGATAGTCTGTAGAAAAAACTTATATGTTGCTCAAATTATTGGGAGGTTTAAAAACAAATTATCTTGCATGGCTTGCATTATTCCATGCTACCTACAAATCCAATTTATTTGGTTGGGGGTCAGCCACCTCAGAATGAATCCTGAATGTGTCTGACATCAGCTAGGAGTGTGAATTTTTGTTAAGTTCTAATACTTGCTGCAAAGTTAGCATTTATCACTTCTCCTTATAAATAAAGTAAATACTTGTCGAATTTGAACTGCTATGCTCTGAAGGCGAGCGTTCACATGTTTACTCGATATGCACTATCCAATCGACCAGCAGCTCAGCCTGCTTCTGGTCGAAACCCGCATTGGTTTGTAAAAATGTATTTATTACAAAGTATTTATTACAAAATATTTATTACAAAATGCTTGTTACAAAATATATTTACACTGTTTAGCGTTAGTTAGGGCTTGAGTGCTTTTTAGCAGAGATTTAATTCAGATTGTGACCTAAAAAAGTAAAAAAGTCTTCAACATTCAATTTTGCTCTGCTCTTTGCTCAACCCATTGAATTACCTGTTTGCCAAGACTGATATTATTTAATCTGTCAATTTCACGAATACCTGTCGGGCTAGTAACATTAACTTCAGTCAAATAGCCTCCGATGACATCAATACCAACAAAAATTAAACCATCACGACGTAAAGTATCTGCTAGTTGATGGCAAATTTCTTGTTCTCTGGGAGTAATTTCAATTGCAGCAACACTACCGCCCGTTGACATATTATTACGAAATTCTCCTGGCCCACTCAAGCGATTAAGGGCTCCAATTGGCTCACCGTCAAGTAATATTATTCGTTTATCTCCATCCTTTGCTTCGGATAGATAGACCTGTACCATTACCGGTACTTTCCCTTGGGAAGTACTGAGTTCGATAATGGAATTAAAATTGCGATCGCCTGCTTGCAAAAATAAAATACCTTCCCCAGCTTTATTTCCTAGAGGTTTAAGAATTGCTGCTCCTTTAGTTTCAACAAACTGGCGAATTATTTCTTTATCAGCAGTAACAATAGTTTCTGGAATTGCTTGTGTAAATTGGAGAGCATACATTTTTTCATTTGCTGCTCTGATTCCATTTGGACTATTAACGACTAATGTTTTGCGTGGATCGATATAGTCCAAAGTATAGGTCGCATAAAGATAAGTCGCATCAACTGGTGGATCTGTCCGCATAAAGACAGCATCCATGTTTTCTAAAGGAATAAGCTGAGGCTCTCTCGATATATACCAAGGATTTTCCGCCACATACTTTCCATCTAATAATTTTATAGGTTTAAGTTCAACTTGCTCTAAAACTGCCCAAGCTTTACTATTTATTACGCTGAGTTGATTAGCTTGAGTTACCCAGATCTCATGTCCGAGGATGTGTGCTGCTTCCATTAAAGCAACGCTGGTATCATGACATGGATCGAGTTGACTGATGGGATCGATAATAAAAGCAAGTTTCACGCTTGGAACCTCAATTGCCGGGAGTTTCTTTGAACTGTCTAAATATTGGAATTGTCCAAATTATTTGAACTATCTAATTTAAATTATCAACTGTAACGGTTAACAGTTAACGCCGAAATGTTAACCGTTAAGCTGTTTTAAGATGCCAGTAATGGATCTAATTTTCCTTGAGATTCCAATCCATAGATATCATCACATCCGCCAACGTGAACCTCATCAATAAATATTTGTGGTAAAGAACTCCGTCCATTTGCTCTAGTTATCATCTTGTCCCGAGCAATTTCATCACCATCAATACAATATTCGATGTAATCAATCCCTTTCTTTTTTAAGAGATTTTTAGCACGAATACAAAATGGACAAGTACTCCAAGTGTAAATTTCTACTTTTGCACTCATTATGTCCTCTATTTAGTTCATAATTCTTAATTTTAATAATTATGCCTTAATTTCTCCACTAGGCAAAGAGCGTGTTATTACTACAGCTTCAGGCGGTACGCGCTAATTGTTATGTCTATTCAAAGCATAATAACTGCAAATTTTTTATATATTAAATTTTTTATATATTAATGGAGACGCAACATATTATTTTCTGAAATGCAGTAAATGCTAAGAAAAATAATAGCTAAAATTGCGTCTCCACAGAGCAGATAAAAATTTGTACAAATAAGACTTACTGTTTTTAGTTTTAAATCGGACTCACGCAAGGATTCCTTATGCAAAGGATATTTTTGCAAGATCGAAATCTGTAGTCTTTAAATCTCGACCTTATGTTAATTTGCGCAAGTCCGGCTTATGAGGGTTTTGAGATTACTGAGAAGAAACAGCGTAGTTAATCAACTGACCAAGACGCTGGCGTAGATTTTCTAAGCCCAAACGCTTATCTGCTGAAATAAACACTGCCATAGGGAACTCTTCTCTTGCAAGGGCTAACGTTTCGCTGTTAGCTTGGTCAATTTTGTTAAATACAACAATTGCAGGTCCGGGAGTAACCGGCATTTGTTTGAGAATTTCTCTTACCGAACGAACTTGATTTAACCAAGCCGCATGGGACAAATCTACTAAGTGTACTAAAGCGTCAGCTTCAGTAACTTCTTCCAATGTGGCACGAAAAGCATCCACCAATGATGCTGGTAATTCGTGGATAAACCCTACCGTATCTGTCAGCAGAATTTCTTGCCGGTCTCCACTTACTGCATGGGGAACAGTTAAGCGACGTGTAGTCGGGTCTAAGGTCGCAAATAGCTGATCCGCAGTATAAACTTCAGCATTGGTTAGGGCATTAAGTAAAGTAGATTTACCGGCATTGGTATAACCGACTATTGACACAGTGGGAACACCTTGGTTTTGTCGTCGTTGACGTAAGCGTTCCCGGTGCGCCTGCAATTGATTAACTTCTTTTTGCAGTCGGGTAATGCGTCGTTGGATGGCACGTCGTTCTGTTTCTAATTTAGTTTCACCAGGACCTCTGGTTCCGATACCACCCCCAAGCCGAGACATTGCTTGACCCCTACCTGTCAGCCTGGGAAGCATATATTCCAACTGTGCTAGTTCTACCTGTAATTTACCAGCACCAGACTGAGCCCGTTGGGCAAAAATATCTAAAATTACTTCGGTGCGGTCGACAACCCGAACACCAATTTGAGCTTCTAAATTACGGACTTGTGCTGGTGAAAGATCGCGATCAAAAACTACCAAATTAGCCCCTAATGTTTGGGCAGCTAAGGCAATTTCTTGTACTTTACCCTCACCAACAACGGTTTGGGGATGAACGCGATTTCGCTTTTGTTGTAACATTTGCACAACATCACCACCAGCAGTATCGACTAATCGGGCAATTTCTGCTAGAGTATCTTGGAATTCTTGAGATGACAGATCGCCTGTCATGATACCAACAATCAGGACTCGCTCATGGTCAGAGTCCACATCTAGGGCTGTATATTCTCGGCGAAACTCTTCTTCTAGACCTTCTACCAAGTCCATGAAGTCTTGTTTGCCGAGCATATCCAAGCTCATAGGTGGGGATATACTCCAACTTGGAGGAGAATAATCGCTGGTGCTGATATTTCCACCCCCTTGAGTCGCTGTTAAGATACGAGAATCCTGGGGTGTGAGATGTGCTAAGTAAGCTTCCTTAACATAACCAGAAGCTGCACCACCTCGCTTTTTAAATCCAGAAGCTGTAACATTCATTACTACTAAAGCATCAAGACGTTGTAAAGCCATTGATGTTAAGGCAGCATCAGAGCTTGCTTCTGGTTTCAACTGGGTAGCAATACAACGAATACCACTAAGTCGTTCCGCGCCGTAACGTGGTAATTCCATTAGTGGAATTTGGGTCTGACGCGGTGTGCCTACCCCAACCCGAATCACTTGTCCGCGACGATTGAGATAGGCACATACTGGTTTATTGATTTCTGTACTCACTGCTGCCAGTCGCTGGGCAAATTCTGGAGTTGTAATCCGATCGCCCGGTATGCGCTGGTGGTAAAGCCGCCGGAGTTGTTTTAGTTGGCTAGGCTTTAAACCTTGGAGATTACCGAAGATAGTCTCTATAGGCATTAAAGGCCAGTTTCCTGACCCCCCCTTTATTTTTGTTTGATTTCTTATTTATTTTATCATTTGCTTTTTTTCTTAACTATTACTTTAGGAAGATGCATTTATACTTAGTATTTTGTAATGCTTATAAAAAACTTTACT
This sequence comes from Mastigocoleus testarum BC008, assembly GCF_001456025.1. Classification (GTDB taxonomy): domain Bacteria; phylum Cyanobacteriota; class Cyanobacteriia; order Cyanobacteriales; family Nostocaceae; genus Mastigocoleus; species Mastigocoleus testarum. The sequence goes on from NZ_LMTZ01000091.1 coordinate 80,710, forward strand.
TTAATTGATATGCTTTGAGCTTGCAGGTTATAAATACCTGTGATTCAATATTTATTTTTACAAAAATTTATATATTTTTAAGAGATTGAATGAGTTGAATTTAATAAATTAATGCTTTATTTTATTTTTATAAAATTGTTTTTGAATATACTTATTTATAATTAATTAATATTTTGAAGTTAGTATTTTGAATGTTTTTGAGAAAGTACAGACTTCATATTAAGTAGTGTGTTGCGGTACATTTCTATCTTTATGTTAACTAAGTATGTCGGTTTAGTGTAACGCACCGCCAAAGAATAGTGTTACGTATATTTGGACTTCGGGCTACAAATGTTTGATGGTGCGTTACGGCACTTTTGAGAAGGTGACCAGAATAAATTTAATAAGCCATGCGCCTAACGCAGCCTACGCGATCGCATTAAAACTCAATTCATAGGAATCCTCCAGCCAATGATTCATCACATTTCTATACCTGCAAGTAATCCAAAACATGTTGCTGAGGTGTTAGCTGAACTTTTCAATGGCTATTCTGCACCTTTCCCATCCAACCCAGGTAGCCATGTTGCACTTGCAGGAGACGAGTATGGTACTTTAATTGAAGTTTATCCTCTTGGTACTGAGATGATTCCCGGAGAGGGTGATAAATCAATCCAATTTCAACACCAAAATACCTCAAACCAGTTTATTGCTAGTCACGCTGCGATTTCTATACCGCTAAGTCAGTCGCAAATTGAGTCTATTGCTGCTCGCGAAGAATGGCGGTGCTTACGTTGTAGTCGGGGTGAGTTTGATGTGATTGAGTTTTGGGTTGAAAATGCGGTATTACTCGAACTAGCAACTCCGGAATTAGCAAAACAATACACTAATGCTTTAGCTCCAGAGAGATTAGCTGAGTATTTTGCTCAGAGCAATTCTTAGAATTATTTTAAGTTGCGACGTTTTTGGAAAGGTGAACTCAAACAATTATAGTTGTGTGTTTAACTCAACTTATGGGATTGAATCAACGCCTGAAACTCTTCACTATCTCGAATTGGATCAAAATCATCATCTGTTTTTGCTATTTCTTGGTATTCAGGATTTAGATTGATGGCTTGTTGTAGATTTTCAATTGCTAAATCGATATTTTTTTGTAAAGCGTAACAACAAGCTTTGTTGTACCAAGCGTCGTAATCATCAGGTTTGATTTCTAATGCTTTGTCAAAAGATGCGATCGCTTCTTCTAATTTTCCCAACTCATGCAGTGCTATACCCCGGTTTTTCCAAGGTATGTAGTCGTCAGGTTTAATTTCTAATGCTTTGTCGTAGGATGCAATCGCTTCTTTTAACCTTCCCAACTTACGCAGCGCATAACCCCGGTTGTTCCAAGCTTGATGAGATTCAGATTTAATATGAAGTGCTTTATTATAGGATGCGATTGCTTCTTCTAACCTTCCCAACTGACGCAGCACGTAACCTCGGTTGTTCCAAACTTCATGTTTATCAGGTTTTATTATCAGTGCTTTATCGTAGGATAAAATAGCTTGCTCTAAATTTCCTAATTGGTAAAGCACATTTCCCCGACTATACCAAGCTTGGTAATTATTAGGTTTAATTTCTAATGCTTTGTCGTAGGATGCAATTGCTTTATCTAGTTTCTTTAATTGATCCAGTGTATTGCCCTTATTATACCAAGCTGTGTAGTAATTAGGATTAATTTCCAGTGCTTTATCGTAGGATTCAATCGCTTCATCTAATCTTCCCAACTGATATAGTGCGTGACCCCTGTTGTTCCAAGATTGGAGCTTGTTAGGCTTAATTTCTAGTGCTTTGTCATAGGATACAATCGCTTCATTTAACCTTCCCAACTGATGCAGCGCGTAACCTCTGTTGTAATAAGCTTTATGGTATTCAGGTTTAATTTCTAATGCTTGGTTATAGGATGTAATCGCTTTTTCTAACTTTTTCAAATGATATAGTGCGTTACCCCGGTTGTACCAAGCTTGGTAGTAGTCAAGTTTAATTTCTAATGCTTTGTCAAAAGATGCAATTGCTTTATCTAAACTTCCCAACTGAAGCAGTACTAAACCACGGTTAAACCAAGCTTTGTAGTAATCAGATTTTATTTCAATTGCTTTATCATAGGATGTAATGGCTTGTTCTAAGCTTCCCAATCCATACAGGGCAATACCCCGGTTGTGCCAGGCTTGGTGGTATTCGGGTCTTATTTCTAGTGCTTTGTCATAAGATGTAATAGCTTCGTTTAATCTTTCCAACTGACGAAGTGCTAGACCTCGATTAAACCAAGCTTGGTAGTAGTCAGGTTTAATTTTTATGACTTGGTTGTAGGATGCAATTGCTTCTTCTAATCTTTTCGAATGATACAGCGTAATACCCCGGTTATTCCAAGCTTGGTGGTATTCGGGTTTTAATTCTATTGCTTTTTCAAATGCTCTCAAAGCTACCTCATGTTCTTTTGTCGCAGTAAGTAGCCTTCCCTGTTCTCTTAATAATTCAGCCTTATTATCAAGAGTCTGATATTTTTCTTGTAATAATTCTTGAATTTCTAGAAATTTTTGAATCTGTTTTTCTGAGGTTAAAGCACAATATTCGTCATAATCTCCTTCTTCAAGAATACGGGATGATTCTTGCTCTAAAATTCCTGGTTTGGTGGGAAATTCAAAGATGCTAGAACGCCAATCAAAAAAATCTGGAGCGCGGTGGATAAAGTATTTAAGAGAAAAGGAGCGTAAGAGAAACACAAAGCAGATGCTAAAAGTATCTCGAAATCTTTCTCTATGTAAATTTAAATGATTTAATATTGGCGGAACACCTTTCCAACTGTAACTGAAACGCTCGCTGTTCTCGCCAAACTTAAGTTTTTCATATTCATATAAGGAATACTCCAACCCTTGGAGAAATAAAATATTGATTTGTTCTCGATTTGGTAAGTCTTTAACTATCTCATATAAGTTGTCAATCGGCTTATCAAATCGTAAAACTTCGATCCTTTTTTCAGGTAAGTCTTCCTTCACCCTGGTGATTAAGTCCTCACTTTCAACAGGAGAAGACCGAACAAATAATAAACGAAAACCATGTGTCCGTTTTAAAGTACGGATAAAAGCTTGATATTCTTCTTCTGGTTCGGCTGGTAAATCTTCGTCCCAGTCAATTGATTCTGAAGTCATGGCTGCATTTTCGCTACAGCTTCCTTAAATTCCGCTATCCCTCTAATTAAAGGATGAACATCGCACCAACGTTGAATTTCATATTCTTTGTCCAGATAACGATATTCTAAAAAACATCGGTTGAATAACAAACTACGATGCTCATTGTCGTTAATTACCCGTTTTGAATGAAAAACTTTTGCTAATAAATCCCATTGGTTGTGTTCTACAGTTTGACGATAAGTATTGCGTGCTTTAGTAATTGCACGTCGTACGGCTCTCTGAGAAATTGGTAACTCTTCTGTAAGTGCGATCGCATCTTGAGTTAAGAGTAGCAAATTTCGGACGTGACCTCCACTCATCAAACAAAGCTGCTGGAAGGTTTCTGGACTGTCAAAGATTTCTGTATCTAAGGATAAGTAAGTTGTACACTGACTAATTCGCTTAGAAATAATTTCTTTGATTTTACTGAGTCCTGGTTCGCATATTTCACCGTCGGGAGTCCGTACCATAATCATAGGTAAAACTTCCGTATCGCTGTAGCTTTCTCTGACGTCAGTACTTCTTTTGGAGTAAACCAATGATATGGGAACAGTATAAATTAGATGACAATCAAGAGCTTTTAGTTGTTCGCTGCGATCAAGAAAGATTTCTTCGTGGTTAATTTTCCCACTATCAGTAATAATTGGGGCGATTCGATCTAAGTTATCGACAATAACTGCTAATTCGCTACGACCATCAGGAAGTTTCTTTTTTGCTTCTTTGAGAAACTGATTTAAAACCTGAATTAAAGTAACGGTGTAAGGATCTACTTTTTTTCTAATTTTTTCCCGTAAAGAAGGTTCTGCTCTCAAATTCGCTGTTAGTTTTGCAAACTGGGATATTTGTGCTTCCATACTCATTCCCTGGAAAGACACTTCTGTTTGTGCTAAATCTTTGATATCTTCCCAGCGACCTTCTAACCACTGCAATACTGGGTTAGCATTACCAATATTTTTTAATCCTTCCAGAATGTGACGGGTGCAAGCAAGAAGAATATCAGTATACCGAGCATCTTCAGAATCTATATCTTCCTCATCTGCTGCAAAATAAACTACGTAGAAATTCTTTTCTTCCAAAAATTGTTTCAAGCGCAGTAATTCTGTTGATTTTCCCGCACCCCGATGACCTGAATATAACTGACAAGTATTTTCCTTAGAGAGTTTAATTCGATTACCCAGATCTAGCAGGATATCCCCATCACCTCTAACTTCTCGACAATCTACATAAGTTGGATCGCCCGCAGGTAAAGGTCGAAATGGGTCAAAAGCATTATAAATATTTGTAAGTAATTCAATATTTTGTTCAGGCATAAACACTATATATAACAGACATTTGCTGTTTAACTGAGTGTATTTTTATTGTAAATTAAGCCCATGCGTTACCCGTCTCATCGGTTATTTACCTTATCCTTTACTTATCTTATCCGTTGCGAATTTTACCCTTTCTCCACTACGCCAACTCTTCACTGCATCCCGTAACTTCAACGACAACCACCCATCAAACTGAGGATAAACTGGTAACCTCTCAACTAATTCCCACCCATAGGGTTGTAAAGTTTCCCTCAAATCTTTTTCCTGATGATGGGGATAATCGGGATTAACTTCATCTTTAGGTCCAATTCCCCCCAAATCCCTTGCTCCCGCTTCAATACAAGTAATTAACCATTGGGAATCTGGAATTAAATTTGGTGGAATTTGAATAGTTATATCCTCGGGAAGAATTTGACGTGCTGTAGCAATTACTTCTGGTAATTTATGGGGGTCGAAAGGTGGTGCATCAAAACTTTGTTGAGTACCAGGACTATGGGGTTGCAAAATCACTTCTTGAATGTGGTGATAATTTCGATGTAATTTTGCGATCGCTTCCAGAGTTTCCCAGCAATCATCTTCGGTTTCCCCAATCCCCAATAATAAACCTGTAGTAAAAGGTATTTTTAATTTTCCCGCCCATTCTAACTGTTGTAACCGTAACTCTGGTAGCTTGCTTGGAGCATGGCGATGTACCGTATCCAATAACTTTGGGGTTAATTGTTCCAACATTAATCCCATGGATACATTGACATTCTTTAGTTGTTCCATCTCCTTAAAACTTAATGGTCCAGCATTGGTGTGAGGAAGAAAACCCATTGATAAAGCTAATTCACACAAATCATAAATCCGCTCGAACCATTCTTGGCGTCGTGGTGAGTTTGGGTGTACTTCACCACTGAGAATTAGAATTTCACAGACTTTCTGGTTTTGCAGTTTTGTAAATATCTCCCGTGCAGAACTCAAAGTCATCCAAGGACTTTTACCAGGGTCGGTGCGAAAATTGCAATAACTGCAACGGTTAAAGCATTCATATGTCGGAACGATAGTGTAAGCAGGGCTGTAAGTAACAGTTTTTGGGGAGGAAACTGACATGAAACCATTGAATCGGAAATGTTATGAGTTATGTTAACGCACGCAATTGGTTATCAGCAGTTTCCCAAAACATGCTTCCGACTCATGCACCAAAAAAACTGAATGCTACACCTCGCTCCAAGCTACAACAGATGTTACGAGTGAACTAATTCACCTTGAGCAGTCAGAATTAATATCCCACCAACAAAACTTTCAATTACAGTTTGCAGCAAGTAAACCTCTGAAATTGAATTTAATTTTTGATTTTTTAAGTCTTCATGCTCCAAATTATTACTTATGATGGATGTTTTGGATGAGTATGTTTGCGGATAAAATCCTCCATTCATTGTTGCTCCGATTAAGCATCAACTAAATATTCAATGAAATTCTCATAATTAGAACTATGTATGCACAGGAATTTTATCGTATATATAAGAAGAGGATAGAACTAACCTGAAGTAGGGTGAAGTTTTTATAAAACAAAGCTGGAGAATCAACTAATTAGGAAATAATAAGTTCAAGTAAAACCTAGGCGTGGAAAGGTTAATAGTTTCCCACCATCAAACACATTTTTTCCGGGCTGAAAATTGTGACTGTTTGCAAACTAGAGCAGAAACTGCACAAGTTCCGATTTTAAGGAAGCTTCTTGAGGAATAAAAATTTTTATTCCTAAATTTATTAGTTCCCTAAATTTGTTAGTTTCATTTACATGTTTGTATTAAGTCCAAATCTTTTTAACAAGCCTTACTCTCGATTAATAAATCAGCCAAACCGCTCGCGAACTTCAGAAGGTAAATAATTTAATATCACATGAACCCAGCAAGCATTGATGAATGGTTCCCTACAGAGCAGCAACGCAAATATATTTCTTTATTGAGAGGACAAACCAATTTAACCCGTCGTCGGGCTGAATGTTTTGTAAAGTTGTGGGCTTACTTACTGGTTAAACAATATGATGAATCAGGGAATAACTTAGAGTTACCCTTGACAAAACTATTGGCACCAAAAGGTTTCATACCTTGTACTCATAAAGAAGCACACGAGCTTTTTTACTCTACCCAAGAACGTGGAAGTGAAAGAGCTGCAGGTATGATGATGGATAAGCTTGCTACTATAGGATTAATTGAAAAAGAATTTGATGGTAATACAACTTGCGTTCGAGTCATATCACCATTAACCAACCTAAACGATACAGTTCAACCAAAAAAATCAGTAGAAGTTTTTGCAGATGTCTTTGAACCACGAATAGACACTATTCCTGTCAGTAGTTATTTGAGACATCATTTTAACTTTGGAAATAATACTGCAGCGTCCCATCGTATAGCTAGAATCCTACGTAATTGGTCGAAGCAAAGCTCTGCGATTATGAGGGTATTGCGTCGTTGCGACAATAATTATCCAGTAGGATTTTATGTCCTCTATCCCGTAGCAAAAGAATCTGAGGAGAATTACTTTACTTCACCCCGTCATAGTCTTTATTTCAGCGTTAATTCCGACTCCGATCCAATTAAAATGGCTGTACCGGGAGATACAAATTGTACCTGCATTCATATTCGCGGTTGGTACATAGAACCCGATTACCTGAATTTTAATAATATCTGTAAATTCTTAGAAGACGGGAAGCAAAGTTTGACTAAGATGCAGGCTGATTTTCCTGAGCTTTGTGACATGTACACAATTCCCTTACAACCAATCTATGAACAGCTTGCAACAGCATTAGGTTTTCACAAAATAGAATCTGACCCCCATTCATCAGTATCTTGGATGTACATCGCTGTAGATAATTATCTGAAATTAGAATTAACAAAAGTTTTGTCAGTTCTAAAGTTCAATTGATCTTTAATTGGTCTCAAATATTCTCAGGATAGTGCGTTTGCACTCTAACAAAACTTAACTTACTTTGATCTACCCCAGCCTTAAGGTAGATATCGACTTAGCCGTCACTTTAGGTTTGGGGGATTATTTTTTAATTATTTGTTCATTTTGATTCAGCTATTTTATAAACCGTAATAAAAATGCAAATATATTCTGAGAGAATATTTTTGTATGAATATCGATAAAATTCAATAAAATATTTTATAGAATAGCTGTAAGCCTTATATATCAAAGATATCTGACCAAAAAAACCGCAGTTTAAAATTAGTACCTGAAAAAATTACACTAAAAAAACTGAAAAAAACTTTACAAATAGCAATATATACTCTAATGTATTATTCATAGGCATAAATTACTAGCCTAATACATACCAAATCAAAGCAATTATTGAACCATGACAACTACATTACAGAGACGCGAGAGCGCTTCTTTGTGGGAACGGTTCTGTCAGTGGATCACCAGCACCGACAACCGCCTTTATATTGGCTGGTTCGGCGTATTGATGATTCCTACATTATTGGCAGCAACCACCTGCTTCATCATCGCATTTGTAGCAGCTCCCCCCGTAGACATCGACGGTATCCGCGAGCCAGTCGCAGGTTCCTTGATCTACGGAAACAACATCATCTCTGGTGCTGTTGTACCTTCTTCTAACGCTATCGGTTTGCACTTCTACCCCATCTGGGAAGCAGCTTCCTTAGATGAGTGGTTGTACAACGGTGGTCCTTACCAGTTGGTAATCTTCCACTTCTTGATCGGAGTATTCTCTTACTTAGGTCGTCAGTGGGAGCTTTCTTACCGCTTAGGTATGCGTCCTTGGATCTGTGTTGCATACTCTGCACCAGTATCTGCAGCAACCGCAGTATTCTTGATCTACCCCTTAGGACAAGGTTCCTTCTCTGATGGTATGCCTTTGGGTATCAGTGGTACCTTCAACTTCATGTTGGTATTCCAGGCTGAGCACAACATCCTAATGCATCCTTTCCATCAGTTGGGTGTAGCAGCAGTATTCGGTGGTTCCTTGTTCAGTGCAATGCACGGTTCTTTGGTAACCTCCTCCTTGGTTCGTGAAACAACCGAAACCGAATCTCAGAACTACGGTTACAAGTTTGGACAAGAAGAAGAAACCTACAACATCGTAGCTGCACACGGTTACTTTGGTCGTTTAATCTTCCAATATGCGTCCTTCAACAACAGCCGTTCTTTACACTTCTTCTTAGCAGCATGGCCTGTAGTAGGAATCTGGTTTACCGCTTTAGGTATCAGCACCATGGCGTTTAACCTCAATGGTTTCAACTTCAACCAGTCTGTAATCGACTCTAGCGGTCGTGTAATCAACACCTGGGCAGACATCATCAACCGTGCCAACTTGGGTATGGAAGTAATGCACGAGCGCAACGCTCACAACTTCCCCTTAGACTTGGCTGCAGGCGAAGTAGCTCCCGTTGCTGTAAGCGCTCCTGCTATCAACGGTTAATAAGCAAACAGGCTTTTTAATTTAGCTTGCATATCACCACTAACCTCCCTCCATGGGAGGTTTTTTGTTTTTGGGTGGCAACATATGTAGTATTTCTGTTTTGTACAGTGTGACATACTCCCACACTGAAACAAGTTTACAGTGTGGGCTTCTTGCACGCAGCAAGCTGAACAGCGACTCCCGGTACCCCGTAGACATTGACTGTTAGCGCAGCGTCTCCGCAGGAGAAGCTATATTTAGACTGCACGAGATGCCCCTCCGCACAGCAGAACAATACAAAAATGCTCTACCCTTTGTACTGTCAGAGTTTTACCTACCCACAGATATACTGGATAGAACCCTCTACTCCGAGTTGTCAAGGTACAATATGTTGACCAGCATTTACGGCTTTGCCAACAAACATATAATAACTCATCACTCCAGTAAGAGATAAATAAAAATGGCGCTGTCTTCTATACTGCGTTAACAAACATGCCAACACCCATATAGAAGACGCACCATTTTTATTCGGCTTCCTCCCCTTGGGGAGGCTAGGAGGGGGTTTATCCCACACTTCCCTTACGGGTAAGATGTGGGGCTTACGCCGTTCCAGCTAATCGGATGTAACAGAAAAATAAATTAATTTATCTTTGTAATTGCAATCGCCTTTACCTGCCAATTGAGAATAAATCCTGTAAATAATTTAGTTGGAGTGTTGATTTCACTTCAAGATTTAGATTTACAGAATATTCTCAACTAATAATTATGAATGTTGCCATTATCGGTTGCGGTTATGTTGGTAGTGAAATTGCTCGACATTTGAGTTACGCGTTTAGTTGTAAAGTCAAAGCGATTGCACTAAGTAAAGAAGAAGTTCCCCAAATAAAAATCCCATCATGGCAACAAGAAGCAGTAATAGTAAACGGAGATGAACCTTCACTTTTCTCAGTTTTAAGTAATCAAGATGCTGTTGTTTTAAGTTTTCCTGGGATTAATAACGAAAAAAGACTTGACACTTCTAGCAATCGCGGTTTTGGTAATGAAGAAACTTACCTACACATAACTAAAAATTTAATTAAAGCTTTGACATTGAACCAGAAATCAACTGTGAAGCAATTAATATTTCTCAGTAGTTGTGATGTCTATGGCAACACCAATGGCGCATGGGTAAATGAAGATTATGCGATCGCACCCATTAAAAAACATATTGAAATAATTTTCCAAATAGAAAAAGCCTTATTACAGGTATCTAATCAGTATTTAACAGTTTCTGTACTGCGTTTGGGAAGAATATATGGGTTAAACCATAGACAAAATTATGTCCTAGAACGGCAACTAGAGAATTATTCCAGTCTTTGCGGTCGAACTATTTCCGGAACAGGTGAAGAATTTCTCAATTGGACTCATATTGATGATGTTAAGTCAGTTACAGGATTTATTCTTCAACATAAATTGCCAGGAATCTATAACCTAGTAAATGATTTACCAATCGAAAGTGGTGAATGTTTCCGGCAAGTATGTAAATCTCAAGGTTTTGCTAATGTGGAATGGGATTCCTCGATTAATACAAATCTTCCTAATGTTCGCGTCTCAAATCAAAAGCTGAAATCGGTAGGTTACAGGTTTATTCACAATCGATTTTCAGTTTTAGATTAAATTAGATCAAATTTTTGGAGAATTCTAAAGAATGTTTGGTATTTTTGTAACCTATATTTTCGTAGAAATTGTGGGCATCCTTGCGAGTAATATTAGAACGTAAACGAACCGTCTGGCAATTCTTAATTAGTGCCCACTCCTCAACTTTTTGCACTAGTAGACGAGCAATACCGCGTCGACGGTAATTGATATCCACAATCAATCCAAATATCAACACTTGTGGTGAAACAATAATGAAGTCAGACTTATGAGCGTGAATCCAACCTACTACAAAATCATTTCTCCAACTTGCGACATAAATAATATGAAGATCATCTTGTTTTAAGGAGCGAAGGCGATCTCTTATATCTCCATGACCAATAGAATATCCTAGTTGTTTGGACAGATTAGAAATCCGCTCAGTATCTTGCAAACGAGCAGGTCGAATAATGGGTTGATAATTATCAGTAACTTTGGTTAACAATCTTTTATCGACTTGAGCGTATAAGTTCTGAAATATTACAACTAATAAAATATGACGGAGATAGTAAAAAACTAAAGATTTTACTTCTCCTAAATGTTCTTAGTATGATTATAAATCTTATGTAAGTCCTGATCGTTTAATTTCATGTCTTAATTATCAGGACAAGACATCAGTTAAAATACATAAGTTAAAACATAAAACACATAAGCTTAGACTTTTCCCTCAATATCAATCATGGGTAATACTTTTGGGCATCTATTTCGTGTCACTACTTTTGGTGAGTCTCACGGTGGTGGAGTAGGAGTGACAGTTGATGGTTGTCCGCCACAACTAGAAATTTCAGCAGAAGAAATTCAGGTAGAATTAGACCGCCGACGTCCCGGACAGAGTAAGATTACCACGCCGCGTAAAGAATCAGATACCTGTGAAATTTTATCAGGAGTATTTCAAGGTAAAACTTTAGGTACGCCAATCTCTATTCTGGTACGTAATAAAGATACTCGCCCTCAAGATTACAGTGAGATGGCACAAAAGTATCGTCCTTCCCATGCAGATGCAACCTATGACGCCAAATATGGGATTAGAAATTGGCAAGGTGGTGGTAGATCCTCCGCACGAGAGACAATTGGTAGAGTTGCAGCAGGTGCGATCGCTAAAAAAATTCTCCGTCAAGTAGCAAACATCGAAGTTATTGGTTATGTCAAACGCATCAAAGATTTAGAAGGAGTTGTTGACTCCAATAGCATTACTCTAGAGCAAGTAGAAAGTAACATTGTCCGTTGTCCCGATCCAGAATGTGCCAAACGGATGATTGAATTAATTGAAAAAACTGGAAGAGATGGTAATTCTCTTGGCGGTATTGTAGAGTGTGTAGCTCGGAATGTACCCAAAGGTTTGGGCGAACCAGTATTTGATAAATTGGAAGCTGATATTGCTAAGGGTGTGATGTCTTTACCAGCAAGTAAAGGTTTTGAAATTGGGTCTGGTTTTGCTGGTACTTTACTTACTGGTATTGAACATAATGATGAATTTTACATTGATGAGAGTGGAAATATCCGCACTGTAACTAACCGTTCTGGGGGTATTCAAGGTGGAATTTCTAATGGTGAAAATATTATTTTGCGTGTAGCATTTAAACCGACAGCTACGATTCGCAAAGAACAAAAAACAGTTACTAAAGAAGGTGAAGAAACTCTGCTAGCAGCCAAAGGAAGACATGACCCCTGTGTGTTACCTCGTGCTGTACCGATGGTGGAGGCAATGGTAGCTTTAGTATTGTGTGACCATCTCTTAAGACATTACGGCCAATGTAAAATTTTATAGTGTGAATAAATTTAAGTATTGTAAGTTAAGTAGAATCTAACTCTCTGTAGTTTATAACTTTTTAAAAATCATTCAAAATTAATTGAATGAAAATTGAGTAATATACGGACTTACAGTTATTTTAGTTTCAACACTACATCGCATAAAAGCTAATGATGGTTATTAAAAGCATAATTGAGCAGAACTTAGGATATTCGTCTAGAGGATATTCTGTGTATTGCTAATTATTAAGGTAATAACTTTATTAGTCTCATATGCTCGAAATTAATTTTGAGCCTCAATCCAAGTTTGGTTTTTAAAATGAAAGGTTAGTAATAACTTAAAAATTACTAAAGTTCAAAAACTTGCAATCATTTAAAGCATCAAATATAGCGCTATGCGCAATTCATTAGCGGATTCGAACCGTAGGTAGCGCAGCTAGAGGCTATGCGACGCCGCAGGCTCTAACTAACAACATCACCTTGCGGATCCACCGACGCCGCAGGCTCTGAATCCACTAGGCACTAACAAAAGCTTACAAATCATAGCTTTTAGCGCATCTACGATGAACAGGATTTACCAACTTCCTGAACTTATTACATAGTGCTATAAGCAAAAAACCCAACAGCCCAATTTGCAAGCAAAATTCTATACAGATTGTGGACAAATCTATAATGATTAACAACACGTCATCTTGGTATATTGTTAAAAATTTGTCTGGGAATTGCAAAATAGTTCCTAGTAATCAGGTTCTACAGGAAAATGAAAGCGGAATCAGCCAACAATGGGGACCTTTTATTTCCCAAGAGGAAGCTATTGTACGTAGGGTAGGTTTAATAAGAACGGGTAAATGCAAACCCATTTAGTTTTTTTTTCTGCATTTATTTATGTTCAATTATAAAAAGTGATAGAATCCCTGTTCTACTTATGATGTTATTCAGAGTGCTACATTTTCTGGTTAGGACATCTTCTTTCTCATATTTTTTGCCTTGTGTTCACATTTAACCTTACTGAGTAAGTACACTGCAGAAATCTGAAAAAGCCCTCATATTATGGGATTTTTCCTACCCAATTTGAAGCAAAGAATTATGTCCTAACCAATATGTTTGCTGCTATATAAAACTAAAGTTAAAGCCGGAAGTTTTTAATGGTTATCAATTATTTGTAATAATCACTAGCTGTGAATTTGTGTTGTTTGCAAAACCAAAAATTATCAGGAGTTCTTGGAGCAGTGAAAATCTCTCAAATTTCTGCCCCCTAACTAAGTAATTTTTGAATATCAATAAACAATTGACTAATTAATTTATAAACTAATTAGTCATTTATTTTTTTGCACTTGTATTAGTAATTGGTTTATTTGTTATCTTTTTCGTTAATATATCTAGGGCTTTAACATATTGTGGATCGGCTTTAGTACCAATTTTGTTACGCTCTTTACTTAACTCTTGACGTTTGCTGTCGCTTAATTTGACTTCGATATCAGGTTCGATACCTTTCTTGTTAATGTCTCTTCCACTGGGAGTAAGATATTTGGCAATGGTAACCGCTAAACCGGAGCCATCATCTAAAGGACGAACTGACTGTACTAATCCTTTTCCGAAAGTTTTGGTTCCGACTAAAGTTGCTCTTCCACTGTCTTGCAAAGCCCCAGAAAGAATTTCACTGGCGCTGGCACTACCACCATCAACTAAAATTACCAAAGGTTTTTTGGTTAGGATACCAGGGCTTGCTACTTCTTTTTTTCTCGGACCGCTACGAGCAACCGTAGAAACAATAGTACCCTTGTCCATCCACATAGAAGCAATATCGGTACTAGCATAAAGTAAACCACCGGGGTTGGAGCGCAAGTCCATGATATAACCAGCGACCTTTTTAGTTTCTAAATCTTTGATCGCATCACGCATTTCTTTAGCTGCATTGGCACTAAATTGGTTTAATCTGATATATCCTATATTGCCTGCAGGACTCTGATTTTGACTAAATTTAACAGGATGTATTTCTATTTTTGCCCGTTTGATTCTAAAGTCCTTGAGATTACCATTACGTTTGATTGTTAGTGTGACGCTAGTTCCAGGCTCACCACGAATTAAAGATACAGCTTGGTTAGTATCCATTCCTTTAGTACTCTTACCATCAATTTTGACAATTAAGTCCTTCGACATAATTCCAGCATTTGATGCGGGAGTACCTTCAATAGGCGAAACAACAACTAGCTGTTTAGTTTTTTCTTCTTGAGTAATTTGAATACCTACCCCTGTCAGTTCTCCAGAGGTGTCAACCTGCATATTTTTAAATTCTTGAGGGTCCATGAAGCGAGTGTAGGGATCCTTGAGCTTTTCTAACATCTCTCGGATGGATTTATAAGCTTCTTGTTGATTATTGTAAGACTTATTTAAATACTCTTTTCGAACTGATTGCCAATCTACTTTATTAAAAGTTCCATCTACGTATTGTCGGTATACAATTTGCCAAACTTCATCTACTAGTTCCTTCGGACTTTCCTTGAATAAAGCTTGTCCTTGTGAGTGCATTCCGATGCTAAAAACAGCTACAGTGGACACCATCAGTGCAGTAGCACCTAAAACAAGTCCGTTTTTTGTATTGATCATAATGACAGCTGTGCCAGAGGAATATTTGATCTCAGTATGCTAAATCTAACATAGGGTAACACTGTAAAGACCCAGCATAATTTGTTATTTCAAAAAAATATCAAAGAATCCGGCTACTTTGGCGATCCTCTATGTATCAACCAAATCCGAATTGCATTTCATTCTACATATACAACTAGCCCGATTTCTATCTATAAGTAGTCAGAAAACGGGCTTATTGATTTTGAAATCAAGCTTAGGGGTCTACCCAACGCCCATCAGCTTTAATCAAGTTAATTAACTCCTTAACGCCTCGATCTTCTGGAACTTTTTTGATTTCTTCTCGGCCACGATATAAAGAAATATATCCAGGATTTTTGCCGACGTAACCATAGTCAGCATCAGCCATTTCTCCTGGTCCATTTACAATACAGCCCATAACTGCGATATCTAAACCAGTTAAGTGTTTGGTTGCTTCTCGGACTTTATGCAGAACTTCTTCTAGATTGAATAATGTCCGTCCGCATGAAGGACAAGCAACATATTCAACCATTGTTTTCCGCATCCCTAAAGCTTGCAAAATACTGTAGCAAACGGGAATTTCTTTTTCCGGTGCCTCTGTGAGAGAAACACGAATGGTATCACCAATACCCTCAGCTAAAAGTGTAGCAATTCCTGCGGTTGATTTGATCCTGCCATATTCACCATCGCCCGCTTCGGTTACACCAAGATGCAGGGGATAATCCATTCCCAAATCATCCATTCGCTTTGCCATTAGCCGATATGCCGCTAACATAACAGGCACTCGAGAAGCTTTCATGGAAATTACTATATTGCGGAAATCAAGTGATTCGCAAATGCGAATAAATTCCAAAGCTGATTCCACCATTCCTTCAGGAGTATCGCCATAGGTAAATAGCATTCTTTCAGCCAAAGACCCATGATTGACCCCTATTCGCATTGCTTTCCCTTGATCCCTGAGAGAAATAACCAGAGGTTCAAGGGTTTCACGAATTTTGTCACCAATTTCATCAAATTCTGCGGAAGTGTATTCAGTTCTATTTGCGTCTGGTTTTTCAAACACATATAAACCTGGATTAATCCGTACTTTCTCTATATGTTTGGCAACTTCCAAAGCAATTTTCATCCCGTTGTGGTGTATGTCAGCCACAAGGGGGACATCCCTATAAGTTTTAATTAATTTTTGTTTAATTTCCGCTAAAGCTTTAGCATGAGCAATGCTAGGTACAGTAACGCGGACAATCTCACAGCCAATTTCATGTAAGCGACGAATTGCTGCAACAGAGGCATCAATATCGAGGGTATCTTCATTAATCATTGACTGTACTACCACTGGGCTAGAGCCACCAATGGTCACATCTCCTACCTTAACTGGACGGGTTTTCCTCCGTTTAATAGTAGTGTCGATGTTGGGTTGATTAAACGTGTTATTAGAGGTCGTTGTTGGTGTTGCCAGCGTTTGCATAACCTATGTAGGTGAATTTTTGTAGCGAAAATATCAAATTTGAGAGTTCTCTGTTTTTCAGAGTGCCACACTTAGGGAAATTTTGCTTCACTTAGGCAAAAAAAAATAAAAAAAAAGACAAAAATCTCGAGAAATATTTGCCCTTTAGTTAAAAATACGAGTTATACACAAAAAGTATTATTAATTACATGATTTAATTGTGCTTATTAGTATAAATACAATGACACTAGGTTATGTGCTTGATAAATAATATACTATCTAAATATTCGATAAATTGTAATAATTATTGCTTTCTATCTTAAGTATCTCGAATGTTGCTTATGTGGTTTTACAAATTTACGAATTATATTCCCTGATGTATAAAGAATGCATTGCCTTAAGAAAAAAAATAATCTTCTTAAAATCAAAACTACCATAAAGCAAATTGTATTCAGAATTATAGATAATATAAAAAATGGATTAAATTTTATACAAGTAAATATAATTAAATAAAAATTTTGTGTTGGCTTGCTAATTCATACCAATAACTTACTGATTTTATACAAATAAAAAATCAAGTCTTATTTCAAATTTAGTAAGAAGTTATTTGAATTATTATCTGTGCTAATAAATTAAATAAATTAAACAGGAAATCAAATAAATTAAAATACCTTTATCAGTTCAAGGATAGTAAATTTATATTATTGATATATGTTTTTTGCAAAAATTTTTAAGCTTTAGTTTCTGTAACTTTAATGTTCAGAAATTTCAGCGTTCGCATTCTATCATTTGTAAAGCGAAATATACATATGATTCATAGGCTCGTATGTGAACTTTTTTTATTCTGGAAAACTATATTTGCCTGTTAGATCGTCAACCAAACTTCCACTAGAGTTAACTACACCATTTACTAATCTTCAAGTTTAAGTACGACCAAAGTCATATCATCTGTGTTGGGTTTATCTGTACCCATAAATTCATATACTTGGGCAAATACGTAATCCAAAATATCTTGTGGGTCGCTAAATTTTCTACAAGCAAGTGATAAAGATGAGATCAGATTTTCTTCATCAAAGCGTTCGCCGCTACTATCTGCAGCATCAGTAAAACCATCGGTATAGTAGATAATTGTATCTCCTGCTTCTAATGTCGCTTGAGCATCTTCATACTCACTGTTAGCATCCAAGCCAATCAACATACCAATAGTATCTAACCGAGTAATAGTTTTAGTTGCTGCATGCCACCAATAAGGTGGATTATGGGCAGCATTACTAAAAGATAAAGTTCGAGTATTCGGGTCATACTCAGAGTAAAAAATGGTTACAAAGCGGTTAGAAGTTTCTAAATCCGCGTACATTACCCGATTTAAATTTTGCAAAATTCTCGCGGGTGAGTGACCATTTAAAACTTCTCCCCGTAACATTCCCCGCATCATAGTCATGATTAACCCTGCAGGAACACCTTTTCCCATCACATCACCAATTACCAAGCCCCAACGACCATTAACGGAGAGATTGTGAGCGTGGGGTTGAATTTGCTTGTGATTAGTAGGAATAAAATCGTAATAGTCTCCACCGACACGATTTGCAGGCTTACAACGAGCAGCTAGGGTAACTCCAGGGATCATCGGAAACTGACGCGGTAAAAGTCGCCTTTGAATTTCTGCGCCAATTTCTAACTCTTGATCCAAACGCTCTTTTTTTCTTAGTTCTACTCCCAACTCATCATTTTCAATTGCAACTGCAGTTTGATCGGCAACTAAACGCACTAATTTCTGCCTAGTTTCTGTCCAACTATATTCTCGATCGCGACTGAGCACATATAACCATCCTCGCTCAGTGTGCTTTACCAAAATCGCGGTACCAAAAATCTGAATATCTGGTCCTAAATAGCGATGCATGCGATCATCCAAAATGCCTGTGGCGGTTGCAATTGGAGCAGAACTTGGTGCTAAAGTGATTTCACTACTGGCATTTTCTAATGCTTTACGAATATTTTTTCTTTGGCGGCTATCTTGCCAGTGCAATTGTTCTAGTCTTACTTGACCGTTGGGTTTATAGAGAAATAAGGCACTACCATCAGCATCAGTTACCCTTGTTGCCATTAATGGAATTAATTCTAAGAATTGATTCAAATTATTGAAGCTTCTAAGAGCAAAACCCAACGAACTTAACAAATCTTGAATTTTGTTTTGCTCCCGATGCAATCGTGCCACAAGTTCTTTAAGCGCTACGACTGGAGTGACATCTGTTGCAGCACTACCGTTATTTTCACTGGATGGAAAAGGTGATTGAGACACGGGCAGTAATATGACTTCAAAAGTGGGATATTTGTAACTGAAATTACTTGTACATTATCTTAGAAATCGATAACTAAACTATATTGATGTGGGAACTGCTAGTTTAGCTTCTTCTGAAACAGATAATAGATAAACTTTATAAGTATTTCATGTTTGTTGCTGAATTCTATCTCCACCGACATTAAAATTCTAGTGTTTACACTTGTTAATCAGCTTGAGTAAAATCAAATTTTTCAAAGATGAACCCATACAAACTGTGATATTTTCATAATTTTAATTACTAAATCATATACCTGAAGATATAAAAACCATTTTCTATTTTGCTAATTCCCATCGATTGGGGAATACTGAATATTGCTTAAATAAACCTTATCAAAAATACATGCATGGGTAATATTGCTACACTTTACAAATTTTCAACTATTGATACTGTGTAAAAATTAGGCATTATCCAAACAATATTTCAGTTATAAAGATTTAGGAATTCTACCACCTATTGGTTACAAATCAAGCAGATATTCACACATATAACCAAAATTAAAATGATGAAAATATGTACAACTGGGTAGAATTGAAAAATCTGAACAAAGCATAACCTAAAACTTTTCACAACACAACAGAAATATTGTCGCTCTCATTAAAATGTCACATAACTACTCAGTAATTTTTCGCTGTAGGATTTACTGAAAATTCTCACATCAACTTGCATTAATCTGGGGGAATTACCAGCTGAAGTTTTTGTGAATAATATTTGATTTTACAAATTCTAAAAATTACTGAGCACAGGGAAAAACAAGAGATAAAAACTGTTTGAGCGAATTGATTTACACAAGCCAAATTTGAACAAATCACGACCGCTCATATCAAATAATATTTACATTAGGACTTGTACTATTTGACACATTTTTTCGTAACTAGATAATTAAAATATATTGGATCAAAATACAGTACAAGCCCTAATTTTTTTTAGCAACTAGAGTCGCTCAACTACTCAATAATGCTTCAACAAACTCATAGCTAGAAAAAGGACGTAAATCCTCAATACCTTCTCCTGCACCAATAAAGCGAATTGGTAAACCTAACTGTTTAACCACAGCCAAAGCAACTCCACCTTTGGCTGTACCGTCAAGTTTGGTTAGAACAACACCACTAAGTTTGGCTGACTGGGAAAATACTTGGGCTTGACGCAAACCATTTTGTCCCAAGGTCGCATCAAGGACTAACAGTGATTCTACTCGAGCATCGGCAGCCTTCTTGTCAATAATCCGCCGGATTTTGCTGAGTTCTTCCATCAAATTTTTCTTATTTTGTAATCTTCCCGCAGTATCTATTAAAAGTAGTTCTGTTCCTCGGGCTTGAGCGGCTGAAATAGCATCAAAAACTACTGCTGCAGGATCAGTATTTTTGCCTTTATTAGCAATTACTTCAACTCCACTTCTTTCTCCCCAAACCTTTACTTGCTCTACTGCTGCTGCACGGAATGTGTCTGCAGCGCCAATTAAGCATTTGTAACCTGACTTTTGAGCAAGGTGAGAAATTTTACCAATAGTGGTGGTTTTCCCCGCACCGTTAACTCCATTTACCAACCAGATATTGAAAGAATTTTTATCAGGTGCAAAAACCGACCGATCAGATTTTTCCAATGGTGCGTCAAGCATATCCCGAAGAATTTCTTTAAGATAAGCAATTGCCTTTTCTGGCGGAAGAGTTTCTTGACGAAGTTTTTCTTGCAGAGAATTAACAATGAAATCGGTAGCTTCTACACCAACATCTGCTTGTAAAAGGAGTGCTTCAATTTCTTCTACTCCTGCTTGGTTGAGAGGTCCTTGACCAACAATTGAACGAAGTTGGTTAAGGATTCCCCGTCGTGTTTTTCCCAAACCCTGACGCAGTTTTTTCAGCCATGTAATTTCTTCAACAGAAATATCTTCAGGACGCCGACCCTGGGCTGCTAAAATTTCCGCTGACCATAAAAATCCCTCATCAAAATCCATTCCTGGTATTTCTGAAGAATCAATATTTGGAACCGCTTCAGTACTTGTTTTACTTGCGACTTCCTCTGTCTCCGAATCACTTGCAGGAATTTCAATCGCATTGGCGATTAATCTTTCTTGTTTCGCTTGCCTTTCTGCAGCTGCTCTCTCTAGAAAAGATAGACTCGCTTGAGGTTGATCGCTGCTGTTTGCTGTGACAGAGATTTTTCCTTCCTCTGATGTTTCCTTAGTCGAATCTAAATCAACTGCTCCTTCTTGACCAGTCTGTAATTTTGTAGCACTTTCAGAAAAATTACTCTCACTTTCAGCAATCTTACTTTCAGTAGTATTATTTTCAAGGACAGTACTTTCAACAGATGTATTAGGTATCTCTTGAGGACTTTGTGAAACTATTGTCTCTCTAGTTTCTTCTAACTCAATTACTGATGTTTCTCCTTCAGTGTCCGTTGCCTTAGGTAAATCTTGAGTATTTTCTGAAACTATTGTGTCGCTGTCGTTAGCTTCTTCAGTGGCTAATTCTTCTGTTTCTTTCTCTGTTGTAACAGGAGATTTTTGAATATTTTCTGAATCTTGAGTATTCTCTGAAAGTGCTGTATCGCTGTCGCTGACTCCCTCGGTAACCGATTCTTCTATTTCTGTTTTTGCTTCTCGGGAAGTTTCACTTACTTTTTGAGTTTCTTGAGATGGTAATTTCTGAGTTTGCTGTTGTTCCTGAATATTTTTATAAGCAGCCTTCGCCCACGTCAAATAATTTACTGCTTCGTCTGAAGAATTTTCCGTTTCTGTAGTAGATGATGTTTCTGGGGATGAAGTGCTGTTATCTTCTTCTTTCGCGCCTATTTTTTCTTCTTGTTTTTCGTCAGAAGTTGTTTTAGATGAATCGTTATATTGACGGCGAAACCAATTAAAAACCATTGCTGTTAGTAATATTAGTTATTTTAACTCCACACTAACAAGAGAGTTACCATGCTCAAAACAAGCACAAAAGCCTAAATTCTGTTTTTGACTCCTCATTGACCCACCCATTCATCTGCGAAAATTTTATTTCTTAAACTCATCTACTACTTTAGCGTTTTTGAACTCTATCCTTCTCAAAGCAAGAATTAAATTCTTAAAAACATCTTTGAATCAGAAATTTTTACCCTGCAAAATTCTTCAATTGCTAAGATTTACCCGAGCAAGACTTAAATACCAGTATTTTTTATTCTTATTCTTATTTTTTTTGTTGTTCTGTGACTCGACGGAGTACACCATTAATAAAACGGTGACCATCTTCGCCACTGTAACGTTTAGCGAGTTCTACTGCTTCATTTATTGCAATTCTATTTTCCAGTTCTAAAAACATCATTTCTGCCACAGCAATTCGTAAAATATCTCGATCTATTTGAGCAAGGCGATTTACTTGCCAGTCCACTAATGCTTCAGAAATGACTCGGTCGAGATGTTTTCGCTCATTATTTGCTGTTTTGACAATTTCAATCGCATATCTTGCAACTTCTCGATCTTGGTTCGCCAATTGAATTAATTCTGGGAAATCTACCGCCGCACCCAATTGGTTAATTGCAGTTTGGGTATGTTCGATTGCTTCCCTAACCATAGTCCGAGAATTATTGAGATCGCTAGCACGAGTTTGGCTACTCAAAAGTCGATCGTTACCGCGCTGCAATTGTCCCGCAGCATTGTCTAAGGTATCTTGAACCTCTGAAGTTAGTGTTCTAACTGCTGCTAACAATAATTTAGGTAGTTGGACCTCAGTCAGTTTATTGGGGTTAGTTGGCAACTGACTAAGACTTAATAAAGCTAATTCGCGGGCAATTTGGCGAGGTTTTCGAGAACCTTTATGAGGAGATTTTTGGGCTTCCATAACTGTCAAAGAGGTGTGAAGAATAAGAAGTTAGATTTATTGGCTCAAATTATTAGCTCAAAATTATTGGTTTAAACTATACCAAGTAGATATCGTATAAACTGTAATCTCCTCAAGTTTCTTCGATTGGCGTTATTTGCCGTTTGAATGCAGGAGGAGGAACTTCGAGTTTGCGATCTTTGGATAATTTGAGAGGTGGCAACGGGGTGTTAGGAGCTACGATACCACCTGAAACTAAAATCTTAAAGGCATCCTCTATGGAAATTGACAGATTGACTACTTCATCTTCTGGAACGACTGCATACCAACCAGTTGTTGGGTTAGGAGTAGTAGGAATAAAAACACTAAGCATCGGTCTTTTCATTTGACTTTGAATATCACTGCTGATTGCTGCTGTGACAAAACCTATTGCCCATATTCCTTGGCGGGGATATTCAACTAAAATCACCCGACTAAATTTCCCCTTAGAATCTTTGAGTAATGTTTCTAAAAGTTGTTTAAGTGTTTTGTATACTTGCCCTGCTAATGGGATAGCTTGTAATATACGTTCGCCAACATCTAGTAACCAACGCCCGACTATATTCCTAGCCATTAACCCAATCAAAAGTATGCTCAGTAATGGCACCATTAGCCCCACCACCAAGTTTAATAGGTTTACTAAGATTGGATTCATCCCATCAAAGGGATTTAGTTGTTTGGGAATTTTAGTTAGAAAATCTATTGTCCAACTAGCGATTGTAATTGTTAGCCAAATAGTTGTTGCTAGGGGAATAATTACCAACAAACCAGCTATTAAGTCATTTTTTAAGCTTTGTTTCCAGCGTTCGGTTACCAAGCTCCTGCTCTCCTTTTTTTGCTTAGTGGAACCTTGTGTCTTGGTGATGCTTTCTGTAGAAAAGACACGAAATTGATGTTGCAGTTTATCGACACCATATTTGATGCTTAATCACTTGGATTTCGGATATCGCAACAAAAATTTTTTTAATTTTTTCTTTTCCCTTGTTCTCCTCATATCGAATATTTTCGGATATCTCAACCAATTGCAAAATCGACAAGACCCCAAAAAATATTGAAAAGTGAAGGCAAGGAAAAAACTTCATCCGTATTTACTTAACAAGAACGTAAGAAATATTTACTAACTCATAGGTATACAAAATTCGACCGGGATCCCGATCTAGTGATTTGTAGGGCTTTTACTTTATATATTTAAGACTTGTAAACGATTGTTGCAAGTCATTCAGATTATTACTAATATTACCGCGCTCAGCAAAAAGCTGCTCATAATTCCCCAAACTAGCAGAAGAAAGTAAATATCTTTAAACGCCGTAATGTATCGTTTATCCAGAGATAAACCAGATAAAAAAAAATTATGTGAATTTTGTTAAGTTATATTAACAATACATTTAATACTTGGTAGTAATTTCTACTTTTTTCAAGGATTTTTGAGAATGCGGTCAATTTTACTAATTCCATCCAGAGACAACCTTGAATTCAAAGATGGTTGGGACATATGTTTTAATTCCCAAGTTTTAAGTACGATTAGATACTCATAAAATGCTTGTAAGGTGCACCATGCTAAGCCTGGACGCCCATCCCAGCAACCACCTAATATGAAATACATGTAAAAGAAGCGAATTAAAGGTCTAGCTGGAAGACGCAAAGATAAGTCTTTTAAAGCTCGACGACGTTCTACTTCCGAATGCCCAAAAAATAAATCTTGCCAGTTAATTCTACCGTTATGTAATTGGTGCAATGTTTCTTGGGCTTCATCAGAGGAATAGCGATTATGTTTATCAATCCAACGACTCAGACCTTTACCACAGGTATAGTGAGGATAAGTTTCTTTGAGAAAACCTGTAGCGCCTTCACAGACTTCCCGTTCTGTATGACCATAGTCTTCAAACCAAACTTTACCATGTTTTAACAGGCGTAATTGATAGCGTGGATATTGGGTAGAGTGACGAATCCAACGACCCATGAACATTACGCGTTCAGCAACATAATAGCCAACACATTGAAAATTTTGAACCTCAGGATTTTGAACTTCAGAATTTTGAACCTCAGAATTTTGAACCTCAGAATTTTGAATTACCTGTTTACATTCAGCGAATAACTCCGGCGTCATGCGTTCATCTGCTTCAAGAATGTAAACCCATTCATATTTCGGAGGTACAGAATTCAACATCCAAGTGCGTTGGCGTCCGTGGCTTTCAAACTGATGTTTTACAACTCTTACGGGATAAGAATTGGCAATTTCAACCGTGCGATCGCTACTACATGAGTCAACAACAATAATGTCGTCTGAAAGCATTGCTGACTCAATACAAGCTGCAATATCTAGCTCTTCGTTGTATGTCAGTATATAAATTGAAATCATAAGCGGTAAAGTTGATAATTGTTTTTATAAATTGATTTCAAAAGGATTGAAAAAAAAATAATTCAAAATTTGAGAAGTTCAAAATTTGAGGAATCCAAAATTTGAGGACAGCGTGAGAATTAGTTGGAAACTAATTTCTCTTACTGCCTCACACCAATAAAATTAATTAAACTAAGCAGTGGTAGCTTTACGTGAATTACCTCGTAAAGTACCCATATTTCTTAGACCAGTCCAGCCGATAACAATGTAACCAATTGCCAACAACAAACTACTAATACCAATTCGCACTCCAGAACGCCACGCTCCATCTCTCTCACGTTTTGCAGCTTCTTCTTTGCGTTCATTAATTTGACTTAATTGCTGCTTCGCTAAAGCCTGAGGGTCGATTTGTTGCGTAACCAATTTATCTATATCTTTGGGGTTAGCTTTGGCTTTACCCAGCAATTCTTTAAGATTTGAATTGAGGGCTGGATTTGCTAACGCCTCATTATATTTCTTTTCGTCCTTTAATAATTCAGTAATTTGAGCTTTCAGTTGCTTGCGTCTATTGTCCAGTACCGCTTTACCCTGTTCGCTGTTCAATTGGGCTTCTAACTGGGAAGCTTGACGACTTAACTGTGTTTGGGCTTGCTCTGCTTGCTTATTGATTTGTTCTACCCTTTGAGTACTAGCTTGACGAACATTATTGAGGTGTAATGGGAAAATTAGCAAGAACATTAGCCCCAAAATACTGGAAAGTATCAATGCTGGCATTCTTAAATCAATACCAGCGTTCCCAGAATTATCATTAGCAAAACTATGAGCCCAGTAGCCACTGAATAACATACCTAATCCCACCATAGGTACAATTCCTCGGTCAACCAGTGCTGTTGCTAAGTTAATTTGCCAAGTTCTATCCGTTGGCTGAAAGGGAAGTAGCAAAATAATAAAATCAATTAGAAAAGACAAAATCAAAATTATTCCAACTACTTTGAGTGTGCGACCTGCATTCATCGCAGCAAATGATGTATTCACCATAGTTTGTTTGTTTTTTAGTAATTAAATTGATTGCTCAATATCAACTTTTTGGAAGATTATTTTCACAACCTTAACTTTTATTTATTTTCCTTCATTGGAATTTAAAGCAGGCAGTGAATTTTTAACTTTTTGTCAGGACCTAGCTCAAGGTAACATCTAGCACTACTGATGTCTTCAGAAATATCCCGTCACACATAACACTGTTTCAGTCAACAACCAAAACACTTAGAACTTTAGCTTACCTAATTAATTTAGGTAAATCATCAATTAATACTAGCAAAACAGTTTACTCGTAATGGCATGAGGTATGTAATATCACTCACATTTTGTTCTGGAAACCAATATTTCAGTAAATCTGCCATCTTAGATTAGTACGCCGTTATATATTTTCTGAACGACATAAATCAGTTTTTTGTCCTGTTCGTGAAAATGTTTTTAATCTCTAAAATTGTGAATCTCTAGAATCGTGTCCAAACGCTTATGAGAATTGTATTTCTGGTTGATTTAATACGGGTTTGCTCGAATTTACGGAATAGATAGATCCTGAAATTAGCAAATATGACTAAAATTCAGTCTTATACAGTTTGTATTCACCGAAAATTACTTCTTGATGGGACAATAAGAAATGTGAATACTCTGGTAGAACGCTTGCTCCAGACCCAAAGGAAGTTATAGAAATGTGGAAAAAAATATTACTCTTATTTTTGATAACACTGAGTTTTCTTATTACAAATGTTGATATTGCAGCAGCAGCTGGTCTGAAAAGTTACGTAAATACCGACAAAGGATATCAGTTTTTATATCCTAATGGCTGGGTACAAGTAAAAGTGTCCGGTGGACCAGATGTTGTTTTCCACGACATAATTGAAACAACGGAAAATGTTTCAGTTATTGTTAGCCCTGCTCCTTCCAATAAGACTCTTGCTGAATTAGGTACTCCTACGGAAGTAGGATATAAATTGGGTAAAAATGCTTTAGCCCCTGAAGGTAGTGGACGAAAGGCAGAATTAGTTGATGCTCGCGAGCGGCAAGTCGAAGATAAAACTTACTATATGTTGGAATATGTTGTAAAGCTGCCAAACAATAGAAAAAGACATAATCTTGCCAGTGTGGCACTTCGCCGTGGTAAGGTGTTTACTCTAAACGCGTCAGTTTCTCAAAGACGTTGGCCAAGAGTCAAAAGACTGATTGAAGATACAGTTTCATCTTTTTCTGTTTACTAACCAAAACTTAAGTTAATGTTCTTTTGTTAACTTGATTTTTCTGCCACAAGCAAAGTCTCATGGAAATTCCCAAATTTGTATTGGCTTCAGCTTCCCCAGCACGCCGTCGATTGCTACAAACTGTCGGTATAGAACCGAAGGTGGTACCTAGTGATTTTGATGAGTCACAAATCAAACTTGAAGACCCATCAGAATTAGTGCAGACTTTAGCTTTCAGTAAAGCAAAAATAGTAAGTCATCAATTCCCATCTGCTTTAGTTATGGGTTGTGACTCTGTTTTACTAATTAATGGTCATATTCACGGAAAACCAAAAGACGAAGCAGAAGCATGCGATCGTTGGCAAGAAATGCAAGGAAATGTTGGTGATTTATTTACCGGTCATGCTTTGATTGATAATCTTCAAAATTGCTCTTTGGTAAAGTGTCAAGTGACAAAAGTTTACTTTGCGCCAATGAGTAATGATGCCATTAAGGCATATGTTACTACTGGTGAGCCTCTCAAATGTGCTGGAAGTTTTGCCCTTGAAGGTAAGGGGGGATTATTTGTAGAAAAAATTGAAGGTTGCCACAGTAATGTGATTGGTTTGAGTTTACCTTTACTGCGGCAAATGATTCTCGAATTAGGATACCAAGTCAAAGACTTTTGGCATTAATTTTTTGATTTCTCTATTTTCCTAAAATAGAAGTATGAGTATTTGTTTCTCCATGGAAACAATACAAAACTTATTTTTTTGTAGAAGACATACAAACTTAATTTTTTTGAAGGAATGTAACTTTATTCCCCTACGGAAAGATTAAAATCTGTTTTCATACGGGAAGTATCAATATCCATTCCCCTACGGGGAGTATCAATATCTATTCCCCTGCGGGGAGTATCAATATCTATTCCCCTACGGGGAAATAAAACTTACTTCAAAACTTACTTTCCACCATAGAAAAAAGCTATTTCCTTTTCCTTGAGGGCTGTAAAACCAGCTTCGAGTAACATTCGATCTAGTTCTGCTTGAGGAATATGCTTTGCGCCAATTCTTACAATACGCGAGCGCATAGTATTGGATACCCCGCTACGTTGCCTATTTGCCTCCAATCCCATAACTTGGTGATACAATTCTAATTTAGCTGGAGGAATTGGAGAACCGTCTAAATCAACTCCTTTGGCAATTGCATTATCTACAGCATCCGCACCCTGAGTATTTGAATCTATCCGATCTGTTTCCGCAGTCATAGATCTCAAAAATAGTTTTCTCAACTAAATTTTACCAGCCCAAGGAGCACAGAATAAACAAGTAAACATATACTAGCTTTACTTGTTCGCCAAATTGCAAAGTTCTTGACATTTATCTTCTATGTTAAAACTACGAAACACTTAGGAGGTTGAAGGGATGAAAAATCCTACATTCCGACTCTATGGTTTAGTTGCAGTTGCAGTTATAGCTAATACGGTATTTATGGGTATGATTCTTAGTGTGGCTGTAGTCAATGAAGTCCAATTTATAAATCAGATGGAACTAGGAAGCTAAATTGACTTGCGCGTAGCGCTATATCTGTGAAAAATTATCCAGATTTGATGCAGGTAAAGTTGGTATTTATTCATATTCAATTTAATTATTTATTTTTGGAGGATATTTTACATATTTACCTACAAACATAAATCTTTAAGTAAGATTAATGCAGTATTGAATGTATTTAAAGGATGCTGCATGAATGGAATAAATACCAAAAATTACAACCGTCAATACATATTTTGTTTGTAGATAAATTTTGTTTACAAACTAAACTCAGCTACATCGTCTTCTGTGTCTGAAATAATATTTCCCTGCGCCACTGTTGGTTTAAAATCAGAAGCATGAATTAATTGGTTAAAAGAAATTTGGGGATTTTGATAAATTATGTGCAGTATGGCGATAAAATCTCTGACAATTTCACCTGGTGTAAGTAATGCATCGGCACCCAGGCGACTAATAATTTCTTGAATAAATTCTTGTAAATCCTTATTTTTTAAAGGACTCTGATAATTAAAATTAGTAGAGTGAATATCTGTTAATCTTTGTAGAAGCGTTAGTATTTCTTCCTCTTTGAGAGGATTGAGGCGAATAACGGGTCCAAAATACTCACCTACACCAGCTTGCGTTGCAAAACGACTTTCTTTAGTGCGCCTGCGCCAAGCAGAGTCAGCAAATAGTCCCCGGTTGCGATCTTCTAAAAATTTGGTAGTACCACCGATCATGATACCCAGGTTTTCGGCTTTGCATTGCACAGTATCGTTAAACATTGCCAACAACCGATTATAATTCTTTTCTCTAGTAACCGTTGTGGATATTTGAGATAAATGGACTGCCTCGTCTAGCAAAACAATAAGCCCTTTATAACCAATTTCAGCAACAAACTTAGCTAATAATTTTATATAGTCATACCAACTGTTATCATCAATAATTACTCTTACCCCCAAAGCTGCTTTCGCTTCTATTTTTGTAGAAAATTCACCCCTTAACCAGCGAAGTGAAGCATTTTTTAGATCTTCGTCATCATTACAATATCCTCGCCAATAAGCGATAATAACATTTCCGAAATCAAATCCGTGAACTAAGTCTTCAATATAACTGATTACTTCTCTAATTTTAATTTCTATTTGACGGTCGAAATCTTCATCATTAGGTTGCATTCCTGTTTCTTTAACTACTTCTTGTTGAATTTTATTAATCCAACCTTCCAAAATCGAGACTAAAGCACCACCGTCAGGACGAGTTTTGGTTGCTAGATGACTCATTAATTCACGATATGTTGCTAAACCCTGATTATTAGTTCCAGCAAGTCGACGCTCTGAAGATAAGTCAGCATCGGCTACTACAAATCCTTGCTCCATCGCTTTATTGCGTACCAACTGGAGCATGAAGCTTTTACCAGAACCATAATTGCCAATAATAAAGCGGAATGCTGCAATACCTTCTGCAACATCATCGAGATTTTGTAAAAGGCTTTTGAGTTCTTGTTCTCTTCCTACTGCAATTTTTTCGATACCTACTCTGGGTACTACTCCAGCAGCCAGAGAGTTAATCAAACTCGCAGATACTTTCTTTGAGAGTTTCAACTTTGCCATTTAGTTCACCTCAGTTAAGAAAAGATGCAGAGGCGCGCAGCCCATAATACTAATATTGCCCCATACTATAAATATTGATAAGTATAGCCAATATTATGGAGGGTTATTTTTAATGGGAATAATTTAGTGGGAATAATTTAGTGGGAATAATTTAGTGAGAATAAGCAAATAGATTTTACTCAATTAGAATATCCTTGTTTGGCTAGCTTATGAGAGTAAATTTCAATCATTTTTTGAACTTTTGCCAAATGTTCTTCACATATTCCTGGAAATTCGTTCCCTGGATCGATAATTAACTCACCAAGAGTATCGCTTGCGCGCTCATTTATTGAATCAATCAGCAAATTTGGCATAGTAATATTGCTCTGCGCAATATTTTTGACAACGGGATTTGGATTTTCTTCTTCTACTAATGCTTGTAATACTTGAACCTCATGCTCGGGAAGTTGTTCTAACAGAATTTCCCATTCTTGTGGAAGCTTAGTGGAAATATCAGTTTCTTTTTCTTCGTCTGTAGTTTCTAATGGATCTAACAGGTCAGCAAAGGGAAAAGGTTCTAAGTCTTCTGCTTCTTTTAAGTCTTGTTCTTCTAAGTCTTGCTCGAGCAAATGATTCGAGTTGAGATTTTCCATTTGCTGCAACAAGTCGTAAATTTGATCCTGTAAAATATCATGCTCATCTTGTAAAAGGGATACCTGTCCCTTCAACTGTGATAATTCTACTTGCTTGGTATCAACCTGTTCTCTTAAAGTGCTCAGTTTATCTTCAATACTTTGCTGTTCGGCAACCTTTGCACGTATCGTTTCGTTTTTTTTGCACTCTACGACTTCTAATTCCTGCAAATTGATACGCAGATCGTATAACTTCTCTTCTAATTGTGGCTTTACTCGATTGAGCAAAGTTAAATTATTCTCTAATTCTTTTTTGTCCTGTTCGAGTTGCTCGATTTGATTTTTTATTTTAGTAAATTCTGAACGCGATACATTACAGTTGATTTCCAAACGACGACTTTCTGTAGTTATTTTTGAAAAATATTTTTCTAATTCGTCTTTAGTTCTTTCCAGGTTCTCAAGTTCTGTTTTTAGTTGCAGTATTCCTGTTTCTGCTTGTTTTTTTTGCCCAGCATAGGTACTTAGTTCGCGATCGATGCTATCTCGTTGATGGCGATATTCCGTTACTTGATTTTGTAATTGCTTGGATTCAGAGTATAGGAGCGAACGATGTTTTTCTAAACTATTAATTTCAACAACCATGTGGGATTTTATATCTTCCATTTCCCTAATTTGTCCGTTTAGGGATTTCAAAGATTTTAAGATTATTGTATCGTGTTGTTTTCGGCGTTGATGGGCGAATAATACCGCTATATAAGTGGTTGGAATATAAAGTAGTGCAATGATAGCTGCACGTTTAAAACTACCAGTTAATGCGAGACTCAAACCAAAACTTATACCGAAGGCAACGATATTTATGATGAATCGATTACTTACCATTGCTACTTGCATGATACTAATGAAGGAGCATGACTAAATCAGTCACTATATAATTTTTTATGTAGCTCGATATTACATTATTATTCCTAAATCATTGGTACTGAGAACTGTAAATTTTGGGTCTTGTACTAATTTAAATAGACCACAATACCCAGTTATGACAAATTCACTAACAAAGTGCTAGTAATTTTATTCACTCACAGATACAGTCAAATCAGCACTTAGATAGTTTACGAATTGTTTGGCTGTGCGTCCGGAACGACCATTATGGCGAGTAGCCCATTGCAAAGCGCGAGCATCCAAGTCTTCTTGAGTAAGATTTATGCTAGCTTGCAAAGCTAACTGGCGAACAATTTCGAGATATCTATCGCGATCGGCAGGCTCAAAAGTTAAGGTTAAACCAAAGCGATCGCTAAATGAAAGCTTTTCTTGTAGAGTATCCCAGGCATGTATCTCATCATTATTTCTCGGAGCTGGTCTATCAGCAAAAAATTCACGAATTAAATGACGACGATTAGAAGTAGCATAAACTACAACATTTTTTGGTTTAGCAGTAATGTTACCCTCTAAAACAACTTTTAGAGCTTTAAAAGCATCGTCATCTTCTTCAAAAGAAAGGTCATCAACAAAAATAATGAACTTCTGAGATAAACCTCTTAATTTTTCTACAATCTCAGGTAAGTTTTTTAAATCTAATTTACTAACTTCTAATAAACGTAAACTGCGATGAGCGTACTCGTTTAAAAGAGCTTTCACTAGGGAAGATTTCCCAGAGCCACGACTACCATATAGTAAGACATTCAATGCGAAATGCCCTGACAGTAAAAATTCTGTATTCTTGAGCAAAGCATCTCTTTGGGTTTCATAACCAAACAATTCTTTGAGTGTAATCGTATCCGGATATGTGACACCAATAAACTGACCATTCTGCCATCGTAATGCTTGATATTTAGCGAATAAACCAACACCAAATCTTTGGTAGTAATTGGCTAAAATCGATACAGCATTTTCCCAGTTATCTAGGGAAGATATTTTTGCTATCGTTGCCAATTCATTAGCTGTTGCTACCCCATCTTCAGAGGAGTACCATACCGTTAGTGAAACTGGGAGATGAGCTACAACTTGAACCCATTCACTTAAAACGGCACAACTACATTCATGTAAACTTTGTAATGCTTGTAAATCTCGTCCCACAGCCGCAATTAAAGCCGGAGTTAAACTCTCCATATCTTTTTGTTGCGCTAATTGACTAAAGGGATTTTCATTTCTGAGAATTTGTGTAATTAGATACTCTTCCCAGTTTTGATGCCTGGCAGCTAATAATTGAAAGAAATTGCCGTAAGCTTGCAAACAAACTCGCGCATCCGCATCAGTGTAACGTATCGCCTGTAACAGGTCAAGAAAAGCCTCACCCAGTTTACCTTGTAAGACTGATTGGTAAATTAAAAGAGAAGCAGCTTGGCGTTGAATAAATTGAATTCTCCCATTGATTGAATTTTTTATTCTATCTATTTTTAATTTCCCTTCTGTGGGAGTAGACATTGTTTCATTATTCATCAGTAGACTTGGCACTCAAGTGACTGCACTATCCTAAATTTTCTGTCTAAGTCGGGCTTACACTTCATCTTCTACATAGGTTTTAACAATGACTATCAGTGTCGTAAGTACAATTTTATATGGCATTCTAGGAATAATAGGAGGTATTGTTGGTTATCAAAAAGCAGGCAGCAAGATCTCACTTATAAGTGGTGTCGTTAGCGGGATTCTATTGATTGTGTCGGGTTTAGTGGCATTACAAGGTCAAAAATGGGGTTTGATTTTGGGCATTGCAGTAGCAGGTATACTAGTAATTGTATTTGCTGTGAGATTCGTAAAAACACGTAAGTTTATGCCTGCAGGTTTAATGAGTATATTAGGCTTGGTGGTAATCTTTTCAATCCTTAAGAATTTTTGACGTCTTAAGATGTGCGATCGCTCATCAAACTAAGACTTTTCACTACTTAGTTCTTTACTGGTTACTTAATGGTATTTTTGTACTGCACAAAAAATACTAAATCATCTATGCTGCCTAGAGCAAGTTGTATTTTTCGTAACAAACAAAATTGATTTTATCTTCTCCTTCGACAGGTTTTTAGAAAAATCCGAATTTATATGAGCTCAGTAAGGTCATCTGGGTAAATCGTCAATGTATTGATGACGTTCAAATTTTACTTGTAAATGGTACAACCCAATCCTGAAGGGAATGAAGGATTCACTTTACACGCCTGACAGCGACCTAAAACCAAAATCATGATGTAACACGAGTTTTAAAGCCCATCGATAGAATTACGCTTGAGAAACATTCTTGTTGACAAATAGAGTTCTCAATGCTTTTGAAGTTCGTATTCTAAACAACCTGATGTTTATACCAGAGCTTAAAAATACACAATACTAAATTTTGTTTTTGCGACGTCTCAAGTTTGTCACCTTTGTAGGTGTACACTATTTGTACTGCTTCCGCAGAGAGAAATCTGACCTCAGTTGCAAACCACTGCTAAGTGTAATATCGACTTTATAACTTAGCTATAAACCAAGTAATAAATTGATGAGATTTGACTAAATATTTAGAATGTCTTTCCATCAATTAAGATCATTCGCAAGTAATATTTCCCCAATCATCAGAATGTGATTTTGAACAACATAAATTTATATTGATTTGTTTGGGGAGTACTTAGCAGTAAATATTTATTGCTAATATTCTATTTTTTTACTGTATATTTAGTCTATAAATATAATTCTCTGAAACGATAAAAAAATATTAGATATTTTTTTTAGATGCGTGGTAGCACAAAATATGTTCCTTGCGATACATGTATCGATTTTGATTATTGTTTATATTTGTTTCCACAAGTACTCTGAATCATAGGTTTTTCATGATTATGAGCCGAGAAACAATTTTTTTTTCCGGGGTCTGATGTATAGCAAAAAACAGGGCTTGCTAGGCAAGCAAAAGATAATAGTTACAGAAGAAATAATTTAATGGTTACGGTTGCCAACTGATAAATTCTGTACTTTATTTGTATTGTTTGATAGAAGAAAATACTTTAATTAATGCTTAGAACTTATAAAGAAAATGATTTTAGTTAATGGTTTGATTAAAATATATAATTTTCTATATATACGTAAGTGATTGGTTTAAAGAACTTAAAGATTTGCTAGTTAAATATTAATTACATTTAAAGTGATGGTAAAAAAATATGGAGTTAAATTGGCATTTTGGCATCTTTATTTTAGAAATATGGGATATTAATAGATCCTGCTCGTAATTGTCGATGTTGACTTGAAACTGCTCTTAACTTAGACAAGCATTGTTCAAGTAAATACTGAAGAACCGTAAACTTTTTTTCCACAGTCTTAAGAAT
This sequence comes from Mastigocoleus testarum BC008, assembly GCF_001456025.1. Lineage (GTDB taxonomy): Bacteria > Cyanobacteriota > Cyanobacteriia > Cyanobacteriales > Nostocaceae > Mastigocoleus > Mastigocoleus testarum. The sequence continues at coordinate 115,843 of NZ_LMTZ01000091.1, forward strand.
TAGGACATATTACATGGTATTTTCATTGTCTTCTCATAACGTTATCCAGTACCTGCATGATGCAGGTCTGTGTAGCTCAGAAGATGGCGCATCTGCTGATTCTGAATTACCACAGAGTAGCAAGAAGAATTTGAATTTACTTGTGAAGCTGGCTTCCAATTGTAAGTTACTTGTGAAACAGGAACGTTGTGCCCAAGGTTTTGGGAGTCAGGAAGAATTTTTCAATGAGTGGCTGTTTCATGAATTGCTCAATTCATTTCCAATTTTAAAAAATATTTCCGCGATCGAATCGTTGGTTGTACACTTTGATGAGGATGAGTCTATTCTCGTCCGGCGCTACTTAAGCGAATATTTGGAACTGGATAACTTTTACCGTGAGAATGGTATTTTCCCCGAAGAAATTGCAACTGCAATTGGTAAGGTTTTAGGAAGATTACATTGCGCTACTTTCAATCGCCGTGAATATAAGGACTTTATAGCAACAGCACCCACAGGTGGAATTCGCTATCAGTATTACAATCCAGCCCAAGGTATCGAAGGGATAGGACCAGAAATTTTTGCAGAAGTTCCAAAAGAGGCACTTGCTTTTTATGGACTTTACCAAAATTATGACGATCTGGAATCTGAAATTGCGGGTCTAGCAAATAGTTGGAATCCTTCATGCTTGATCCATAATGATTTAAAGCTAGAAAATATATTGCTACACTCTCAATGGGAGCAACAAGATAAAGACTTGGTGAGATTCATTGACTGGGAAGCTTACTCATGGGGAGATCCAGCCTTCGACCTGGGAACAGTAATTGCAAGTTACCTAAAAATTTGGTTGGAAAGTTTGGTAGTAGATCCAAGTATAAGTCTGGAAGAGTCTTTTCAACTAGCAATGATTCCTTTAGAAGCAATTCAACCTTCAATTTTGGCTCTCACTCGCTCCTATCTCAAGACTTTCCCTAGGATTTTAGAATATCATCAAGAATTTATCTTGCGAGTAGTCCAATTTGCTGGACTTGTGCTTATTAAAGATATTGAAAAACAAATAGACGCGAATAAATCTTTTGATAACATTGGCTTGTGTACGCTGGAAGTTGCCAGAAAGATGCTCACAATGCCACAAATTTCTGTGATGACTGTATTCGGCGTCAACGAATCAGAAATTATTAAACATGTAAAAAAACTGCAAGTACTTCCTATAAATAAAAAAGAAAATAATCTACTTCCAATTTTTTACGAAAAAACGCGTTTGCGCGGTTGCTGATCATTGAAGGGTAATTGAGGAAAAGTAAAGCATCCAATAGAACTGGTGTAAGATTTTTCTTATTTTGTTCTATTTCCGTTGGGAAGTATAGAAAAATTCGAGCGCAATGATGATGGAGACTTCAGATTTTTCACTATCCAAATATTTGCTTGATATTGCTAGTGATATCCAGATAGAGTCTAATTTTTGCATTCGTCATTGTGGCTATGAACCCTTCATTTTACCGCCAACAATAGCAAAACGTTTCAAACAACTTTCCTTCGCCCTCCAGAATAAATATCTGGCATTATTGTTGCGAAATTTATTATACGGAATTTATTACAATCACTCTTTAAGTGATGTTTTAGCAGTTCGTAAAGATAAATTTATACTCAATAAAAACTTAGAATTAGATTGTGCTTTTGATGTAGATTGGGATTTTTACGATCAATTACACCAAAGTAATTGCGGAACTGGATACTTTGATTTTGATTGGCAAGTTTTGAAGCGGGAACCAGATGGTAGCTTGGCATTAGCTAAAGATGGTTTAAATTTATATGTGGAGTATGACCATCATTCTGACCCACCAATAGAAGATGCAAAAACTGGCGAACTAATATCAATATTAATGCCAAATCATCAGCTACAAAACGGCGTTTACATTGCTATTGGTGATGCTGGTAAAATACAGCATGATAAAGACATTGGATTAATATGTTTTAATATTAGTCCTGCTGGTGCTATTGCTATGATGGATAGCTTGACCCCGGGGTTAAATAATTTAGAAATCCCCTTCCATTTTCAGGTATTACATAATCCTAATTTTTATCAACGCTTTGACTCTGGGATACTTTATTTTGAACGAAAAGATTATCTTGGGTTAAAAAACGTTTTGGAAACTGTTTACCTGGAAAATCAGTCCTATTTTGAGCAAAAAGTTCCTTTATTTACCAAATTGTTAGCACCGGGATTGAGTATAGCGGAAGAACCGAATCAAAAATTTGCTCCCCAAGAAAGTTTTGGAATGAACCGTTGTCAAATTATTGCTAATGCACTTTTAGATGCTTGGCGACAGGGAGAAAATTCTCCACGGAAGCGAGTAGATTTTATACATCAGCATTTTAAAGAGATGGGAATTAGTTTAGATTATCCTTACTTAAATCCTGATTCTGAAGATGTTTATCAAATGCTAAATTTGTGAATAGAATTTCGAAAGAATAATGTAGCAGAATTATGCGCAATACTTACAGTACGCTTATGCTAAGTCGCCGCGCATGTGCGAACACCCAACTACCGCTAACAGTATAGACTGCGTCCTTACGAATTTTAATGCCGTAGGCACAGTATGTCCTGATCGGAGCCGCTAATGACTTGCGCGTCCGCCACACCATATCGGTCATACTAAAGAAGTAATTTTTATCTATTAGTATTATGGGTTTTAGTTATAGCTACATTGTCCGTTTTCGGGATACTGATGCTGCTGGAGTCGTATACTTTGCAAATATTTTAAATATTTGTCACGAAGCTTATGAATCATCTTTAGCAGCTTCAGATATAGATATTAAAGAATTTTTCACAAAACCAATTGTAGCTTTTCCAATTGTTCATGCTGATGTTGATTTTTTTCGTCCTATTTTTTGTGGAGATATATTGATAATTAAAATGATTGCTAAAAAATTAGGTAATGATAAATTTGAAATTAATTATGAAATTTTTGCTCAAAACATGCTTGCAAGTAAAGCAAATACAAAACATGTATGTATCGATGCAAGCACTAGGAAGAGGACAGATTTACCAGGATATATTATTTCTTGGTTAGATAATCTTGGTTAGATAATTATTATGCTTAGGATTAGATAGTGGCGATAATTAAAAATTATACTTATGATATTTTGATTTTGGTATTTTAAATTTGATATTTTAGATTTGGTGTTTTAGAAATTCATAATATTATTCAATTAAATATTGACTAGGATTTTGGATTTTGTGATTTCGTCAAATTTAAACTCAGTTTATTTCTTGCAATCTCATGTAACTTCTGGCGGTTTATTTTTCCTTGAGAGTTTCGCCCCAAGGATGATACCGGAATCCAATATTTGGGAATTTTAAACTTACTGATTTTTATTGTAAGTTGACTTTTCAGTTCTGAACTGGTGATATCTGTAGATTTTGGTACATAAATTGCAGTTACAGCTTCTCCCCAAATTTTATCTGCTACTCCAATGACACAGATATCACTTACCATTTCTGTTTGTCTGATTGCTGATTCAACTTCTAGAGGATAAACATTTTCGCCACCAGTGATTATTTTGTCACTATCACGTCCCATTACATATAAATAATTTTCCTCGTCTAATAATCCCAAATCATCTACCTTTAGGCTTTCACTTTTATTTCTAATATGTGGATAATAGCCGAGAAATAGTGATTGAGCATCAATATTAAGTTTGCCGATTTTATTTGATTTCAATTTATATTTTTTATTGTTATAAATATAAACCTTTGCATGAGGTAAAACTTGACCGCAACCTAACTTACCTTTGAGAAAATCTTCTGGTTTAAGAGTTGCAACTTGAGAAGCAGTCTCTGTCATCCCATATGTTAAAGCTAAGGGGATATTATAATATCTTGCCTTTGATAACAATTCATCCCAAGCTGGAGCACCTCCTAGAAGTACTGTTTTAAATTGTGATAACCATCTACTCGAATCGGATTTTTGAATTAGACGTTGTAATTGAGTTGGAACTAAAGATGTAAAAAATTTTGAGTGGTCGATATTGTATCTTTGGTATTTTTTAAGCTGATCATTCTCTAGCTCTCGAAATGGTAAGATAACTAACCTACCATTGCTAGTAAAAGAACGAATTAATTGCATTAAGCCACTAACATGATGTAAAGGCAAAACACAAATAGAATTTACTTGAGGTATTTGAAAATATTTCTGGAATCCTTGTGAAGATGCTGTTAGTGTTTCCCAAGTGTGAATCGCAAATTTTATTTCTCCTGATGAACCACCAGTAGGAATCATAATTGGAGAAAATTGAGAATCAGATAAGTAAAATTTTTCCTGTACTGATATTTTGTGTGTGATTGTATTTTGTTTTTCTGAAATTTCTTCTCCCCAAATAATATCTGGCTTTACTAAATCAAATACTTGTTGCCATTCTTGATATTGCCAATCAGGATTACAAATAAAAATTGGACATTTTGCTGCGATCGCAGCAATTAAACCAGCAATAAAACTAACTGGTTGACGCTCTACTAACAGGATATTAGGTATTTTTTCATTCTGCTTAAATTCAATTAGCTGTAAATATAATTTTTCTACTATTGGCAAAAATTGATGATTATTTTCACAAACTAACCACTCATTAGATAAGTGAGATATCCAATTCTCAAGCATACTTAAAACTTTTATGATATGGGGACTGATTTACCAAAAATTATCTAGCCAATCTTCTTCTAGGTCGGTGAAATAGTGTTGAATTCCAAAACCTAATGCTCTTTTTTTTAGCGAGAACTCATTCGCTATTTGTAAAGCAGCTTCTTTCCCAACAATAGTCTCAAAAACTGACGAAAATACAATATCAATTTCATTCTGTTGGTAAAACTGACGTAACTGCGATCGCGAACCAATAATTCCTGGTTTAACTACAAAAATTTCTCGCCAACCTTTTTCATAGCAAGCTTTTAATTGTTGTAGAGTCGCAACTGATTCATCTAAAGCTATTGGAGTTCTGTAACTACTACTCAAATCCAACATTATTTGAAAATCTTTTGTTGCTAATGGCTGCTCAATGAATTCTATTGTTAGAGGAAATTCCGATTCACTGTTAATGCGATCGCAAGTTTTCAACCACAGAATAGTTTCTTCATAACTTAGTCCACCATTAGCATCCAGACGTAATTTGACACCAGCAGGTAACTTGCGTGCTAATACGTTTAAAATAGATGTCTCTTCTGCTACTGAGTAAACTCCTATTTTCCACTTAAAAGTGCGATATCCAGCTTGCCAGAGTTGGAGGTACTTTTCTAGCATTTGTTTACCTGCTGGTAATAAAGCACTGTAAGTTAAGTTTTGACTATTAGAAAAAAAGATATCTCTCTTCAAAGTATTAATATCTTTTGCTTTTAGTTTCCAGCTACCTAGTGACATTTCCCAAGCACTTTCAAATCCAGACTGACAAGCAGGTAAATCATCTGGAATTCCATAAATGACCTCTGAAGAGATTGTTTTTGGTAGTTGCTGACAAAAATCTAAAGCTTCTTGAAAGCTTTCCGAACCAAACCATTCAATTGGAGCAATTTCTCCCCACCCAATTTGATCGGCTTCGTCTTTAAGACTGAGGATAATACCCTGACGAATATCCCAAATCCCATGGCTAGTTTGTAAGGGAATCGAAAATTTCCGCTGATAAGGACGAAATTCAAACCGATAAAGCATATTGAGAATTCATCTCGGGTGTTGCTAAGATTGATAATTTATCTATGATTAGAGCGCAAATACTGTAGGTGCATACCTTTTTGAAGATAGCTCGAGGATTTGGGGGATTTTGGGATTGGGGAAATATTTCAAAATTGAAGATTATTATCCAACTGGGAGGAAAAAGCCCAAGCCAAATAGTAAACAACTCCAAAAATGTACTGCTACTGCAATAAATTTACAGTTACTGACTTTTTCTGGTTGGTCATGATTTTCCCCTACATGTCGACATAATTGGAATCCAAAAGGTAAGCTGACCCAACTTAGTAAAGTCCAAACTGGAAAAAGACCCCAAGCTACGAAGCCTAAAGTTGTAGCGTAAATACTTCCAGTAAACCATTTAAGAACTGTGGCTGATTTCTGTGTTCCCATTCTTACAATCGGCGATTGCTTTCCCGCACTTACATCATCCTCTACTTGGTGAAAATGGGAACAAAATAAAATCAAACTAGTTGCAATTCCAACAATAATTGAAGCTGCAAAACTTTTAACTGATACAGTTTGAGTTTGGCTATAGTAGGCTGCGTTCACACCCAAAGGACCAAATGCAAAAAAGCAAAGAATTTCTCCCATACCTCTGTAACCCAAACGGAAAGGCGGTCCTTGATATAGGTAACCTAAAAAGCAGCACAATAAAATTATCCCAATTACAGTGACATCTCTTTGCCAGTATGAAATGACAATTATTCCTAATAAACCCAAGAGTAAAAATAAATTTCCTAGCCAGAAAACTAATAATTTATTACCTGTTAAATTCACTAAAGAATGATATTTATTTCGGTCAATTCCAGTCTCTGAATCAAACACATCATTGCTTAAATTTTCCCAGGCAAGAATAAAAATTGCTGACACCAAAAAAGTATAAAAAACTGCTCCATCGAATATTTTGGTTTCCCAAAAAGCAACGGCACTTCCTACCCAAATTGGTACGATTGCAACACTGTACATTGGCGGTTTAATAGCCGCCATCCATAGTTTTCTTTTAGGATATGAAATTAATTCTGTCGTCATTTGTGGTAATTAATTAAATAACTTACATTATCTATGTGCTCAAGTTGAGATAGTTTGAAAATACACAGGTTTTTAGCATAAACTTTTAATATTAGATGAAGGTCAGAAAATAGTTGATAATAGCTTGACTTTTTTCGCAATCAACTTTATCTTGCAACCAACTTGAGAGCAAGGCATTATAAAGTATGGCAAAAACATAATAACCAGGCAACAGTCTATGGTCGTTAGATGGTATTTATTTGTGTTACCTGTAGAAATACGACCATGAACTATGACTATTATGGAAGCTAACTTTAAAAAAATTTACTCTTCTTGAGACACATGACAGTTTCACCGTGCACTGCCGATTTTTTGATATGTAATAAGGAGCTATACAATTTTTTGTTAGCAGCGCAGCAGTATTGTCTAGAAAATAATTGCCAAAGAATAGCAAATATTTCTTTAGCAATTGACCCAGTCGATCCTTTAACTATATTTGCAAATTTAGCATCAGTTAATCAAATAAACTTTTACTGGCAAAACCCAAGTCAAAAAGAAGCTATTGCAGCCATAGATTCTATAGAAAAATTAGAATTTACTGGTGAAGAAAGGTTTAAAGAATCTGAAGAGTTCATAAACCAATGTAGAAAAAAAATCCTTTGTTTTCCCCGAGATAATTCTTCACAATCTTCTCCTGTTTTTTTTTGTAGCTTTGGTTTTTTCGATAGAAATATCAATCAAAACTATCCTTTTGCTGAAGCTAATATATTTTTACCACGTTGGCAAATATCATATAATCATGGTAAATGTACATTAATCGCAAATATTATTATTAATGCCAGAGCAGATATTCATAAAATAATTCAAAAAATCTGGGTAAAAATTCAGGAAATTACTAATCTAAAATATAGTGGTGAGATTAATATATTAGATAGTAACAAGTATATAAAAAAAGCTGTAACTAGCCCAAGTAAGTTTAAACTTTCAGTATTGTCTGCACTAAATACTATCAATTCTAATTATTTAAATAAAATTGTTTTAGCAAATGCCTTAGATGTTATTTCTAACAATAATTTTGATTTATTTCAATCATTAAAAAATTTGCGTTACTTGCATCCTAACTGTTATATTTTTTCTACTAGTAACGGTAGAGGACAAAATTTTATTGGTGCTAGTCCAGAACGTTTAATTAGTATTCGCAAACAGCAGCTAATTACTGATGCATTAGCAGGAAGCGCACCTAGAGGTCAAACACCTGCTGAAGACGCTGCTAGTGCAGATAGATTAATTAGTAGTCAAAAAGAAAGACACGAGCACTCTTTAGTTATTGATTTTATTACTCAAAGTTTATCGGAACTCGGCTTATCTCCCGAAATACTAAAACCACGTCTACGACGGTTATCTAACATCCAACATTTGTGGACTCCTATCCAAGCAACAATTCCCCAAAATGTTCATCCCCTACAGATTGTGGCACAATTACATCCTACTCCTGCAGTCGCAGGTACTGCACCAGACTTAGCTTGTAAAGAAATTCGCCGCTATGAAAATTTTGAAAGGGGTCTTTATGCTGCACCTCTTGGTTGGATAGACCTACTCGGTAATAGTGATTTTGTTGTTGGTATCCGTTCTGCGCTCATTGATGGCGAGCGCGCTAGACTTTATGCTGGGGCTGGAATAGTTTCTGGCTCCGATCCTGATAAAGAAATTGCCGAAATTCAACTGAAACTTCAGGCTTTGCTAAAGGCATTAGTGTAAACTCTGACGACAGTGAAAATCTGTATGTCAATAGTAATATTTAATGCAGATAACACAAGTATTTATTTAATACAAATTAATGATACATATAAATTTATGATGAAATTATTCAATGTAGCTTTTTTTTACGCTAGTGTAAGAAAAACAGCTAACTAACTTACTACACACTCAGTATGTGTTAGCACAGTTAAATATTCCTAAAGCAGTTACATTTAATTGTTGCCTTGGCTAGCAGTTAATTTGTATTAATCCAAGTTAGTAGTCATAGCTAAAATAGCTCAAAATCGCTGATAAAAGTGAATAAGTTCAGGTAGAGATAGTTACATAATCAATAACTTATTTTATATAAAACCCTTAAAATTTTACGATTGCTAATCGACTACATTAACTAAAATTCAAAATGTTGATTAAAGGGTGAAGTCATAATTATGTAAGTCCTAAAAACTTATCGATGTTCATTTAATATTTTTAATAACTAGTATTAGTATTGATGAGTATATTTTTTTGAATAAACTGGATATTTCCTGAAGTAGTAGAATAGATAGAATTGATATTTAAATTGCACTACAAAAATTAAGCATGAATAATCAGTTAGCAACTAGAATAGTTATTTGAATAATTCATCATATTAATTGCTTTATCAATTTGTAGTTATTTTTGACATAGCTTAAACTCATTATCATTATTCAAATTTAGTTATTTTTTTAGATTATTTTTTTATAATTATGGATTGATTAATGATGAATATATTTTAGACTTGAGATAAATACTTGAAAACATTTTGCCATGTAACGTTAAAAGCACATAGAATTAATTTTGATTCTAGCGAAATAGAGTTATAAATTATCAGTTATTCTCAAATGTTGCTTATATATAGTTGTTTCATTGGGATATTGAAATTTCATTTGATTGATAAGCCGATATTAATCTCGTTCGACATGTCAAAACCAATGATTTATACAACTAATAAATATCTCTTTAAAGATACAACAAACTTTTGATTGCAAAATACAGTTGCTAGAAAAATTTTAAAACTCAATATAAAGTCAAAAACTAACAATTAGTACTTGATAAATTTTATTGACAACAAAAAATAAGCTGATGAATGTTATGGATAATCAAAAATCTTTTTCCAAATTTAAGCGTTTACAAGAACTCTTAGTACTAACCTCTTTGAGGGATGTTCCAGCTATCGCTCTTGGAAACAAATTACGTAACTTTGGTTATAAAACTATTTTCGGGCAAATCGGAAATTCTGTATATATCCAAGAAGGAGTGGAATTTCTCAACGCATCTAATATGGAAGTGGCTGATGGCGTACATATTTTTAAAGGCGCTCGCCTGGATGCAAGAGGTCACCAAAACAATAAAATTATTTTTGAAAGTCAAGTTGCGATTGAGCGAAACGTTGACATAGGAGCTTTGGTAGATACCTCAGTACGTATAAAAGAAAAAACATTTATTGGACCTGGTGTTTGTATTGCAGGACCTGGAGATATTACGATTGGTAAAAGCTGTTTAATAGCAGCCCATGTTGGTATTTTTGCCAACAATCATAATTTTTCCGATCCTAACCGCTATATAACCGAGCAAGGTGTTACGAGTAAAGGAATTACCATTGAAGATGATTGTTGGCTTGGTCATGCTGTGACGGTACTGGATGGAGTAACAATTGGTCAAGGAAGTGTAATTGGTGCAGGAGCAGTTGTAACTAAGAATATTCCTGCTTACTCCGTGGCTGTAGGAACTCCCGCGCGGGTAATTAAAAATCGAAAATCTAAAGAATTGTGGACTTTGGAGCAAGAAAAACTGTCCCATACTTTTTTATCAAAGGAAGAAAACCAACAGCATAAGTCTTCTCAAGTTTGACAAACAGGTTATAAAGCCCAGATTTTATTGGCAATTTGTATCCAAGTTTGATTGTTACTAGAACTGGGTATAGATAATATTTAGTTCATATAAACTATTAGAACTAAGCATTTAGACATGGGAACTAATATTCCAACAGTTCGCAAGTTAACGAGGTACCGGGTAATTCTTCTTGACTCTTGTTTGCTGTAATTACTCCCAGCTAAGTAGCTTCTTCTGTGTATGGAAACCTATATTGTGAGAGATCGTCGGAATATTTACTAGAAGTACAACTTCTAGCTAAGATAAATCGGACATTTTGTTTGGGTTACAAAGTTAAAGTTGTGAATGGGTTCAGCTTTGAAAATGTTTGACTTATTTGTGCTACATTCCTGGAGTTTGTATTTAGGAAGCATCTATAGTTAAGTCCTTTTGGGAAAATATCTGTTGCAGCATTCTAGGCTTAAGCAAGTGACGATCGGTGTTATGAGTTGATCCAGAAACTCAAGCTACAAAAGCGATATGTAAAAAGTTCCAAACTTTGTCGATCGCCAAACTGTAGTTTCAATTCAGTACCTTAAAGTACCCCAAGATAACATCAAAATATCGTTGTGATGACTCTTCTATAAAAAAAGGGATGAGATTTGGGTAAGATATAAGAGCAACTTTTTCTGCATCCCAGATACAAAAAGCTTCTCATACCCGTAGGAGATGTTTCTATGCTGACTTTAAAAATCGCTGTTTATATTGTGGTTGGTTTGTTTTTATCTTTATTTATCTTTGGATTTTTGTCCGGTGACCCAGCTCGTAACCCCGGACGTCAGGATATGGAGTAATAAAGAAAACAAATTATCCAAAGCTGCCATAAGGCGGAATACAGATTTACGTCCTGGAGATGGCTTGTCCTAGATTTGCTTCTCACACCTCCTATGGAGAGTAGGATAGGCAAAATTTATTGTCGGAAGGAAGATTCTATGATTCCTTCCGGCTTATAGTTTGCTTCTACTTGGCTGTTTGTTAGCTAAATTACAGGTAAATATGCTTCATCCAGTTCTGCCGCCCCAACCGCCTTTTAAATTTGAAAATTTAGAACCTAAAAGTTCTTCTATTGTCATAAATGAAGTATCGAGAATGAAAATTGCCAAGGTTGATACCAAGGCAGAAATAAAAAAATATGCATCTTCTCGTAAGAACAAATCTACTTCTTCAAGTAAATCTGGCAAGCTAAAATCTAGACAGCAAAATTTAATTTCTTCTAATTTAATTTCTTCTAATTTAGTTGCCCAAACTCCAGCTTCGCCTGATGTGCCAGAAAGCTTCCCGGCGGAATTTTCTCCCCAATTTTCTTTAAATAGTGCATCAGCTTTAGGCGAGCCACTATCTATTGGTCATGAAACTATCGGTCATGAAACTATCGGTCATGAAAACTATCAATCGCAAACCCTTAGTTCTCATGGTGTGATTTCTTCTGCTGTTAATCATTCCAGTGAAAAAAATAAAAATCGAGAAATTGTAAAAGCAGTTAAAAAAACAGAAATTTTATTACCTGCACAACAAATTACTTTATCTGATAGAAAAACTAATATTTCTAGAAATCATAAGCAAGTTACAAAAACTAGTAACTCATTATTAAAAAAATCAATTTCATCGACTAAAGTTCAATTTGGCTCTCAACGTAAACTGGGTAATAATCGGCAAGCATCAGTCAAATCATTTCCGGTGATAAGATTTAAGGCGCGCCAGGAAACTGTCAAGCTACCGAAAAAATTTACTATTTCCCAGGAGCAAAAAACCCCAACACAAACAGGAAAATCTAATAACAACCGACCCTCAAGTAATAAAACCCCAGAAACTCGCAGGGTAATAGAAGTAGTTGCAGATAAGCAAGAATATGACGAACAAAGGCGTGTAATTACCGCAAGGGGCAACGTCATTGTTAGATTTGATGGTGCTGTAGTAGATTCTGACCAACTTCAAGTTAATTTGGATAATTTGATTGCAGTTGGTCAAGGTAATGTAGCGTTAACCCGTGGGGATCAAGTTCTACGAGGAGAGCGATTCACATACAATTTTATTCAGGATAGCGGAGAAATAGATGGAGGTAGTGGGGAAATCTTTATTCCCACAGCTAACACAGATTTAGCTTTTACTTCTCCTTCCGAAGGAGCGAACCCAGGTGGAGCTATTCCGCGTCCCGTAAGTGACAGAATAAGAACCAATCAACCCCTCGGTTCAGTAAGTAGTCCTGGGGGAATTAATATTGGACTTGGTAGTTCTGGTAGAGGTAGAAACCTTCCCAGCCCACAACAAGGTGGTGAAGTTCGGCGTCTGCGATTTCAAGCTGAAAAAATAGATTTTTATCCCCGAGGATTTCAAGCCAGAAATGTTCGTATTACTAATGACCCCTTTTCACCTCCAGAACTTGAGTTAAGGGCAAATACAGTTACTTTAACCAGAGAAACTCCACTTCGAGACCGGATTAAAACCAAAGGACAACGCCTAGTATTTGACCAAGGTTTTAGTTTACCAATTCCCCGTAATAGTCAGGTTATAGATCGTAACGAACGAGATGCAACACCAGCAATTGTTTCCCCAGGTTTTGATGGCGATCGCAGGGGGGGGTTATTTTTTGAACGAAAATTTCAACCTATTGTTAGAGAAAATTTTAGCCTTAGTCTCACTCCCCAGTTTTTTGCCCAAGAAGCCGTTCAAGGGGGTACTGGCAATCTTGCAGGATTATTTGGTTTAAAAACCCAACTCGGTGGAGTACTAGATCGAAAGACTACAATTAAAGGCTCTGGAGATCTAACTAGTTTAAATTTAAATGATATAGAAGATAATTTACGAGCAAGCTTGCGCCTACAACGAGTATTAGGAGGTGCAAATGCCAACCCCAATAAGAGTCACCTTGCCAATTTAGAATATAGTTACCGCGATCGCCTTTTTAACGGCACCCTTGGTTTTCGGACAGTACAAAGTAGTTTGGGTGGTGTAATTACTTCTCCAGTTATTCCCTTAGGGAAAAGTGGTTTCAATTTAAGATATCAAGGTGGAGCTCAACTCATTGAGGCTAACACCGATCAACAGGACTTATTAGATGCTGACCGAGATAACGATCGCGTTTCTTTAGGACGCGTACAAGCCAGTGCTGCAGTGGATGGTAGTGTTTTACTTTGGCAGGGAAAATCTTTAGAACCTACAGCAGATAAAGGACTTCGTTATACCGCAAATCCAGTCGTACCTTATATACGTGCAGTTGGAGGAATCAGAGGTATTAGTAGTTTTTACTCCAATGGCGATAGTCAAAATGTTTTGATTGGTAGTATCGGTTTACAAGGACAGTTTGGTAATTTTTCTCGACGTGCATTTGACTATACAGCTTTTAATATTAGTTACTCCCAAGGTCTAAACGACGGCGGTTTATCTCCTTTCCTGTTCGATCGCTTTGTGGATAATAGAGTTCTTAACTTGGGGATTAACCAGCAAATATATGGTCCATTTCGCCTTGGCATTCAAACGTCTATTAACGTTGATACGGGGGAAAGTCGCAGCACTGACTATATTTTGGAATATAGTCGCCGTACCTATGGTGTGAGCCTGCGTTATAATCCTGTTCTGGAGTTAGGTGGTATTAGCTTTCGCATCAGCGACTTTAACTGGAGCGGTGGTACCAATCCATTTTCTGATGACTAAACTTAAATTGACACTTAGAACACATCCATAATATTTATGAATATTTATGGATAAATTTATTTGATTAAGTAATTTGATTCTTTGAGTACAGCTACTGTCAGAGAAATATTTATAATTGGCGTAGAAACATCTGTACTAAACTAACAATTCGGGCAAATATATCTTCCAGTTTGAGCAAAGCCTTGTCTAACCAGTTTAGAAGTCTCTCCAGGGGATGTTTATCATAACCCACTACTTCTCCTTCAGTTTCAAAGTAGTCTGGGTCATCTTCCGTATCCCAATTAGAGCTTGTTTCTGAGGGTTGATGAACTATTTGCCCCGAAGAAATATTGGTATCAAAAGTATTTACGGTGCTTGCAGGCACATTTGTAGAAACACTTGCCAATTTGTCATGGCGATCTATGTTGATATTAGCATTGGCAGATTGCCTATCTTCAACATTTATAAAAGCTGAAGGTGCATCGTTTATCGAAGTAGAGTTTGCTTCTAATTCTGTTCGAGTAAAGTTTTCCTCGATATCTGGCTTGGGCTTTGCAATCCAATATTGTCGCTTAGGAGCCGAATCTTCTTCTCCCCTAAATATATTAGTAATTCTTTGAAAAATATTTTTTGATTCTTGTATTTCTGTTTGTGGCGTCAAGAAAGATGCAACTGAGTCTGGGTTTTGAGCTTGTGGAGACTCGGAAAATATATCGTGTAATTCTAACCAATTTTCACTTTGTTTTGGACAACTGCTTGCTATTTCTTCCTTAGCTGTTGCTTGATTTTTGTTATTTAGATATGTATCACTTAAATTTCTACTATCTAAATCACTTTGATGGATATTTGTACTACTAATTTGAGTGGTATTTACTATTTCATCGGCTTTATCAACTTCCTTGTTTTCAGTATTTCCATTTAAATATTTTGTGTGACCATTTTCTGTGTTTAAATGATTAATCTCAGTATTATCACTTTTACCAAAAAAGTAATTAAAAGCCCCTTGAATTAAGTTCTGAAATGGAAAAGAATTTTTTGTCTCCATTTCTGTAGAAATAGATTCTTGAGATAAAGATTGTTGTACTTGATTGGGTATTTTTTCTTTACCGTTTAAAAACATACCAAACTTAGTTTTCATGGAAAATGCTAGTTGTAAACTATAGGTTCGTAAATTTAACTTGGTGTGAGAGACTTTAAGTAAACTATTATGCTCAACAGGTAAAATATTAGTATCAGTTACAAATTTATTTTTATTGCGAGGTAAAAGTGTTAATTTCGGCTCATTTGTAACTTTTACCCGATTGCGAAACGTTATATTTTTCGGGGTTTTCCTCGAAGATTTATTCGCAAATATGGGGCTACTAGTTAAAGTGAGAAATAAGCTGTACGCCTTGAATAATAGTGGATGTGACTTTTCTTTTTTTAATAAACCTCTAGCTTCATAATAATCATCAAGTTTACTCCTAATTAATTCTTGTAAATTTAGTTTTTGTTGGGAGTCTAAAACATCAAATATTTCATTTTCTTCAGTAACTAAAACTAAATTTTGTGTATTATCACTGGTCTTTGCAGGGTCAGAGAGTTGCGAAGCAATTCCTCTAAATGTCCTTGGACAATTATTATTATTTAATGAGTTAACACATTCCAACCTCCCTTCTATATCTCTTTCCATTTGGAAATTTTCTACTATTTTGTTCACCTCTATTACAGCCGTATCAACTGGAACTATTGTTTGAGGTGAAGGCTTCTTCCCAAATTTCAGTACATGGAAGCGATTTCTTGATTTTTGAGAAGGCAGTTGTTTTCTACCAAACTCAACGCTAGTTTGCCACAGCTTGTTTATAGGGTATAGCATTGCCTCTAAAGACCAGCCGGTGGTAACTTTCAACTGTCGTGTGCGTAGCCCAAAGAAGTCACGAAATAATCGAGACTGTTTGCGAACAAGGGTCAATAATCGACTTTGATAGCGATTATCAGAAGAAGAAGCCATGGTAGTAGGGGTTTTATTTATTGAGAGATTAATTGCCTCTGAGGTTCCCGCTCAGTAGTGATATATTTTCAATTATTTTATTTCTAATTGTTTTGCTTTAACTAATGTCAGGAGAAATATGAACTCTTCTAACTCTTCAGAACAATCAAATAAACTTATTTTTTCAGTAATTGATAAATTACGTTCTTTTTCTCAAATCAATATCCAATCTCAGTGGCATTATCAGACAAGCGAACTCAATGTAAATGATATCAGTACGTGTGATTTTTCCCAGTGTAATGTTGCCCAACTAAATAAAAAAGAACATATTCCTTGGAAAAAGGGAAGAAATGTATTGTGGCTCACACAAAGAGCGATCGTTCCAGAAAATTTATATGGATACGACTTACAAAATTTAAGTTTACGGCTGGCTTTAGTCTGGTGGGCAGATTCAGCGGAAGTTTATGTTAACGGTAAATTAGTTGCTGAGGGCGACCTATTCGATTTTTACCCCAGAGTTTTACTGGCTCAAAGCGTGAACCCAGGAGATGAATTCATTGTAAGTTTAAAGTTAATTAGTCCTGGGCATGATGATGGAGCATTAGTAAAATCTGCTTTAATTTATGAGTCCAATCTAGACGATATTCCCGAACCTGGTTTTGTTGCTGATGAGTTGGCTGTATTACACAGTTATCTAAAAGCCTTTGCACCCCAAGAATTGGATACTTTAGCTATTGTGTTGGGGGAATTTAACTGGGAAACAAACCCCCAAAATTTACATAGTGAGGGAAATCAGATATTTAATGACCGGTTGCTTGCTCTACGCCAGAAATTATGTGAATTGAAGTTTAAGTTAGACCTACCAAAATTGAAAATTTTTCTGTTAGGTCACGCCCATTTGGATATGGCTTGGTTATGGCGGGTGAGTGAAACTTGGAAAGCAGCCAAAAATACTTTTGAGTCTGTTGTGCGACTGCAGGAAGATTTCTCAGAGTTGATTTTCTGTCATTCAACTCCTGCCTTATATGATTGGGTAGAAAAGAATTATCCAAAGTTATTTAATGCGATCGAGCAAAAAATAAAAGTTGGGTGTTGGGAAAATGTTGGTGGAATGTGGGTGGAACCAGAATTAAATTTAATTTCTGGGGAATCAATTGTTCGCCAACTCTTATACGGTCAATATTACGCCCTAGAAAAATTTGGCAAGATTTCTCGAGTGGTCTGGCTACCTGATAGCTTTGGTTTTTGCTGGAGTTTACCCCAGTTTTTAATTAATGCTGGAATAGAATATTTTGTCACCCAAAAATTACGTTGGAATGATACAACCAAATTTGATTATGGGGAGTTTTGGTGGCGATCACCTGATGGTAGTGAAATATTTAGTTTGATGTCAGCGCCTATCGGGGAAGGGATAGACCCGGTCAAAATGGTTGACTATGGGGTGGAATGGCAAAATCAAACTGGTTTATTAAACTCCCTGTGGCTTCCTGGGGTAGGAGATCATGGTGGTGGTCCTACTCGTGACATGTTAGAAATAGCTCGTCGCTGGCAAAAATCACCTTTATTTCCTGAGTTGGAGTTCACAACTGCAGAAAAATATTTACAATCTTGTAGAAACAGAATTACTAAAGAAACAAACCCCACAGAAATTACACCTCAAGATTTAGAATCTGGAGAGGTAGAATTTCCTGCTGATCCAAAAAAGTATCCCGTTTGGGATGATGAACTTTACTTAGAATTTCATCGTGGCTGCTATACTACTCACGCCGATCAAAAGCGCTGGAATCGGATATGTGAAAATCTTTTATATCAAGCAGAATTATTTGCTTCTTTGTTAACCATTAGCAATGGGACAAAATATCCCAAAGCTGAATTGGAAGTAGCTTGGAAAAAGCTTTTATTTAATCAGTTTCACGACATCCTTCCTGGTTCTTCTATTACTGAAGTTTATGAAGATGCTTTACCAGAATGGCAAGAAATCCAAAAGATTGCTGATGGTGTATTACAAAAATCTTTGCAAGGCTTAGCTGCACAAATTGATTTTCCCGAACCACCATATCCCGAAAGTTTACCTTTAGTAGTATTTAATTCTCTAAATTGGCAACGCTCAGAAGTCGTTAGTATTCCTGTAGATACCACAAAAATTGGCAAGGGATGGCAAGTTTATGATGTTTTTGGGAACAAAGTTATTTCCCAATTAGGTAATGATTCGAATTTACTATTCCTCGCAAATGATATTCCTTCCATTGGCTATCGGGTATTTTGGCTTAGTTGTGCGAACATAGAAGCTACAGAAAGCTTAGAGAAAGAGATTTTTCAAGAAAAAGTTAATTCTGATGAAGAGCAGCAAAAATCTGATTTAGCAAGATTTACCTTAGAAAATGAATTTTTGCGGGCGATTGTTAATGAAGATAATGGTAATTTATCGAGTGTTTTCGATAAAACTAATAACCGGGAAGTTCTTGGTTTAGAAGGTGGAAATCAATTACAAGCATTTCAAGATAGTGGTCAATACTGGGATGCTTGGAATATTGACCCCGATTATGCCAAACATCAGCTACCACCAATGGAACTTGAATCTATTCAATGGATAGAAAGGGGAACTCTTCAAAGTCGCCTGCGTGTAGTAAGACGGTTTGGTAAATCTGAGTTTCAGCAGGATTATATTCTACAAGCAGCTTGTCCCATGCTGAAAATTTTTAGCAAAGTAGTTTGGCTAGAACGTCAAGTAATGGTTAAAGCAGCTTTTACCCTAAATTTAGAAACTTCAGAAGCTACTTACGAAATTCCCTGTGCGACAATTATTCGTCCCACAAAACCACAAACTATTCAAGAAAAAGCTAAATGGGAAGTTCCTGCTTTACGCTGGGCAGACTTAACAGCAAAATTGGAAGCAACAGGCGGTAACTCCGATTTTCTCACTCAAAATCCCTCAGTGGAAGAGCAAAATTATTATGGTGTCAGTTTGATTAATGATTGTAAATACGGTTATGATGCCCAACCAAATCAGTTACGCTTAACTTTGTTAAGAAGTCCTAATTGGCCAAATCCAGAGGCAGATAAAGGCTTGCACGAATTTACCTATGCTGTTTATCCCCATCAAGGGAAGTGGAGTACAGCACAAACAGTAAAACGTGGTTATGAATTAAATATTCCTTTACAAGTTTTACAATTAGGTACAGAATTTCTTAGCAATTTGAAAGCAGGCGAATATTCTTGTAGCGCTTCAATGCCAAGCATAGGTAATTTCTTAAATCTGTCTGCAGATAATTTAATTTTGATGGCATTCAAGCAAACTGAAGAAGATCCCGAACAATGGATTTTACGTTGTTATGAATGCCATGGAGAAACTGCTAATTTCTCTTTACAAAGTAGTTTGGGTTTAAAGTTGAGAGATAAAGTAGATTTACTCGAACGCTCAATTTGGACTTCTCAAGCTAAAATATCTCAATCCAAAACCTCTCAAACTCAAAAATATCAAACTCAAAAATATCAATCCCTATCCGAACAACAAAATGTGACAATCGAACCTTGGAAAATTGTCAGTTTTAAATTATCTCTCGAACAATAAATTTTGGCAGTACAATTCAAAATACGTATCTAGAAATATGTCAATCAAATAAAATAATATTTCCAAGTTTAGGTAAAAAACTTAGGTAATCATAACTATTTTTACCCAAAATCCCTAAATACGGATATATTACTTGGGAGGCTAAAAATGGTTTCTAATATTTTCAATCAAACAATTATTAAATTTTATGGATACAGAAAAACAAATACCAGAATCACAAAAAGTTAGCGCTCGGGATTTCTGGACGATTAAAGAAGGTAATTGGTATTTGGTTACTGTTCGCTCTAAAAAGCGAGAAATATTTTTGAAATATCTTGATAATGAAATAAAAAATAATAAGTTAGAAGATTTAATCTTAGCAGTGGAAACTCCTGAGAATGACATCTATGAAGACATTGTATTGCTTAATTTAAGTAACTTTCAAGCTGCATCTCTACAACTGAAAAAAATTCAATACTTTCAAAGAATTGAACGTCAACCACTCAAGCTAGAACAAATTAATAAAATGTTGGCTCTTGAGTAATTTTGACCCAAATAATTAATAGTAAGACTACCGGTCGTCTTCACTGACGATAGATGAAAAACAAATTTATGTAGCTCCGCGTTGTTCAGTTACGAGAATTATCCAAAATATCTTCTGTGGAGAATAGGAACTGAAAAACACAAAAATCAACAAAAATTAACATTTGTATATATTTTGAGTTCCTCATTCCTAATCTTTATTTATCGTTTTTTTTAATCTTCGTGATCTTCAAAGGGGTCTGCAAGTTGCTTGCTAGGAGGGCCAAAAGCAGTGTAGATAGATAGTGCAGTCATTACTATAACTACAGCACCAACAGAAATACTAAGAACTATTGCGGGTTCCATAACGGGTATATATTATGAGTGGTATTCTTATAGAATATTACAGAAGATTAAAAAAACTTTATTCTCTATCCGGATAGTTAACTATGACACAAAGAACACGGCTAGGAGATGTTCTCAGACCTTTAAACTCTGAATACGGTAAAGTTGCTCCTGGTTGGGGTACAACACCTTTAATGGCAGTATTTATGGGATTGTTTTTTGTATTTCTGCTAATTCTTCTGCAACTTTACAACAAATCAATCATTATTCAGGGTATATCTGTTGACTGGAGTAGTTACGGAATTTAGTATTTCTGATGAACAGTTTTGACAAAAATTAGCTATTTTACCCGGCAAGCAAGCTGGGTTTTTTTGTGTAATTACTTTTATCGTTTTGTTATACCCCGAAAGCCTGTAACACCGCCCCATATAAGCTATTAATAGCCCAAAATCATCCCAGTATCTTAGTGCCAGCTAACAGAAGTGTTGAGCAAAAATTTTGAGAGTTTAACCCTAATTGCAAAAACTAAATAACAATTTGAGAAATTGATGCTGGATAATCCCTGCCAAAGAATGTTAACTCGGTTTGCTTGGTTGAAAATGATATTAGCTACTTAGCATAAAATTACCATGGACTCTTACCCAGTTTTGCAAACTCACTCATTCGCAAGGAGAAAAATATGAATATTTTTGGTATTGGCTTGCCAGAGATGGCTGTAATCATGGTTGTAGCCCTATTGGTATTTGGCCCCAAAAAGTTGCCTGAAATAGGGCGTTCTTTGGGAAAAGCATTAAAAGGTTTTCAGGAAGCCTCCCAAGATTTTCAGGAAGAATTCAAAAAAGAAGCTTCAGAGTTAGAAGAATCTCTCAAGACTACTGCACAATTAGAATCTAAAAAACTTGAAGCAGCAAAATCAGAACGTGAAACTGTTGAATCTACTCCAAAAAGTGAAGCTTAGTCCATCAAGCCGTTTGGTTAAAATGTAACCTTAACGTGTATATTTTGGGCGAGCTTGTCGCCCAATATTTAAAATTAGAATATAGTACTTAACTTTAGATATTTTGGCCCCGGAGATGACGAATAGAACATAAAAGTTCAGCTACCATTTAATATCAATCTCCAAACCTCTTAAATCATGATGGCTGAAAACACAAATCTCATCAGATATATTTTGTAGATAAATAAATAATTGATATACATAACAGTAGTAACCATAAATATTGTTTGGCTATGAAGTTTTTTTTGTTAAAAAAAATTACCAAAATACCTTCATAACATTAATTAATATAATTTGCTGTGACTGTTATTTTATTTCTGTACCCGTAGAAAATATTCTTTACAAGACTGTAGCTAAATATCTAGAATACACCTAATATTTTACGCAAATACTAGGATAAAAAAGCACTCTAATCTATGTCCATATAATCTTGAATTGCTGAATAAGTGGTGTTCTGGAGATACACTACAAGAAGTAATTATTGTTACAATATTTGCGATCGCAAATATTTGCAGCCTAACGAGCAAAAAAATAGCAAAAATCGGCACATTTTCTTAGAAAACAAAATCTACCCCGAACAAAAGCGTTGTAAGTGTATATTTTTGGGGATAACATGGAGAATAGCTCATTAATCGCTTCTCACAACACGTTTGGCTTCAGTTTTTTTATGGACATTCAGTTAATCAACATCGGTTTTGGTAACATCGTCTCTGCCAACCGAGTAGTTGCCATTGTCAGTCCAGAGTCAGCCCCGATTAAACGGATTATTACCGATGCCAGAGATCGAGGTCAACTGATTGATGCTACTTATGGTCGCCGTACTAGGGCTGTTATTATTACTGACTCAAGCCATGTAATACTTTCTGCAATCCAACCAGAAACAGTAGCAAACCGCTTCGTGATTTCTCGCGATCATCATCAAAATGTCGATAACTGAGGAAATATGGGTTACAAACCTTATTTCCATTTATGCTGTACCAGTGGCGCAATGTGAATTAAAATGGTCTTCTGTTTAACAGGCTACTAATTTTTATTGGTCAATGGTGATATTGCCAACGCACAAACACCAAGTAACTAATGAATAATATCTAATGTCTATTGATTGATTCATAAGTTGAGCGGATGATGCAAGTTTTATCAATCAAGAGTGGTGCAACTACCAAAGAACAATGTCTATCCTCCGGCAAATTAATGATTTTGACCGGTCCAAGTGGGGTAGGAAAAGGTACTTTAATGCGAACCCTACTCCAGCGTCATCCAGAACTTTATTATTCTGTCTCTGCGACGACTCGCGCTCCTCGTTCTGGGGAGAGTGATGGCATAAACTATTACTTTGTTAGCCGGACTAGGTTCGAACAACTAGTTGCTAATGGAGAATTCCTGGAGTGGGCTGAATTTGCGGGTAATTACTACGGTACTCCCCGCCAACCCGTGCTTGAGAAAGTTAATTCTGGCAAAACAGTTTTACTGGAAATAGAGTTAGATGGAGCGCGACAAGTGCGTACTTCCTTTCCTCAGGCTATAAGTATTTTTATTTTGCCACCTTCTTTGGGAGAGCTAGAAAAACGTATAAGATCCCGCAATCAGGATTCTGAAGATGCGATCGCTCGTCGTTTAATATTAGCTCAGGACGAAATTAAGGCTGCAGATGAGTTTGATATCCAAATTGTCAATGACGATTTTGAAACTGCTCTTTGCTCCCTAGAAAAAGCAATATTTGGATAACTTTAATTTGCTTAACTGTGAGTTTTTAGCTATTTAAGTAGTTTTGATTAGCAATAGAAGAGTTTAAAGTTGTAATAATTTAAAGCTCTAAGCTCTTACTATCAGGTTAAACTCCTTAAAGGCATCTTATTTTTTAGCTACCGGGTATAAATCTTGGAGAACTTAGATTTGAACATATAGGTAAAATTTGCTTTGCCTATTTGTTTTTATCTTAAACATTTTGAAAATATTGTGAATATTCCCATTAATTTTCTCCTTTGGTTCTAAATAGAATCTTTGTTCAAAAATAATAATCTATCTCAATAATCGGTTTCAAATTATTTCGGACACGATCTCATAGGTTTGATTGTTAAATACTGATGACTAATAACGAGTTCAAAACTCATAGTTGTCTCAAAATCGGTTGCGAACCACTGAGGATGTAATTATCAAACCTGTTACATCACATTTTTTAAGCAATCAAAAATAATTACAAGTTAGTATTGAAAAATTGACAGTTTTTACTGAATTTACATCAAAATTTTCGCTAGATTTTATCTAGCGATATTTTTTTATATATGTGTATGACAAACAAGTATTTTTTTACGCAAACCCCCCTAAAGCAGGAGGGTTTGAGAAAATTAAAAGTCTCGAAAGCTCTGTTATGATGTCCAAGTTTTTGAGAACTTTTTGCTTTAACTTTCAGTAAAGAAAGCCCATCACTTATCCAGTTTTAACTTTCTTAGGACTTACGCAACGATAGCTGTCCATAGGACATAGATTTGTCATTGCGAGCGAAACGCAGCGTAGCTGTTAGCAAAGCCTGACATTAGTCATACGTAATGACGCAATTACGTTAATTTTGCGTAAGTCCTGTTTCTCTAGATAGCTTATAAAACTTATTTAGTTAGCCAAGTAAATTTTTATTTTCTAGCCAACCAAGCCTTGTAAAAATGCGAGATTACTGGTCAAGAAGTAAGCTGTGACAGCACCACCAATGCCACCCACTAAAAAGGCACTAGCGAAATTATTCCAGCCTTCCTTGGAGGTAAAAGCATCTGGAAGAGTAGGCACAGTAACACTTGCCAGTGCTTTGGAAGGATTACTGTTTGCATACAAAGATAAACAAGCAGTAAGAATCACTACTAGCCCAACAGCTCCAAGCAAACCAGCCAAATTACCATTATTAGCATTACGAAGGGGACCTAGCTTCGCAAATGGTCCAAACAGTAAGTAACCGTGAGCCATACCGACTTCTAGACCACGCCGAAAGGGTGTTAGCCCAGGACGATAAGCAGGTAGGTTATTGATGTACCACTTGACAATGGGGGAACTATTTACTGGAGTTTCCAGATTGCCCTGTTGTGGATCGCGTCCAGCAGCAGTAACAACCTCTTGATTTCGAGGATCGCTTGCAGCTTGTGCCATATTTTGTGTTCGCCTCTAATTTAAGATTTTGGCATTATTTTATATTAATAATAATTCTATATAAGTGAACTTTTGCTAGGCAACTTTAGAAAAATTAATTAATTGTTCTCGTTATTACGAAACTCGCGAGCTGTTGCCAGCATCACGAGTTTTAATAATCATTTTGAGTACTAGCTTTGAAAAGACTTTTAGCCTATCAAACTAGAAAAAATTACCAATTTAATTGAGGTTAAATAACTAACACAATTATGGACATTAGTCACCTTTAATTGTGCTAAATATTATCATCGTTTATGGTAGAGGATGAAAAAGTAAGTCAGGAAAGAAACGATTGAATTCAATTAAAATTCCTGCAGTAATAAATAACCAAATTGTAGTTATTACCGGCGCAGTACATAAGAATTTAACGAAGTTACTCTGCGTATCCATTATTTATCTCCCTTCATAAGTACAATGATTTCCACTCGCTTAACGAGGTGAAATTGGAATTTCCGAATCTTTAGCTGTTAATTCTCCGGAAAGTAGTTCTTTAGCAGCAGCAGCAGGCCAAGCAAAGCCAGATGCCATCAATGGAAGCGCTAGAGAAACATCGATTTGGATTTCTTTTTGTTCGGAATTAGATTCTTTACGAACAGCAATCAAGTAGGCACGACCTACCCAGCCAATCCAACCAGCTATGTAAAGGAATAACAAGCTGGGAATTAGAAAATCACCAGCACGCTCGAGACGACCATCCACAATTAGGTGAGGTAGGCCTTCAGGACCACATAGTGCTTGAGAATAACGCTCAAATCTCTTTTTGCCTGAATTAGGGTCGCCTGTAGTGTTACGAGCAGAGGCTGCTCTTTGCTGAAAAGCAGGAGATTCACTACAGGGTACAAGGTCAGCTCCTAATGCCAAACTGGATGGCACATAACTAAACCACAGAAAAATTGCAAAAATCAGAGCAAACAATCGTTGCATAGATTATGTTTCCTTTTATTACGAAACCAAAAGTTTTTGTACAAAACGAAGCGGCTTGCACAATTTTATTTTTACTTAACTAGCAAGTCATCATACTCTTGATAAGCAAACTGAGTAAAGTTGAAGTAAATAAAATTTAAAGCTTTGCAAACAAATTTTAACTAGGTGTTACTTAAAAATGACTAATATTCTAGCCATAGAAACAAGTTGTGATGAAACTGCTGTTGCAATTGTTAACAACCGTCAAGTTTATAGTAATGTAGTCGCTTCTCAGATCCCCATACATAAATTGTATGGTGGAGTTGTACCGGAAGTCGCTTCACGTCAGCATTTAGAAAATATTAACTTAGTCGTTACTCAAGCTTTGGAACAAGCTCAACTGGGTTGGGACCGAATTGATGCCATTGCAACAACGTGCGCTCCGGGATTAGTTGGAGCACTGTTGGTTGGTCAAACAGCCGCGAAAACTTTAGCAATGATTCACAATAAATCGTTTTTAGGGATCCATCACCTCGAAGGTCATATTTACGCTACTTATTTGGGCGATCCGACCTTGGAGCCACCCTTTCTAAGTTTATTAGTTTCTGGAGGACATACTAGTTTAATTTATGTTAAGGACTGTGGTGTCTATGAAACTTTGGGACAAACTCGTGATGATGCAGCAGGAGAAGCTTTTGATAAGGTTGCTCGTCTTTTACAATTGGGATATCCTGGTGGTCCAGTAATTGACAGCTTGGCGAAACAGGGTAATCCCCGGGCTTTTAAGTTACCGGAGGGAAAAGTTTCGTTACCAGAAGGTGGCTATCATCCCTATGATGCTAGTTTTAGCGGGTTGAAAACAGCAGTTTTGCGATTAGTGCAAAAGTTAGAGAATGAAAGTAGTGATGAGCTGCCATTATCAGATATTGCTGCGAGCTTCCAAGAAACTGTAGCGAAAGGTTTAACAAAAAGGGCTATTAAATGTGCCTTAGATTATGGTCTTACGAAAATAGCTGTTGGCGGTGGCGTTGCGGCTAATAGTGCTTTACGACATCACTTATCCGAAGCTTCAGCATCCCAAGATATTCAAGTTATATTTCCTCCATTGAAATTTTGTACGGACAATGCTGCGATGATTGCTTGTGCTGCTGCCGATCATTTTAAAAGGGGGCATACTTCTGCTCTAAATTTGAAAGTGCGATCGCGCATGCATTTAAGCCAAGTTATGGAATTATATGATTCAAAAATATAAGCCAGACAGTATTACAAGTATTTTTACTCAAAGGCTGCTTAGGGAAATATAAAAGCTATTTGAGCGGAGGTTAAATTAAGTATTAAATCTTTGAAGTGCTTTTGTTATATAGCAACCGCCAGGTTAGCTAGGACGCTAAAGTCAAGACATGCTCCATGGCTTCTCGCAGTGTTCCAAAATTCTCGAGTTGT
>NZ_LMTZ01000092.1 GCF_001456025.1 Mastigocoleus testarum BC008
TTCGTTGTTAGACCGATATCTTTGCCCGTATTATCTCGTAGTTTTTTTCATAAATCAAATATGATTCCTATAGTATCAGAGATTAAAAGTAATATTACAAATAACTTTGTGGTGAACTTAGCTATGTCACTAAATAAAGATAGATTTACATTTTTAATCGAAAACTTAGACGCACAGAAAAACCAAGTAATTAATTTAGTAATAGTTTTTCTAATTATTATATCTTCAGGGATTTTTGTCATCCAAACTTATTCAATTCCGGCTAACATACAATTTATACTTAGCATCATAAATACAACTATTTTAATTTGCTTTGCTATTGAGTATCTATTACGTTTATGGAGTCAGGAAAATAAATTTCAATATATATTCAGTTTTTATGCAATCATTGACTTGGTAGCTATATTACCTGGTTTTATTGGATTTGTTGATATTAGTTTTATTCGCATACTGCGATGGTTTAGGATTTTGCGTTTGATTCGGTTTATAGAACAAAAGTCTTTATTTGGAATTCTTAGTAATGAAGATTTATTGATATTTGTCCGCATATTATTTACTTTATTTGCAATTATTTTTGTTTATTCGGGCTTAATTTATCAAGTCGAACATTCAGTAAATCCTGATAATTTTCGTAATTTTTTAGATGCATTTTATTTTTCTATTGTAACTATGACGACCGTAGGTTTTGGTGATGTTACTCCAATTTCTAATAGTGGTCGTTTGTTAACAGTTTTGATGATTTTAACAGGGATCACTTTAATCCCTTGGCAAATTGGCGATCTCGTAAAACGACTAATCGAAATATCTAATAAAATAAAAATACTTTGTGATAACTGTGGTCTAGCTTTTCACGACCCAGATGCTAATTTCTGTAAAATATGTGGTAAAAAGTTACAGCAAGTTCCAAACAGACAATAATTTTTTGTAAATAATTAAAGTCAGTGAAGATAAGATAATTAATATCAAATAGATATCAAATAAATATAGAATCATAATTATAAATACATGAATACATGAATACATTATTCATAATAGAAAATTATGAGATATATCTCTGACGACCTAACTCACTGTAGCAATCCGATTAGATTTGTGAACAGACAAAACTTAGCTCACTGTAGGTGCGCGGATTCAGTTCTGTCACGTCTTTATAATATTGATTGTTATAAATAATATTGATTATTATAAATAATTTATGATCGCTATAGAAATAAAATACGACCGACACAGACTAAAAAATTATGATGCTCGGTAAAAATTTGTGGCCTACTTTATTACTGTACTTCTGCAAAAATTTTTAATTACTGGGGAATATAAATATATTTCTTAATAGTCAATATGGTAGACATCATACAACGAAATAATAGCTGTATGCGCAATTGAAGTTACTTAGGATGCTGAAATTACTATACAGTAGGGTAAATACTTGCTAATGAAGTTACGATACATACTCTATATTGATTAGCATTTAAGTACTATCCAAGTAATAAATAACAATTTTAGCTACAAATAACGTCCTATGCGGAGTTTTTTTTACAGTCACCCTTTTTCTATGACTTTTGAAAACACAAAATCGAGTAGGGGCTTGTTATTTTCCTCAAATGCCAAACATAAGAAAAAATAGATGTTGCAAACCAAAAAATCGGTTCTTTTAAATTAGAGAGTGCTTTATTTTAGATTTGTCTGCGATCGCGATCGCATCTCAGGGAATTTTAAATCACTAGTTTCTATTTTATCTAAGTATAAAAAAGTGTGCTGCAAATCACAAAAAAACCTATAATAAAAGAGTAATATATAACCCGAATCGTTCCATAGTAGTTCCCTAGACAATATAGTTTAGTGTCGAACCCTGTTATTGAAACTTATTAGAGAAGGGTTGTCTTTATTTAAGACTTAACTGAATAGTTTTAACTAACTGCATTATCTTTACGTACCAGTAAAACAGTTTAAATAGTAATTTTCAGCAGACTGTTTCAGGAAATGCTTGTTAGGCTTTGGTATTTATTTACTGTCAGTCGTAAATTTTGAATACCAGATAAATAAAATCAGGGATAACCATTTGTTGTAAGCGGAGAACAATAAAGGTTTCAAAACTTTATTAACTCCGAAATCAAAGGAAAACAGCAAGACTTAAACTCTTCTTATCCAAGAAAGAGAGTTGATATACCCTTAAGCAGAACTGAGTGCTTTTATTCGAGCAAAAATAAAATATCTCATACATCAATCAGTTGACTTGATGTGTGAATTCAGTCGTGAAGGTTAAGTATATAGCTAATTAATGGTTAGTTAATTGCGGAAAGTTGACCTGATAGCGATTGATTACATGTGAAAAACTAAATCAATTTTAATTACGGAAAGTAAGGTAGAGCCCGGAGAAGTCAAGATGAAAGGATCGAGAATTGCTTCAATGCTTTTGGTATTGGGTGCTTTTGCTGCGGTAGATGTATTTGTACCCGATTACATACAAGCTAAAGCTACAAAAACAACAGAGCGTGAATTGGTAGCAGCAACAGCAAATTTATCAATAAAAACTCTTCGAGGTTCTGGGATCGAAGCATCAGTTAATGGTAATACAAAAGTCTCATATTACATAAGCAGAGGAAATCAGCATTACTTAAGAGGAAATCTCAAAGAAGCAATAGCTAATTTTGATCGAGCATTGCTAATGAATCCTTCAAATTCTGATGCTTATTACAAAAGAGGACTTGTACGTTATCAGTTAAGAGATTATCGCGGTGCAATTTCTGATTATAGCGAAGCTTTAAAAATAAGTCCGAACCATGCGGATATCTATATTAGTAGGGGTAATGCTCGTGATGATTCAGGAGATGGAGCGGGAGCAATACAAGATTATACTCGGGCTTTAAAAATCGATCCCAATCATTCCTATGCTTATTTAAATCGCGGGATCGCTCATTACCGTCTACAAGCATTTCAAGCTGCGATCGCAGATTATAATCGAGTATTACGCGACAATTCTAACGATGCATCTGTTTATTTAAATCGCGCTCTTGCTTATCATGGTTTAAAAAATTATGGCGCGGCAGTTGCAGATTATACAAAAGTTTTACAGCTTAAACCTAATGATATTGAAACTTATAACCGCAGGGGAAACATCCGCGTTCAGATGCAAGACTATCGAGGAGGGGTTGCAGATTACACTAAAGCTTTAGAAATAGATCCCAATAGCGCTCATACATATTACAACCGAGGTAATCTCCGTACTGAGTTACAAGAATTTGAGGAAGCTATCAAAGATTACACTAAAGCTTTAGAAATCAATCCTGATTATGCTCAAGCGTATGGAAATCGAGCAATCGCACGTTATAGTTTAGACGATATTGATGGAGCCATCGCCGATCTACAAAAAGCTATAGATATCTTTAAAACACAAGGACAAACTACGGAAGTTCAAAAAGGGATCGATCTTATTGAGGAAATCAAAAGCGAGCAAGCTTAGTGGAGGTAGGGTGTGTTGTCCCAACTAGCGAAGGAGTACCGTGGGTATTGCGTGATGCACCACTATGAATTGGATAGAAATAAACGCCGTGAAAATTATAATGTGCTGCCGATGTGGGAAACATAAGTAATTTTGCTGCGGGTAATGCTGAGCTTTGACGATGAAAATTTAGTAATAATTGAGAAAATTACTTTTCCTTAGTGTCTTAACCGATATCTTTACTGCTACATTCAAATCGGTAGTGGCGGGTTATATATTAGTCTACTATTTATCTGTATTATTTGTTGCCAAAATTATTAGATATCTATGATGTGTACGCTAAGATGTCGTGGTGTCTAAGAATATCAGTATGTCTGAAATTATTTACGTAAATTCAACTATTGGCAGCGATAGTGCAAGTGGTAGCCAACAAACACCATTAAAAACTATAACTCAAGCCCTTAAGATAGCAAAATCCGGAACTAAAATCCAACTGGCAGATGGTAAATATAACGGTGATACTGGTGAAGAATTTCCTTTAAATATTCCTAGTGGAGTCACTGTTTTTGGTAATGAAAGTAACAAAGGCGCAGGTATTCTAATTGAAGGTAGTGGAGAGTATCTCAGTCGTACTTTTGCCCGTCAAAATATCACGATCATTCTTGATGATAATACTGAATTAAGAGGAGTAACAGTTACTAGTCCCGATACTCGTGGTACTGCCGTTTGGATTGAGTCAACTGCACCCACGGTAGCTAATTGTACTTTTACCAAATGCAAACGCGAGGGTGTTTTTGCTAGTGGCGATGCAAATCCGAAGATTTTCGATAGTATATTTGTTGAAAATGATGCTAACGGTATTTCCATCGCTCGAGATAGTACTGGTGAGATTCGCGGTAACACCTGTATAAGAACTGGTTACGGAATTGCTATTAGCGATCGCGCTGCACCGAAAATAATTAATAATAAAATTTCTGAGAACCGAAATGGAATTGTTATTTCCGGTAGCGCTCGTCCCATATTGCGTCAAAACATCTGTGAAAGAAATACAGATGATGGTTTGACAATGATTCGTGACTCTCTCCCCGATATGGGTAGTAGCAATGACCCTGGTGGTAACATCCTACGCAACAACGGTAAATTTGACCTGCAAAATGCAACTTCTAATAAGCTGATTGCGATCGGGAATCAAATCGATCCGAGCAAAGTAAAAGGTAATGTGGAACTAATAGATAATCAATCTCCAACACCGGAACCGAATCCCACACCTGCACCTAACCCAACACCCGCACCTAACCCAACACCACAACCAAATCCCACACCGGAACCAGATCCTGCACCTGTACCTATTCCCGTACCAAACCCCACACCAGAACCGGATCCTACGCCTGTACCTATTCCCGTACCAGACCCAACTCCTTTACCAAACCCTACTAGATTAAGGGATATTTCTGGTCATTGGGGGGAAATATTTATTCAAGAATTGGTCAGAATAGATATAGTCAAAGGTTATCCCGACCTTACTTTTAAACCCGATGTTACGATGACACGGGCGCAATATGCTGCTTTACTTGTCAAAGCTTTTAACCCACCTGCGAAACGGGAAGCGATTAAATTCAAAGATGTTAAGGAAAATTTTTGGGCTAATCGAGTAATTCAACAAGCTTATGAAGGTGGTTTCCTTTCAGGTTTTCCAGACCGAACCTTCCACCCCAATCAAAATATCCAACGGGTTCAAGTAATTGTTTCTTTAGTTAACGGACTCAAACTCCTTGGTGGAGTAGAGAATAATTTAAATTACTTCAATGACAGAGGGAATATTCCTCAATATGCTAAAGATGAAGTAGCTACAGCAGTTGAAAAACAACTGATCGTGAATTATCCCAATTTGAAACAGCTTAACCCCACCCGCGATGCAACAAGGGCTGAAGTTGCGGTGATGGTGTATCAAGCATTAGTCAATGATGCTAGGGTTGGAGCGATCAATTTTCCTTATATTGTGAATATTTAATTGTGGTTTTTTGAATTTGTGGTTTTTTGAAGTTGCGGTTCTTTGACCTTCAAACCTCTCTCCATTTACGAAAAGAAATTTGGGGAGAGGTTTTTGGTGCTTGTTGGGGTTTGCGAACACACCAGATACAGCACAAATTTATCTAATTTCTACCTGCTGCTCAAGTTCTATTTCCACTTGAGCTTGGACAAATGTAGTGTAAATCGGGATATTAGATTCTAAAGCTTCGAAACTCTGAACAAAGTAATACATAAATACTATATATTGGCGAGCGCACTGTGACAGTTGCGTAAGTCCTGATCTGATGGGTTATTAAAATTTAGATTCCCTTAAAGCGTAGATTCTGATTTTGTTGGCACAAAGGATTGCTCCCTTACTAAGTCATATACTTTTTCAGAACGAGCAAAGTCAATAAAGTCTTTTTTTAATCCAGTTGGTTTAGAATTCGTCACTAAATTTAGAGGACGGGAAAGGGGAAAGATACCATTTTTGACATTTGCGATCGTAGCAGCGACTCCCTCAATCGGTAAGAGTTTTAAAGGTGCACCGTGAACGATATCATATTCAGCCGCACCAATAGATACGTAAGCAATAGTGTTAGGATTTTCGTTAACTGCTACAATCGCTTCTGGATTATCACCAATAATTTTATCCGCACTAATATCTTTGATCGGAACTTGAAAGAATTTAGCAAACAGCTTACCAGTAGAATGATTTTCTGCTTTGCTGACAACAAAAATTGGCGCATCTTTACCACCAACTTGTCGCCAATTGTTGATTTTATTAGTGTATATGTCAACGATTTGTTTATTCGTAAGACTTTTAATTGAGTTGTTTTTATGTATTAGTACCGATATACCATCTTTAGCAATGGTAAATGGTAATAAATGTTTTTCCTTTGCTTTTAAAGAACGCGAAACCATACCAATATCAACATTTCCTTCGCTAGCATCCTTAATTCCTTGAGAAGAACCACCAGTTTTAATGTTAATTCGTACCTTGGGATATTTAGCTTGATAACGCTTAGCGATCGCTACAACTAAAGGTTTGATGGTACTGGATCCAGTTAACGTCAAATTATCTTGAGCATAGGAAATAGTATTTTTTGATGGATATTGACTACAAGCTTGTAAAAATGAAGCAGTAAATAAAGTTAGTGATATTAATACAGATTGCTTTAAATATATCATTTTATTTTTAGCAATTTATGTTCAAAAATATTATATTTATCTATTTATATTTTTCCCATTTATACCAGCAAAATAACTGAAATCAACTACGCTTTCTATTTAATTAGCCTGTTTTGAATCACCAAAAATATTTTTATGTTATAAATACTGATTTCAAACAGTTAGCTTAATGATAAAAATAGAATTATTTATAATATACCATCGCTTTAAGTAATAATAGTTTTTATATTTTGTGCTCAACATTTATATCATAAGTTATATATCAAAGTAATTATTTAATTTTAATTTTCCAAAAAACATAAACAAAGACAACAATCACTTATGATCTAAAGTTTTTTAGTGACTCAATACAGCAATAAAAGACTCGTTAATGATTAATGGAATATTAAATATTCATTTAAATGTTACAGGAGTTTTTATTAACTGGATTTACAAGCAAGTCTATAAATATATTTACATACTTTTAAATCTTGATTATGAAATCTATAAAATCAAGTTTACTCTCGGGAAATAGACTAAAAATTTCTTGGATGAATTCCCAAGCAGAAAATATATTCCAAAAAAATAGTTACAGCTGGTTCCAAAGAATAATAGATAAGACCAAGATTGGTCATAAAATTACCATAGGTTATGGAATTACCATTGGTATTGCTGCTATGGGAATAACTGTTGGTTTATTCGTAGGAGATGTTTATTGGAAACAACCTGCTTTAAAACAACAAGAAATTAGTCACAGAGAATCAGCTTTGCTGATGCAATTGAAAGATTCTTTATTAGAGACAAAATCTCAGTTTATTCCTTACATCACAAATCCCCATTTATTAGAAAACTACAGTAGCTATTTATTGATACACTCTGATAAGATAATTGCTGTTTTATCTGAATTAGAAAATGAGATAAGTCATGAAAATCAAGGATTACAACGGCAAAACCTAGCAGATTTGCAAAATTTTATTCAAAAACATAAAGACACAACACAAACATATAGAAAAAAATTAGTCACTACCATTAATAAATTCAATATTATTAATTCCGACAACCAAACAATAGATACCAGAAATTCTAGAAATCTTTTGGTAAATTTCCTTGAGTCCCTAGAAGCATTACAGTTAGAAAAAGATATTCAAGAACTAAATAAATTAATTGCCTTTGCGGAAGATAAAAAACGAGCAGCAAACACTAACTTGAATCTGGCTATACAATTACAGGCAGATATAACCAAATATAGTATTTTGCTGTCAGTAGCTATCGCTATTTTCTTAGCATTTTTTACAACTTGGCTCATAACTTATCCGTTAACAGCAGTTACAAAAGTTGCTCAAAAAGTTGCTAATGAGTCTAATTTTGACCTTATAGTCCCAGTTACTACCAAAGATGAAGTAGGATTATTAGCGAGTTCCTTCAACCAGATGATTCAGACAGTTTCCAAGTATATCCATGAGTTAGAGCTTGCTCGACAAACATTAGAGCAAAGAGTGGAAGAACGAACACAGGAACTTTCCCAAGCTTTACAAAATCTCCAGCAAACACAATCCCAATTAATTCAAACTGAAAAGATGTCTAGTTTGGGTCAAATGGTAGCTGGGGTAGCTCATGAAATAAATAATCCAGTAAACTTTATATACGGCAATATTCGGCATGTTAATAGCTACGTTGACGATTTGTTAGCTTTGTTAAAGCTTTATCAAGAAGAACACATTGATGTCAGTCCAAAAATTTTAGAGGAAATTGAAAACATTGATTTAGAGTTTGTTACCGATGATTTACCCAAAACTCTTTCTTCAATGAAAATAGGTGCTCAACGTATCCGTGATATTGTCCTCTCATTACGTAATTTTTCTCGCTTGGATGAAGCTGAAGCTAAAGCTATTGATATTCATGAAGGTATTGAGAGTACTTTATTACTACTCAATCACCAAATCAAAAAAGGAATTGAGGTGGTAAGACAATATGGAGATTTGATGCTGGTTGAGTGTTATCCAGCACAACTAAACCAGGTTTTTATGAATATCCTTAACAATGGAATGGATGCTTTACAAGAACAGCCGGAGGAATTTAGTAAACAGATTAGAATTCAGACAGAGGTTCTTGAAACTAAAGTAAATAAATCTGTACGTATAAGAATTAAAGATAATGGTCCAGGGATCCCTTTAAATATTCAAGAAAAGTTATTTGACCCCTTTTTTACAACCAAGCCCATAGGTAAAGGTACCGGTTTAGGTTTATCGATTTCCTACAGTATTGTTAAAAAACATAAGGGCGAAATAGAAGTAATATCTGAACCTGGTAAAGGTACAGAATTTATTATTATGTTACCAACTTTAATGAATCAAGAAAATTACTTGTAAATACGAGTATATGGAATAGTTTGACTAAAGTGTAGTCTTATACCAATTTAGAAAAATAATGAGACAAATAAATTTTTGTAGAGACGTACCGTGGTAAGTCTCTACGGGAGAATCTATTGCAATGATTGATTGAATTGGTATAATTTTTATTATCTGTTCCCTGTTCTCCATTCCCTTCAAACACAAAAAAGGCGGGCTAATCTTCGCCCACCCCAAACTTTTATTCAGAGATTATTTATTTACTACTAACCCAAAACTTCTTTAGCTTTGGCAACTACATTATCAATGCTAAAGCCGAATTTCTCCATACAAACAGCGCCAGGAGCAGAAGCACCAAAACGGTTGATGGTTACACTACCACCTTCAGCACCGATGTATCTTTCCCAACCAAAGCTCACACCAGCTTCTACAGCTACACGTTTGGTGACAGCTTTCGGTAAAATAGATTCTTGGTAAGCTGCATCCTGTGCTTCGAACATTTCCCAAGAAGGCATAGAAACAACTCGAACTTTCTTGTCGGTGAGTTTTTCAGCTGCACCCACACAGAGCTGTAATTCAGAACCAGTACCAATTAGGATTATATCGGGAGTACCGTCGCAATCAACTACAGTGTATGCACCTTTAGCTGCATTTGCTGCAGAACTTCCAGCCAAATTAGGTACACCTTGACGAGTGAAGGCTAACAAAGTGGGTTTATTTTGCTTAGCATTCTCGACCGCTACTTTGTAAGCGCCAGAACATTCGTTTCCATCTGCAGGACGAAATACTGTCAAGTTAGGAATAGCTCTTAGTGAAGCTAAAGTTTCGATGGGTTGGTGGGTAGGACCATCTTCACCTTGTCCAATGGAATCGTGGGTCATCACCCAAATGGCTCCAACTTGGGATAGAGCAGATAGGCGGATGGCTGCACGCATGTAGTCTGTGAAGATCAGAAAGGTTGCACCGTAAGGAATTAATCCCGAACCATGCAATCCAATACCGTTACAAATTGCACCCATACCATGTTCCCGCACGCCAAAGTGGACGTTACGGTTTTGGTGCTGTCCTTTTTGGAATGCTCCATTATCTTTGATTTTGGTCAGGTTAGAGCCGGTTAAATCCGCAGAACCACCAATGAATTCAGGTATTACCGATGCTAAAGCATTGAGGCAGGTTTCAGAATGTTTGCGGGTAGCAAGTCCTTTATCTGCAGGAGTATAGCTAGGTAATACTTTATCCCAACCATCGGGAAGTTGACCGTTAATTTGACGTTCAAATTCAGCTGCTTCTTGGGGATATTTAGCTTTATAGTCAGCGTAGGCTTTTTCCCAATCAGCTTCGTAGCCAGCACCACGATCTACAGCTTTACGCATGTGAGATAAAGCATCTGCTGGTAAATCAAAGGGTTCGTATTCCCAACCCAAATTTTCACGGGTAGCTTTAACTTCATCAGTTCCAAGAGCAGAACCGTGAATTCCCGATGTATTTTGTTTGTTGGGCGCACCGTAACCGATGGTAGTTGTTACCTTAATCATCGATGGTTTGTCGGTAACAGATTTTGCTTCTTCGATGGCTTTAGCAATTCCTTCTAAATCGTTATTACCATCTTTAACGTGAAGAACATGCCAACCATAAGCTTCAAAGCGCTTAGAAACATCTTCGGTGAATGCAAGATCGGTAGAACCGTCGATGGAAATATGGTTGTCGTCGTACAGAGCAATCAGTTTACCTAGCCCTTGGTGTCCAGCAAAAGAACAAGCTTCACCGGAAACGCCTTCCATGTTACAACCATCACCTAAAATAACATAGGTGTAGTGGTCAACAATCTTTGCATCCGGTTTGTTGAACTTAGCAGCAAGGTGTGCTTCCGCCATCGCCAAACCAACTCCATTAGCAATTCCTTGACCTAATGGACCGGTGGTTACTTCTATCCCTGGTGTGACAAAGTTTTCTGGGTGTCCAGCAGTTGGAGAACCCCACTGACGAAATTGTTTGATATCTTCGATACTCACGCTGTCAAAACCAGCCAGGTACAGTAGAGCATACTGCAACATGGAACCATGACCAGCAGACAAAACAAAGCGATCGCGGTTGAACCACTTGGGATTTTTGGGGTTATACCGCATGAAACGGTCCCAAAGTACAAACGCCATCGGTGCTGCACCCATTGGTAAACCAGGGTGACCAGATTTCGCTTTTTCTACAGCATCAATTGCTAAAAAGCGAATCGAATTAATACAAAGTTGTTCAAGGGATTGGGTTGCAACAGCCATAATCTCTTATTCTTAACGACGGGTTAGTACTCTCATGAGCATCTTGCTCGGGTTTGTTTTAAATTTTCCCAAGACTGCATATCCATCATCCCATTGTGACTTGCTCTCTCACAAGGAGCGAAAATTTGGGATTAATATCTCGACCTTTCAGATTCACATTCATTTTACGAAGTGTAACAGTCGTTATTCCGTTGTCAGTCACACCGAAAAATGAAGGCTAATTCACTCCTAGTATTGCCTAGAGATATGTAGCAGGATTGTGCGCAGTTACCTCGCTATGCTAACAGGAGTCAGGAGCCAGAATCCAGAAATAATTCAGGATTCACAGTTCTGAATTGAGAAGCTTAAAGCCATAGGAAAGTGTGAAACGCACTTTTCCCTAAACTGTTTTTTTCTACAAATTGCTTTGGATCTGCACTTCACAATTTTTTCAGAATTTCATTCATTTGGAACCTGCTACTGTGACCCGCTACCGATTTGCCAATTCCTTCAATACTAGGAAGAAAATAAACGTGCAACTCAAATTTTGAGACTTAAATATTAAGAATTAGTTGTACTTCCTAAATGCTAACGTGACGTTATGACCGCCAAATCCAAAAGAATTGGAGAGTGCAACTTCTACAGGTAATGCGCGACTTTCATTCGCAACATAATCTAAATCGCATTCTGGATCGGGATTTTCTAAATTAATTGTTGGTGGAACTTTGCTGTTAGCGATCGCTAATACTGTCGCTACTGCTTCTATCCCGCCCGAACCGCCCAACAAATGTCCTGTCATTGACTTGGTGGAACTTACAGCGATTTTATAAGCATGTTCGCCCAAAGCTTTTTTAATTGCAGCAGTTTCATTAGGATCGTTCACAGGGGTACTAGTACCATGGGCATTAACGTAACTCACCATTTCTGCGGTAAGTCCACCATCTTTCAGAGCCAGCTGGATCGCACGCGCTGGTCCTGCTCCACCAGGTTCCAAAGAAGTCATGTGGTAGGCATCACAAGTCATTCCATAACCAACAATTTCAGCGTAAATTTTAGCACCACGGCTTTTTGCGTGTTCTAGCTCTTCTAAAATTAACACTCCACTACCTTCACCCATGACAAATCCATCTCTGTCTTTGTCAAAAGGACGACAAGCTTTTTGAGGATCATCATTACGAGTTGAAAGTGCTCTTGCTGAAGCAAAACCAGCTATCCCTAAAGGTGTAATTGCAGCTTCACATCCGCCACAAATCATGGCTTGGGCATAACCGTTTTGAATTACGCGGAAAGCATCACCAATGGAATTAGAACCTGCAGCACAAGCTGTTACGGAACAAGAGTTTGGTCCTTTTGCTCCTGTATGAATTGCTGTCAAGCCCGCAGCCATATTAGCAATCATCATTGGAATCATAAAAGGGCTACAGCGGTCTGGTCCGCGATCCAAGTAAATTGTTTGCTGGTCTTCCATTACTTTTAGACCACCAACACCAGAACCAATAATCACGCCAATTTGTTCTGCGTTCAGTTCGTTAATAACTAACTTTGCGTCTGCCAAAGCTTGTTTTGCCGCTGAAACCCCAAATTGGGAAAACCGATCCATGCGCTTGGCTTCTTTTCGAGCCATATATTTCTGAGGATCGAAGTCTTTTACTTCACCAGCTATGCGACAATTATGTTTAGATGCGTCAAATGCACTGATTTCACCAATTCCGTTACGTCCGGTTAATAAGCCTTCCCAATATTCATCTGGTGTATTTCCAATCGGCGTAATCGCGCCCACACCAGTTACAACAACGCGCTTACGTTTATAATCTGTCATGATGGTAGAAAAAAATTACCTAGAAATTGAGGCAGAGTCCCAAGCTGCCTACTGAATTATGAGTTATGAGTTATTAAGTTATGAGTCCTGAGGAGTCAGCCTCAGAAATGTTTTTCCTAATTTTTACTTTCCCGATTTATAGTTTTTCATTCTGTAAATCTTTAAGTCTGACTGATGTAAGTTTGACTTGGGAGAGCTTGCCCGGTTCCGGTAAGCTCGCTTTACTATACTGAGGGAATCTTTATTTTTACCAAAGTCTTCCACAAATAAATCTCAGGAAAATAAATCTCAGGAAAATAGATTCCAGAATTCAGGGAAATAGATTCCAGAAAAAAATAAACTCCAGAAAAAATAAATTCCAGAAAAAATAAATTTTAGGAAGCGGGGTTTTACTGGCGTTCCCCCAGAAGAGAAGTTAGGAAAAATCAGACTATCTTACAACATGACTCCTCACCCAATACTCGATTGCTGCAGATTTTAGGCAGATGCAGCGACTTTATCGTTGATGTAATCAACTGCCTCTTGAACTGTTGTAATTTTCTCAGCAGCTTCGTCAGGAATTTCAATATCAAATTCCTCTTCCAAAGCCATCACCAATTCAACCGTATCGAGAGAATCTGCCCCTAGATCGTTAGCAAAATTGGATTGAGGCTTGATTTTTTCTGCCTCAACACTCAACTGTTCGGTAACAATTTCTTTAACCTTTTCAAAAATTTCTGTTTGACTCATAGATAAAAATCCTGGTTTGAGGTTGCTACAATTGGCTCTTGAATGATGCCATAATTTTGAGCATATACATCTTATCGGAAAGCGCGATCGGGTACACCGTAAGAATGCTTCTATTTTCCAATTATTATGAAATTTTTTAGCGCCTATTTTTCAACTACATACTTTTCAGTGCATACAATTAATCATCCATCATAACAAGCTGCGATCGATAATTGTTCGGTCAAGTCTTCATGTTCCCAATTAATAGAATTTTATGCTATCGCGGACACTAAAATATGCTTACTACCCAGGTTGTGTTGCTCAAGGAGCTTGTGGCGAGCTCCATCAATCAACCGTTGCTCTTTGCCGAGTTCTGGGAATTGAACTGTTTGAACTCAAAAAAGCAGCTTGCTGTGGTTCTGGTACATTCAAAGAAGATTCCCAA
Source organism: Mastigocoleus testarum BC008 (assembly GCF_001456025.1). Taxonomy (GTDB): domain Bacteria; phylum Cyanobacteriota; class Cyanobacteriia; order Cyanobacteriales; family Nostocaceae; genus Mastigocoleus; species Mastigocoleus testarum. The sequence continues at coordinate 14,192 of NZ_LMTZ01000092.1, forward strand.
CTTTTAGAAGATACTGTCAACGCCCGAAATATTGCTTTAGCGGAGGAATTAAATTTACCTTTATTAACCCATTGCAGTACTTGTCAAGGTGTTATTGGCAATGTAGATGAACGGCTTAAAGAATACCAAAAAACACAACCTGAGTATTTAGGTCGAGTTAATAATTTTTTAGAGAAAGAAGGTTGTTTGCCCTATCGGGGAAAAACGCAAGTCAAGCATCTTCTTTATGCTTTAGTTACTGACTTTGGTGTCGAAGAAATTGTCCAACGAGTTACTCGTAAATTAACGGGCCTAAAATGTGCGGCTTTTTATGGTTGCTATTTACTCCGGGCACAAAAATCCATGACCAACGATGATCCTTTTCATCCTGAAGCGATGGAAAATGTATTTCGTGCTGTGGGTTCTACACCAATTTATTATCGAGGTCGTACCCAATGTTGTGGATGGCCACTTTCTAGTTATGCAGCAAAAGAATCTTTTCAAATGGCTGGGAAACACATTCAAGAAGCCTTAGAAGCAGGGGCTGATTGCTTGGTAACTCCCTGTCCTTTGTGTCACTTGAACTTAGATTCTCGCCAACCGGAGGTAGAAAAAGTCATCGGCGAAAAGCTCGGCTTACCTGTACTGCATTTCCCCCAACTAGTTGCTTTAGCTGTTGGCGTAAGTCCTAAAGAATTAGGTTTATCTCGCCATGTAGTTGATACCAAACCTGTTTTAGAAAAGTTAGGAATTAAGGATTAGATATTGGGGACTGGGGATTGGGGACTGGGGATTGGAAAAAATTATGATTCCCATTACCCATTCCATTACCCATTACCCATTACCCATTACCTATTACCACCCATTACCCATTACCTATTACCCATTACCCATTACCTATTACCTATTACCCATTACCCATTACCTATTACCTATTACCTACTACCCATTACCCACGACCCAAAATCATTCCACAGATATCGGTGTAAAACCGGGTACTACCATAGGTTCTGGTATTACTTGGTTTGAACCCGAATTCTGTAAAGATTTATTTTTTTTACCTGGAGCAGTTTTGATATTTGGTGAAACTGTAGACTTTGAACTTGAACGATCTGAATTTGAATGATCTGAATTTGAATGATCTGAATTTGAATGATCTGAATTTGAATCGGCAGAACTGGGTTTTGGGTTTGGATTCGGTTTGGGAGTCGGATTAGGTTTTGGAGTTGGAATGGGAGTGGGGGTGATATTTGCTCTGGGTGTGGATATAGCTTTAGGACTAGAGAGAACTTGGGAAGTAGATTGATTGATGTTGGGACTGAGTTCTATATTTGGTGACAGGGGGGGAAGTGGAGGAGATGGAGATTCCAATCCTGGAAAATCTGATTCGGTAGTTGATTCAGTTGAAGATTTAGACTTTTTAGGATTTTTCTTAGAATTGTTCTTCTGAATTTCTTTGGGTAGCTTTGGATTGAAGTTATATATATTTCTCTGATTGGGGGGATGCCGATGTTCGGCTGATGGTACCAAAGGCGGCTCAGGAGCGGGAGGCTCTCCAAGCTGGGACGATGTTGGTAACGCTATTTCTGGAATTGGAGGCAAATATATGGGCTCAGGCTTACTAACCGAGGAAGGAGTTGAAACGGGTTTTGGGACTGAATCTACCACAGGTGAAATGGATTGGGAATTATCCGGAGGATTATCAGAAGTTGAATTTTCAGGTGTATGAGTTATACGATTCCAACTGAGTAATCCTACCAATCCTCCAGACAGGAAAACCCCTGCAGCAATAATTCCTTTTGATGGGGAAGAAGTTTTTTCAGGAGGGGAATTTTTCAAAAATTCGAACGATCCCTTTCGATATATTCGAGTTGGTAATTCTTTATCTTCATTCCGCTGTAAATTACTATCTGCAACATGAGTATCAGAAGGAATTTGAGTTTCATCCCGATTGGATTCTAGTTGCGAATAAAGTAAGGTCGTATCGTTTGTGAATACGTTGGTATCGGCTATTGGAGTGCTAGATAAATGGGAATCAAAATTCAGTTGGAGTAAATCTAAATGATGACCGGTGGCGATAATTGCTGTTTGGTCGTCTAAAGATGTACGTATGTCTAATGCTTTGTTTAAGTAATCAGTTGCTGTACTAACATCTTCTAAGCACAGGTAACAAGTACCCAGCTGGTGATAAGCCCAAGCTTGAATTGCTTTTTCTTGGCTAGCTTGCGATGCTTGTAATATTCTTTGTAGTACTTGTTTCCACAAGCCCCAAGATTTATTTAAGACTAAGGAACTTTCTACAGACATTCCCAGAAATACTACATCTTGCCAACGACTCGCTGTAACTGCAATTTCTAACAGTTGTAGTATGGCATCGATTTCTGGACATAGGAGATCGGGTTTTGATTGATATTTCTGCCCTACCTTTTTAAAGTAATTTAATGCATTTTCTAGGGGTTCAATTAATTTACTTGGAGGAGACAAAAATTCTCGAATTACAAGCGTGAGAGTGTAGCGAGAACCATCGAATCTTAGTATATGAACCTCACACAACTCTTTCAGAATCTGAGAATATTCTGAAGATGTGGTTATCGATACTACTTGATTCCCATCTAGACCCACATCTCCCATCACTGTGAGTAAATCCACTATGTGGCGTTGTTGATGTGTTAGAGATGCAAGGATATATTTAATAATATGCTGTTCGGGTGCAGTATCAGAGAACTCGGATACTAATTGACTTAGTGCCAAACCACGTTGAGTAATATTGGTTACTACTAACTTGATATATGTTGGGTTTCCTTTTAGTTTTGCATGTAAAACTCTTGCCGCTTCTAGCTCTTCATCATTCAAGGAATGCTGCAAGTAATTTTTCAAAAACAATATTGTATCTTTTTCTTTCCACCCAGTTAAATCAATAACATTTTTGGGCTCTAAGATTTTTCTCTGAGAAGAAGTGAAAATAAATTTACATTTTGCTGCGCTTTTAAACAGTTCTTTAAATTCATCTTGTATTAGTTTATTTTCGTCGAGTACGACTAATACTTCCTTCTGTGCAATATCTCGCTGAATTTCTTCTGGGGTGGGTTTATAGGAAATATCGGTGCGATAAAAATTTTCCCAAATACGCTGAAGTATGTCTTCAACTTCTGGATGAAATACCTGTAAGTAGATAACCTTATAGGAAAACAGGGAATTGATTTGACTGTGATTTGCCAAACAACGCAACAAAGCTGTTTGTTCTAATCCCGGCTTACTACGTAATTCCACGTACTGACTAGACTGGAGAATTGCAGCAATTTGCTCAACTATGCTTTCCAAGTCTATCAGTTCATCATCTCCCTTAAGCTTTGTAAGCGCCCCATCGCTTGGGGAAGGTGGATCTATTAGAAGTACTTCTGGTTTAGTTCCCTGTTCAATGACAGCACCATTGATATTACTAAGTTCAATGGTGTATTTACCAACGGATAAGTTACTCGTTTTTTCGCCCCGGATATTTTCCGCAAGATTAATTTGAGGCATAGTGATTTCTCCAAACAAATTTAGCCGATGCTTCTCTATCAGCTATAAATAAAATTACGAATACAATCGCTATAAATTCTACATGAGCTTATGTAAATAGCCATTTGATTAAAGGATATATTCGCAGAACGTACTCGTAAAATATAAATCCCCTAAAAATGTGTGTGTGTTATGTAAATTCTTTTGTTTGAGAAGTCAAAACGAATCAAATACAATTTAATTAACTCGAAATTTCCGAGAGGAGCAAGCTTATTTTCAGTGTGCTCAGCTATTTATTGAGATATGCGAATATAAATTGTTGTCTAAATAACCTGAAATGGCAACCGTATCTCATAATGAAAAAAAATTTACTATAGACACAAACTAATTTCACTAATACTCTAACGTGTTTTTTGATATTAGCCTCAGCAAATTTCTGACAGGTTAGTCACAATAGAGAAAGTTAAGCATAACCATTAATTTTAGGTTATGATGTTATGTCTTGTATCTTTTTGTAGTTTTTTAAAACTAGTTTTTGAAATTGATAATTTGTGTGCGTCAAACACATCAGGCTAAAATTAGATTATTTTTCACATATTGAAATAATTGATTTTTGTTCTAAACCATTTTGTAATGTGTGCTGGAATACAAAATATTTTCAAGTTGATAAATCGAATATAGATCGAAAAATTTTAACATCATGGTGAGATTAACACGCACAATTGACAATAACAAAATATCAGAAGTTTGATTTGTAATATTTTATTCATAAAGTTTTTCTTATAAGATATTACTTCCAAAATATATTCCCAAAATGTACCCCCAAAATATTAAAATGCCCCGGATATTGGGGCTGCTGGAACTCATACTAAATCCGGGTTAATTGCCCCTTTTTAAAATGAGAGAGGGAAGTGTGGGAGGTGTGGAAAGTGTGGGGGGAAATCCCAAAAAATATAAAGGGGTTTTAAAAATCGGATTTGGCATCAAACAAAAAAGCTTAAGCAAACATTAAGTAAGAAGGACTTCATTAGGAAAAGTCAAAGATTTCCTAGCTTTCGTTTCCATTTTCTGAACATTTGATACATTTCTGGTAAACGGTTCAAAATAGCCGATACTTTCAAATATTGACTGTGGGATACCGCTGGATAACCAGAAACGGTTTCTCCGGGAGGAACATCAGAATGAACTCCAGAATTTGCCGAGGCGATGGACCCATCACCAAATTTTACCTGGTTTGCAATTCCCACTTGTCCGGCAAGTATAACTCGATTTCCAAGCTCTACACCTCCAGCCATCCCAGTCTGAGCAGCGATCGCACAACCTACACCGGTCTTACAGCCATGACCTATTTGGACTAAATTATCTATAACTGTATTCCGCCCAATTCTTGTTTCTCCTACTGCTGGGCGATCTATGGTGGTATTGCAACCAATCTCTACACCATCTTCTAAAATTGTGTAACCTGACTGATGCATCTTTTCCCAACCAGTTGCAGTTGGGATAAAACCAAAACCTTCAGCACCAATAACCGAACCACTATTAATTTGGCAATCCATACCAATTTGGGTTCGTTCGTGAATGCTGCAGTTGGCGTGCAAAATTGTGCGATCGCCAATTTTACAATTGGGGTAAATTACTACATTGGGATGAATACACACATCGTTACCAATTTCAGCTTCTGCTTGAATAACAACATGGGCACCAATATAGACATTAAGACCGATTTTGGCTGTGGGATGAATCACAGCAGTGGGATGAATTTCAGCCGCCGGACGCCAAGGTTGATAGAAAATAGCAATAGTCTTGGCAAATAAAAGTCTTGAATTTGAGGTTTCAATCCAAGCTATACCTCTTTCCAAGGCTTGAGTTTGTAAGTCTTTGTCCTTCGGTAAAATTAAAGCGCTGGCGTTAGTAGCATTAACAAAAGTTTTAAATTTTACCCCTTCAACATAACTAATGGTGCTAGAACTTGATTCATCATCAATGGCTGCGGTTCCTGTAATTTCCGGATCGAGTTCTTTATTGATTGTCAAACTATTGGAAACAGCAGCTTCACCCAGTTTTTCTACAATTTCGCTAAATTTCATTACTCACAATAATTTTGTTAATAGAATTACTTTGAAATCATGTTGCGTAAATAGCATAATGCAATTTAAATGACTCGCAACTATTTGTAGGGATTATTTTTGCGATTAGGGATTGGGGACTGGCGACTGGGGACTGGGGATTAGGAGAATAAATAAAAATCAAAAATAATAGAGGACGCAAAAATCGCGTCCTGAAAAAAACAAAACTTTTTGGATCGGGTTGTCAGGTTACAGCGTTTTTACTCTCTTCCCACACTTTCCACACTTTCCACACTTTCCACACTTTCCACACTCCCCACACTTTCCACACTCCCCACACTCCTCACACTTCCCACGCTGTTCCCTTTCAACATAAAATTATTTTTTAAGCAATAGATAATATAAAGTTCCGGGACCACCGGTAACCCCGGCGCGATCGCCAGCAATTTTTCCACGACCGGCAAAATAATCCACTCGTCCCGGACCTTTAATTGCACTACCGGTATCCTGATCCAGCACAAAGCGACTCACCCGACGATAAGTTAATCCTCCCCCTTTAGTAGGATAAGGAAATGAAGAATTAATAATCGCTAAAGCGCCAGGGGGCATAATCGACTTATCAGTAGCAATGGAACGATCTGCAGTTACCGGAACACCTATGCTACCTACAGCCGGTGTATTACCTTTGTCCCTAAAAAATATAAAACGTTCCCAACGGGGTAAATACTCGTTCATATCCTCGGGATTCAGTTTAAAGTGACGTAAAATACCCGGCATAGAAGCACTTTTGCGAGTAATTCTCTCATCTTTTAGTAATTCCTTACCAATGCTCGTCCAAGGATATTGGGTTCCGTTTGCATAACCGACTGATGTTGTGGTACCGTCCGTTAACTTTAACTTTGCCGAACCTTGAATATGTATTAGATATGCATCTAAACGATTGCGGAACCAAAATAACTCTAAACCTTTGAGGGGACTTTTATCCCCCAATAAACCATCTTTACCTTCCAGTTCTAAGCGTTTGGGATGGGGTTGGGGCCATTGTGCAAAATCTGGTGGTAGTCTATATAACGGATATTTATAAACAGATGTTCGCTGACGACTTGCTTCATATATCGGTTCGTAGTAGGAGGTAAACTTAACTGTTCCTTGACCGTCATTGCCGATAGATTTATAAAATTCAAATTCCCGACGAACAGCATCTTGTAACTGTGTGGGAGTTTTGGACTTTAGTAGTAGTTGGCGAAAACGTAATAAACTTCGACGTACCCGTTCGAGGGTAATTCCTTCTATAGGATAATCAGCATAAACCCTAGCCGCTGTAGGAGTTTTGAGATAGCGCAAACTGTGGTCGATAGACCTTACCATAGACCAGCGATCGGCAGTTTTGCCAAATCTACCCCAAAATAATTGAGAATCCCAACCCAAGCAAGCATGTCGGGGACTGCATTCAAAATCCATATCCATTGGCTTGAGGGCTGGTGGTGGTGTTTCTAGTTTGCTTGGTATTTGGGGTGACAACTCCTGTGACTGACTCGGTACTGGTAATGAACGCGGTAATCTCCTGGGTAGCCGGACCTGTGCGGATGCCGAAAAAACAGGGGTTACAAGAGTAATTCCCAGACTCAAAGAAACCAAAGCAAACATTTTTTTCATAGATTTTTTATGGAAATTATGTAAATCTTTCTACACTAGAACTAAATACTGGTTCTACTCGCAACCCTAATACTCGGGATGGACGTATAACCATATACTCTCCCTGAATATTTTTGATCGGCACGCTGATAAAGTCGTTGGAAGCTGATTTTGGCACAAGCTCCCCACTGTACCACTTTTGAAATTCCTGAATTGTGGGAAAACGGACCTCTTCTTTATGTCCGCCTTCAAGTATCACGTGCACTAAGTATTCACTAGGTTTTCTAGGCATAAGGTTGAATTATTTGAAACATATCAACCCATTGTTAACTACGTTACCCCGGAATGGGAAGAGGTAATAAAAAGCGCAAGGCAAAAAAATGCCACTAATGATTTTTTCCTTGTCAGTTGCTTATGACGCTTCTGATACTCATTGCAGTTCCCAACTACTGAAAAAGAATAAATTGCAGAAGAATAAATTGCAGAAGAATAAATTACAGAAGAATAAATTATCAAAGCATATAATGACTGAGCACCCAGTTGAGTATTTACTCGATTATGGTTGTTCGAGGGAGTCCGGCTGGGTGTAAGCTTGTACAAAGTTAAATTGAATTCGTCATAAACAACGCCTTATGTCGATCATTGCTCTGAGAGGGTGGTATCTTCAAGACTATGAGCCAATTCAAGAGTTGGAAAAACGTCCTCCAGATATACGTTTGAGCAAGAAAAGTCTTTTGAAATCAGGGTTGAGAGCAGACTTTTTGGAAGATAGCCAGGAAATCAAAAAATCAACTTGGTTCTGGCGTTATCTGGATGGAGAAAATATAGAATTCTACATTGAGGGTAGTGGTAGTTATTGCGTATCTAATATTGATTTGATTAGTCACGAAATTTATTTTACTAAGCAATCGGTCTTATCACAGTTAGAACCAATTATTTTCTACTCCTCGCAAAATGAGTTTGAAGCAGCAGCTGACTCGCTACGAGATGGATTACTTAAAAGTCTAGAAAAACTGAACTTGCGATCGCGTCTACCAATTTCTTTGGTGGAATCGTCTCGACCAAAAGATAACCCTACAAGACTTAACCGAACGAAGTTACGAAAAATCCGGAAAAGTTTGCTATTTATTGCTGATGTTACGCCAATTACAAAGTTAGAAAAACAGGAAAAAATTCAATTAATTCCTAGCCCTAATGTTTGTATAGAAATTGGTTATGCCATTCAAAGCAAACGTATCGAACAAATCTTGATAGTTCAAATGCAACGTCCAGAATTTCCAGGACAAATTCCATTTGATTTACCCCAAACTCAGATTCTACAGTTTAAAAATAGTAAGGAATTAAATAAAACTTTGCCAGAAGCAATAGAAACACAATTAATGCGATTTAAGTTATTTTCTTAACACAAATTTAGTTCTTGATAGGTCGTATTAATTACCGATGTTAGGACGCAATATATTATCCCAAAGCTGTACTTAGTGCTATCAGGAATTGACTTATGACTCAAAATCAAAGTCCTAACACCAATAATCGAAAATATGCATATAGATAGATGTAAAATCGGGAGTTACGTAAAATATAATACAGGTGAAAGAGGGTAGAAATTTACCAAAAACACTTTAGTTTACGGCGATAGATAGATGCGGTAACAAAGATATTTGATGTCACTCGCTAATCGCTTGCCTCGACGGAATGCAGATCCTTTCCCCTCGAGAATTATAATTGCCCGAACAGTATGCGCCCTAGGGTTCGCTTTTAGCTATTTAGGATGTATAAATAAATGATTTGGGTATTCAAGTGTAAGTTTGTGATTTGAAATTTATAATCTTAAGTTTATGATTTGAAATTTATAATCTTAAGTTTGTGATTTGAAATTTATAATCTTAGTTTTGTACTCTTAAATTTTTAATTTTAAGTATTTAATCTTAATTTTGTATTCTTAAATTTGTAAAGTGAAATTTGTAAAGTGAAGTTTGTAAGGTGAAGTTTTTAATTTGAAGCTTGATTTGAAGTTTAAATTATTCCAAGTGATTGGAGGGCGATTATGATGACAATAAAACAGGATATAGCACTTTGTTTTATTTTGTCCGGCATCTCGCTGTGGCTATCCGTTGTCGCCTCCAAGAGTAAGCTTACTGTTGATGGGGGATTATGGGACACCCAAAGAAGGCGGACAATAGGGGAAAAGCTTTACTTATCTTTACTTAAGGTTTCTTACTCGCAGTTATTGTTGAGAAAGATTGCCAGATTTTCTGCTTGTGGGGTTTTAATAATAGCTTCATTTTCCATGATTCAATATCTGTTAGCTCTGACTAAAAATATTGATTTGCCATGGGATAAGAGTTTTCAAGTTTCATCGACCATGGAACTAACATCGGCATTAAATTTTACACTCGTTGGAATTGCTTTAGAGCTTTTAAGTAGAAGAAATCTAAGTAAAAAGAATCGAGATCAAAATTCTTGGTACGTCCAAATTTTGGCATTGCTCGCAACAATAGTTTCTTTTTTGGTATTAGTTAGCTATGCATATCAAGTTAAAAGGCTTGATGGCACCGTTGCTTATGCTTCTATGGCATTAGGTACGGCAGTTGGCTTTGCAGTCCTTTGTGCTGGTATTCTCTCAGCCCGTGCAGATTTAGGGATAATGCGGTTAATTACTCAAAACACCGATGAAAGCTCCCTTATACGTAGATTAATAGTGCTTACCGCAGTCATTCCGGTTGGTACTGGGTGGTTAATTCTGAAGGGTTACCACACCAATAGGTATGAGGCAGAGTTCGCCATATCCTTATTTGTTGTCACGATCGTATTAGTATTTACTCTATTGATTTGGCAATGTGCAACCCACATCGAAAGAATAATTCATCAACGCGATCGACCCGCAGGACTGGTGCAAAGCGAACAAGAAAATGAAGCAAAACTCAAAACTTTGGTTGGTGCAAACATTATGGGTATTTTGTTTAGCGATAGTAATGGCGCTATCGAGCAAGCCAATACAGAGTTTCTGCGGATAATTGGTTATAAGCGTTCCGATATAAGTGCAGGTACAATTAATTGGCAAAAACTCACACCGCCAGAATATTTACATTTAGATCGACAAAGGTTAATCGAAGCAAGGGATAAAGGTGTTTGTACGCCTTATGAGAAAGAATTTATTCGCAAAGATGGAACTCATATACCTGTTCTAATTAATCATGTACGACAGGGTACGAGTCAAAATAAATTTGTAACTTTTGTCTTAGATTTGAGCGAGAAAAAAAAGGCTCAAGCAACTTTAAAGCATAGGCAAAAATGGTTAGAAGATTTATTAAATTTAACCCCAATACCTTTGTTATTAATAGAACCTAAAACAGCAAAAATACTTTTTGCTAATCAATCAGCAGAAAAATTTGCTTATAATGGATTTTTTAACTTTAATTTAAATTCTAAAAATACAAGTGAATATTACTTTACTGATATATTTGGAAATTCTATTCCTCCAGAAGAAACACCAGGATTCAAAATAGTTAACGGCAAGAAATTAGATGGTTTGGAAATTAATTGGCATACGCCGGAATATACTCAATCATTGATGATTTATGCAGATACTTTACCTGCTATAGAGGGTTACAATTCTACAGGAGTAGTATTTATTCAAGATATTACTGAGTTTAAACAGACAGAAAAAGCATTATCCTTAGATGACCAAAAACTTAAAGTTTTAGCAGAAACTAGCAGTAATTTATTATTTAAGCAAGAGCCAAAAGAATTTATCAATCGATTATTCTTTAAGTTGACTCAATTTATAGATTTAAATGCTTACTTTTATTATGTAGTTGATGATAAATCTCAGGTATTACGCTTACTGTCTCATAGTGGTATTAGTACAGAGATAGCAGAGGGAATTGATAAGCTACCGATAGATGAAGGAATTTATGGTACAGTAGCAGCAGAACGCGAGGCTATTGTCTTAGATTATCTGCAAATATCAACAGAAACACAAACAGAAGAACTGCGAAAAATAGGTATTAAGTCTGGTTATATTTATCCTTTAATCATCCAAAATAAGTTACTAGGAATCCTCGTATTAAGTAGTTATAGTTGCTCAAATTTTCAGCCAGATGAGTTAGTAATGATGCAAACCGTGTGCGACCAAATTACTGTTGCAATGGAGCGTCTACAATTAATAAATTCTCATCAACAGCAAATCGAACAACTAAAAGCCACCAACCGCTTTAAAGATGATTTTTTAGCTGTTCTTTCCCATGAGTTGCGATCGCCTCTTAACGCTATTCTTGGTTGGGCACAATTGTTACGTTCCCGACAACACTTAGACCCCAAGAAAAAAGCACAAGCCCTAGAAATCATTGAGCGCAATGCTAAAACTCAAACACAACTTGTTGAAGATTTACTTGATGTTTCTCGGGCTCTCAGGGGTAAACTATGTTTACGAGTAGAGAATTGTAATTTAGTTGTCATCATTCAAAGAGTAGTCCAAACCCTAAGTGTTGCTGCTCAAGCAAAGAAAATTCAGGTCAAAACTATACTGGAAGATGATATCAGAACAATTCCAGGAGATTCGGATCGTTTAGAACAAATAATTTGGAATTTACTTTCCAATGCCATCAAGTTTACCCCTCAAGGTGGTAAGGTGACGATCAAGCTTTCACAAATTACAGCTTCTGAGTCTTTGGTAATGGGGCAAAAAAATGTCCAAATTCACCAGGAAGAAGAATTACCAGTTACTGAATATATCCAAATTCAAGTTATCGATACGGGTATTGGAATTAGTCCCGAGCGACTTCCCCACATCTTCGAGCTTTTTTATCAAGGTGATATCTCCATTAGTAGGTCTTACGGAGGTTTAGGGTTAGGTTTAGCAATCGTTCGCCATCTAGTAGAGTTACATGGTGGTATTATCGATGTTGAAAGTCGCAGTAAGATAAAGGGGACAATCTTCAGCGTAAAATTGCCATTACTGCCAAGAAAAAAAGAGCAAGTTAACAAGCGGGATAAATATATTACTGATAGATCGTTAGCAGTTCCCCACTCCAAATCTTCGTTCGTCTCTTCTTCCCTAAAAGAACTGAAAGTTCTGGTAGTGGATAGCGAATCTGAGAGTCGTGAATTGATTTACGCTATCCTCAGAAAATCTCAAGCGATCGTGAGAACTGTAGATTCAGTTTCAGAGGCTGTGGAAATTTTAAGCCATTGGCAAGCAGACGTCCTGCTTAGTGACATTAAAATGATAGACGGAGATGGTTTTACCTTGCTCCAAAAATTACGTGATCGCAAATTGACTGGTAATGATTTTCCTGAAGGTCCCGTAGTTTCAAATATACCAGCAGCAGCTTTAACTATGTCTTGTAAAACTGAAGACAGAATTCGCGCTCTTGAAGAAGGTTATCAGCTACATCTACCGAAACCTGTAAACCCCACTGAACTAGCTATGGTTGTAGCAAATTTATCTCAAAGAGTAAAAAATAAATAATATAAACGCTGCATGCAAGCTATTAGAATAGCGTGTCCGTAGGACGAGGACCAAAAGCTTACAGATTATAGCTTTTAGCAGTGAAAGAGATACAAGTAATCCAAGTGGGTTAGCAACAGTTAGGTAATATTTATTCGTAACTAGTCAAATCTACTTTTATTGAGTAGGTTTATTTGTTGTCATCAACTCAAAAACATGCCTGCATGCTACTTACACCTAATTTTTGCTGTTTACACTTCAAGGATTGAAGATCTGTTTAATATCAAAGTAAAAGTAAATTGACTATGGAGAAAAGTTACAGATTTTTTAACCTGAGAGCTTGACTATTCCTATATTGTTCATCCTTGGAGTATAATGCTTAAAAATTTAAGAACTCAAACAAATGGGGTCGCCAAGAGTTATGTAAGATGCAGCTAGTAGAAAAGCATGTAATTAATAGAAAGCATAAGTTCTGGAAAGATTGTGACTATTTAAGTTTACAGGCAAAACATTTATATAATGCCACTACTTATACCCAACGCCAATACTTTTTTCAAACAGGAAAATACTACAACAGTGTTGATATTTACCACGCCACTAAAAATTTAGAATCATACAGGTATTTACCAACTAAAGTTAGTAAACAAATAGTTAGGAAAGTGTCGGAAACTTGGAAATCTTGGTTATCAGCTTTAAAGGACTTCAAGAAATATCCCCACAAGTATTTAGGTAGACCAAGAATACCAGGTTATAAACATAAAGAACGTGGGAGGTATGTGGTTATTTATCCTTGTGACGCAATATCACAACCTGCCCTAAAAAAAGGCTTAATTAAACTGTCACCTGCGGTGGTGCTAAGAAGCGCCTTTGGCGAACGCGGATCACAAGTTGATATTTGTTTCCCCACTAAAGTAAAAAAAGTAGACCAAGTTCGCATAGTTCCAAAACTTAACTGTTATGTAATCGAGGTAATCTACACCTACGCTCCAATAGAATTAAAGCAATCCCCATGGGTAGCTGGTATTGATTTGGGATTGACAAATTTGATGGCTATAACTTCAAATCAACCAGGTTTAAAACCTTTGTTGGTTAACGGTAGACCATTGAAAAGTATCAATCAATTTTTCAATAAAAAATTGGCAAATGCCCAATCTAAAGAAGCTTGGAGACAAATTAAACAGTTAAATTACAAACGTGATAATAGAGTTAATAATTACTTACACACAGCTAGTCGTAGAGCAATTAACTGGTGCTTGAAAAACAATATTTCAACTTTGATTATTGGTAATAATCAAGGTTGGAAACAAAATATCAGTATTGGTAGGCTTAATAACCAGCAGTTCACTCAAATCCCTCACTCCAGATTAATCAATTTAATAACTTATAAGGCTAAATTATCTGGAATTGAAGTTATTGTCACTGAGGAAAGTTACACCAGTAAAGCTAGTGCTATAGATGGAGACAAGCTGCCAAAATATAGTCCAGATACTAAATATAAATTTAGTGGTAAACGCATTAAAAGAGGACTATATCAAACTGCCACTGGTAAGCTAATCAATGCAGATACTAATGGCAGTATGAATATTATTCGTAAAGTAATTCCCGATATTTTTAAGGGAATAGAGGGATTGCCGTTTATCCCTGTAGCTCTAGACCTTTGGACGCCGGCTACAAACATAGAAGACTATCATTGATCACTTTTGAGCAGTTTTGTATAGATTTCTGTGAACGGTGCAAGCATAATTCCAGAAGTAATGGCTGGTTTGACAGCAGCTATAGTCAGCGCTAGTCCATGGTGGGGTTATCAAGGTAAAAAGTAAGTGAGGAACAAGTAAGTAGTAGAATCATTAGGTTAAAAAGCAACAAATTACCACTACCATATGACGCTTACGCATCACGCTAGACTGCGCCTAACGGCGTAAGCGGAGCCAGAGGCTTTACCGTTTAGGCTTTATGCTAACACCGCGTTCGCTGCGATCGCAGTACGGAGTAATCATGCTGAAAGTATATTATTTTAACGAGCACCAATTACAACCACTGCACTTCTTTCCTTTCTTCCACTAATCTACGATATACATCTTCAGTTTGTTGAGCGATTTTAAACCAGTTAAACCGTCTTTCTAAATCTTCATAAGCATTATCTATCAGCCATTGCTGATAACCAGGATTTTTCAAAACCTCTAAGATTCCCCAAGCTAAAGAATCTGGATTATTTGTATGAGTGACTATACCTGTTTTGGTGTGTTTCACCACTTCCGGCAAGCCACAGGTATCAGATACGACTACAGGTACGCGAGCTGCAAAACTTTCTAATGCAACAATACCAAATGGTTCATAAAGACTGGGAAACGCAGCACAATCAGCAATTGTCTGAAATTTATCTAAATATTCATCAGTAATAAAACCAGTGAAGTAGCACTTATGAGAAATACCCGAATTCCAAGCTTGTTGCTTGAGGCGATCGGTGTTACCACCACCAATAATCACAAATTTGACGTAACCTCCCATTTGCCATAAAACTTTGGGGGCTGCATCTAATAATACCGATACACCTTTCTCATGAGTCATACGACCGACATAATAAACAATTTTTTCACCATCTTCGGCAAACTGGCGACGAAAATCTTGACGATGAAAGGTTTGTTGGTGTTGTTTCTTTTCCGGGCGAATTCCGTTGTAAATCACATCCATTTTACCCCAAGGGCTATGGAGCGCTCTTTCTACCTCCCGACGCATGTAGTCGGTACAAACAATAATTCGCCAGGCTTCATGGGCTAATGATTTTTCCTTACCGTTAATATAACGTTGAGTTGCTGTGTAAATACCGTTATGACGCCCGGCTTCTGTGGCATGAATTGTTACTAATAAGGGAATTTTAAAATGATATTTGAGAGCAATTGCTGCATCTCCAACAATCCAATCATGGCCATGAATAATATCAAATGGACCTTCTTCGAGAATTACTTTACCACCATGAATACCTATACTCTGGTTCATGTTGTTTACCCAGTGAAAAAAATCATTACCGTGAGCAACTGGAATTCGATGTACTTTGATCCCTTCCACTACCTCGTACATCGGTGCATGACCAAATTCTGGTGTAATTAAATGGACATCGTGTCCCAATTTGACTATTTCTGGGTATAGCTCTGCAACATGACGAGCAATTCCCCCAACAATACGCGGTGGAAACTCCCAAGTGAGTACTAGTATTTTCATATATTTCTTATCCCCTAACTTTCAAGACCTCTCATTTCCAATCCGAACCAAGAATTTTTCCAGACAAGTTCAAAATTCCAGACAAGTTCAAAATTCCAGACAAGTTCAAAATTCCAGACAATTTCAAAACAAGGTCAATACAAACTGAAACAAGATTAGTTGCAAAGCTTGACCTAGAAGTACAGAGCCTTTTCTACAAGTATTTTCGATAGCTTGTAGTAATAATCACGGCATGCTTCGCCAAACACGGAAATATAAAACCTAAAGTTTTAGGCTAGCGCTGAAGTTGTACTAATATTCGTAAGTAAAACCTCTTCCTAAACTCCCCAACCCCCCTAATCTTCCAGAAGGCTAACCCCCTTCTAACCTCCCCAAAGCTAACCCATCCTGACCTCCCCTTAGCGGAAGCGATACCTCAGCATTAGGGGAGGAATGAAGAGAATGGAAAGTCTAAATTATTTAATTTCTACAAAAGCATTTTCTTCCCGTGAGTAAGTAATCTTGCATAACTAAAAGTAGTTTTAACACTACTAAAAGTAATATTCTACTTTTCATGATGAAAAATTTGAGTCAGGAGTAAAAAATGACAAGTATAGAGAGATAGTTATAATACGTCTCATTTGTTACTTTGTTATGGCTGACTCTATAAAACCTTAGTACTTGTAATTCTGGGGCTATGTAAACTTTATCGATTTTATTCAGGCTTTGTTTAGTTGCAAAATTTTATAGAGACTTAGTATGGTAAGTCTTTACAAGATTTTACTAATACTTGATCGCATTAATCTTGCTTGATAAGGTAAGGTTCGTAGTAGTGCTTTAGCACCGTAATGCTAAGGCTTTAATGGGTTAAAGCCCAACTACAAACTCCTCAAAAGTAATGGAATAAAGCACTAGCAACTTGCGTTATCAGACCGATAGTTTTTGGCGAAAATCATTCCAAGCAACGCGTGCTTGCTCGTTATCTACGGTAGCTTTTTTCAGTAAAATAACACCGTCTTCAAAACCAATTACCCCGTATTCCCGATCCGTCGTTACTTGATCGATAAGTTTAACTATTCTTTCTAGCTGATGGCGATCGCCTTTAAATGCTACTTGATATTTCTGCAGTCGCCCAATATCGGCTATGGCATAATCAACCTGTATCACTTTTCGCTCATCGTTTTCCAGTTTGAGCATGGGTAAGCGGAGAATTTCTCGACGACTGGAAAGATGAGGAACAATATAAGTTGTAGCAGAAACGCTCGCTTCTGCAGGAATTTGCGCTATCAAAGGACGCATAGCAGCTACATGACGCCATTGTTCTGGTAAAGATACGTACACCCAAGGTTTAATTGAGTCGGGGATAACAAAATAAAATGTTTGGTTGGGGTTAGACGTAAAACTAAAAAATATGGATAAAGAAATACAAGCAACCCAAAAACGACGAAACAATGGTTGTTTAAATTTATTGGGATGTTTTGACCACCAAATAATTGCACCATAAAATAAACCAGGAACCACGCTCAAAGCGTAACGAATAGTAATTGCTAATACTGACTGACCCTTACCCAAAAATAGTTTTAGTAATGGAAAACCAGCGATCGCCCAAGCAGGTGGAGAAATTGCAGGGATAAAAGCTAAGGGTAACCATTGACCGAGCAAGTATCTAATAGTTCTGTCAACTGGAGTAACTAGTTCTACAATTAATCGCCAAGGATTACTAACCATTCCCCAGATAATATCTAGAGTTGATGCTTCTTGAGCGTCGGTATACTGTCCAAACCTTTCCAACATGAACCGTTTGGAAATATCCTCGGAAAATATTGGCATAATTGCATTGGTCAGCAATACCATATAACCAAAACTAAGGGTGCAAACAGCTAGTCCAGCGCGAGGGAAGCGTTTGCTCAAAACCATGTAAACCCCAACACCAAATAAACTCACCCCAGCATCTTCCCGCACAGCCAAAATTAAAATTGCTAGCAGCCAAAATAACCACCAACAACGCTTTTCCATCGCTAGCAGTAGGCTAAAAATAAATAGAGGAATCTGGCTAATATCATGGAAATTACACAAGGTCGGACCAATTACTGCATTTGCAGCATAGTAACTAGCAGTAATCATTCCCGCTAATGGTGGTTCCAAATATTCCCGCGCCAAAAAATATAAAACCACACCCCCAGCAGTAATTAACACAACTAGTAATACTGCTAAAGTTGCTGCTGTGGGAAATAACGCATAAATTGGCCACCATATCAATAAAGCTGGGGTAAAATGTTGTCCAAGACGGTGGTAGTAAACCTTTGCGATTTCCCCAGCATGGACAACATTAGTGGAAAGACTTGAAGAGAGAGAACTCTGAAAAAAGCGACCGTGAAGATTATTCCAAAAAACCTGATTAAAAATTCCCTGATCGAAAGAAGCATAAAAACTGAAATAACGATGCACTGTCAAAATTAAACAGATAATGAAAAATGCGATCGTTGTAACCACCGCGAGTCTCAAACCCGGTGTTTTTTGCCATTTCAACAACATCACTCACACTCACATTTTTATAGCGATCTTGGATTATACAGATTTCATTCGTTAGTAACTATAGAACAGCGCGACAGTTTTTAGTATGACAATTTTGGCGCGCGGAGAAATAGACAAAAAAACAAACAAGCACTTACTGGATAATATATTTAATATTCAACCTTAAGATTCAAGATTTTGTTAAATCAAAATTTATCCGAATCGATATCCGATAAAAATACACATTAAAGCAATAGGCGACTTTGACTATACACACCAAAGTCACTAAATTGCAAGCTTGGCTTTCAAACTTATCTTTACAAACCTATAAAATATCAAACTTATAAAATATCTCTTTAGAAGTGAATTATTTACAAAATAAATTCAACTTCAATAGAATAAAACTATAAGCTTATTTATATAAAATTGAAAATCTATAGCAAGTTTTATTTTTGATGAATTTTCTCCAAATCATCAAGTGAAAATGTGATATTTAAGAGTAAATATTACTTTTTTACTCTCGTTATATTATTGATTATTTACTCAGCTATTTAATTTATCTTAATCCTAAAATTAATGCAAATATCTCTAAAAAATCTGGTTGAGTAATACTTATCTATTAAGTATGTAGATTCTAACTGATTCTAGGTTTTTACCAACTTCTTGAATTAATTCTTCTGCGACACTTAACTCTTTTAGGGTTGCAACTAGATGTTCAAATACAAAATCAAAATGTTCGTCTTTCAATCCACATTGTTCGACTAATTTATGGTGTGCAGTCCGTAGTGAACGACCTCTATAGTAGGCACTACCACCAAATGCAAACATTAGAAAAGCTGCCTGGTTTTCCCGCTGTTTCTTCATATCTACCCCAGCAAAAAAATGATTGATTCGTTTATCTCCCATAATTTTAAGATAGAATTTATCTACTGTAGCTTCGACTGCTGCTTCACCACCAATTCGCTCAAATAGTGTACTCATATTATTAGTCAGTTTTGCAAACTCGCAACAAACACAAACGAATCAATCTATTTTACTATTTTTTATTTGGGTATACTATGTTTTTTTTATTAACAGTTATTAACTCGATGATGAAACTCTAAAGCACAAATAATTAATCAGTAAAAACAGCAAAATTTGCTAATTTATAATAAATAAAGCCATTTTCCACCTTTTCAGTACTATGAAAATTTTAAGCGGATAAAATACTTCAAGCATCGACAGGCTGAAAACTTCATCTGACTATTATTTACCTTACTGGGGATACTAATACTCCAAAGAAAATTTTTAGCTAAAATACTTTCTATGAATCATACTAATACATTTTTAATATGATTCAGTCGAAAAAATATAAATTAAATTTTTACGTGTACCTTTCAGCATAAATTCTGAATATTAGCAAATACTTTAAAAATCTACTCATAGATTTATTTTTTATATATAGCAAATAACAAGATATGTTTCTGGTAGCTAGAAAATATCTGCTAATTATGCGTCATCTATCATCATCAATATTTTTTATTTCTTGATAGGTATAGACTTTGACTTATTTGCATAGATAGAATTAAGTGCATGGAAAGAAAAAGCAGTAATTATCGCTAAATAAGTATAAAATAGACATAGTATCGTTGTTTCACTAATTAATTTGACAACTAAGTCTCCAGAAAGTCTCACCTTTATAAGTTAGTGGTTTGGAGAAGTTTGCCACTATCCTACCTAGAAATTTTGGCGTTCATTTTTATCAAAAAAAAATTGATTCATATGTCAAAAGGTAATAGAACTGTAATTTCTATAACTTTAAGAGGCGCTTTATGTTTACAACAGCAATTGTTGTATTAGTTTTTTCTGCGATTCAATCCTTATTTGGAATGGGATTGCTAGTATTTGGTACTCCCACCATGTTGCTATTAGGGAATGACTTTTCATTTACTTTAGCCACTCTTTTACCTCCATCAATTACCATCAGTTCTTTGCAATTGTTTAAAGACCGCGACAACATAGATCGGAAAATGGCAATGAACTTTATAATATTTTGTCTTCCCTTTGTTGTCCTATCTTTAAGTTATTATTTGTACGCGCAGGTCAAGCTAAAACTAGAATTTGGGATTGCGATTTTCCTGATTCTTTCTTTACTACTTAGAACAGTACCTTCCTTTGAAAAAAAGATGCAGGAAGTAGTTTTGAAATTCCAAAAACCATTTTTGGTTATCATGGGGGTCGTACATGGTTTTACTAATATGGGTGGAGCATTACTTTCTGTTTTTTCCAGCAGTCAGTATACCAGTAAAGAAAAAGTTCTTAATTGTGTAGCTTTTTGTTATTTATTTTTTGCAACTATTCAAATCATTGTCCTGGCAATATTTCAGCCAGAAGTTTTTTCCATTGATATATTATTACTTTCTCTGGCTGCTGCCACTATCTACTTAACTTTAGGAAAATTTTTGTTTACCAATACCTCCCAAAACTTTTATAAAAATTTATTTTCTGGATTTATGTTAATCTACGCCATACTATTAGTAATCAAAGGTTTAGGATTAATGCCTTATAAATAAATATTAATGCTGCGCGGAAGTCATTAGCATAGCGTGTCCGTAGGACATAAGTAAAAAGTCAAAACTTAGAAGTATTTTATTATTTAGTTCTTAGGCTTGATGAATGCTTACTTTACTTTCACCAACCTGTCATATATCGGGGGAATGAGAAGGAAAAATTTAGATTCGAAAGAAGATTTAACAAATTTATTTATTATCTACAATAATTCATTTTCTTCTTTAACCTACCTATTCTCCATTCCCCCATTAGCAATTCTCAATTACCAACTAGCAATCATTAATTACCAATTACCAATTACCAATTAAACGACCCTGGTAACTTGTTTCCCTAAATCTTGAAACATTGGAGTACTAAGATAACGCTCCCCAAAGGATGGTTGAACCACAACAATCAAACGTCCAGCATTTTCCGGACGCTGAGCTATTTTAATCGCTGCACATAAAGCAGCACCAGAAGAAATACCAGATAACAAACCTTCTTCTCGCGCTAGACGTCTACCCATAATCATTGCTTCTTCATCACTAACAGTGACTACTTCATCAATCAAATCTTGACGCAGCACTTCTGGAACAAATCCAGCACCAATACCTTGAATTTTGTGTGGTCCCGGTTGTCCACCGGAAAGCACTGGGCTATTTGTTGGTTCAACTGCAATAACTTTAAAAGTACTTTTACGTTTTTTGAGTACTTCTGCAACTCCGGTAATTGTACCACCGGTACCGACACCCGCAACAAGAAAGTCTACTTCGCCGTCTGTATCGCTCCAAATTTCTTCTGCGGTGGTTTCACGATGAATTTTTGGGTTTGCAGGGTTGCGGAATTGTTGCAAAATAAAAGCATTGTCCGTCTTTTCGGCGATTTCTTTAGCTTTATCAATTGCACCGCGCATCCCTTCACTAGCTGGTGTTAATTCTAAATCTGCTCCATAAGCACGCAACATCGCTCGTCTTTCCATGCTCATACTTTCTGGCATTGTCAAAATTAAACGATAACCTCGTGCTGCTGCAACCATCGCGAGTCCAATTCCGGTATTTCCAGATGTTGGTTCGACTAAAGTATTTTTTCCTGGTTCGATTAAACCTTCTGCTTCTGCAGCGTTAATCATGCTCGCAGCAATTCTATCTTTGACGGAAGCTGCAGGATTCATACCTTCAAGTTTAATAACAATTCTGGCGACGCATCCTTCACTTTGAGGAATTTTTCCTAACTCAACCAAAGGAGTTTTTCCAATTAGTTCTGTTACGTCTTTAGCAATGCGCATTTTTAGAACCCCTTAAATTATAGATTTAATAATCTAACTAATGTTCAAACGATTTTTATTTCATATCATTTTTTACATTACAGCAATTTCTACCAATAATAGAACATCCACAAGTAAGGATTACGTATAGTTTTTGAACATCTAAATTGCTTAACAGTTAACTCTTAACATTTAATCTAAAATAGAAAGTACTTTCAATGCATATAAAATTTGCGAGACTTCTCAGATGTATTGAATTTAATATTTTGATTTACACTATTTTTACTTCCAATATTTTTCATCTTTAATACTATAATTTGGCCGGAATATAAAAATAGATGTTGTATAAAGAATCAGACAAGCTGACATAGTTCAATATTTTTCGTAAAACTTTAGACATTTTTACTAATGATAGAGTGTACATTCACAACTTTAATTCATGTAATGAGTACAGGTGATTTACGAAGATAAGAGGGTCGTAAGTACTTAAATAGCATAAGTTAGGTCTATTCAACTTGAGTACAGTAATTCTCAAACCACTATCCCAAAAGACTAGTTCCATAGCGATAAATTACTAGTACCCATACCCGATAGTTTTTTTTGCTGGTTATTTGGTGAGAGTTCCAAACTTTGAGTACAGATTTAATTAATTTAATAATCTTAATCTGCCAACTGTAAAAAATTGTATTGTCAGGCAGCTGATATAAAAACGGTAGGATTTACGCAGAGATTCCCCTCTACCCCCCTTTACGGGGGGGATTTCTTAATTCTCTTCTAAAGTTAAGTTAAATCCTTACAGGCATGGTTTAAAGCTTATTTATATCTAAGAAGTCATATATGTTATTGACTAACATACCATTTTTTTTAAAAATATAATTATTGTATATTGAATAGCAAGTATGGGCAGCAAGAAGCAGTATTTTAATTTAATTAATTCTTGTTGTATTCGTATATTTCCAGAGATTATATTTCAAGGGAAAATATTACTCATAATATTACTCGCTACTATCAAACCTATGAGTAAAAATACTTTGGGGTAAGCTCATAATGAAATGTAATATTTTACAACCTATCAAGGTTGCATTTATCAGTTTTGTGGTATGTATGCCAGGATTGTTAGTATTTTCTGTAGTTTGGCAACAACATCTCAAACTTATTGCGAGTAATAGTTTACTTTGCAGTAATACTAATCTTCTAGAAAAGGTATTCATGTGCTCGCAATATGCTCAATTTATTAATATTTTAGGATTAGTATTTGGATTTTCCCTACTTTTTTTAGGGGTATTAGTATTTTTAGTTGATGGATATTTAGAATACCGCGCAACTGAACGACAGAAAATAATTGAAAAATTAGAGAGAATTTACCACAGTCATTATTAAGTTACTAATGTACATTTTCAAAAATGTAGAAATAGGATAATCAGTCATAATCACGATTATTTATCTGGTCAATTACTTCATGTAAATTTTGACCCGATAGTACTATAATCTCCCAAAAAAAATGACACAAGAAAATCCCAATCTACAGATACCAGCAGAACGTCAGAACGAATATTTTCAATTAATCGATAAATTACTTAAGGCTCCTAATGGTGAAGAACCAGAAGTCTTGCAAGCTAATTCAGGATTAATTGATGCTGATTTTATTCGTACAGCCCTAAGAGTTGCAACAATATTTGCTCATGAGGGTAACCAAGAAGGAGCAAAATTCTTAATTCATGTTGCTCGCGAACTCTCCAAAGAACTGGGGTTATATCCCGATATTTCTGAAGGTTCTAAAAAAGGTAATTAGTAATGCTATTAAATTCAACTGACGCAGCGAAAATAGCATTAGAGTTTCTGATGTCTGAGTGGAGTATCCCAGAAAAATATCAGGGATGGTTTACCATATTTAGTTCTCGTCTTTTGGGTGTTAGTTGGTATGTTGTCGAGCTTGGAATAGAAGGTTTGCCAGACAGATGGCACTTGCAAGTATATGATAATGGAGAATGTGACCCAAGCTATACATTTAATTCTCCTATACCTGTCACGGAAAATAATACAGACCTTGAAAGCTTACCTGAATTAATTGCGCAAATGTTAGCAGCAGAACGCAATATGCGATAGTTTACAGTGGCTTGAAATTAGGTAAGATATCAAATTTTTCAGTTTGGGAAATAGAGAACAGGGAACAGGGAATAGACAAGAAAATGAAGTATACTTCAGTTCTTCGATGCATAATGATATTTGGAGCTTTAATAAGTACTTCATGTTTATTGTGAATAAGCCTTGTACCTGAATTTCTCTACACAGCTTTTTTTAGTTACTTTATATTTATATCGGAATAATTAAAGAAATATTTGTGATATTTCTCGTCACTGCTATGAAGGTAAGAATAATAAAATTAGGACTTACGCATCGTACAAATTTACTACTCTAAATGAACGAAAATACGTTGTTTCAGACTATTGTCAATAATTCCATAATTAAAGTAATTGCATAAAAGGTATCGGAAAATTGATGTTTAATACCTCAAATACATACCTCATATTTTCCTCATTCTGTCAATGCGTAAGTCCTAAAAATTATAAAAATTATAGATATATTAATTTTGGGTAGGTGCATTGATAGAGGTGACCTAATTCCCGGAAGAATAACTAACCCCCTCCTAGCCTAACTAACGCCCTTCTAGCCTCCCTAAGAATAACTAACCCCCTCCTAACCTCCCCCGAGGGAGGAATTTTATACAATTTTAAAATTTATAAAAGTTATTTTTATATTTCTAAAAAATTGCTTTTATTTCTGAATAAACTTATTGAATAAACTTATTGAATAAATCTAGGATCTTTCAAACTATGTGTTTATTTTATCTCAAGCTGTAAAGCCTTAAATATAACTTTTATTTTGTAGAATACTCTTTATATAGGCTTGCTGACAAAGTGTAAAAAATATCAATACAAAATTATATTATTCCCATTAAACTATGACCATTATCCATCAAAATATAAAACATAAAATAAGAATAAATAATAGGATATATTAGTTTTTATTGTGAGCGAATAATTAAATATTGAGAAGCAACTATTTAATAAAAAATTTAGAAAAAAATAAGCATAAAAACATATTTAATTGTAGATAATTCAAGATAATAATATGCTATATTAATATTGTGATAGGCGCTACATAAAGATGTTTTGTAATGATTAAAGAAGACATCCTAGCCAAAGAATTCACAAGGCTTGTCGATCTGTATTATCCAAAAATTGGTAAGTTACTAGATGGCTGCTATGTGAAAGTAATAACTAGTTATTGGGGCAGACCAAAAAAACGTCTGCGATATATAGGGATTTATTGTTGTGAGGAAATGTTGCCCTATATAGAAACAAAAAAGAATATTTTCAGAGAAATCGCAGAAAATATGGGATTAGCTCAGGTAGTTTTTTTAAATTCTTCCCGCCTCTTGCGAGATCCAATGTCAAAATTAAAACATGCAGATCCGCGTTTGTGGTTCGATTTGCATTTGCTTGAAGTCTAAAAAAACGGCGATCGCAAATAATGAAAACCGGAATTTTCTGTAACTACGAAAATTATCATCAGGATACCCGTCGTGCCATAGAGGAGCAGGTGTCGCTGGTAAAATATGCCCAAACTCTAGATTTTGAAGAAGCTTGGGTTGCAGAACGTCATTTCAATGACTTTAATCTCAGTCCTTCGATTTTGGTGCTATTGGCTCATTTGGCGGGGATGACATCGACTATCCGGTTAGGCTCAGCAGCAGTGTTGCTAGCGTTTCATAACCCTATTCGTGTCGCCGAAGATCTCGCTACCCTTGATAATTTATCTCAAGGAAGATTAGCCCTCGGTATTGCTAAAGGTGGACCTTTCCCTGAGCAGTATAAACATTTTGCCACGGATATGAGTGAATCTCGTACCAAAGCATTAGAAGCAATGGCGTTGGTTCATAAACTTTTATATGAAACTGAAGTAACCTTTAATGGGCAATATTATCAATGCGATCGAGTAACGGTTCATCCAAAACCCGTACAAAAACCAATTCCGACCTATATAGCTAGCGGAGACGATCGAGCAATTACTTTTGCTGCAAAGTATTCTTTTGGTTTGATGGGGGGACCTCCATTTGCATTGGAGAGATTAAAGCAAACCATCGCCAAGTATCGCAGTATTAATTCTAATGGTGTGGAACAATTCATCTTGGCGCGTTTCTTCTTTGTAGCTGAGACTCAAGAGGAAGCATTAACTCAGGCTTTACCTTTTATTCGCTCCTTCAGCAAAAAAATGCAAGCTAATGCTGCTGTAATGCAGCCAAACAACAGGAATCAATCCAAGTTATTCAACCGCAACAATATTTGTTACGACGAGGACTATTTACTTAGTAATTCAATTATTGGTGATGTCTCTCACTGTCGCGACCAAATTAAGAAG
Source organism: Mastigocoleus testarum BC008 (assembly GCF_001456025.1). Taxonomy (GTDB): domain Bacteria; phylum Cyanobacteriota; class Cyanobacteriia; order Cyanobacteriales; family Nostocaceae; genus Mastigocoleus; species Mastigocoleus testarum. Next base: position 40,749 of record NZ_LMTZ01000092.1, read on the forward strand.
CTTAAAGATCAACTGGATCTAGAGACTTTACTGCTTAAACCTTGTTCTGTTAGTTTGCAAAAAAACCTTGAAAGCCTCCAACGCTATAACCAACAGGTACGGACTTATATTTGATTGGGGATTGGGGACTGGGGACTGGGGACTGGGGACTGGAGACTGGGAAAATGATATCTCGTCCAATCCCTATATGACGGTATAGACACAGAGGTGTCTGTGCTTACGTTACGCCCTGCACCTTGCTAACGCTTTGCTAACGCGTCACGCTATGCTAACGCCAATCCCTAATCCCCAATACCTAATCCCTAGTCCTTAACTCTACCAAGGGGTTATTAAGATGGAAAAATCTTTCCTTTCTCCGGACGATCTACCACCAGAGAGTAAGTCTCTCAACGACCAACTATTGCGTCGAGAATTGGAAGAATTCACTTCCAAACTTTTCTTGCAAGCTTGCGATCGCATTACACGAGTTTTACTATCTCATTGTCGTTGGCGAATTGCAATTAAACTATTACCTCTGACTTTGATAATTCACTGTCCAGACATGGAAACTTACTGGTACATACTCAACGATATCCCACAGTTGGGTAATCGTCTTGAAAGATTTACCAATAAGGCTAAAATCCGAGTTTATCCTCCACAAGGTCAAGGAGCACCATTTGAAATCAAAGTGGATGACATTCCACTTTATGGAGATTGGCTTTAGTACCCCTGTGCGGAAATCATTAGCGGAAGCGTGTCTGTAGGATATAAGTCATTAGCATAGAGTGTCCACTGGACATAAGTCAAAATTCAAAAATACTGTTTTTTCTAGTTTTGACCTTTTATAAACAGGTGCTTTATCTCCTCTCCGCCGCGATGTACTAGTTAATTTCTAAGTATTGTTGAGCGTGAGGAGTTTCTAGAGTAACGAGTAAAGAGTAAGAAGTTGGGTGATACGCTGATGGGTTCAGACTTTGATGTGCAGAGCTTATTCATTACTGTGCGCTGTGTACACTTACGTGTCCCGCTAGACCGCGCCGCGAGCGACGAATGCTAACACGCCCTGCTTATGCTGGCATTACTCGTTATCTCAGTTGAGTAGATGTACCTAATGTTACATCCCATATGTCTCAGGAGAGATTTGCTTAGAATCGCTTTAATTTATTATAGGTGTGAGTGTCGTTTTGCAAAGCTTTAATTTTAAAGGCTTTAGGTTTAAGGTTTGTTATTTCCAAGGTTTCAAAGTTCAGGGTTTTAAGTTTCAAGGTTTTAAGTTTCAGGGTTCTAAATTTCAGGATTCTAAATTTCAGGGTTCTAAATGTTAAAGTTCTAAACTGTTAGGTTTTATATCTCAAGGTTTTAATCTAAAAGATTTTCATTTCTGGGGTTTTAAGCCTAAGGGTTCCAACTCCTGACTTCTAACTCCTGACTTCTGACTCCTGACTCCTGACTCCTGACTCCTGACTTCTAACTCCTGACTTCTGACTTCTAACTCCTCACTCCTGCATAAGGCTTTTGTGAGAGAATTTTGAGAAAAAAAAACCCAGTCTGGTGGGACTGGGAAGATGTCTTTGCTGTCCAGGGTTTCCATTCTATTTTAGTTATTTAATTATGCTGTTTGTAGTAGTTTATCTTACATAAATTACGTAGTTATATTAAAGTAAAGCTATATTTATTTAAACTATTCTTGAAGAAAACATTTTTATGTTTCAAAGTGTGTAGATAATGTTGTTTGAAATACTTATTTATGATTAATGGGCAATTGGTAATGGGTAATTGGTAATGGGTAATGGGTAATGAGTAATGAGTAATGAGTAAGAATGAGTAATTTTCTCTTCCCCATCCTCCCACACTCCCCACACTCCCCACACTTTCCACACTTTCCCCAACTCCCCAATTCCCAATTTCCGACCGCTACTCATCTATTTGCCAAGCATCTTTGGTAATTTCTTCATCTAAAATTCTCTTAGGACGGATAATCACAACTATACGCCCAAGTATCGATACTTCTGGCTGTGTTTCAAACCACTGAAAATCAATTTGTGAATTCTCCTCTGTAGAATTTTCTACAGCAAAATAACTATTAGCATCCCATTCTGTTTGGGCGCGATCGATTACTACTAATACTGATTCGGGAGAAGTTTGAGTATCAGTTGGGAGTATATCGCTATTACAAATAATAACTACTGGATCTTGAGAATTTAATATAACTTGCCAACCTGGTAAAGCTACCCAAGTTTGTTCACCACTAGATTTAACTATCCCAAAAACACCTTCCTCTTTAAATGAGGGAACTGCTTGTAATTCTGAAGGGGATAAAGGTAGTTCCCCAGCAACAGCAACTAACCGGGGTAAGTCAGATTCCGACTCCGGACGATACAAAGGTAAATGGGGAGCCGGTTTCTTTGGAACAACGGTAAAATCAGTTAATAATTGTTCTACTTGTTTTCTTGCACTATCTGAAGCTGCAAATTTTAAACCTTTAGCAATCAAACGTGAACGTTCTTGTAAATCTGATTTCTGACGAGCTAATTTCCAACATTGATAAGCAACTGCATCCCCTGGATGTTGGGAAAAACCAGCCGGTAATTTTGGTAAACGAGAAAAATCTTTGATTGCTCTAGCAATTTCCCGTGCTGAATCCATATCGAGCTGGTGATGATGGGTTAATTCAGCCGCTGTTGCTCGCTCTTCTTGGGTAAGCATACGTAATTCATACAATACATCGCTTCCCCTTTCCCAATAGTGCGATTGTACTGCTTCTGATGCGTTCGCTTTTACTATAGAATGATAGACCTGTGCGCCAACAATCACTTGGTTTTGTTGAATTGGTTCAAAACCGGTTGCCTCAAAAATTATTTGGGGACTATAACCTGATTTTTGTAACTTGGCGATTTCTTTGCCCCATTCTACCCAGTTACCTTGTTTTTGCCGCAGTTTTTGCAGCAGTTGTTGAGATTCTGCTTCAGTTAAATTCTCTGAATCTTGGGGATTAGGCGGTAGATTTGTCATAGAACCAATTTACAAGTTTCTTCCAATTTACAAGTTGTTTGGTTTTACTAAAGCTTTGCTGTTTTACGATTACCTGTGAGGCTCAAAGCTTGTAGGACTCAAATGTGTAATCCACATCATTTTCTACTACCGGGTACATTGCAAATATTAAATTTTAATTAAGTAGTGACTAATGACATGCTTATAAAATCGGTTATAAAATATGTAACCAATATCTATAAATAATATGCTGTTATCCGCAGATTCCACTAATATCAATGTAAATCATTACTTTATACTAGTATGGAATATCACAGTAACAGCATAGATAAATAAAGATTTATCTTTATGGATAATTCCCCCCAACTCGATCAAATTAGTCGTCAATTAATGACTTCACCACGACGAAAAAAACAAAAAATACTTGTAGTAGATGATGAGCCGGACAATCTCGATCTACTTTACCGAACTTTTAGACGTGATTTTCAGGTCTTAAAGGCTGATAGTGGTATCAGCGCTTTGGATGTTTTAGCGACAGAAGGAGAGGTTGCTGTTATTATCTCTGACCAAAGAATGCCAGAGATGAAGGGAACTGAATTTTTGAGTAAAACATTACCCCAGTTTCCTGATACTGTCCGGATTATTCTCACTGGTTTTACTGATATTGAAGACTTAGTTGATGCTATTAATGCCGGTCAAGTTTATAAGTATATCACTAAGCCTTGGGATCCGGACGAACTCAAAGCGGTGGTGCAACGTGCTGCGGAAACTTACGATCTACTCAAACAAAGAACGGAAGAATTACGACGTGCAAATGCTCAAATCGGTTTGCTAAAAAGTTTGGTGGAAATTACCAAATCTGCACCTAATGTAGATACAACCCTCGATCCCATTGTCCAGGCTTGCGGAAGAAATTTTGCTGCTGATGGTTGTATTTTGCAACTTGTAGAAGATGGTAAGCTCCTCTCCACTCAAGCTATCTACTCCCAATTAGGAACTTTAAAAAACTGGCTTGATGCCGATCCCTTGGCTGCAGAAGCGATCGCAACTGGAACAATCCAAGTTTGCTCGAATATCGCCAAGGATGAAAAACTCAATCAAGTAGAGCATTATGCTACAACTGGTATCCAAGCTCATTTAATTGTTCCAATTATTCATAAAACCCAAGTTTTAGGCGTTCTTTCCCTGCAGTGGAAAAAGCCCTCCACTTTACCAGACGAGGAACTCAAAATAATCCATATATCAGCCCAACTATTAGCGATTGTTTTCGGTTGTGCTCACGATCGTAAATAATGTAGACGCAAGTAAATCGCGTCTTTCACAGGTTTTATCGCATGTACGATCAAGTTCACTCTATTTTTGACCGCATTGCTCCTGTTTACGACCAACTCAACGATTGGTTGAGTTTGGGACAACATCGGATCTGGAAGGAAATGACGGTTAAATGGAGTCGCGCTAGTTGGGGAAATACTTGTTTAGATTTGTGTTGTGGTAGCGGTGATTTAGCTTTTCGTCTGGCGCGCCGGGTGGGAAAATCGGGAAAGGTCTATGCTGTTGATTTTTCTGCGCAGTTGCTAGGAATTGCTAAACAACGTTACCAATCTCAGTATCCTCAGCCTTCAATTGCTTGGATCGAGGCTGATGTCCTTGATTTACCTTTTGAAGATAATCAATTTGATGCTGCGACCATGGGTTATGGTTTAAGAAATGTAAAGGATATTAGTCTTTGTTTAAAAGAAATTTATCGGGTACTCAAACCGGGTGCGACTGCGGCTATTTTGGATTTTCATCGTCCCGAGAGTCCTTTAATGAGAAGTTTTCAGGAATGGTATCTCAATAATATTGTGGTAAATGTTGCCACAAATATGAATTTAAAGGAAGAATACGCTTATATTAGTCCGAGTTTGGATCGCTTTCCCATTGGGTCGGAGCAGGTAAATTTATCTCTTCAAGTTGGCTTTGAGCAAGCTGTCCACTACCCGATCGCAAATGATTTTATGGGGGTTTTGGTGGTGAGGAAGTGAGTAATGAGTAATGAGTAATGAGTAATGAGTAAGGAGTAGCGATCGCGTAACTTACCTTATCTTTAACCTGTAATAAATTATTTTTTGTAATACCAACTTAGAAAAATAATGCGACAAATAAATTTTTTTACAGACGTTCGATTGAACTTCTCTACCGAGGAATGTGTTGCAATCATTTATTGAATTGGTATAAGTCACTTACTCTCGATTGCTTGCACTATTCTCAACAGACCCAATAAACCACCTAGGAATAAATTCCCAGTCTCATAGATAAGTCTGATAAATCAGACTGGGAAAGAGTTATATTTTGTGGACACGGTATGCTGAGAGTGCGTTTTAACACACGCCGGATTACAGCAAGTTATCAGTTACTTTTTACTTTTTACTTTTTACTTTTTAATTTTTACTTCTTACTCCTTACTCTGTTACAGCGATACGTCAGAACTTTTCCTAAAATAGTGTATGTTCCTGTGCTTTTTTTTTGAGCGCATCTTACGTTTCTAAAAGATCCTGACATATTGTGGATTGGTCTAACATCTGGCTCTATATAACTCCCCCGGTTGCTGGGGGGATTATTGGTTATTTCACTAACGATTTAGCCATAAAAATGCTGTTTCGCCCTTACCGAGCGATTTATATCGGTGGTCGAAGGGTTCCCTTTACTCCCGGTTTAATTCCCCGCAATCAAGAACGGTTGGCGAAAAATATTTCCAACACGATCATGAATTCCCTGCTGACTCCGGATGAAATTCAAAATCTGGCGCGGCGATTATTACAAACGGAACGGGTACAAGCTGCTATTCTTTGGTTGTTAAGAATGGCGCTGGATCAAGTTCAATTAGATAAGGAACAAAAAACAGCCAGAATTGTTGCGGGAATTTTACGGGATTTGTTGGGGGAGTCTGTACCGCGTCTGTTAAAGGTTTTGGCGCGACGTGAAGATTTTTTGGAAGCCCAAATTAACCAGATTTTTGACCAGGTTCTGTTAGAGTTTACCCTGAGTGAGGAACAAGCTGATCGCCTAGCTGATTGGTTGCTTCATGTTGTTTTACCTCCAAATACTATTAGGGTGGCGATCGTTGATTTTTTGACGGATCGCACGATTCAAACCATTGATGACAGCTTTCGGGAAAAAACCAGTGGTACTTATTGGGTAGTTGCAAATTTATTTGGTTTGCGTAATAGTTTGACTCGTTTGCGTACCTATTGTTTGGATGAGAAGGACGCTACAAATAATCGGATTGAGGAATTAGTAGCAGATCTAAAGGTGAAAGGACGTCTGAAGGAATTTTTACAAAATTTATCTTTACAAAATTTACCGGTAGGTACGGTTCGTCAATTACGGAAAACAACGCGCGATACTGTTCGTCAATACCTGCAAACCCGTGGTAGCGATGTTTTAAAGGGGTTTAGCGATTCTCTTAACTGGGAGCATATTGCAGTTTTGTTGGTGAAGCGTCTGAGTAATTCGGAGGTTGTTAATTCTTCTTTAGAAGTTGTCAGCAAAGAGTTAGCTTTAGTTTTAGAAAGATATTTAGAAAGAGATTTAGAAAAAATTGTGATCCAGACAATTCCGATTTTATCCATAGACCAAGTGATTATCGATCGCGTTAAATCAACTTCTCCTGCTGATTTAGAAAATGCGATCGAGGGAATTGTCAAAAATGAGTTGCAAGCAATTGTCACTTTGGGGGGAATTTTAGGTTTGGTGGTTGGATCGATGCAAACTGCTTTATTACTGTTTCGGAATTTTTGATTGGCGATCAGCGATAGCACTGCGTGCCGCCGCAAGCGGCATATGGGGATTGGCGATCGGCGATTAGGTAGTAGTGATAAAGATTTGTCATTGCGACCGGAACGCAGTGTAGGAAAGCAATCTCACAGATTTTGGTTTAGCACCCAGCAATTTGATAGTAATGGATGCGGATTAGTAACGGATGCAATGGATATCTATTTTTCCCTTATCTACAGGAATCAGGAATTAAGTGATAAAGATTTGTCATTGCGACCGGAACGCAGTGTAGGAAAGCAATCTCAGATATTTTGGTTTAGCACCCAGCAATTTGGTTGTAACTGATGGGATGATCCCAAATATTGAAAGATATATTTTGTCATTGCGACCGGAACGCAGTGTAGGGAAGCAATCTCACAGATTTTGGTTTAGCACCTACTAATAACTTGCACCAGTTTCAATAGTTTCAATAACCGCCTTGGAATAAATTCCCAGGCTAATAGACAAACTCTGCTAAAGCAGACTAGGTAAGGCTTACAGTGCAATACAGTTCAGTTAAGGTTTTTTAGTGATGATTTCGGGTCTGTAGAGACGTCGCATGCAACGTCTCTACAGGATTTATCTATTCATAAATCAAATATGATTGCTATATAAACATTAACTAGTTTGGCTTGAGGGTGAGAAAAGCTAGGATAAGCGTAAAAAAAATTGAGCCAAAATGTGATGTTAAGCAAACTCCCTTTGCATCCCTTTACAAAAAGAATAATTTTTTATCACAAAATAAATCTGGTGCCATGTTAACTTGAGGACATACAGCAAACAGAATGCTTAATTATTTTAACTTCTCAAGATTTGCTTTCTGTATCAAAAATTAAGGTGCATCATGGCAGAAAACAAGACACGGCGTGATTTTATTATTACTACCGCAGTCGCTACTGGTAGTGTTGCTGCAGCTATAGTCTTACAAAATGATACTTCTCATGCTGATACTCCCTCAGAAATAACAGCAGAGGTGGGAAGTATTATGGATGATGCAAAATTAGAGCAGTTCAAAGAAGAAATCCGACCAGTTATTGGCAAGATGCTGAATAACCCTGATTTAGCAACTGTTTTGAAAAAATATGATTTAGAAAATGGAGTAGTGGAAATCCCAGTAGCAGTTAGACTAGATAAAATTCAAGGTAGTGTAGCATCTGTTGGAAATAATACTTCAACACTAATAGGGGATTGTTGTATTTATCTTGATTCAAGGACTGGTGATCTTGAATGGCTACCCTGTTAGGCAAATAGTTATTTTACGTTCTCAAGGTCTACTTTTTATATCAACCAAAACCCATAAAACCTCACTCCCTTCCCATCACACTGACATGACGGGGTGAGTTTCGCATCTCTGTACACGAAAAATTCCTGCATATAAATATTTATTGAAATGATATTCCGCCAAATATCACTATATTAATTACTATTTCCCCCACACTGGCTTATTTTTTCTCTTAAACTAATATTTTCTATCACAGACGGATAATACTAAAAACAATAACTAAATCTAAACTTAGCTGATAATTTATAGTGACAATACACTAGTACTAAAATCCCTGTGAAAATGATTTTATCAAACTTTCATGACAGAATTTAAATCGTGCGATTTCAGTTATTTAGAAGTACCAAATGTAGTCTAGGACTCTTGTATATAAAAGCTAAGAGCAATACATTGAATATCGGGTTAACGGCTGGATGCATCTCGAGTAAAGTAAATTTGCTCGTGGTAGATAAATGTATGACTTATTGGTGCATAAGTTAATTATGGTCATACCTATTAATTATTGAAGAGACAAAAAACAATTGAAACCTATTTTTCATAGGTTATCTATTCAACTAATTCAAATAGTATTTGAAGTTGTAATTTGCTTTTACGCATATTTACATTGAGAAAGTATCCTACTTGTTAATAGTAGGTTTATTTTAAGTTGGATATTGTTTTATTTTTGCCTTTTTGCTATTAGCCAATTTTATATAAATTGGTGCGATTTTACGTTTACCAATCAAATCAACTCAAGGAGCAAATATTATGGATTCTACAGTTTTAGAAGAGTTCAAAAAAGAAATGCAACAGTTAATGGAAAAAGCCTTAAACCAACCTGAGTTTAATGAATGTTTTAAAAGATATGGACTATCTGACCAGGAAGTAGGTTTTCCGTTAGTACTTAACCTGGATAAAATAAGAGAAATAAATCAATCAGAACTAAAAGATAGTTTGCAGACAGTTATAGGTGAAGAACTTAAGTTATTTGGTTGTTGTTTAGTTAACGGGTGCATCAAGTGCAATCCATGGTTTTAGATAGTTTAATATATACACTCAAACGATCTAAATTATATCATTAAACACAGGTTTTTAATGGTATAAATCGAGTTTTGTTTTTTTAACACAATGGGCTTATGCAACGAAGGTTTTTCATTTCGACAGTAACGCATTGTAGGGAAGCAATCATGGCATCTCGTAAGATTCGTAGCTAACACTCGTAATGAAGGAAATACGTTCATTGTGCGTAAGTCCCAAGTTTATTGAAACCTCTGCCATTTAAGGATTTAAGCTCTTTTAAACTACTAATTTACTATGTTCAGTCTAGAAGAGCCTCATTGTTTTGCTAATTCTACTTTCCTTACGAGGGTATAATATTTGAGATGAATACTCTTTGGTTCTGGTTTAAAGGATTAGGGATCATAACAGTTGCTGCAATCACTTATTCTCCAAGTGATGCAATTGCACAAATTATCCCGGATACTAGTCTACCCAATAATTCTCGTGTGACACCACAAGGTAATAACAGAATTATTGAAGGTGGAACCATTTCTGGAAGTAATCTATTCCACAGTTTTGAAGAATTTTCTGTACTTACTGGTGTGACAGCAAGCTTTCAAAATGCTGCAAATATTCAAAATATTATTACTCGAGTAACAGGAAAGTCTATTTCTAATATTGATGGTATTATCCGTAATAATGGCACAGCTAACTTATTTTTAATAAATCCCAACGGTATTGTTTTTGGTCCTAATGCTTCTTTAAAGCTTGGTGGTTCATTTGTAGGAAGTACAGCCAGTAGTATTAAATTTGCTGATAATATAAATTTTAGCGCTACAGAACCTGAAATTAGACCTTTGCTAACAGTAAAAGTTCCCATTGGTTTACAATTTGGAGCTACAGCTGCGCCTATCCACCATCAATCCCAAGCTAGTCTTAATGGCGCAACTAATACTTTTGGTCAAGCCGCTGGCTTACAGGTACCAACAGGCAAAACTTTAGCGCTTATAGGAGGTGATATCGTCCTAGAGGGCGGAAACTTAACAGCATCAGAAGGAAGAATTGAACTAGGAGCGGTCGCTGGAAACAGTTTTGTAAACCTAAATCCGACAAACCAAGGTTGGGTTTTAGGGTATGGAACTGTGCAAGGTTATCATGATATCCGACTAATCCGGCGAAATCTTAATAATTCTTCGGTTGGTTCTATTGTGGATACCAGTGGCGAAGGTGGAGGTAATATTCAGGTAAAAGGTAATTTAGTGGAAATAGCTGGTCATGAAGTATTTTTAAGAAATATAACAATTGGTACCAAAGATAGTGGACACTTAAAAATTGAGGCTAATAAATTAATCCTTCGAAATGGCGCAGGAGCAAATGCTTCTACTCAAGGAGAAGGCGAAGCGGGAAATTTAACTGTGAATGCTTCCGAGTCTGTACAAATAATTGGTAGCTTTAAAACTTCAAGGGGTAGTATCAGTCCCAGTACACTGAGTACAGGAGCTTTTGGTTCTGGAAATGCAGGTAATATTACCATAAATACTGGTATTTTGCGTGTCCAAGAAGGCTCAGCAATCTTAGTAAACTCCAGCACAGCAACACCTGATTTTGTTACTCAAGGTATACAAGGTACAGGTAAAGGAGGAAACATAACTATAAACGCCTCAGAGTCTGTAGAGTTAATTGGAACCTCAAAATATAGTTCTTTTCCTAGCAGTTTGCTTACTTCAACTCGAGGTTCTGGAAATGCTGGAAACTTGATAATAGCAACAAAAAAATTGATTGTTAGAGATAGGGCTCAAATCAATTTGAACAGTCAAACACCAGATCCTGATAATGTTATTTTAGGCGATATCGAAGCTTTTGGGGAAGCAGGTTCCTTAATAGTCGACGCTGACTCTATACTTTTGGACAACGGAAAAATCAGCGCTAACACCATAGGAGGCGGAGGAAATATCACCCTCAATTCACTCCTTTCAATCCTACGTAATAACAGTAGCATTACCACCAACGCTTCTGGAATAAATATCCCTGGTGGTAACATCACAATTAATGCTAAGAATGGTTTTATCATTGGCAGTGGAAATAGCGATATCAGAGCCGACTCTCTAAATTTTCGTGGTGGTAATATCAGAATCTTCAACACCCAAGGTATATTTGGAATCGAACCCCGAGATGAGGAGAACTCAAATACCAGCGATATCACCGCAACAGGAGCAAATGAGCAGGAAAGTGGAAACATCACCATTGAAGACTCCGATGCAGAACCCGACCAAAATCTACTTAAAGTAAACGTCGATGTGGTTGATGCAAGCCAATTAATTAACCAGAATTTCTGTGCTCTCAGAGGTAAGAGTAATTTCACAATTACTGGAAAGGGCGGTTTACCACCTTCTCCTAACACCGTGTTAGATCGTCAAAACCTGTGGGAAGATTGGCGACTCAACCCAGTACCCAGGGAAACCTCGCAGCGTAAGGTTAAAGAAGAGAAAACAGAAAATAATATTATTGTTAGTGAAACCGTTAATAAACCCGTTAATAAAATAGTCCAAGCCCAGAGAGCGATAATCAACGAAGCGGGAGAAGTCGTGCTTGTTGCTGATGCAGGGACACCGCCAATTTTTGGGAGTTCGGGGTCTTGTAAATAATTCGTAATTCGTAGTGAGACGCGTCCTGACGGACGAACGTAGTTCGTAATTGATATGTGTTCAGCAGATAACTCATAATATGGTTCGTAGTTGCGCTTCAGCGCTATGGTTAGAACCTGGACTTTTAGATTAAAAGCTTTTCTGTTAGTTTTATTGGGATTATTTTTTAGTTTGGGTATCGACATGATACCTGCAAATTCCCAAATAACTTCTTCCTCCGAACATACAAACCTCGTACAACAAACAGAATTAACAGCAAACCCAGAACAATTACTGCAACAGGGAAAAAATTTCTATCAGTCAGGAAAATTTCCCCTCGCTGCAAAATTATTAACGCAAGCAGCAAATATCTATCAATCCCAAGGAGATATTTTAAATCAAGTTTTGGCGTTGAACTATCTTTCCTTAACCCAGCAAAAACAGGGAAATTCAACCCAAGCAACTGAGATTGTGAAAAATAGCTTTAACTTGCTCAATGGTTTAAAGCTTAATTCCGATCCCGCAAAAAAGATTAAATTAGCTTTGACTGCTTTGACTCTTAATACCCAAGGAAATCTGCAATTAAATCAGGGAAATGCAGAAGAAGCGATTGAATCTTGGAAACAAGCCGCTAAAATCTACGGTGAAGTTAATGATGAAGTCGGTAAGATTAGGAGCCAAATCAACGAAATAGCAGCATTACAAAGCTTAGGTTTTTATCGACGATCGCAAAAAATATTCGACCAAATCCAACAAAATTTACATAAAAAACAAAACAAACCTGAAATTCAAATTGCAGGTTTGCGTAGTTTAGGTGATGTTAAACGTGCAAATGGAGATTTAGAGGACTCCCAAGAACTATTAGAACAAAGTTTGGGAGTAGCTCGAAAATTAGGATCCCCCGAACAAGAAAGCGCAACTTTATTGAGTTTAGGTAATACAGAATTCTTTCTTGGAAGAAGGAGTCAGTTGAGAAATACTGTAAATGGAGATAACCCTTCGCCCTTTAATTGTGGCGGAATTACCAAAAAGCCTCAAACTAAAAACTCTAAAGCTATAAATTATTATCGAAAGTCAGCTAAGTCTTACCAAAAAAGTGCCAGTAAATCAACTTCAAAACTCAGCGAAGTACAGGCAAAATTAAATTATTTGAGGGCTTTACTAGAGCTACAGCAACAACCAAAAGCAGAAGAATTGCGATCGCTACAAACAGAAGTTGATAGTTTAAACCCCAGCCCAAGTGCAGTTTACGCTAAGGTGAATTTTGCCCAAAGCCTAGTATGTTTTGCAGAGCAAGAAAACCCCAACCAGGAAAATACTCAGCCAGATCTGGAAAATATTGCTCGATTGCTAACAAAAGCAATGAAACAAGCCAAGGAACTTGGAGATGCTCGTTCTATATCCTACGCTTTAGGGAATATCGCTCGAGTATATGAATACAATAAACAATGGGAAATTGCCCGTGAATATACAGAATCAGCCCTTAGTTTTGCTCAGAGTATCAATGCGTCAGATATTAAATATCAGTGGGAATGGCAATTAGGAAGGATACTTTTGAAGCAAGGAGATTCACAGGGAGCGATCAAAGCTTATACCCTAGCGATAGAATCCCTCCAATCCTTACGCAGCGATTTAATAGCCCTGAATCTGGATACTCAGTTTGATTTTCGGGATGAGGTAGAACCGGTATATCGACAGCTAGTAAGCTTACTTTTACAACCTTCTACATCTTCAAAAGATATTAGTTCGGTCAAAGAAATCAGTCAAAAAAACTTAAAGCAAGCCCGCGACGTCATTGAAGCATTGCAATTAGCTCAAATTGATAACTTTTTTCAGGATGCTTGTTCCATTGCTGAACCGAAAAGAATTGATCAAATCGTAGATAATGGGAAAATCCCCACAGCAGTCATCTACCCGATTATTTTGCCCGATCGCATCGAAATAATTGTTAAATTATCCCGTGTTAAAGAACTTCGCCATTACACAACCAACCAACCACAAACAGAGGTCGAATATACCCTGAATTTACTGCGTCAAAAATTACAACAACGCTATACCTTTCGCGATCGCGAGCAAATTTCCCAAGAAGTATACAACTGGTTAATCGAACCAATAGAAAAAGACTTACAAAAAAATCAGATTAAAAATTTAGTATTTGTCTTGGATGGTTTATTGCGTAATATCCCCATGGCGGCTTTGTATGATGGAGAACACTATCTCATAGAAAAATATAGCCTTGCTTTAGCCCCTGGTTTGCAATTGGTAGCACCTTCCCAGGAAAACAAAAAACTTCAAGCTTTAACCGGTGGAATTACAGAACCCCATCAAGGTTTTCGTGCTTTACCTCATGTCGCTAAAGAATTAGAGAAAATCCAATCTAAAATTCCCTCACAAAAACTTCTTAACGATTCATTTACCAATAAAAGCATCGAAAAACAGGTTACTTCTGTTTCCTATCCCATTTTTCATCTTGCAACCCATGGTAAATTCAGTTCCCAAGTTGAAGATACCTTTATTCTTACTTGGGATGGGAAAATTGATGCTAAAGAATTAAAAGAAGTGCTGCAAACTAGAGAGGAATCACAAGGAAAAAGATTTCGTAAACTTAATCCAATTGAACTGCTCGTCCTCAGTGCTTGTGAGACAGCAACGGGAGATAAACGAGCAGCTTTGGGGCTAGCGGGAATTGCAGTACGTTCGGGAGCACGTAGTACAGTTGCTTCCCTATGGCGAGTTGACGATGAATCGACCTCTATACTGATGGGAGAATTTTACCGGCAATTAGCCAAAAATCCAAACATCAGCAAAGCAGAAGCTTTAAGTGAAGCCCAAAAATTAGTTTTTCTAGAGCATAGGAAACACCCATATTTTTGGGCTCCATATGTTTTGGTAGGAAATTGGTTTTGACAGTTATCAGTTATCAGTTAACAGTTAACAGTTACCAGTTATCAGTTAACAGTTAACAGTTATCAGTTAACTGTTAACAGTTACCAATTAATCCTTACTCATTACTCATTACTTCTTACTTTTTACTTGTTACTTATTCCTAGTAATGTGTTTCGCATTGCTACAACAATCTTGAATTGGTTCATTAGCAATCTCATCTAAGTCAACAGATTGTAATAAATCTTTCCAATAATTCAATATTGGGGTATCCTGTGGTTTATTACGACGAAGTTTAGCTAAAATCGTGATCGCATCTTGCCAAATACCTTCTCGAGCATAAATTTTTGCTTTTTGCTGTGGTGTAGCACCTTCCAATTCTTGTTTTAAATCTGGTTGTAGGGAGATCCTTTTAACAAAACCCTCAATAGCTATATCCTCAGAAATACTTTGGGGATTGCAATCTACTAAAAAATACCAATGATAATACTTTCCGACTTCTAAAGGTTTTGCACTTTTGGAAAGCTCAATACCAATAGTCCCCGGTTTTTGAGGTACATCAACCCGAATTGGTTCTTTTATCATAGGATTATCATCTTCATCCAACAGCATGAACTTTAGAGAGTTGATTTGATTAGATGTATAAGGAACATAAAACCAAAAAGTTGGATATTCTAAAGTAGTTAATCCCAAAGCCGATTTTGAAGATGGATCTGCAATTTCTTTGGGAACTGGAACTGGTTTTTTACCGATCTGCATCAATGGTGCTAAAGCTGTAAAATCGAGTTTAGTTGCAGGACATTCTTCACTACGAGTCCCTGCTCCTTTGCGGTCTTTTGGTGCGCCTCTATTTGCTGGTTTTTTGTTTAAAGTTGGTTCAATAAAACGGATTTTGCTGCTATTTGATTGATTAGAATATGCTGGCGTTCGCGTGAGATTAATAATTGTCACAGCGAGCAAGCAAGGAAGCAGCATCTGTAAAAAAGAAAGTCTAGTTTTAGTCATTAGGGATTACACAATGCAATAAAGAAAGTGCAATAAAAAAGTACAATAAATTAATTGCAATAAAGAAAGTGCAACAAAAATTAATTGCAATAAAGAAAGTGCAATAAAAATTAATTGCAATAAAAATAGGGTCAACTGAACTTCTTGTGATGCTTACAAATCAATTTTTATATCAATAGCGTACAGGTTGATGGGCGCAACCTAATAGGGTCTTTTGAACGGAAAATTCAGTGTATGTGTTGACTAGAAGGGCAGTAATTAACAAAGATAATACTGAAGGCACAATTGGTATCCAACCACCTTGTAGCAATAGAAGAAAACAAACTAAAAACTGAGTTAAAAGTGCATTACCGATAAAAATAGATTTTTGTAATTGGGAGCCGTTATATAAAGCGATCGCCCCTCCCAACAAAGACCAAAAACAGATCCATAAAACCTCTCCCACTCCAGACCAGACCCACAACAACGAGCGTCCATCCAAAACAGCACTAAGAATTTGACTCACCATATGAGCGTGAATCATAACTCCAGAGAATTCTCCATGGGGTGTTAAAAAAGTATCTCTAACGCTTTCCGCTTCAACCCCAATCAGAACTATGCTGTTTTTAACCCAATCAGAATTGAAATCTCCCTCTAATGCTTGTGCGAGGGTAATTTGTCGACCAACCGTTGGTGAAACCCGATAATTTAGTAATACTTGATGACCTGCTGCATCAAATTTTTGGTAACCACCGGTAGGAACATCAATGGGTTCAAAGACAACATCACCAAATTGAAAATAACCTTTGTTGTTAAATTGAAGGTTAATACCCTGACTTTCCAAATATTTTTTTGCCAATTGTAGGCTGAAGGAATATTGAGTTTTACAAGAAGAATCAGGTTCTGGAGTAAGAGAAATTAACTGACGACGAACAACAAAATCACTATCTTCAACAACATCACTAAAGCCTATGCGTTGTTTGGGAATTTCTGGAGGAGATGCAATCCCGGGTGATTGCTGGGTTTGACCGCTAGCTTTACAAATTGCAAAGAAGTTGTCATTATTTCTCAAGCTATTTGCTAGATTAGGGTATTCTTTTTCTACGGGAAAATCACGATAAATATCTAAACCAATTGCTTTTGGTTGATGTGGTTCTAATTTTTTCAATAATTGTTGCAATACTGGATCTGATAGGGAAGATTTTTGTCTTTCCCGTTGATTTTGAATATCTGCTTCCGTGAGTGTGATCGCTAGAATGCGTTTATCCGGAGCTTCTGCGGGTTTCATCCGCGTCATGGAATCAAAAGCTGACAATTCCCATTTTTGCATCAATCCTAGGGTTCGGATTCCTGTCAGACAAGCAGTTACCATAACACCGATAGTTAATGCTGTTTGTAGGTTTACCCGATTAAATTTAGAGAAAATATCGCGTTTTTTACTACCACGTAATTCTTCCCAAGTCGGGGTTATTTCCGCCGGATTTTGGCAAATTACTGGTAACCAAGAAGCTCCGGGAAAATTATCCTCTAAACCTTGTAATTGTAAGCGTGCATAGCGCACTGCTAAATGTAGCGACTCCCCTGCTGCAAATGACGTCAAAAAATTTTTCAAAAACTCATGGGCGATAATATCTGGTACATTCTCCCGCATGACAATAGTCTGGGGAATATTCAGATCGCCTAATTCTTTTGCTAAACCCAAACCATCACAGGAATTAAAAATAGCCAGTTTCAAACCCCTAGCGATCGCATACTTGAGAGCATTTTTTAGTTCAGAAACTGTTAAACAGTTTTTCCGGTTGATATGTATTTTTCCCGTATCTTCTTTACTGTGGCTATGTCCAGCAAAAAAGAGAATGTCCCATCCCTGTTTATCCCAGAGCCATTTATCTAACTCTCGACGTGAAGGTTCTACCAAAAACTTCATTGATGCATCAGGTAATTGCTCCAACAAAATTCGGTCTTGTTGAACATCAATTCCTTGACTATTACCCAAAATAGCTAATATTCTTACCTTTTTGACATTTTTTTGGGAATTTTTTTGAACTTGCTCGTAATTAAGTCTGCTTAAACCCACCTCTGCTTTTTGATAATCCTCAAAGAAATCCCACAAATGCCAGGGAAGTCGTCGTATAGTATAGTCATTACTCTCAACAATGACCTGAAAATCTTCGTCTAAAGATAATCGCGATCTTAAATTTCGATCAATAGGGCGAAATGAAGTGGAGCTTAGCCAAGTGTTAATTTGTTCGCATAACAAATCACAAACTTCATTAAAGTCTGACTCACTAACATTTGTTAAACCCTCTGTATCTATTTCTAAATCTTCTGATTCTAAGTCTTCTGATTCTAAATCTTCTGATTCTAAATCTTCTGATTCTAAATCTTCTGATTCTAAATCTTCTAATTCCGTATTATCTAATTCAATAACCTTGGAATTAGATACAATCTCAGCCTCAACATCCAGTTTAATATTATTTGCAAATTCAGTGCTGGTTTCAAGTTTAGATTTTTTAACTAATGTTAAGGGAGCACGTTTTCTCAAAGATAGATAAAGTGCGCTATATATTGATTTAAAGCGTTTATATAGTTCGTAAATTTCTGGCGCTGAGGGTAAACCGCCATGGAATTGTGTTGGGCGAGAATTATTAGTCTCCCAAAGCTGAACTGTAACTCTTGGAAATCCTTGATTTAAGCTACCTTCCCCCAGATTAATAACAACTAACTTAGTCATTGCTAATTCTGCTCTTACTTGGTGTTAATTGATAGCATTTGATAGACGTTAAATTAGTTTTGATTGGTATAAAAGTAAGCCCCCTATTTATCACTACATATTTCAGTTTTATTTCATACTTGCAAATGTTAGTTCAATAGTGAATATAAACTTTAGTATCAAAAAACACCAAAACTAAATAAAATTTTCTACATGTAAATGTTGGGCTACAAAATATTGTTCAAGAATTTAGATGCCATTTGAGACCTTATCTATGAAATTTGCGCAGCTAGATAATCCTAGTTATCATAATTAAATGGTATGGAATCAAACAAACTTAGAATTTCACAGTTATCTTTACCCTATTCTGTACTTCAATCACTTACAAAAAATACACGTATATATATATTGCATAAAATAATATAGGGCAGTAATAAGCATGGAGAACACTTAAAATGCTAGACAAATTCAAATGTAAAATATTTTCAGTTCTCCACTAATTTAATTCATACAATAAAAAGCTTACCCTTACGGAGTCAACTATATTTTATGGTGTTTCGAGTACATTTTTGTGTATGTAATAAGTGACGGTTCCCATTTTTCTCAGGGTTTTTAGCACTTACTGCAAACTTAAATTAAAACTTTCCTTTTAATACTTTTGCATAAAATCTTTTGCACTCCTTTCTAATAAAGATGTGGGTTTTATGTTTGATCCTGTAACTTAAGAATAAACACAGTCACCTGTGATGTGGCAGACTTGTTCACATAAAGCTTATTTGAATCAAATATTTGCAAGTTTTAATTAGAATTTAACTTTTATGTAGACAATCTTTAGCAATTAAATTTAATTCTTTTAATACAATAATTGATTCTTCCAAGATTTTGAACTCATAAAACTCATATAAATTTCATAAAATATTTGCTATGAAGATATGAGTTTTATTATGAGGTATGTATGAGTTTTTTTTGGCCTTCATACCCATACCCAAACATATTCTAAATATATTATCCCTTCAAAACCTTATCTACTATTGCTTCTATGCATTTGCAAGGATTACTTTCATGCATGCAGAAATATCACTTTAGATTCGAAGTTTTGTAGCGAAAAATGATTTAAGTTATACAAATATAACAATAAAAGCCAGGAACCACCATAATTACTAGAATATTTTTCTGTAATTTCTCATTTCCTGCTCTTTACAATCCATAATTCTTAAAATACAGATTCTTAAACTCCTTAATACCTTATCACAATCAAGCAAAAACAAGGTTAAACAAAAATCGATCTATAAATTTTATTTTGAACTCTTAAAGTTCCTTGTTGCTTAACAACCAGACCCGACAAAAGCAATTCCCTTTCCTCTGAGCTATCAACCGCAGCAATCTCTCCTTTTTCCAGAATTTGTCGATAGATTTCTTGTAAATGCGCCGATTGTTCACTTTTAAGTAGTCGGTCGCGAATAGTTCTCAAATGTTCTGGTTCATCCTGTGACTCCCAATTCTCGATAATATTTGTCCGTACCAGATTTTCAATCCATTCTGCTTCTTGATTCGTAGGAATAGATGATGAAGAACTGCGGATGAGTTTACAGATTTTTTGGGTTAAAAAAGGTTGACCGTTTGTCCAAGACAACACCTCTTTGAGAACTGTTTGAGGATTGCTCACTTTCTCCGCTAAGCCTTGTAATAGTGGCTGGGCTTCATGTTCTTTAAATCCCTCTAACTGAATTGCTTGACCAATATTAAATGGGGTGGTTTGAATGTCACTCATTAAGTCGTTCGGTGTAGCAACCCCAAAAAAAGCAAATGTTAAGCATTTATATTCTTGATTTATACTACGCTGATTATAGCAGGATCTAATCAAAGCAAAAAAGTCATTAACAGGAAAATTCAGCCCTAAGACACAGTCAATTTCATCAATAAGAATAACTAGTTTTTTTGGCGAAGCATCATCTCGTTGAGTGACTTCGGTTAGTAATACTTCTTCAATAAATTGACCTAATCGCTGAACCGGAGAAACATCATTTCGTTCGTTCCACCAGTTTTTGAGTTTCACTTTCCTGAGTAAACCAAAACTTCGCCACAGTTCTACAGCGAATCCTTTGTACCATTGTTCGGGCGTAGTATTTTCACAACCGATGCGAGTTAAATCGATCGCCCCACATTTAAAACCCTCCTGTTGGAGTTGATGCATCATTCGCACCATCAAGCTTGATTTACCCATCTGTCGGGGATTGAGAATATAACAAAAGTCCCCACGCTTTAATGCTTTATATAAATAACGATCTGCAGCACGTACTACGTAAGTTGGAGCATCCATAGGTAAACTTCCCCCGACCTGATAATCAAAGTTTGAGGGTTGTTCAGCGTTTCTGAGTAACTCATTTTCAAACAGTAGTTCTGCTTGGGTTGCTTTGAGAACTTCGAGAATTTGTGATAATTCTTGGGTGCGTTCTGAGACTTTTTGTTCCAAAGTCCGGTTGGACTCAGCTAATTCATCTTTTGCTTGCTGCATAGCAGCATTCTTGAATTCCAGTTCGCGAGTAAACTGGATTCGCTCAGCTTCTGCTTGTTTTCGTTCTGTGATGTCAGTGAAAGCAGCGATCGCATAAACAATGTTCCCCTTTTCATCAAAAACTGGTTTTGCGGAAACTTCCAGAGGGATAACTTTATGTGGTAAATGAAGTTCTAAATCTTCTTTCTTAACAGTCTCCCCAGAAAGTGCTCGTGCAATTGGCAATTGCTGTGCGGGGTATAATTCTTTTGTTCCCGATTTATATACTTGGTAGGCTTCGGGTAATTCCTCAATATTGATTTTTGAAGAAGTATTACTTTGCTGTGCTAACTTGTCGGATATCTGATTGGAGTAGTAAATCTCACCTGTGGAATCACAAACAGATACGCCCACTGGCATAGCTTCCAAAAACTGATGAAGTCTATTTTGATTTTCCTGCAACTCTGTATAGAGTTTAGCATTAGTGATAGCGATCGCTGCTTGACTAGATAAAAGCTGGAGAATTTTCAACCGATCCTGGGTAAAAGCTCCCACGGTCAAATTATTTTCTAAATAGACAATTCCCCTCAGGTTTCCTTGGTCGAGTAGTGGAGTACATAAGAGAGATTTGGTTTGGTGAGATTTAATATAAGGGTCGTTAGTAAAATTGCCCTGATTAACTGCATCATTTTTGAGAACTGTTTCTCGCGTACGAGCAACATAATTAATAATTGATGTAGGTAAATAATTATCAATTGAAATTGACTTTAAAACAGTAACATCATCTTCATCAATAGAACCAGAGGCTTCAATGAAGAGTTTTCCTTCTGTTTCTAGTATTAGGTAACCAAACTGCGCCCCAGCATTTTCGATCAGAATTTTCATCAGGGTCGCCAATAGCTTATCTAAAACTATTTCGCTGGAAATCGCTTGGGATGCTTTCATGATCGTAGCAAAATCTAAGATTTCTCCCGAACGGGTTCCACTGGTGGTTTTGGTCATCGTTGTCAGCATATCTGCTATGGAAGTAGAAACCGAGGATTTTGCTAACAAGTGCGGATATTTAGCCTCTAAATCCTTAACTTTTGCTGTGGCTCCCCATAAAGAATAAAGGTAATATGCTTCATTGATATAGGTTTTAGCAATTTTTTCTTTGCCCCAATCCAGATAGAATTTTGCTGCTAGTTCGTTAGCTAAGGCTTCTTCATTTATGTATTCATTTTTTTCTGCTGCGGCGATCGCGCGATCATAGAAATCCATTGCATTAACATAGGAGTTTTGAACTCGATGTTTTTCTGCTTCTACTAAGTAAAATTTGTGCAGATAATTAGTCGGTGCGCTATCCGCCCATTTCTGCATTTTTTCTTGATTTACTGCAACTCTTGCTAAAATTTGCTGTTGTTGGGAGCTAGAATCTTGAGAATTAGAATCTTGAGAATTAGAATCTTGAGAACCAAAAACAAAACTATAAATAGCAAGTTGAGCTAGAGAATCATAAAAACGGAATAGGGGAATTAATAAAGTTGAAGTTGCTCCATCTAAATATTGTTGAGCATTTATAGCATTTTCAACAGCTTGCTGATACTCCCCAAACAGGTAGCAAAGGTGTAATTTATTCACGTATAAAGCAGCAAGTGCATAGCGATCGTTTGCTCTTAGATGGAGGGGAATCATCATTTGTTCGTGGTAAATTTCCCCAATCAAATCGCACGGATTGTCCGAGCGACCCATTAAATTTAAGACACCCTGACCGTATATTTTCAGATAGTTGAGGGTATTTTTTTGTTTAAGTTTACTAAAAGCTAATTCGTATGCTCCGACTTCTGATGATAATTCAGCAAGGTCTTTGCCAACAAAAGCTGAATGAAACAAATAAAGATAAGCACAGGTAGTTCCATAATATAAATCTCCTACCTCCAAACCAACATGATAAGCAGATTGAAGCGATGCTAACGAGTTTTTGAGAGGTTTTTTCCAGATACTGATTGATGTTATAAATACTGCAGTTATTCTAGGAATAAGTTCTTTGGCGTGAAATTTATCAGCGAGATTTACAGCCAGACATCCAAATTGATAGCCTTGCTCAAATTCCTCTAACAAACCACATAGAATTAGTCCATAATTAACATAAGCAAAAGCAGATAGAGAAGTATTCCCATATTCGACAGATAAATTAACCTGTTTATATACCAATAGCGGTAACATTTCAGGAGCAGCAATAAAAACAGAAGAAAATATAGAACTTGTTATCTTCATCGCCGCTAATTTTTCTGGGTCAGTCATTGGAGGTAAATTAATTAAATCCTCTATTTGCTTACCCGCTAAGCTTATTTGAGGTTTTCTTAGTTCCTGTTTAATATCTAGTAATTGAGGTGATTCAGGAAAAATACAATCTAATTTTTGTAAGATGGGAAGGGCAATTTGAATCGATTCTAATTCTTTATTTTGCGAATGATAAGCATCTATTTTAACTTCATAAACTTTGACTTTATCCAACAAGGTTTGAGATTTTTGCAGTACCAGTGAAGAAAAACTTTCCATTTCTTCAAAATTGCCACTTAAATAAGCAACTTCTACTATCTCTGAGTAAAGATTTAACGTGAATTTATAGTTCGTTTTCCAGCTATTTTCTGCTAATAAATTTTGACCTATTTTCAAATATTTTAACGCTGCTTCATAAGCGTTAGCAAATTTTGCTTTTTCTCCAGCCAACAAATTTAATTTAGCAATTTCATCTTTTTCCGATCTATCGATAATTAATTCGTAACCCAAATTTAGATGATCAACTATTTTAAATATTTTGTCTGATAAATCATCTGGTTGAGTATTTTCCCAAAGTAAACGACCAATTTTTAAATGAGTCAGCGGTTTTTCTGTTTCTTTGATTAGAGTATAAGCAGCTTGTTGGATGCGATCGTGCCCAAATTTATAATCTTGGATTAATAGCTCTTCATCTAATTCCGATAAAGTAATAATTAGACCCGTATTAATTGCTGGAGTTAAATCTTGAAAAAGTTCGGCAGTTGTTTTTTCACAGATAATTGAAATCATATTTAAATCAAATTCTGCACCAATACATGCAGCCAAACTTAAAATATCCTGAGTCGATATAGGCAATTTCTGCATTTTGCCGATCGTAAACTGCAGGAGATTATCTGTGCTTGCAATCCTTTTAATCTTTGTTAAATTCCATTGCCAATATCCTTGGGATTTTTTGACCTGAGTTCTATTGTTATGGAAATGCTTAAATACTAATAAATTATCAGAATATATAGTTTTAAGAAATTCACTCACAAAGAAAGGATTTCCATAGGTTTTTTGCCAAACTAATTCGGCGAGTGGATATACATCTTTTTCTGTACTGTTGAGTGTATCTGCAATTAACTGATTAACATGATTGAGTGCTAAAGACTTTAAAAATATTTGATTAACTATTGCTCCTTCTCGAAGTAAATTTTCCAGAGTAATACTTAACAAATGAGTCGGGCTAATCTCATTATCTCGATAAGACCAAATCGAGAATAAATATTTAATATCTACATCCAACATAATTGATTCTATTAACTTCATACTTGCAGAATCAGCCCACTGCAAATCATCAAGAAATAGAACTAAAGGATGTTCGGAAGAACAAAAAACGCGAATAAAATTTTTGAATGCTAAATTGAAGCGGTTTTGCTTTTCTGTTGCTCCTAATTCTGGTAATTTTGCTTGCTTACCAATAATTAACTCGACTTCAGGAATAACATCAATAATTACCTGACCATTTACTCCCAATGTAGTTAAAAGCTTTTTACGCCATCGATTCAGCCTTAATTTACTTTCACCCAATAATTGCTTTACTAAACTAGTAAAAGCATTAACAATTGCAGAGTAAGGTGTATTACGCTGAAACTGGTCGAACTTTCCAGATATAAAATATCCTCGTTTTTCGGTAATGGATTTATGGATTTCCTGAACGAGCGTTGTCTTACCCGTACCAGAATACCCACTCACTAACATGATTTCCGTTTGGGATGAATTTGATCGCGCTCCTGAAACTCTTTCAAAGGCTTCAAGCAATGTGGAAACTTCTTCTTCTCTACCGTATAGTTTTTGAGGAATTTGGAATTTATCTGCCAGATCTTGAGTTGCGATCGCAAAATCTTCTATCTGTCCCGTGGTTTCTAGCTGTCTCAAACACTCTTCTAAATCAGCTTTAATCCCATAGGTGCTGCGATATCGTTCCTCGGCTATTTTTGACATTAATTTCATTACCATCCGAGATAAAACCAGAGGAATATCGGGATTAACTTGATGAGGTGGTAAAGGTTGTTTTGCGAGATGACAGTGAACTAATTCCAAGGGATCACTAACATCAAAAGGCAATAATCCGGTAAGTAGTTCGTAAAATGTAACTCCAAGGGAATAGAAATCAGTACGATAATCTAAACTGCGATTCATCCGTCCTGTTTGTTCTGGGGAGATATAAGCCAAAGTTCCTTCAAGAACGTTGGGACTTTTCAGGCTAGGATTTTCCCTTCTAAGGATAGTAGCGATACCAAAATCAATAATTTTGATTTGCCTGGTTGTGGTGTTTAGGACAATATTGGCAGGATTGATATCTTTGTGAATAATGTTCGCTGCATGAATTTTACCTAAATTTTCAACTATCTGAATAGCAAGGGAGAAAAAATCTTCTAACGATAAAGGTTTTTCCTCAATCCATTTTCTCAGAGATATAGCTCCAAAATCTTCTAAAATAAGGATTAATGTTCTTTGATAAGGTTCTAAACCGTAGGCTTCTATCGCTCCATCAAAGTTAAGGCTACGGATAGTTTTATATTCTTGTTTGTAGCGGGTGAGTTCTTGCGCAGTGGGATATTCCTGCTTGAGTACCTTAAGGATTACAGAACGATTATCTGAAGAGCGAATCGCTTGATATACTTCTGAGTTAAAACTTTCGTAGATTTGGGTCAGAATTTGGTAGCCAGCCAGAGTCACCATGATAAGCCTGTTGAAATTTTAAGCTGATGAAAGTTTATTTCAGATAAATATTTATTTGAAATATTTCACAAAAATAATACTGCTCAGACCGAGCAGTTTAAATTCAGACAATAGAAGTTGTAATAATAAGTTTCATATTAATAAGATATGCAAAAATAAAATAGCTTTTTTCAAAAAATGTAAATATACTGCTGCACGCAAATCAAAATAGACTGCGTCTATATCTAGAATATTCTGGAACCTATAATTAGTAAACTTTTGACCCGCGCGTGGCACTGTAAAATGGTGGAAACTCTCCACAGCAGAGGCTAAGTCAAGAGAAAGCCTCTAATTTGATATTTGTTGGTTATAAGGGCGCACCGACGTGCACCCTGACAAACGGTATATTTTTTAGTTGGAAATCTTTAGCTGAAAATTCCCTACCTTACCTTTCTATTAACGATATCACTACGTGGATTGAGGAAAAATTCATAAGGAACCTTGGTTAAACTACCCAAAGCAGAAGCTAATCTATTAACTTTATAGGTTGATTTCCGCTCAGAAAGGCGCTCGAAATATTCTGAATGCAAGGTAAAACCAAAGTCAATTTTTTTGGATAAATTGATTTTAGCGATTGGTCCTTGCTTTAGACAATCGGCAGCAAACAGCCAAATTTCCGAACCTGTTGGAGTTACAACACTGATAAAAATGTATCCTTTTTCTTGGGGAATGAATTGAATACTGTCTAAAAGATGTCCTTTAGGACAAACGTAAAAATCAAGCAATTCTCTACCCAATTCAGATAAATGGGTATCAGGATTTGCTTGTTGTTCTATCTTGAGTTTCTCGGTAAGTTCTTCCCAATTTAGATCTGTAGGTAATTTGGCTAAAACACAAGGAAGATCTTCTTCGGGAAGCTGCTCGTCTGTAAAAAATCTAGTTCCGTGGTCGCGGAAACTCATATATTGGCGGCGACAAACCAAATCTTGATGGAATCCTCCATAAACTTGGTAAATTGCAGAATAACCAGTTTTTTCCTTAAGTTCTCGCGGGTCTGCTGTGTAGAGAACAGTTGTATACCAACCTGGATGTATGAATACTTCTTCGCTAATCAACTGAGCATCTTCGTTGATGACTACTTTACGTAGAACCCCAGGGTCGAAAGCAAACATCCAAGGTAAGCCGTAGCATTCTTTAGGGTAGCTCTCGCCGCTAAAGTGTTTAACATCACCCGGTTCTATTGCTTCGGTTAAGCTAATCGTTCCTTGCTGCACTGTAACAAAACGAATTTCGTTATCAATATGACGGTAGTTACATACAAAGTGGTAACTATCACCCCCAAAAGTTACTAAGCGGGATGGAACAGTTTCCTTATTTGTTTTCAAGTCCTCGCGCTTGACTATGTACATTTGTGTTTTCGGATAAGCTTTGCGAGGTGGAATTTTTAGCCCTAATAACATCGCAATCCCAGTTTGGAAGGGCATATCCGGAATCATAATTAATTTCTCTGTCACAATGGCTGTGTGGGGAGTTCCATCAAGAACTGTTCCAGCTAGTTCCCAGTGTTTTAGGGTCCCTTCACCATCCCAACGAGTAATGTAGGGAGCGCTAGTCATATCAACAACGAAGTTTTCCTTACGGGGTGTAGTTTTTAGTTCGCAGGTGATAAGTTCTTCAACTTCCTCGTCATAAAAAGGGTGAGCAGTATTAGCCACCATCGGGAAAAATGATAAGGGAACAGAAACTATATGTTCGTCGAATCGTCCAATTGGCGTAAGAGTCTCCAGGGTGTTTGGATCTGCTTCCCAGTAACGTCCCGCATCTGCTGTGAGGATTAGCCTTCCACCCATATTGACAATAGCTGTGTTAGCTATTTCTGAAATTCCCCAAAAACCGGTTCGCGCGGGGAAGAATTTCTTCGGGAAAAGTTTGATAATTGGTAACAGTGATGAATACCATAAACTGTCCCAAGTTTTTAATTTTTTGCTGTTAACCTTGACTTTTCCATTTTCAGATTTAAGGTCCCACCTAACAATTACACCTTCACCAGTAAATAAGTGTGTATCGCTTTCACGATTAAAAGGAGCAACAATAAAGACATGACCAGATAAATTTTCTGGCCATGTCCCTTCTGAAATTTCTACATATTCAGATAAATTAGCTAATTTGCTAGAACCTCGTAACTTATTGACATCAAGTGACATAAAAATTACTCCTAAAATTTATAGAACTTAGGTAGTGGTAAAAATTTGATTCTACTTGCTAAGTTTTCCTAGGCTTACTTTTTTTAATCAATAGGTATACGTAAAATGAACTTATGCAGTTATAGCTCTATTTTTTTAGTAGTGACAAAATTTTAGTGGTTATGAGAAATTAGCAGTGATGAAAAACTAGTAGTGATGAAAAACTAGCAGCGATAAAAAAATTTATACTTTAGTGAAACACACTGGAAAAGATGATAAAAATTCTAGATAAGAAGTTATGATGCGATGAATTTATTGGTATCAATTTTATTGAAATAATACTATGAAAATAACTTATTACACTAACTCATCGCAGTATAATGACAATCAACTGATCTAACTATAATCCTGTCTAATTATGATTTTACTTAATAAATTAAAAAGATTTCAGATCAAAATTTAGAATAAAATGTTAGTGATATCCATAATATGCTAACTATTATAATAGAAATTATAATTTTTTTTCAGAAAAGTACCTGTTCGTCAGCAATATTTTTTGATTATTTATTTGTGAGTTAATCTTACTATTTGACTCCTTTATTATTGAAAACTGACAAAAAATACTGCCGATACAATTCACATCCAGCCACTACCTTACTTCCTGATTTTTTAATTAGACCCATACTACTTAATTTATGACTAAGTATAGGATCTAAGGGAACAGGTTCATTAGTATTTAGAATTATATCCAGAGCTTGTGCTAATTCAGGCTGTTTTTTCAATGCAGCCCAATGACGCTGTAAATGATTATGATAAATTCCACTACTATTAGGAATATTTTCTAATAATTCCGATAAACTAATACTACCTAAACTTAGGTGATAAAGTGCTAGATGTACCAACGCCGGATGACCTCCAATCATTGCCATCAGTTGTCTGATTTCTTCGCCATCCTCCCATTTAAGTCCATAGCGTTGGGCTAACTGTTGCACTTTCTCTTCACTGAAACTATCTAACTGAATTGGAAGACCCACATTGAAAGGAGATTGATTGAGATCGAGAGGAACGTAAATTTCTGTTGAGTGAACCACAAGCAATCGCAGTTTTTGCCAAATCGGTAACCTTTTTGCTTCCTCGTACCAAGAACGTAATAAAGGTAAAAAATCTTTAGCTACTTGGGGATGCTCAAAAATTTGATTAACTTCATCCAGTGCTAATACTAAAGGAGTATCAGTAGACTCTAGTAAATAGTCTTGGAAATATAGAGTAGAACTTATTTTACTTCCTAAATCTTCATCCCAATAATCATCTAAGTTGGGTTGAAGCTGAAGCAAACGAGCGCTGTTAGCACATAACCAACGCAAAAATTGATTCAAATTATTTAAAATTCCCCATTCTACCTGCTCTAGATTCAAGCTAATAGTACGATAACCTAGGAGATTTGCGTGATCGATAATTCTCAAGAGCAGGGAAGTTTTACCCATTTCCCGAGGAGCTTTAACTCTAATTAAAGCTCCTGGCTTGCTAATTTCTTGATAAACTTGCTCTTCCAAAGGTGAGCGTTCAATATAAAATTTTGAGTCAAGGGGCACTGAACCACTAGGATAGCGAGGGGAGTTATCCTTTTGCTTAACTTCAGATTGGTTGACTTCAGATGTTGACTCTGGCAAATTTGTCCCCAAAGGTGTTGTTTCCAAAGCATCTTGAGCGATAACATAAGATTCCAACAACATTCGACAGTTTTTCTTTGTCACACGCTGACCTATGACTTTAGATAGTCGCCCAAATAACTCAGGTGCGGCTACATTAGTAAAATAGCCGGTGCTATAACCTGCTTCTACAGCCATTTGACTGTAAGTCCAATATTTCCAAATACCCCGCATGATAAGAATTTCTGTGGGGTTAAGGGGACGGTCTTGGTTTTCAATTAGTTTGCTGTCAACAATTTCAAGTAGACAATCAAGGTTCATAGAAATCACATTTATTTTTGGCCTTTGATTGACTTTATTCATATCTATATAGGTACAGGCACTGACTTTAGTTATTTAAACGTATTGCCTGATGAGGTATCTAGGTTGAAGTTTCACTGAGTCTGGTCAACTCAAGGCTGGAAGCCTCCGACTTTAGTCGGGGGTCGTTGACGAATATAGTAATAACGTTTACTGTTTCGTGAAATTTCCGATGATTTTTTTTTATCTTTCAAACGATTTTTCAAAGATTTCCTTAAATAATTGTTATTTTAAATTAACTGTTCTCTCCATTCGCTGTTAAATTTATCATCTTTCATAATATCAACTTATTCACTCTGTATCGCTAATAATAGTATTTATATCGGTATCAGTAAATATTCATAACCATTAATTTTTCAGAAAATAATTTTATATATAAGAGTATTTACGAGAAATACTCACATATATAAAATGTGAACTGATACTTTTATTTGACACTTAAGTGAAAAACGATGATTTTACTCACGTACTATATTGTGTGTAGAAAAGCAGCTTAGATTGCAATAGAATCAAACAAAAATATACCCCAAGTGTAAAGAGTAGCGGTTAAAGCATAAAAACTACTCCGTAA
This sequence comes from Mastigocoleus testarum BC008, assembly GCF_001456025.1. GTDB lineage: Bacteria > Cyanobacteriota > Cyanobacteriia > Cyanobacteriales > Nostocaceae > Mastigocoleus > Mastigocoleus testarum. Next base: position 71,200 of record NZ_LMTZ01000092.1, read on the forward strand.
TATACACAGGCACTTGCACCAATCAAATATACAAGCCAGGTAATAAAGAAACCAAATGCTCGTGCAAGGGAGGGACCATATGTAGTAATTAAACCCCATGCATGACTAATTCTGGCCAAGGTCAAAGCAGTTCCGAGGAACCACACTAACCAAGTTGGTGAATTCATCAACTCTAAAGCGAGAATAAAAAGTAACCCCAGTGGTACATACTCACTAAAATTACCGTAAGCGCGAACTTTACGTTGTAAAACTCCATCATCTTCGGTTTTTGTGACTACTAGCTTTTGGGTTATTTTCTCGAAAAAAGCTGCCCAAGCATTAGGTTGTTCTAAATAATCTACTTGCAAATTTACGTCTTTTTTTGATTCTCCATGCCAAACTCTTATTTTTGTTCGTTCTAACGCCACAATATAAGAAAGTGCGAAAGCAATAAAACCATTGATTCCAATAAACAAAGTTGAGATGGGAATAATATTTTCGTTAATTTTAAGAATAAAAAACATGATGATAAGATGCTGGCAATCAAGAGAAATACCTGATTGCTAAAAGCTTATAAAAAATTTTTGCTCTATGTCTTATCTATTACTCCAAATAATGTTCTAATATTCCGAATTCCAAGCTTTGAATCTAAAATATAAAATCTAAAATATAAATGTAATTTAATGAAAATTGTTTCTATATACTTTTGGTGTTGTTGCCGTATATTGACGAAATACTCTGGTAAAGTGACTCTGGTTTTGGAATCCAACTTGCTGACAAATTTCAATTATTTTTAAATTCAAATCCCGTCTTCGCAATAGTTTTTTTGCTTTTTCAATCCGACATCCCATCACGTATTGATGAACAGTAATTCCCGTTGATTCTTTAAATAAGCTGGCAAAATAGTTTGGAGTTATATGAATGAGTTTACTCAAACTAGTCAACGTCAAATTTTGGTCTAAATTCTCTTCTATATAATCAATTATTTTCCGTAATTGAGCTTTGGGTAAACCACCTGTGTAGCTTTTTATTTCTTGTGTTCGCGTTGAATATCGTGATAGCAAATGTACTGAGAGCGCATTAGTCATAGAATCAGCGTAAAATCGACTATCTGCACCTCCCAATTCCAGTTCTGTTTTGAGCGCCAAACCCATATGCTCAATTAGTGGATCGCGTAAATACCACTGCGGTACTAATTCAATGCGATCTATATCCAGTAACTCGCAGTTAATACGCTCAAAAGCTATGGGACTAAGAAATAATTCTAATAACTCTACTTTTCGATCTACTTGTGTTCTAGGGAAAGGTTGATTCGCTGGAATAATGGCAATATCACCTTTAGTGTAATCCACGTGATGCCAAGTTCCCCCGAGCATATAACTAGCACGAAAATCACCCAATGCGATCGCAATAAAATGCTGACCTAAATAAGTTTGGGGAATTTCATCAGCAGGTTCTATTTCATGAATGAGCTGTAAGCCACTCCATCCAGCATTAAAGCTTTCCAGAAGATGTAAATGAACTGGATGTTCCTTGTCAGACACAGTTTGCGAGTTTGGGCAAAAGGCTAAAATTTATATTCTAAAATTCATATTCAAAAGCTATTCTACTCCTCCCTTCTGAATCATGGGATATTTTATCAATTCTATTATTCAGATCCTATTATTTACACAATTTTGTCATCAACTTGTTACTTTTTGCTGATTAAATTTTAATGCGCTTGATATTGTGAGCCTACAAAAAATTCCAAGATAAACGTAAAAAGTTGAGCTTTTATATCTCAAAGCAAAAAATAAATATACCTCGCTTTTTGTAAAGGGGAAAAATATACCCTGACTAGCTTCTTTGTTAAATCTGGATGATGAGGAGAAAAAGAAGATGTTTAGAATAAAGAAGACAACTGGGCTAAAAAAGTTAGCATTGACAACTTTAAGTTTGTTAGGAACAAGTTTATTTACCCTCGATATAGATATTTCTCCTGTTTTGGCGAGGGACCCAGTAGATACAGTTTGCAAAAATAGATTAAATGTTAATAATTCCAGCAATCTAAAAGTACCCTATTGCGCAAACAAGCGTTTAGGTGAGACAGATGCAATGGTTAAGCGTGCGGTCATTGTAGTTCACGGTACTAACAGAAATGCTGATGACTATTTCGACCGGATGCGTAATGCTGCAATCAAAGCTGGGAAATTAGAGGAAACTATTATCATTTCTCCACAATTTCTTCTTCAGGAAGATAAAGATGAATTTAATTTTGGGGAAGATTTTTTACATTGGACAAACGGAGGCTGGAAGCGTGGTGATAAATCGCGGAGTTCAAATGAAAGAACTAGTTCTTTCGTAGTAGCCAATTATATTATGTCGCGGTTAGCAGATAAAAATGTTTATCCCAACCTGAAAAGCATTACGCTAGCTGGACATTCTGCAGGTGGACAATATGTTCATCGTGTTGCTTTTGGTAGCAAAGAAACAGGTATTCCAACTCGTTACATTGTTGCAAATCCTTCTTCCTATCTCTACCTTGATAAAAAGCGTCGAGTAAAAGGTAGCCTAGACCAGTTCCAGATTCCAAGCGATCGAGAAATATCTAATTGTCGGGATTATAACGAGTACAAATATGGTTTTGAAGACATAAACAGCTATTTAGAAGCAGTTGGCGAAGATAAAGCCAAGAAGCAATATGCTCAAAGAGAAGTAGTTTACTTGCTTGGTGAAGAGGATAACAATCCAAATAGTTCATCACTCGACAAAAAATGTCCTGCAATGCTCCAGGGAAAACATCGTTTCGAGCGAGGAACTACCTACTATAATTACCTTCAATATTTCTACGGCGCGGGTATTACAGAAAACCATTCAAAGGTAACTGTACCTGGAGTTGGACACAGCAGTACCGAAATGTTCAACTCTAGCGAGGGAGTTCAAACAATTTTTGCTGATACTGACACACCTTCTTCTCCAACTCCAGACCCGACACCAACTCCAGACCCAACACCAACTCCGGAACCAAATCCAACCCAACCCAAAAAAGAAACAGAAGACGAAAAACCAGAAGATGATGAGAAACAAGGAGATGACGATAAAAAAGAAGGTGATGAGAAACAAGGAGATGACGATAAAAAAGAAGATGATGAGAAGCAAGGAGATGACGATAAAAAAGAAGATGATGAGAAGCAAGGAGATGACGATAAACAAGAAGATGATGATAAACAAGAAGATGATGATAAACAAGAAGATGAGGATTAACTTGGTTTTTTCATCACTTCAATAATCAATAAAACCGAAAAACGTACAAATGATGCGCCGAATTAATGCTTTGACATTATTTGGCGTATTATGCTGAACTACTACTTTCCCCTTTTATAAAAGCAGCAGAAATCAAATGTGCTAAACGTAAAGCTTCTGGAACTTTTCCACAGTCAGTTAATCTTTGCAATACTTCTGCAACTATCTGTGGGTTTTCACCGCAAACTTGAAATACAAAAGGTGGAGAACTATAAATCTCACCTGCAAGCTTTAACAGTTCGAGTCGTTTTTCAAGATTTGGTAAGCGACTCATAGCATCTTTAACAGCATCTAAATTGGGTTGACGACGCATCACAGCAACGCAAGGAAGTTTTAGTTGTGCGTTTAATTCCGGTAAATTCACCAAATTAAAGCCCCCAAACCCAATACCATCAATTAAAACAATATGTAATTGTGGTAAAAACTTGCTACCAATTAATAATTTACAAATAGTTTCTGTTGCATTCCAACCATCTTGTTCTAGTTCTCCCCACACCATCCCTTCAAAACGAGTTCCAGCACAAACGATTCCTGCCAAATTAACATTTTTTCCACTACCACGAACAAAAGGTGCATCATCAAAACCGATCGCTCGGATTGTGCGATTAAGTTTTAGCAGCGATTCAAGATTCAAAATTCACACCTCAAGATTTATAATCTCACTCACCATAAATTGTTATCATCACCTTACGTTGTCGGGGTTTAATGTCGCACTCCAGATGAAAAATTTGCTGCCAAGTACCCAGAACCAAATTACCATTTTGCAGTGGAACTGTTATTTCTGGACCCAGCCAAGTTGCTTGAAGGTGGGAATGTCCATTACCATCATGCCAAGTTCTTTCGTGTCCATAATCGCGACTCGGAGGAATAAGTTTGTTAAGAATTTGCGGTAAATCGTTTGTTAATCCCGGTTCAAATTCTATAGCGCCAATTACCCCGGTACTGCCGACGTTAAATATATTTACCATGCCGACTTTAATTCCGGAATTTCTCACGATCTGATTTACTTGATCGGTTAGATCGTGCATATCACCATGACCTTTAGTTGCAACTGCGATTTGCTCTTGGTGAATCATGTCAATTACTTTTGTTTATAAGAAATTCTCTTCTACTCTTCCACATAAATAAAGTTTGACTGGACAGTCAAGCTTTTAATTAAAGTTTTTGACACTCCCCCCACTAGAAGTAGGGGGATTCTTTCGGAGTAGGCTAAATATCCGAAATATCCTCAAACAGACTAAGCTGTTTAGCCGGGTTCCCAGGCACCCGCCGTCTGCCCTTGCGGGCGGCGCGTCTCCTAACCTCTGTTGTTTCAGAGATGGGCATTTTGAACAGACAAAGCTGTTCTGGTTCCCGAAAGTCCTCCGGTACCATTCGTATTTTTACTTTGCAAGCAACGGGGAAAGAATACTCGTCAATCCCTCGTTGCTTGATGTTCCTGGCTGCATTCAAGTCGGCATGAGCCAAATATCCACAATTACCACAAAGAAACTTTTCCTTATTGCGATTAGCTTTATCAACGTGTCCACATTCTGGACACTTTTGACTTGTATGACGTGGATTCACTCGCCTAAAAACCTTTCCCTGCTTTGCAGCTAGGTATTCGATTTTTTGAGTCAGACTGTACCAGCTAGCATCGCTGATACTACGATTTAAACCGCGTTTTCTTGACTGACCGTTGGTTAGAAATCTTCCTTTATTTGATACATCTTCTTTGGGCTTGCATCGTTTTTTCATCCCTGAGATGTTCAAATCTTCCACAACAACCGCATCTGCTTTTCTGGTTAGCTTGTTTGCTAACTGCCATTGGAAAGCTTCGCGTTTATTGGTGATTTTTTGGTGCAACCGACCGATTAATTTACCAGCTTTTTTACGGTTTTTAGAACCTTTCTTTTTACGAGCTAGTCGGCGTTGTCTTACTTTTAAGAGCTTACGAGTACGCTTATTGGTCGAATGTCTGGGATTATCGTATTGGGAGCCATCCGAGCAATGCACCAACTTAGTTATCCCCATATCTAAGCCGACGACAGTTTTTGCATCTTCAACCGCGATTGTAGGGAATGGAGGTACAGCCTTGTTTTCTATTTTTAAAGTCACATATAAACCGTCAGCCTTTAGTCTCACGGTCGCTGATTTAACCTTAAAACCTTCAGGAATAGGGCGAGAATTGAAATATTTTACCCAACCTAATTTAGGGAGATAAATTGCTTTGTCAGCTACTTTAATTCCAGAAGTAAAAGTAAACGATTTAAAATTGCTTTTATTTTTAAACTTTGGATACTTACTACGTCCAGCAAAGAAATTATTGTACGCAACTTGTAACCTTTTAACGTTTTGTTGCAATACAGTTGAGTCTATTTCCTTGTACCACGGGCGTGTTTTCTTTAAAATCGGAAGGTTCGTTATTTGTATCTCTTCAGCAGTTTTTAACTTAATCTCCCTAGTTTTCTTCTTAACCTTATAAATATCTCCAGTATCAGAAGTAGCTGAATTAGATGATACTGAACAGGTTAAAGGACAAGCAGTACCTTTATTCCTTAAATTACAATACTCCCCTTGTACGAATCTCTCTTGATAAGTCACCTCCCTGTCAGCAAGATTGTAATTGTAATTAGCTCTTAGCATATCAATCCAACTAAGAACCTTTAAGGTCTGCTTCTTATTTGGTTTTAACTTGTTTTGATATCCTAAAAGCATTTATTGCAACGTTTATTGTAGATGTGCTACTTATATCTACATAACTATAGCGTACAAATCCGTAAAAATGCAGCAATACAGAAGAAAAAATCATACTGTTTCAATGATTAATTTTCATCTTGTATGGATACCAAAACGGAGAAAACGAGTATTGATAGGGGATGTAGAAAAAAGATTGAGAGAAATTATTTGGGATACCTGCAAAGAAAAAGACTGGAAGATTATCGCATTGGAAATCATGCCAGATCACGTTCATTTATTCGTTAATGTTTTACCTGATATCGCAGCTCGTCAGGTTGCAGCACAAATCAAAGGTAGAAGTTCTAGGTACTTAAGAAAAGAATTTCCACATCTATTAAAACTACCTAGCTTATGGACCCACTCGTATTTTGTTTCAACCGCTGGTAGCGTCAGCAATGAAACTATTAGAAGATATATTGAGGAACAGCGGCATCATGACGTAACCTAAGATTGACTGCACGTAAACGTGCTAACTCGTTCTACATCTCCCGCCTAAAGGCTGGGAGTTTTGAACTTCGACAAGTTCTATAAAAATAATTTTTCAGTATTGTACCTGAAGAGGGATGAAAATTATTGACATTTACTTATAGGAATGTCTGGAGATATTGGGGTGGGAGCTCTTTAACAGATTTACGTATATGATTTTAAATTCAACTGTCCCAAAATTATTGGACTCTATTTTTTCTTATTTGTCTATTTTAAATTAGTAAACACTATTGAACGGTAGTTTGTGAGAGTCATAGATTTCATGAAACGTCTACTTATTTTCCCCGCAACCATCTTATTCGCAACCTTATTAGGAAGTTTCTTGTCTGTAACGTTTGCTCAGATCCCAAATACCCCACAGCAGACTTCTCCAACCCCTGATGAAACTCAAACTCCAACAGAATCGAAGCAAGAAGATTCTTCAACTTCTGATCGAACAGTAACACCCGTACAACCAAAACAAGAAGATTTTCCAACCAGCGATGAAATTGAAACTCCGGTAAAACCCGAACAAACAACCTCTCCTCAAGTAGAAACAGAAAAAACAACTTCTCCAACTAGCGACGAAATTAAAGATCCAGAAGCATCTCAATCAAATAAAGGTGCTTATGTGGGGATCCAGATGATTATTTTAACTCCCGAAATTGCTCAGGAATTTAATAATGACCCAAGTACTAACTTGAAGGTACCTGAAACAAAAGGAATACTTATCGTCAAAGTTTTTCCTAATTCACCAGCAGAAACTGCAGGTTTACGTCGGGGGGACATAATTACAGAAGTTTCTGGGAAACCAACTACTGACGCCAAAGAAGTGATTGAAATTGTTAACAGTAGCAATGTTGGTGAATCTTTACCCCTTACCGTAACTCGTGGGGATAAAAAAAATTCCATATCAGTTCGCTTAGGAGAAAAACCATCTGAGGAAGCTGAAGATTAGAGTCTGAAAACTAGAACCTAAAAATTAGACCTTGACAATTAAACTGTAATAAATATTAACGGTTTGTAGTAGAGGACTAGTAAAGGTTTAAGGAGCGGGAATCATAATTTCTACCGATTCCCCTTGAAAGCAATTGATTGCGAATCCAAGGTTATTAATTTGCAGCCCCAAACAATATAAAAGGCAAAGAGGAAGGAAGTACTTTCCCCCTTTGCCTAATTGCTCTACGTTAGCGTTATGTGACCACGAGGTCACAGTTATCTTTGCCTTGTTCAGAATTAATAGTCGCCAAGAAAAATAACATATGCAGTTATGGTGCTACGCACAAGTCATTAGCTTCAGTGTTCAGCAGGCCCTAATTGCTCGATGCTATATCTACAAACAATCACTTTCGTTGATTCTTAAATTGTTTTGATGTCCCCTTAAGGTATAAAATTAGTATGAATAATCCGGAATCCCGACCGATAAACCGGAGATTAATAGGAGAATACTCATGGGGTTGTGGCGCTCTATCGTCCATCTCATTTTTAGGGGGAGACTTAGTAGATTTATATTCCTGATATTTTTGGGGATCAATTTGAGCTTAGCTATTACTTCATGCTCTATGTCCAATGCTAAGAATTCCGACCCCGAACTAACTCTGGTTTCCTATGCAGTGACTAGACCTGCATACAAAAAAATTATCCCTCAATTTGTAGCGCAGTGGGAGCAACAACACAATCAAAAAATCCGCTTCTATGAAAGTTATGCTCCTTCTGGCGCACAAACCCGTGCAGTGATAGACGGTTTAGACGCAGATGTAGTTGAGTTAGCCCTAGCGTTAGATATGCAGAAAATAGAGAACGCAGGTTTAATTCAACAAGGTTGGGAAAATGAAGCCCCTAACAATGCGATCGTTACGAAATCTGTTGCGGTACTAGTTACCCGTGAAGGAAATCCAAAGCAAATTCAGACATGGGAAGATTTAACAACAGATAACCTGGATATTATTACGGCTAATCCCAAAACTTCCGGTGTTGCAAGGTGGAATTTCTTAGCATTATGGGGTGTCCAAAAACAGGTTGGAATGACAGATTCCCAAGCTTTAGAATTCACGAAAAAAGTTTATCAAAATGTACCAATAATGCCCAGGGATGCGCGGGAAGCAAGCGATGTATTTATCAATCAAAATCAAGGAGATATCTTAATTAATTATGAAAATGAAATCATATTAGCTGGATTAAGAGAGAAAAAACGTCCTTATATTGTCCCCGAGACTAATATTTCTATAGAAAATCCGGTTGCCGTTGTTGATAAAAATGTTGATAAACATGGTAACCGAGAAATAGCCGAAGCCTTTGTGAAATATCTCTTCACCCCTGCAGCTCAAAGAGAATTTGCCAAAATTGGATTTCGACCTGTAAACTCCAACGTTACTCAAGAGTTCGCAGATAGATATCCACCAGTCAAAAAATTATTTACGGTACAAGATTTAGGTGGTTGGGATAAAGTTCAAAGCCAATTCTTTGATAATGGAGCCGCTTTCGACAAAATTCAAGCAAGTATTAGGTGATATTTGAGTAATGAGTAATAAGTAATAAGTAATAAGTAATAAGTAATAAGTAATAAGTAATAAGTAATAAGCAAGAAGTAATCATTGACTGATAACTGTAGCCCGTAAGGGCGTGGCGTTAGCAATAAACTGATAACTGATAACTGATGAATCCTGCTATATCAAATAATCAAAATCAAAAAACTAAAATTCCTCAAATATCTTTGCCTTGGGGAATCACCATTGGCTATCTTACAATAATGCTTTTACTGCCAGTTGCAGCGTTACTTTTGCAGGCAAGTAGAGTAAAACCAGCAGAATTTTGGCAAATAGCAACAAGTCCGATTGCCATTTCTGCATACAACGTCACGTTTCTCACCGCATTATTTGCAGCGATCCTAAATGGAGTATTTGGAACTTTAGTTGCTTGGGTATTAGTTCGTTATGACTTCCCTTTTAAAAAAATAATTGATGCAGGGATTGATTTACCATTTGCTTTACCAACAGCAGTTGCAGGTCTGACTTTAGCAAATGTTTATAGCGAAAATGGTTGGATTGGTTCTTTACTGAAAAATGTGGGCGTCAAAGTTGCGTTTACGCGCTCCGGCGTACTCGTTGCAATGTTATTCATTTCTTTACCCTTTATTATTCGAGCATTACAACCAGTCTTACAAGAAATGGATACTGATATTGAAGAAGCTGCATGGAGTCTGGGAGCATCAAAATTTCAGACATTCTGGCGAGTAATCTTACCTCCATTATTTCCTGCATTGCTTACAGGTATAGCCCTAGGATTTTCTCGTGCTGTTGGTGAGTATGGCTCGATTGCAATTGTTTCATCAAATATTCCTTTCAAAGACTTAATTGCATCTGTCCTGATTTTTCAGAAATTGGAGCAGTATGATTACGCCGGTGCAACTGTCATTGGTACTGTTCTTTTAACAATTTCTCTATTTATTTTATTGCTAATTAACCTATTACAAGCATGGGGAAGAAGATATCAGTGAACAGTTGTCAGTTAGCAATTTATGATTAGCAGCACACTCTTGCAGACTACTGTTTTTATCTCTTATCCCCTATCACCAATCCCCTACAGCCAATGAAACAGTCAATAAACCAAAAATCAAACAGAACTAAATTAATTTTAATTTTTTCTGCTGTTATATATCTTTTATTGATTTTATTTATTCCGGCAATTAACGTTTTCTACCAAGCTTTTAAAGATGGATTCGGCGATTTTATTAGCTATATAACCACTGACGAATTTATCCATGCAATTCAATTAACCCTGTTGATTGCATTAATTGTGGTTCCGATCAATGCAATCTTTGGATTATGTGCTGCATGGGTAATTGCTCGACGCAAATTTCCTGGTCGCGCCCTGGTCATTAGTATTTTAGATGTTCCCTTTTCTGTGTCACCTGTAGTTGCAGGTTTAATGATGGTTTTACTCTACGGGCGCAACAGCTGGCTTGGCTCAGCTTTAGAATCAGTCAATTTTAAAGTCATCTTTGCTCTACCTGGGATGATTTTAGCAACAGCTTTCGTAACTATGCCTTTTGTTGCTCGTGAAGTAATTCCAGTTCTAGAAGAAATTGGTCCCGATCAAGAAGAAGCTGCTCGAACTTTGGGAGCTAGTCAGTGGCAAACTTTTTGGCGAGTTACTTTACCCAATATTCGTTGGGGTCTACTTTACGGATTAATCTTAACTAATGCCCGAGCAATGGGAGAATTTGGTGCCGTTTCAGTAGTATCGGGCAATATTATCCGTAAAACTCAAACTTTACCTTTATTTGTAGAACAAGCTTATAAACAATATGAAACTCAAACAGCATTTGCTGCTGCAGTTTTGCTAGCTTGTTTGGGATTTGTCAGTCTTGTTTTAAAAGAGATTATCGAACGCAAAACTCATAGCAAAACAAGTTAAAACTGACAAGCCTCCATCGAATTAATTTGACTTTTTATATAAATGCGAATTTTCTAATGACGAGTGTTGATTAACCTCCAAAGAGCAAAATTTATATATCATCGGGAACATTCCAATAAGAAAAATTTCTGAAACAAATTTCTATATTTTTGAGTCTTGTAGAGACTTACCGTGGTATGTCCCTACAGATTTTTGGTGATGTGCATATCTCTGAGAATTGAGAGGAGCTAAACTCTTAGAGATATTTGTTTAAAATCGATCGTTCCAGAACTTATTCATGCTGGAATGCCTTAAAGCTTGCAAACCCTTAGGAGCCAGGGGAAAGCGCCCCCTAACAACAAATTATATTTGCAATCAAGAAGGGAACTTTCCTTTAGTTGCCAAAACCTAGCTAGGACTGAAATTTGCCCTATTTGTGGTGAGGATTTAAGAGAATATCAAATCTTGGCAACTCAAACTTGAAAACTCAAACTTGAAAACCTAAATGGTAACCTTTCAAGAAGTTTTAAGTTTTAATAGTCTAACCATACAAGGCAAGATTTTAGTTGAGTGATTAGCTATTAAGTCTTACTTTCTATTTTGGCTAGCCCTAGAATCGCAAATTTCTATAATCCCAAACTTGAAATCAAAAACTTGAAATCAAAAATTTGAAACCAAAAATTTGAAACCAAAAATTTGTGGTCTATGCCATTTGGTTCTCAATTGCCCAGCGAGCTAACTCAGTACGGTTATGGAGGTTAGTTTTGCCTAACATGTTGGAAACATGGCTTTCAACAGTGCGTTGAGACACGTTTAGCTCTTCAGCAATCTCGCGATTAGCTAAACCTCTGGCTACAAACTGCACTACTTTCAGTTCCGTTGGAGTCAGTTGCACATCGAAAGGAACCTGAATTCTGGAACCGTTATCTCCGCCTTTAGCTTGGTGTTCTTTCCAACGGATAGTTTGCTTGAGTGAAGATTCTACTTGGGCTACTAATTCTTCTGGTTCGAATGGTTTGACCATGTAGACATCTGCACCCTTATTCAGACCTTTTACTCGGTCTGCACTTTGCCCCTTAGCTGAAAGGAACAAGACAGGGATCCAAGCAGTACGTTCGGTTTGCCGAACTTGTTCAACAAAGGTATAACCATCCATTTCCGGCATCATTACATCGCAAATAATCATGTCTGGAATATCTTGCTCCAAGATATCCAGAGCTTCTCGACCATTTTCGGCTGTAATGACTTCATAGCCCCGGAACTCTAAATAATCCTTCACCAGCAAGATGAGGTTAGGGTCATCATCAATCAATAGAAGTCTTTTGTGATCTTTCATGCTGGGTTCTTTCATAGCAGTGGCACTTGTCGCGCTTCGGTCCATCAAGGTCTTGTGTAGTTATCGTCTATGGTGGATTATTGAGATGTTGTTGTTTTTTCTTACATGACTTACCCTTGCTTACACTAAATCTCATTGAGTGTCAGCCACTCTTAATGAAACTAGTGTGCGATGGCTTAAGTCTCGTAAGGATACGTAGAGCAGTAGTATCTATAATGCGCTATTATATATCGCTTTGAAAGTGGCAGGCTAAAAAACACCGAATAAATAATAATCTTTCAGATTTATATCTAAATGTTCGCCCTATACGCTCTCAAATCTAAACATATGTCGCTTTTCTAATTTCTACCGCTTCTCATACCCTATAAATGTTAAGCTTCCATAAGTTGCTCTTTTCCTTTATAAGATTTTTTGCGGTTGAGATGAGCTTACAGCCGATTCTTTTTACCCTTAATTACCTATATTAATAGTTATTGGATTTTGGGTTCTATTACTTTTGGATTAGCTTTGCACTTAAATCATTTTTTATAAACCTTCAAAGTAAGTTATTTTGGCTCGATCCCCATAAATAAACTTGTAACCACTCGGATTTAGATATTCCCATGCAGTAAGAACGAGTATATCGATGTTGACCATACCTTAATTTATCGACCTGTTTTTTTAAGTTTCCCCAAAATTCAAGGCCAATTCGTTTTAAACAAATTTTTCGATTTGCCTGCTCAGTACAGATAAAAATTTGAGACTGACTTTTTGTGAGCCGCAAACTTTTTGCACAAATATTCAGGATTTTATATTCCTTTGGTTGGATTGTTTTCGGTATTCGAACATTTAAGTTAATCACTTTATTATTACCCGTAAAGGCAGATCTCTGTTTACTGTTCTATAACAATTTTTTCGCTTTGCAAATATTGCCTAGATAAAACTATCCCAAAGACACCAAAAAAAACAAAAATAATATTTTTATTAAGTATTTTTACTTACAATAACTAACACTTTTCAAGTTCGGGAACCCGTACTAGGTTAATTGTTGCCATCACAGGCTTTCCTTCGGTAAATTAGCACTCAGGAGTTGAGAGTGCTAACAAGGCGAGTAAATTTGTATGGCAGCAGTATCTCTAAGTGTTTCTACAGTTAAACCATTAGGCGATCGCGTATTTGTAAAAGTGAGCGCCTCGGAAGAAAAAACAGCTGGTGGCTTATATTTGCCTGATACAGCAAAAGAAAAGCCCCAAGTTGGTGAAGTAATTTCTGTTGGTGACGGTAAGCTTAAAGATGATGGTAGCCGCATGGCTATGGATGTAAAAGTTGGAGATAAGGTTCTTTACTCCAAATATGCTGGTACCGACATTAAGTTGGGTACAGATGAATATGTATTACTTTCAGAGAAAGATATTCTGGCGGTAGTTTCGTAGTTTGCTAAATTCATGGATTAAGAGTCAAGGGCGGTGATCGCTCGAAAGGCGATAGCTCAAAAGCTCTTAATTCAAACCTCATCAATTATTTTGACAGTTAATTAAAAACCCAAAGCTTACTAACTTCTTCCACTACTATGGCTAAGCGAATTATTTACAACGAGAACGCGCGCCGTGCCTTGGAAAAAGGTATGGATATTTTAACTGAGGCTGTAGCGGTTACCCTTGGTCCCAAAGGTCGCAACGTAGTTTTAGAGAAAAAATTTGGTGCACCACAAATTATTAATGATGGTGTAACTATCGCTAAAGAAATTGAATTAGAAGACCACGTAGAAAATACCGGCGTTTCTTTAATCCGTCAGGCTGCTTCCAAAACTAATGATGCTGCAGGTGATGGAACCACCACAGCTACAGTTTTGGCTCATGCGATGGTTAAAGAAGGTATGCGCAACGTTGCAGCTGGTGCAAACGCGATTCAGCTTAAGCGTGGAATTGATAAAGCAGCAGCTTTCTTAGTTGATAAAATCAAAGAAAATGCTCGCTCAGTAGAAGATTCTAAAGCTATTGCTCAAGTTGGAGCGATCTCTGCTGGTAACGACGAAGAAGTCGGTCAGATGATCTCTCAAGCAATGGATAAAGTTGGTAAGGAAGGTGTGATTTCCTTGGAAGAAGGGAAGTCCATGTCTACCGAACTAGAAATTACTGAAGGGATGCGCTTTGACAAAGGCTACATCTCTCCTTACTTCGCTACCGACACTGAGCGAATGGAAGCAGTTTTTGACGAACCTCAAATTTTGCTTACCGACAAGAAAATTGCTCTAGTACAAGATTTGGTTCCAGTTCTGGAACAGGTTGCTCGTGCTGGTAAGCCTTTAGTAATTATTGCTGAAGATATTGAAAAAGAAGCTTTAGCAACTTTGGTTGTTAACCGTCTACGTGGCGTACTCAACGTAGCAGCGATTAAAGCTCCTGGTTTTGGTGACAGACGCAAAGCGATGTTGGAAGACATTGCGATTTTAACCGGCGGTCAAGTAATTACAGAAGATGCTGGTTTGAAATTAGAAAACACCAAGATTGATATGCTTGGTAAAGCTCGCCGCATCACCATTACCAAAGACAACACCACAGTTGTTGCAGAAGGTAACGAACAAGGAGTTAAAGCTCGTTGCGAACAAATTCGTCGTCAAATGGAAGAAACTGAATCTTCCTATGATAAAGAAAAGCTTCAAGAACGTTTGGCAAAACTTTCTGGTGGTGTAGCTGTAGTTAAAGTTGGTGCAGCTACCGAAACCGAAATGAAAGATAAGAAGCTGCGTCTAGAAGATGCGATCAACGCGACCAAAGCTGCTGTAGAGGAAGGTATCGTTCCTGGTGGTGGTACAACTTTGGCTCACCTAGCTCCCCAATTGGAAGAATGGGCTAATAGCAAGCTCACAGGTGAAGAACTAATTGGTGCGTTGATTGTAGCTCGTGCTTTAGCAGCTCCTTTAATGCGAATTGCTGAAAATGCAGGTCAAAACGGTGCAGTAATTTCCGAACGCTTAAAAGAGAAGCCTTTTGCTACCGGCTACAATGCTGCAAATGGTGAATTTGTTGATATGTTCAACGCTGGTATTGTCGATCCTGCAAAAGTGACCCGCTCTGCTTTGCAAAATGCTTCATCTATTGCTGGTATGGTCTTAACAACCGAATGTATCGTTGTTGATAAGCCCGAACCAAAAGAAGCTGGTGCTGGTGCTGGTGCTGGAATGGGTGGTGACTTCGACTACTAATATTCCTTCACCCCATTATTTCTAAACAAAAAAGCAAACAAAAAAGCTGTCTCTTGGAAGGAGGCGGCTTTTTTGTGTTGGGGATTAGGGATTGGCGATTTGTAATACCAATTTGGAAAAATAATGAGACAGATAGATTTTGTAGAGACGTTGCATGCAACGTCTCTACCGGAGAATCTGTTGCAATGATTTATTGAATTGGTATAACTATAACCGTTAACTGTTAACTGTTAACTGACAACTGATAATATCTTTCTTTAGATGGTTGGTTTGTTGATATGTATTTGGAGAACATACTAAGCGTGCTTCTACCAAATAAAATTTATTGACATTAAATGTCTCAACTTACTGATACCCAAGCCCAAGCTGACTTGCCCTATCTACAGGTTCCCTAACATCAGAACCGATCTGGTACGCGATCGCTAGGTACTAACAAAAGCTGACAAATTATAGCTTTCGGTTCCAGCTAAACTTATTATTTAGTGCTATATGACTCATAGTGAAGCTCTTTATAACCTCAACCCGCTAAATCGTTTCACTGATAAAGTTGAAAACTATGCCAAATATCGTCCTACTTATCCAGAGGAATTAATTGATAAGATTCTTGAAGGCTTAGCATCACCACCTCAAATCGTCGTAGCAGATATTGGTGCAGGTACAGGAATTGCTGCGCGTCAGTTAGCTGAACGTGGTGTGAGGGTAATTGCAATAGAACCGAATGCAGCGATGAGGAATGCAGGTAAAAATGCAATATCTCTAAATATAGAATCTAAAAGTACAGAATCTGAAAGTACGAAATTAAAAAGTACAGGATCTACACATATAGATCGGACATGCCGTGTATCTGCAAAATCAACATCATATTTTAATGTTGAATGGAAAGACGGAACAGCAGAAACAACAAATTTACCTGATACATCTGTCGATCTCATAACTTCTTTTCAAGCTTTTCATTGGTTTAAACCCAAACCAACTTTATTGGAGTTTAGCCGAGTTCTTAAATCATCTGGAAGATTAGCACTAGTTTTTAACGATTTAAATCGGGACGACAACTTTACGAAAGAATATCACAAACTAATTTTGACTACAGCAAATAACCGTCTTGCCACAGATTTTAATGCTAAAGTTCAACCACTGCGAGAAAATCCAAAGTGGTATTACCTTCAAGATCATATATTTGCATATCAACAAGAATTAGATTTAGCGAAATTAATCGGTTTAGCAAAAAGCGTATCATTTATCTCTTCAGAAGAAACAATACAAAAACAATTAGTTGCTGATTTAGAAGATTTGTATCGAAGTTTTGCAAACGAAGATGGCTTTGTAAATTTGCAATATTGTGCCAGCCTACATATCGCTGAGTTGATTCCTTAAATTTAAATTAACCTATTTGTAGATGTTTTGAATAAAAACCATGGATAAAACACCTTTACATGCTCTCAACCCCTTGGGTCGATTTTCTGATCGAGTCGAAGACTACGTAAAATATCGTCCAAATTATCCTGAACCAGCAATCGATTTAATTCTCGAAGGTTTAACATCACCATCTCAGCTAGTTGCAGCAGATATTGGTGCAGGTACGGGTATTTCTACACGTCAGTTGGCTGAACGTGGGCTGAAGGTAATTGCAATAGAACCCAACACTGCGATGAGAAATGCAGCTACGGACGGGACACTAAAAAATAACATCGAATGGAAAGATGGAACGGCGGAAGAAACAAATTTACTTGATGCATCTGTAGATTTAGTAACTTGTTTTCAGGCTTTTCATTGGTTCAATCTAGAACCAACCCTAATGGAGTTCAGACGGATTCTCAAAGATTCAGGAAGGTTAGCAGTAGTATGGAATAACCGCAACCGCAACGATAGATTTACAGCAGAATATAGCAAAATTATCCGGAAATCCTCGAAAAATCATCCTGCAGAGTCCCGAATGAAGAAATTGGAACCACTCCCAGCAACTCCCTATTTTGTCAATTTCAAGGAATATACCTTTGCTCATAAACAAGATTTAGATTTGGATGGACTCATTGGACGAGCGATGAGTAGCTCTTATCTTCCTCGTGAAGGTAAAGAGCGTGAGGAACTTGTTTCTGATTTACAAGATTTATTTCAAAATTTTTCTCAACAACAAGATTATGTTAGTCTAGTTTACTCAACTAGCGTACATATCGCTGAAGTTGTTAAAAATTAACACTTCAATCCTTGACCATTAACTGATTGGATACTGTTATATCGCCTGAATTTAAAGCAAATTACTAAATAGGTTAAGTTGTATTCAACAACAGTTAATTTACTCAAAACCTTATGATATATTATACTATCAATACTTAAAGACTGAATAAGCAAATCCTACAAATCTAGTTGTTATCCTGTCTCTCTCGACCGAGTTGACTATTAATAAAATCTTGCAGGAAATAGATTATTTAGAAACTAGATTTTGTAGAAACTAGATTAGTTTACCCTTTCTTTAGAGTAGCTTAACCTTTTATTAACTAAAATTTATTTTACCAGTGTCAGAACCAGTCAAAACAGTTGAAATTTTTCAAAAATCATCTTCTCCCCTGACTTATGTCGCCGGTCAGACGATATTTGAGGAAGGAGAAACTGGGAGTGTGATGTACGGCATTATTCAAGGTGAGGTTGAACTTGTAGTTGATGGAAAAGTTGTAGAAACAATTACAGCAGGTGATGTTTTTGGGGAAGGAGCATTAGTTCAACCAGAACACGACCGAGCATCTACAGCGATCGCTAAAACTGATTGCATAATCGCATGTCTCGACCGAGAACGTTTTCTTTTTGCAATTGAAAATACTCCTATGTTTGCAATAGATGTACTGAGAAGTTATTCTAACCGCGCTCGACGGTTGAAACGTATGGTTGCTTTCTATCTCCAGTAGGTTTAAATTTATATAATTAGGTTTATACCTATTCGATCCACATGATTTGTGATTCAGCCTTCAGATTTTAATCCTGAAGTACTCAACTCTGAAGTACTTAATCCTAAAATAGTCAATTCTAAAACACCATGTTCAAAAAACTGGCATGGGATGCTCAATTTAACTTATGCTTCTCGTCAGGGAAAAACAGTTATTGTCGAACAACAAAATCAAGCACCATTAAAGGTACAGCGTCCATTATATCCAGAAGAGCAAACTGATCCAGAAGGACAAAAGATTTGTCACAGCATCATTTTGCATACTGCTGGTGGTGTGGTTGGTGGCGATCGCCTATCGTGTAATTTCGACTTACAACCCAATTCTCAAGCATTAATTACAACAGCTGCAGCAAGTAAAATTTATCGCAGCAATGGGAGCCAAGCAAGACAAAAGATTGAGATAAATGTTGATGAAAGGGCTTGTTTGGAATGGTTACCCCAAGAAACAATAGTTTTTAACGCTGCGGACTATCGCCAAGACCTACGAGTAGATTTAGCAAATAATGCTAGTTTTTTGGGTTGGGAAATTAACCGATTTGGACGTACTGCTAGGGGAGAAAAGTTTGTCCAGGGAAATTGGCGATCGCACACGGAAATTTACCAAGAAGGTATACCCCTATGGATAGATAGACAATGGTTACCGGGTAGTGAGGAAATTTTCTATAGTCCCAACGGTTTAGCAGGACAAGCAGTTATTGGAAGTTTGATATTTGTTGGTAAGACCATTTCTAAAGATATAGTCGAACAAGTACGATCGCTTTGGAAATCCAATCCCCACATGACGCTGTCGCGTCACGCTGCGCTAACGCCAATCCCCAATTCCAAATCCCCAAACCAAGGTGTTACTCGTTTAAATAATGGATTTTTATGTAGATATCGAGGTAATTCTACTGCAGAAGTGCGAAACTGGTTTATTAATGTCTGGTTATTGTTACGGACATCTTTTTTAAGTCGTGGTAGTTCTGTTCCTCGGGTTTGGATGCTTTAAAGCGATCGCATAAACCCAAAGGCTGCAAAAGAGGTTAATTAAGGGTTTTAAACAAAATAAGAAAATGCAATTAACACCGCAGGAAAAAGATAAGCTGTTGATTTTTACCGCTGCTTTGTTAGCAGAAAGGCGTAAACAACGGGGTGTAAAGTTAAATCATCCTGAAGCGATCGCTTTTATTTCTGCTGCAATTTTAGAAGGTGCGAGGGATGGACGTACGGTATCAGATTTAATGAGTTATGGAACTACCTTGTTAACTCGGGATGATGTTATGGAAGGTATCCCAGAAATGATTAATGAAGTGCAGGTGGAAGCTACTTTTCCTGATGGAACGAAGTTAGTTACGGTGCATAATCCGATTCGGTAATGAGTGGTAAGTAATGAGTAATAAGTAATAAGTAATAAGTAATGAGTAATGAGTAATAAGTAATGAGTAATGAGTGATGAGTAATGGGTAATAGGTAATAAGTAATAAGTAATAGGTTATTTCTTCTGATTTCTGACTTCTGACTTTTAACTTTTGACTTTTGACTTTTGACTTTTTTTTATGATTCCAGGCGAAATTATTACCCCAGAAGGGGAAATTGAATTAAACGCAGGTCGTCAACCAGCAAAATTGCTAGTTGCAAATACAGGCGATCGCCCGATTCAAGTTGGTTCCCATTTTCATTTTTATGAGGTCAACGCAGCTTTAAACTTCGACAGAGAACAAGCACGGGGAATGCGTCTTGATATTCCTGCTGGAACTGCTGTTCGGTTTGAACCAGGTGATGAGAAAGAAGTTACAGTTATTCCTTTAGCTGGCGATCGTCAAGTTTATGGTTTCAATGCCAGAATTAATGGACAATTAGATTCTTGATTTTTGATTTCTTCACAGCACGATAGCAAGGTAGGGTGTGTTAGTCCACTACTTTTTTTCAAAATAATTACGCATTACGGGACTAATTTCTACGTTTACTTGGTTCATCAATCCCATCGAGTAATTTTTCAATACTAATTTCTTCAGTAAGTCCTGGTACAATCACATCCCTGTAACCTTTTCTTTCCAAACTTAATAACCACTGGTAATCAACTGGGGGAACTCCTGGACGATCTAGCAAAGGTACTTTTTCCTCTGGAGTAATACCAGGAATAGTTTTATGAATATAGTCAAATTGAGAACGAATAGCAGTCAAGAGATTACGTCTGGTGTTTTCTGGACCCTTGACACGAATAATAATTTTTTTATCTTCTCTGTCAGCTTTAACTAAAGCTTTATTCCCTTCTTTTACAAGAACTACTCCGCTACGCCAATAAGTCTTTCTAGAAATCCAATGATTCATGCGGACAATGAAACGGGAAATAATGCTACTAGGTAAAACAAGATAATTATATTCAAAAGCTAAGGTATTATTCCACTCACCTGTTTCGGGTTCTTCTTTCGGTAAAATATCCGATATTAGAAATTTTTTATCTGATTCAATCTCAAAACACAATTCAAACTTTTGCATCATATCGATAATAAATATATGCTTATTTTTTGGGTAGTCACGACGATTTAAAATTCTTGCTAGCATTTCTCGTCTGAGAATTCCCTTTTCTTCAAGAATCAAATGGCGATCGTTGAGAATTTTATAAACGCCATTAGTTACCCATTCTGGGTTAAGTACATGGGTATGTTCTAATCTAGGATCGTCTTTAAAGTTCAGCACAACTCCTAAATCGTGAAGAAATTGAATCAGAGTGCTTTGTTTATCTTCTTCCTCTACCCCTTCTGTTTCGCAAAGGAATTCGTATTCACTGTACGGAATATAATCTTTGTCTAAGTCTTCCAGTTTTTGTTTGATATTAAACCAAGTTAGGGGTAATTGGTCATCAATATGTTCTAGCTGGTTAATTTCTTGTTTTATAACTTCTTCTAATTCCTCAATTCCTGTGTTTTTCTCACAAGAAGTTTCTTTAAAAGCTTTGATTTGGGGATATTTATTTTGCAAACTTCGCTGGTCAATATCTAAAGGATGTTGATCGGCTTTATTCCCGACAATAATTACTGGGGAATCCTTACCGAAACTTTGAATTATCTTCAGCCAATATTCAATGCGGTTTTCTTCTTCTCCTAATGTGGCGTCCAAAACCAAAACATAAAGACTACGCTTGGTCAGGAAAAATTGGTGGGTAGAATGCATGATTTCCTGTCCACCAAAATCCCAAATATTAACTTGAAGCTGACGCTCACCTAATTCTATCGTCCAATCTTCAATATCAATACCATCGGTTTTGTTGCGATGCGGATCGTATTTGTTTCTAATTAAACGTTCTTTTAGGCTAGTTTTACCAACACTACCTTGACCAACCAAAAGCATTTTCGCTTCATGAAGAGGTTTTGTTTGGTTATTCTGCAGGGATAGATAGTAATTAATAATGTTTGCAGGATTACTTAAAATCTCTGGCGGAGTAGGAGGTAGGGAATTTTCACTGATATTAAGTGTAGTGAGGTTGATTATTTGTCCAATTTCTTGGGGTAAGCTGCTCAGAGAATTATACCTGAGGTGAAGTGTAGTGAGGTTTGTTAGTTGTCCGATTTCTGGGGGCAAACTGCTCAGATAATTATAACTGAGGTGAAGTGTAGTGAGGTTGCTTAGTTGTCCAATTTCTGGGGGCAAACTGCTCAGATAATTATAACTGAGGTGAAGTTTTGTGAGGTTGCTTAGTTGTCCAATTTCTGGGGGCAAACTGCTCAGAGAGTTATTGTACAGGTCAAATATTATCAAGTTTGTTAGTTGTCCAATTTCTGGGGGCAAACTGCTCAAAGAGTTATTGTGTAGATGAAGTGTTGTAAGGTTGTTCAGTTGTCCAATTTCTGGGGGCAAACTGCTCAAAGAGTTATTATACAGGTCAAGTGTTGTAAGGTTTTTTAGTTGTCCGATTTCTGAGGGTAAACTACTCAGGGAGTTGTAGCTGAGGTGAAGTGTTATGAGGTTGGTTAGTTGTCCGATTTCTGAGGGTAAAATGCTTAGAGAATTTACGCTGAGGTAAAGTGCTGTGAGGTTTTTTAGTTTTCCAATTTCTGAGGGCAAACTGCTCAGGTCATTATTGACGAGGTGAAGTGTGGTGAGGTTGGTTAGTTGTCCAATTTCTGAGGGCAAACAGTTCAGAGAGTTCACACTAAGGTGAAGTGTTGTGAGTTTGGTTAGTTTTCCAATTGTTGGAGGCAAACTTCTCAGGAAATTTACGCTGAGGTGAAGTGTTGTAAGTTGGGTTAGGTGTTCAATTTCTTGGGGCAAAAGGCTTAGATCATTATTATCTAGGTGAAGTGTTGTGAGGTTAGTTAGTTGAAATATTTCTGGTGGCAGACTGCTCAGAGAATTTCCAAGCCATCTACCGTTTTTCTGATCCCATTTACCTAAAATGAGTTTTTTAAGTTTAGATAATTTACCTATTTCTGCAGGAAGTTGAGTTAATCCCATTCCAGAAAGGTCGAGTTCTTCCACTCCATCTCTAGCTGCTTGCTCTATTATTCGTAGTGCTTTACTTTCAGGTGTATCAGAATTACTTTTAGGACTGACAAACTCATCACCAGTTTCCAAGGGTTTGGGATTGCTTTCTTGCGTCGCAATGACTGTACTTGTATTGTCTGTGTGTAAGTCCTGATTATTTACTACCGGCTTTGGTATTTCTGATTCAGACGAAGAAATTTCTACTGGGTACCAATCAGCAACAATATCCTCTGGCTTTAATTCCAAAACATTACATATCGCTTCAACTGCTTCCTCCCCAATTTTGTATTTACCATTACCCCACTGAGGATTAAATAATCGTTTTACTTGATCTAACGTTACCTTTGCTTCTTCTCTAATTTTTTCATAAGTATATTTATTTATTCTTTTTGCCTCTTTAAGTTTCTTTACCCCCTCCACCGTGGCGAGATAACCACCTCGTCTTTTGTTGGTACCCATCAGCAACTTGCAAGCTAGTTTTTTCTACTGTAGCGAAAGAGTGCGTGTAAGTACGTAGAAGTATCTGGATAATTTGAATTATGTACAGACGTTGCATCCAAAATCTCTACAAAAGCTGTATTTTATTGAAGATAACTTTAGGTTTTTAACAGATTAGTACGATTTGATGATTATTAATGCTCGTATTGAATCGCTTTAAATGGCTTTTACTCGCTCTCACGCTTAAATACTCAACTTTGTGATTATTGGGGAGACGATGAAATAAACACACCGAGACATGTTGATCAAACCTAAAACTGTTAAAAGCTCCCGATCGCCCAAACCATCGAAAAAATCTAAAATCAACTCATACTTACTAAAGGCGATCACTGTTATTCTTACGACTCTAATTGCTTGGTTGCTACCGGAAGCACCACTTGCGATCGCGTTAATAAAGCTACTATTGTTTATCCTAGAATATTTAAATCAAAAACGTAATTCCGAGTAATTTTTTTATCTAACTTTCCAAGTAAATACTTGCTCATACCAAAGATAAGTTATTTCATACAATTCCTTCGCTTGCGGTGCGTTATGGCTTACGCCTAACACACCCTACTCTGATTTTTTAATCCTTCCAGAAGGGTCGAATTACAAATATACGGAAACACGAATGACAACACATAGTTTTTATACTTAGAAGCACACCGAAATATATCTTTTTTTAAGTCTTTTTTTTACTTTATATATTTTGAAATATCTTAATTCCAGAGTTAATCTATCAATTTAAATAATTAGTCAATATTAAATACACAATAATTAATATTATGAAATATGTGATGATTAGTATCACCTCAAAGTTGATACTAGTTAACAGACATAATTTCGTGAGAATGTATCAGAAATATTCAAATGTTCAGAAAGCACAGTATTTGATATCCACATAAGGAATACTTATAAAATACTCAGGATTGAACAATTTCCAAGCGTTGTATAGACAAATAGAAATAACAAATAATAGAATAAACATCCTTAGTGAAATAGCTACGGAAAGATTAGGGTTACAATGGAACCTTAGATGCACTGTTTGAGAGAAACAGTTTTTTACCAGGTTGTGTGGGGCAAGTTGAATAGCGCATGAAAAAATAGCAGAAGCGAGGCGAGATATTATGCTATTCGTTGATAGTGGCATTAAATTTATACATCAACAATTAGCTGCAGAATTAGCTGACTGGAATCACTATAAAAAGGCTGGGTACATCTTTGATAATCAAACACAGTTCAAACTACCCAATGGTTCTCATATCTCTCCAGATCTATGTTGGGTAGTATTAGAGCAATGGGATGCATTATCTAATGAAGAAAAGCAATCAGTTCCACCTGTATGTCCCGATTTTGTAATTGAAATTTTTGAAGGGGACAAATCTCTGGAACAATTGAGACTTCAAATGCGCGAATATATCAAAAATGGAACCCGTCTCGGTTGGTTAATTAACCCCCAAAAATCATCAGTAGAAATTTATCGCGTTCGTGATGTTCAAGAACGTAATACTCAAAAGTGTGACATTCTTGAATATGACATTCGAGAAATTGTTGCTTTTGGTTTTAGGAAAGCTCCAACTCTTCTTGGTGAAAATGTTTTACCAGGATTTTCTGTAGATCTCCAAGATCTATTTAATATTCAACTCAATTATCGACTCCAACATGTTGCTTAAATGATTGATTTAAGCGCCAAAGAAATTTGATAATTTTTCTTTTAATGGAGTGAGGGAAAGTAAACAACCAAATTGAAATAAACAGCACAGACGCACCAATAACACTGGTGCGTCTTTAAAAATAGAAGTAACGAGTAATAAGTAATGAGTAATGAGTAATAAGTAATAAGTAATAAGTAATAAGTAATGTTAGCGTAAGCGGGGCGCGACAGCGCACAGTAATAAGTAATGAAGCGCGTAGCTAGCGTCAGCGTACCGGATCCGCAAGGTAGCGCAGCTAGAGGCTATAACTACGTTACCTGCGGATCTGCCGTCGCCGCAGGCTCTAGGTATTGCGGGGCGCGTTAGCATTCGCCAGCAGGACACGTAAGTGTACACGGTGCACAGTAATGAGTAAAAGGGTTATTACCTAATAACCGCCGTCTTTTCAATAGGGTTATATAGTAACTAATTAAGCGGACTTGATATCAAAAGTACATTATTCCCGGTTCGCCCATTTTTTTTGGAGTTAGAGAAATTGCCAAAAAACAAAAAAATCTAGATGTCGTAAGGTTTTCACCTATTTTTCATAATTTTTCCTAAACAATCCCCAGTTCTAAAAACTCTATTTTTATGCAGTCGCATTCCGCAAGGTGGAGTATTGGGTCTTTGTTATAGCCAAAAACCCTGACTAAATCGTTTGAAAGACGCGCGGCTAGTACCACGTTCGCGTAGAGCGTCCAAACAGCTTTTTCTAACTTGATTTTACATGGGCGAACAGTGATTTATTACTTATTCTTATTACTTATTACTCATTACTGTGCGCTGTCGCGCCCCGCTTACGCTAACATTACTTATTAACGTTGTGTAAACGAGAATTAATTAATCGATCCATCCATCCTTCAAGATAAGCTTGATTTGCTTTTTGTTCTTCTGGATCTTGAGTATCGGGAGAATGGGGCATTAATCCAACAACTGCAGCATTAGTAACGCAATACATTGATTTTTGGAAAGTTTCACAAATTTTTACCCGTAAGTCATCTTCTCCCCGGAGGGTTTTCTGATAAAATTCGTGTAAATAATCTGGTAAATAGTGACGCATATCTTGCATCAGTAATGTGGGAGGAATACCAGAACCACCAATAGGTAAAGGATCTGCATACAACGCCCCATATTGGAAATTCCCTTGAACCGGAGGAATTTGACGCGCTTGAGCATTATAAGAAACTGTACCGGGGAAAGGTGTTCCTCGGAAGAATACAGCTTCTACATAAGGTACAGCCGTATCCATCAAGAAAGTTAAGCCTACAGACTTGGGAATGATGTCATAGTCTTTATCTTTGATTGTGACGGTGTAAGTAATTGGTTGAGCTGCTGCTGCTACTAATCCAGCTTTAATGTGGTTTACAACCTCAAGAATTGATGTAATTTTACCTTCATCATAGAGATCTGATAAATCTATGAATATATCAGACATCACTCGCCAAAATTGACCCAAACCACTGTAGTAACTATAAACCCGCATCTGTTCGATTAAAAACTGGGAAAATATTTTGTTAACGGCGAGAACGAAGGGATTATTTTTAAACTTTGCTGTAATGACGGCTTTTGCTCTTTGTTCAAATTCTGGCGAATCTAAGTATTCATCTAAACCACCACCACCATGCCATAACATTGCTTTCATGCAATACTCGGCATATTCATAATTTATCCGATCGTGCCACCAATGCCGAAATAATTTTTTGCTGTTGATATCTCCGTTAAAGTATTTAAAGAAAGGAAAAAATACTAAAAACTGATTTTGAGCGATGTAGATCAGATTGTTTGAATAAGCATCTAATACAACGCCATAACTTTTCAAAATTCCTACTACTTCTAAAAGATTAGTTTCACTATTGGGAAGTAAAGTTTCGTTGTTTAATAGACGCTGTATATATTCCGATAAAGGATGTGGCGAAGATTTCTTTTTAGCGGTTAACATTGTCAATTCTCCCTAGACAGGAATTGGTAATTGGTAATTGGTAATTGGTAATTGGTAATTGGTAATTGGTAATGGGTAATTGGTAATTGGTAATTGGTAATTGGTAATTGGTGATGGGTAATTGGTGATGGGTAATGGGTAATTATGAATTTTTAACTGTTAACTGTAGCCCGTAAGGGCGTGGCGTTAGCCATAAACTGTTAACAAAGCGTGCGCTTCAGCGCATTAACTGACAACCAAATTCTCAATTTTGACTTTTTTCTTGGTACAAGGAAACAGCAGCAATTGGGTTTGGTGGGTTTACCATTGCAGTTATTGTCGTTTCACTCCAACGCGTCAACCAACTGGGTTGGATGCCAAAAATTACAATTAATATTGCTAAAATAATTGCTGGGTTGCGATCCGACCAATATACCCGTGGTAAATTAACAACCTGCTCTGATAAACGTCCAAAAAATGCACGGTTAGCAAGTATTAAGAAATAAACAGCAGTTAAACCAGTACCAAGCATACATAACAGAGTTTGAACTGGGAACACCACAAAACTGCTACGAAAAATAATGAATTCTGAGATAAAACCGACCATTCCAGGAATACCTGCACTAGCCATTACCGCCAAAATCATTAAACTACCAATTAGCGGTAAACCCCGCTCTGGGTTCAATAGTCCCCTAACTACATCTAAATCTCGGCTACCTGCTTTTTTGTAGACAACACCAACCAACAAAAATAGCAATGCAGAAATCAAACCGTGACTCACCATTTGCATCACCGCAGCCAAAATACTTAATGGTGTAGAAGCTGCTGCAGCTAACAGGATATAACCCATATGTCCAATGGAACTATAAGCCACCATTTTTTTCATATCTGTCTGAGCGATCGCACAGGAAGCACCAAATAAGACGCTAACGACCGCCCAAGTTGCAAGCCAGGGTGCAAGGTAATTCCAAGCATCAGGTAGCAAATTCATCCCAAAGCGTAAAATTCCATAGGTTCCCAGCTTTAGTAGTATCCCTGCAAGCAACACAGAAATTGGTGTGGAAGCCTCAACGTGAGCATCTGGTAACCAGGTATGAAAGGGAACGATGGGAATTTTTATGCCAAAACCAACCAACAATCCAGCTAATAAGACTAGCTGGGTTGTTAAGGGTAGTGCTGTAGCGTTTAATCCTTGCAAAGCAAAACTGCTTGCACCACTAAGCCAGACTAGACCCAAGAAACTTGCTAAAATTAGAATACCGGAAACGGCGGTATAAATTAAGAATTTGGTTGCAGCATAACCTCGACGTTTACCGCCCCAAATTGCAATTAGTAAGTATAAGGGTATGAGTTCTAATTCATAAAACAGGAAAAATAGTAGTAAATCCTGTGCTAGGAAAGCCCCCGTTACGCCAACATTGAGCAGTAACAATAAAACATAGTAGAATTTCGCCCGTGGAATTGAAATGTCGCTACTGTAGATTGCAATGCAAGTTAATAGCCCATTCAAGACTAATAAGGGTAAGGATAGACCATCAACACCCAAGTGATAGTTCAAACCTAGAGCATCTATCCAAGGCAAAAATTCAGAGAACTGTTGGGTGACATTGTTTATTTGAAAGAAATAAGCAATGACAATTGTCCAAATGAAGGCGATACTAGCAAAGATTAAAGCCAACGAGCGAAAAGCTTTGCTGCTGATTTTTCCTGGTAATAAACCAATAATAGCCGCACCTAAAAGCGGCAATACAATCAAAGTACTAAGCATAGTCTAGGAATAAATTATGGGTCATAGATTCAGATAAATTTAAGTAAAGGTAGGATGCACGGCTATAGCTTTAAAGCTTGATATACAAAGTTTGGAACTTATATTTCTACATTTCTAATTACAGGAATAAAACTGTTTGGAATTACCTTTTGAATTGAGCCTGATATGTGAAAAATTTACGTTTGAGAAGCTTATTTACTATCGATTTGTTCTGTAAATCTTGTTCTAGGGATATTAACCTGGAAATATAACTCTGGAAATATTACCCTGGGAATATTTTCCCTTCGCAGATTATTTCTGGAATATCTTTCTGGAACATTGCGATGTGTAGAGACGCCGCATTGCAACGTCTCTACAAAAGAAAGATATTTTGTTGAAAATTCCCCTTCCCTATGTCTTCGATTAATTGTTTGATATTCATAAAACCTCAAACAAAGTCAAATTTTTAATATCTTCTTTAAAACGGTAAGTTATCCAATAAACCTAGAGACCAGCCCAAGAAAATTCCTAAAATGCTGATACCTACCAAAATAGTCAGCAAATATCCTTGCGAACGACCGGAAACACTATACCTTAAACTTTGTCCGCCAAACACAGTCGCAATACCAACGAGATTAACGAATCCATCAACTAAATAGCGATCGCACCACGCAGATATGTTGGACAAAAAGCCCACAACCGAAACAATGGTTACACGATAGATTTTATCGATGTAGAAGTCGTATCCCAATAAATCCTGGATCATTCGCCACGACATCAATCTCGATCTCGACCAAGCTTTGTGGAGATAAATCTTAGAACCAATAGCAACTCCCAAAAGACTAGAAGCAAATAATGATGATGCAACATACCAGTTGACACTATCCAATGTAGGTAGCAGATACCATCGCTGCAACATTACAGGAACTAACAAAGTTACTATCGTTAGGGATACCATTGGTAACGCCATCGGCCAATGAACTTCCGGTGCGCGACGGGTTTTTGGCTGCGGTTCTCCCCAAAACACTAGTCGGAAAAATCTTGTCAAATTTAACGCTGTTAGACCATTTACTAACAACAAAACTCCAATCACCCAAGGAGTAAAGTAAACTAAGCCATCAGACCAAGACAGCATCGCCCAAAAGCTACCTAAGGGTAATAGAGTTATCATTCCCCCAGCACCTACTAGAAAAGCCGTTGTAGTTGCAGGCATTCTTGACCACAAACCACCCATTTCCGTTAAATCTTGACTTGAGGTGGTATAAATTACTGAACCCGCACTCATAAATAACAGTGCTTTAGCAATCGCGTGGGTGAACAAAAACATCAGCGCAACGCCGCCTTGTTGCATCCCTACCGCCAAAAACACCAACCCCATATAAGCACTGGTAGAGTGGGATAAAGCCCGCTTAATATCTGTTTGAGCTACCGAGACCAAGGTTGCACCGATTGCTGTCACTGTTCCAAGAACAACTAAGGTGCTAAGAGCTACTGGTGATAACGCTAAAATGGGCTGCATTTTATACAAAATAAAAGCACCACCAGCTACTACTAAAGAGTTCCGCAGTACAGAAGCAGGGTTGGGTCCTTCCATTGCTTCATCCAACCACAAATGTAAGGGAAATTGGGCACACTTACCTGCAGGACCAGCGATTAAAGTTAAACCAAGCAAAGATGAGGTTAAAGGGCTTAATTCGGCTGTCTGCGCCCACTCATACAGGTCAGAAAAGTTTAAGCTACCTGCAAAAACGGAAAGGGTAACCACTCCCATTAGTAGTAACAAATCTCCGACCCGCTTTGTCCAAAAAGCATCCCTTGCTGCTGTTACCACCAAAGGTTGGGCATACCAAAAACCTACAATCAAATAAGTTGATAAGGTTAAAACTTCCAAAACAGCATAGGAGAAAAACAGGGAGTCGCTAATAGCTAAAGCACATAACGCCGCTTCAAAAAAACCCATCAAGGCAAAGAAACGTGCAACTGCCCAATCTTTTTCCATATACCCTAGGGCATAAAGTTGAGCGAGAAAACTTAAACCAGAAACTAATGCTACAGCCCCCATACTAATGGGTGAGATATCCAAGGCAAAAGATAAATCTAAATCTACAGCCTTAAACCAGTGAACAATTACAGTTTCTGGACCTCTGCTCGAAAAATCTTTAAATACAAGAATACTATGAGCAAAGGTCAATAATGTGGTCAACAAGTTAAAGTAAGCAGCTGGTCTTGGTCCAGTTCTGCGAACTATTCCGGTCGCCCAAGGCAATGTTAGAAGCGCGCCAACTAAGCCATAAATGGGCACACACCAAGACGTAACAAAGAGAAATTGATTCATTTAGATTATCCTTGACGACTTACCCCTACAAGAATTTTTGCCCAATGATTACATTGGGCATCAGGTTAATCTTGGGGCATTTTAGTTCCTCTTGATAGATGTTATTTTGCCATTTCATTTATTCCCATAGATTTAAACATCTATGAAAAAGTACCTCCACAAACTCACACTTAACTTTTGATTTATTCAATTTTTCTGGAGTTACAATGGCAATCTATCTTTCTGATAACCACAACTTATATTTATAATTACTGTTAATTTTAACTATCAATTTTATTGTCCCATTGTAAAGCTAAAGGAACAAGCTTCCCAATATTTTTAAAACTTTGTAATTCCTTTGCGCGACATAGAAAATTCTTTGCGGTAAATCAGTTCCACCTAATGATATAAAGAAATTATAAAACACAAATGGTTGCTTTACGAATAAAGTCAACTTCTATTAAGCAAAAAGCCGTCATCAAGATATGTTAAGTTTTTTAAAACTATTTTATTATGAACTATTATAGTAATTTATATTGCCACGGGGACAAAGCTTTCATATGCTTAATTTGAGAACGCTTTATTGAGCACAAGGAAAAATACCCCCGGTCTAAATTTTCACCTTTGTTGTACCAGTTGATTTAAGTTAGTGGGAGTTTTGCGATGCCTATTGCAGTTGGAATGATTGAAACCAAAGGCTTTCCGGCGGTAGTGGAAGCTGCGGATGCGATGGTAAAAGCCGCTCGAGTTACCTTAGTAGGTTATGAAAAAATTGGTAGTGCTCGCGTGACTGTAATTGTCCGTGGAGACGTTTCTGAAGTCCAAGCTTCCGTAGCAGCAGGAATAGAAGCCGCAAGAAGAGTTAATGGTGGTGAAGTCGTATCCACCCACATTATTGCTCGTCCCCATGAGAATTTAGAATACGTACTACCAATTCGCTATACGGAAGCAGTAGAACAGTTTAGGACCTAGCAATTAAAAAAAATAGGGATGAAGGGATTTGTAAATTTGCCAATTTGTATGCCCCAAAGGTGAGAAAATATTACTGTATCGGGTTTTTCGTTGACATGTCATTAATCATCTTATTGGCTTCAACATTCTTCCCTATAAAATCTAATAATTTCTCTCTAAAGTTGGAAATTTTGGAAATCTGGGATTTTAAAAGCTTGAGATTTGAGCAGTCTAAAATTTTAGAAATCTAACATTTTAGAAGTCTGAGATTTTAAAAATCTTATATTTGAGGAATTTTAGACTCTGGAAGGTTGAGACTTTAGAAGTTTTAGACTGTAGAAGTTGGCAACTTTGGAAACCTTAGGTTGAAATTTGAAATTTGGGGGGTCCGAATGGGAATCCTAAATTTGAAAATTACAAATTTTATATTTTCTCAGGTTGAAATTTTAGAAGTTTGAGACTTCAGAAGTTTTATACCTTAGGAACCTTAGGTTTGAGAAGTTAAAAGATTTGGCTTCAATAGTCGTCTTACATTCAAAGCTTGTACGTTCAAAGCTCCTATTAGATTTTTGTTTTCATTAGCCTCTTATTAAGGAACAAGATAATGTCAATTGCAGTGGGAATGGTAGAAACGCTTGGCTTTCCGGCAGTAGTGGAAGCTGCTGATGCAATGGTGAAAGCTGCTCGCGTTACCTTAGTAGGTTATGAAAAAATTGGTAGCGGTCGCGTTACCGTAATTGTGCGCGGAGATGTTTCCGAGGTTCAAGCTTCAGTTGCAGCTGGAGTTGATAATGTAAAAAGAGTTAATGGCGGACAAGTTTTATCTACACATATCATTGCTCGTCCCCACGAAAACTTGGAGTATGTTCTGCCAATTCGTTATACGGAAGATGTAGAACAATTCCGTGAAAATGTCAATGCAATTCGTCCCTTTGGTGGCAGACCATAAAGCGTAATGCAAATCGCCAAAGTGCGCGGCACAGTAGTTAGCACTCTAAAAGATCCTAGTCTTCGAGGTGTAAAACTACTGTTGTTGCAGTTAGTGGATGAGGAAGGACAGATTTTACCGATATATGAAGTGGCAGCTGATTACGTTGGTGCGGGAGTCAATGAATGGGTTCTACTCAGTCGCGGAAGTGCTGCTCGCAAACTTGATGGTAGCGAACAGCGTCCCCTTGATGCGGCTGTCGTCGCGATAATCGATACAGTAAATGTTGATAATCGCTTGATATATAGCAAGAAAGATGATTATCAATAAATTCTTATCTGGAACTTTTTCTCTGGAACTTTTTCTCTAGAAACTGTTATCTGGAGGTTGTTATCTAGAAATTGTTATCTGGAAGTTGTTATCGGAGTAATCGTGTTAGCCGTTCAGTTAACTTCCTCGCTAAGACAGCTTTGTTTGCTTGATTTATTTGCCGGAATAATTAGTTTTCTCGTTGATTTTGTCTCAATTTTATTTGTCTTGGTTTAAATCATCAGCGATCGCAATTTACGTTAATAGGTTCGATTACTGATAGCTGGACGGCTGATAGCTGTATATGAGGAGGAATAATTCGATGGTAGTCCGCAGTAAGGCGGCTCCCCCCACAACCTGGTCGAGGGATTTAGCTGAACCACAGATTCACGAAAGCGCTTTCGTACATTCTTTTTCCAACATTATTGGAGATGTTCGGATTAGTCCGAATGTAATTGTAGCTCCAGGCACTTCCATTAGAGCAGATGAAGGTACGCCTTTTTATATTGGTGAAAATACTAATATTCAAGATGGTGTAGTGATACATGGATTAGAACAGGGAAGGGTTATTGGTGACGACCAACAAGAATATTCAATCTGGATTGGTAAAGATGCCTGCATTACCCATATGGCTCTGATTCATGGTCCATGTTATATCGGCGATGATGCTTTTATTGGTTTTCGCTCTACTGTTTTCAATGCCAAAGTAGGTGCTGGCTGCATCGTAATGATGCATGCTTTAATACAAGATGTGGAAATTCCTCCAGGTAAATACGTAGCTTCAGGAGCAGTAATTACAACTCAACAACAAGCTGATCGATTACCAGATGTACAGGGAGAAGACAAGGAATTTGCCCATCATGTAGTGGGAATAAATCAGGAACTGCGGGCTGGTTATCTGTGTATTGAAGATAACAAATGTATTACTAATTTCCGCAGTCAGATAGAAAAATCTTATACAAACGATCGAGTTGAAACATTAGAAGTTGAAAGGTCACAAAGGAGTCAGGAAGTGTTTAATAATAGCCTAGGTAGTGAAACAGTAGAGCAGGTACGCTACTTATTAAACCAAGGGTACAAAATCGGTACAGAACATGTAGACCAAAGACGTTTTCGTACTGGTTCTTGGCATAGTTGTCAGCCCATTGAAGCTAGATCCCTCAACGAGGCGATCGCAGCTTTAGAAAACTGTATGGTAGAGCATAGTGGAGAATATGTCCGCTTATTTGGTATTGACCAAAAAGACAGACGTCGCATATTAGAAACAATTATTCAACGTCCTAACGGTAATCCAACCCCATCGACAACAAGTTCCTATAAAGCACCTACTAATTCCTACAGCACACCAGCAGCTGGTTATAGCAACGGCTATAGCAGCACCAGCACTAGTAATAGCAGTAACGGAACTGGTAATGGCGCGCTTAGTAGCGAAACTTTAGAGCAAATCCGCCAATTACTATCTAGTGGTTACCGGATTGGAACAGAACATGTAGACCAAAGACGTTTTCGTACCGGTTCTTGGCAAAGTTGTCGACCAATTGAAACGACTTCTACCAACGAAGTAATTGCGGAATTGGTTGATTGCATGCAAAATCACCAAGGCGAATATGTTCGTTTAATTGGTATCGATCCCAAAGCTAGGCGTCGTGTACTGGAAACAATTATTCAAAGACCTAATGGTGCAGTTGCGACATCTTCTTCTAGTAATGGTCATTATTCCTCCAGTAGTTCGAGTTCATTCAGTACAGCCTCCGCGAGTGCTGTAGCAGCAAAAGCTGCTGTTCCCACTAAATTAAGCTCAGAAATAATATCTCAAATACAACAGTTGCTAGCTGCCGGTTATAAAATTAGTGCCGAACACGTAGATAAACGGCGTTTCCGTACGGGTTCTTGGCAAAGTTGCGGGTACATAGAATCCACATCCGAACGGCAAATTATAGTGGAATTAGAATCTTATATGGCTTTGTATGACGGTGAATACCTGCGTTTGGTTGGTATCGATCCAAAAGCCAAGCGTCGAGTATTAGAAACTATCATTCAGCGTCCATAATCAGCAAAATTGAGATTTAGGGAGTAGAAAAATTAACGAATAGGAAAATAACAACTTCAAAGGAATTTTTACTCAATAGATTTGGCTATTATCTCGGTTGTTAATGGCTAAGTATCTTAGCTAAATACTTGACAGTAGAAAGCTTCGCTTTGAAAGCTTGCAAAATCAAAGAGAATATTTTCCGAGAAGGACTATTTATTAGGAAAAATTATTTGTCAAGAATAACTCTTTCCCAAAGAACTATTTCTCGATTGGAATAATCTCTGAAGAGTAATAATTTTTCCAATCATTCTCTTAATCTGATTGGTAAGTAAATATTTCTACTCTCTGATTCCTCAAAGATCTCATAAGGGTAAGTTTTGAGTTTTGACAATTTAGTTAAATAAATTTGTGAAATAAATAAAACCTACGCCTGCGAGTTTTATCCCCCAAACATCTGCTTGTATAATTTTTGGCTCTAATAAGGTTAATATTCCTATGTCCGTGCCGCCACTGCGTTTAGGCAATCAATTTGACATACATATCAGTGGCGAAGTTAGCATTCACCAAACTGCAGTTATTGCCCCAGGGGTAATACTTCAAGCAGCTCCAAATAGCAAAATAATTATTGCAGCAGGAGTTTGTATTGGTATGGGATCAATTCTTCAAGCTGCCCGGGGAATGATTGTAATTGGAGCGGGAGCAAATCTAGGTGCTGGATTTCTGATGGTTGGTGCAGGTACAATTGGAGAAAATGCTTGTGTCGGAGCAGCTTCAACAGTTTTCAATTCTTCTGTTGCACCTGGAGAAATAGTTGCACCTGGTTCAATTCTAGGAGTACCAAATCCCATCAAAGAAATACCTTCTCCGGAGGTAAATAGCAATACACAACAGCTAAACTCAACTACAAATCCTGAATCTGTAAGTTCTCCCTCGGGGAATACAGAATCAATGAATGGAAGAGTTAATACGAAAAATCCTGGCGAAAATTTATCCTCCCAATTCCCAGAAACATCTCAGCAAAAAGAGCTAAAGACTCCATCCCCTGAGGAAAATCAGTTAGGAGGTAACGAGCCCGATAAAACTGAGCAATCCTCCTCTAGTTCCCAATCCAATGCACCAGCCACTGAATCACCAAGTAATTTCGGCGCTCATATCTATGGACAAACCAACATCAACCGCTTATTAATCACTTTATTTCCTCACAGACAACCATTAAATCAACCGGAGTCTGAAGATTCGCCAGAATAAATGTTAATTGTGTTAATTGTAAATTGGTAGTTGTATTTGCGATTAACAGTCCCGGAGAAATTTCATGGAGACACACAACAAGTCGTCTCACAGGCAAACCTTATTTATGGATAGTGCCTTGGGATTAGTCTCTACCCGTAGCTTTCCTGCCATTGTAGGGACTGCGGATATGATGCTTAAATCAGCTGGAGTTCACCTAGTTGGATATGAAAAAATTGGTGGCGGACATTGTACAGCCATTATTCGTGGTGGTGTAGCTGATGTTCGTCTTGCTATAGAAGCAGGAGAGGATACCGCCAAGCAATTCGGTCAGTATGTTTCCAGCTTGGTAATCCCTCGACCTTATCCAAATTTAGACGTTGTTTTACCAATTACAGGTCGCCTCAGTCAAATTATTCAAGAAAATAGTTACTCTCGCTTAAGTAATTTAGCAGTTGGTTTAGTAGAAACAAAAGGTTTTCCTGCAGTAGTAGGAGCCGCCGATGCAATGCTTAAAGCCGCTGATGTCCAATTAGCCGCATATGAAAAAATTGGAGCGGGTCTTTGTACGGCGATTATCCGTGGTTCTGTAGCAAATGTCGCTGTTGCAGTGGAAGCTGGAATGTACGAAGCCGAAAGAATTGGTGAATTGAATGCAATTATGGTCATTCCCAGACCTCTGGATGAGTTAGAAAAGACTTTACCCGTTGCTAATTGTTGGATTGAAGAACGTCAACCATTAAACCTACCAATAAATATCAAAGAACCTATTGCTGAGGCGGAATTAGTTGAATTGCCAGATTTGAGTCAAGTACCTGAAACAATTAAAGAAACAATTATAGAAGAATAACTAGAGAATTTGGGAGTCAGAATTCACGAGTTGTGGAGATGTAACATTCTACGTCTGTACGGGAGTCATAATGCTAAGTCAATTTTGACTTTTAACCTTTGACTTGCGCTTACCAACATAAATGAAAACCATCCATTAAAAAAGAAAAAAAAAACGTTGTAGCCAACCTAGTGGGAGAAGGTTAATACAACGTTTTTATTAATATCCCCCGAAACACACCATGTTAAGTGATGTGTAACTTTGGCTGGAAGGCATCTTACGCTTTGCTTGCTAATTTGATAATAGCTCCTTAGAACCATAAAGGGAATACCGTTATAATGATAAGTAGCATAGATAAAAATCTATGATCCAACCCCCATGTTCTCGTCTCCTCGCAGATGCAGCATATGTAGGGGTGTAGTGATACTAGAACAATAAATTCAATTACTTTTGCAGGAGAGTTTAACTTGAACCAAGTAACACTACATCAGTTAAGAGTGTTCGAAGCCGCAGCACGACATGCAAGTTTTACTCGTGCAGCAGAAGAACTTTTTCTTACCCAACCTACTGTTTCAATGCAAATCAAGCAATTAACCAAAGCAGTAGGACTACCATTGTTTGAACAGGTTGGTAAGCGTTTGTTCCTGACAGAAGCAGGGAGAGAATTATTTTCTACTTGCTTGTCAGTATTTGATACTTTGGCTCAGTTCGACATGAAAGTAGCCGATCTCAAGGGTTTAAAACAGGGACAATTACGTCTATCAGCGATTACCACCGCCAAATATTTTGTTCCCCGTTTGTTGGGTCCATTTTGCCAACTATATCCGGGAATTGATATTTCACTTCAAGTTACAAATCATGAAGGTATTCTCGAACGGATGGGTAATAACCAAGATGATTTGTATATCATGACAAGAGTTCCTGAAAATATTGATGTTAGCTATCAACCATTTTTAGAAAATCCTTTAGTGGTTTTAGCACCTAAAAATCATCCCCTCGCAAAGGAGAAAAATATTCCCATTCAACGCCTGAGTGAGGAAGCATTTATTATGCGAGAACCAGGTTCAGGAACGCGCAAAGCGGTACAAAGTCTACTGAAAGAACATGACGTAAAAGTCAAAGTTAAGTTAGAACTAGGTAGTAACGAAGCAATTAAGCAAGCAATTGCTGGCGGTTTAGGAATTTCAGTTTTATCCCGTCACACATTGATTCCATACAAAGGTGATATAGCCATTTTAGATGTGGAATATTTTCCCATCCAGGGTCACTGGTACGTTGTTCATCCATCAGGTAAACAACTATCTATAGTTGCTAAGACTTATTGTGAATATCTCTTAGATGCAGTTAAGCAGATTAGAGATGAAAGTGTAACTATTCCTGCTTAATTTTTCCAAAACGCAGTAAAAAGATTCTCGAAAATATCAACTTGATTTTGTGAAATTACCAGAGAAAACAATGTTCCCCCCTGAAACCACCATATGCTGTTCCCATAAAAAGTTCAGGAGTAATTAGCAGATGATTCGGTTTTTGGAATTCAGCAGATAGTTCTAGTTAGACAAATATCTACTTACTGTCTTCTGAATTCTAAATTCTGAATTCTATATTCTATAATTCTGAGCTTTATATTCTGAATTTTTAATTCTATATTTTAAATTTTATATATTAAACTTTATATATTAAATTATAAGCCTTACATTCTAAACTCTAATTTATAAAATCTCTATTTGCCAACATAAACTCTATACTTAAATTTGATACATATTATCAACTTTTCAATCAAAATACTAAAAAATATTAATTATCTATACTAAAAATAAAACTAAGAAAAATTAAATATTCATACATTTTCCTGAGAATTAATTATTAAAAATTCATGATCGGTGAAAGATTGACTTTAGAAGTTCTCAATACTAAAAATAAAAAAAAGAAAATAATTAAAAATAAAGAGGAAAATGGTGGTGATAGAATCAGACTTAGAAATTGATAGACAAACTCTAGAAAGCCGGATTATTGCAGTCACTGTCTATAAAAAACAAGCTTTAGTAACCCGCACAGCAAAGGCAGAGTTAACCGGAGAGGAAAGTGTTTTAATAATTAATCAATTGCCAGTAACTCTCAAACCTGAATCAGTACGTGTCAAAGGAAGTGGTAAAATACCAGTACGTCTACTCACGGTAAATACTGAAAAAAACTATTCAACAGAATCGATAATTGAACGACAAACACAGATCGAAAGACAAATAAAACATTTAGAAGCTCAAAAACGTAATTTACAAGCACAAGTAGATGCTTTAAGCTTGCAATCTAAATTTATTGAGGGTTTACGGGAGAAAGCTGAAGAACAATTTTCTGTGAGTCTGGCACGGAAAAATATGAGTCTGAGTGAAACTTTGGACTTAGTCAATTTTTTAGGAAGTCAATATAGCGAATATGCTATTGCAACAGGGGAATACAAGAGTCAGCAAAAAGAAATAGATAAACAAATTGAAGCACTAAAACTACAGTTGCAATCTCTACAAACGCCAAATTCAACTA
The DNA here is from genome assembly GCF_001456025.1 of Mastigocoleus testarum BC008. Classification (GTDB taxonomy): domain Bacteria; phylum Cyanobacteriota; class Cyanobacteriia; order Cyanobacteriales; family Nostocaceae; genus Mastigocoleus; species Mastigocoleus testarum. The sequence goes on from NZ_LMTZ01000092.1 coordinate 110,922, forward strand.
GCGATTTCAGTTTGTTTATTGCAATAGAACCAGCAGGAAGTGGTGAATTCGAGCTAGAAATTTCTTATGTAGTCACGGGTGCAACTTGGACTCCCCTCTATGATTTAAGAGTTGATAGTGTAAGCCACAGTGTTTACTTGAGTTATTTGGCTGAAATCTCTCAAAATAGTGGTGAAGACTGGAATAATGTTGCCTTAACACTTTCTACAGCTAAACCGGGTTTGGGTACCCTACCACCACAATTAAAGCCTTGGTATATTGATAAACCTGCTGTACCGGTTGCTGTTCAACAGAAACGAAGATCCCTTTCACGTTCCTACTCAATGAATCCTGATGATTATGAGGAATCTTCAGAAGAAATTGCTTTTTCATTAGAAATGGCTGAAGAAGAAACAAATAATGAAAGTGAAGCTTTAATTGGAGCAGAAAGTCTTAATGGTAAGGTATCTAAGCAAGGGAATGTTGTTACCTTCAAGTTAAAAAATAAAAGTAATATTCTCAGTGATGGTACGCCTCACAAAACAACAATTTTTCATGATGATTACCCTTGCTGTTTTGATTATGTAACAATGCCCCGTTTAGTCAGCTTTGCTTATTTACAAGCAAACGTGAAAAATAGTTTGAATGGTGCGACCTTATTACCTGGGAAAGCCAATATATTTCGTGACGATGTATTTGTCGGAACGACTAAAATCGCAAATACTGTTGCTGGTGAAGAGTTTAAATTAAATTTAGGTATTGATGAAGGGTTAAAAATTGAACGTGAGTTAGTGGAGCGTCAAGTTGATAAAAAACTGATTGGTAATAATCGCAAAATAACTTATACCTACAAGTTAGTAATTACTAATTTATTGCAACATGAAGCTAATTTAAAGTTATTTGAGCAACTACCGGTTAGTCGCAACGAGCAAATCAAAGTTCGTCTCAGTCGTACTAGTCCCCAGATTAATCCAAGTGAAATGGGAATTTTGAGTTGGGATTTAATAATTCCATTTGAAGGTAAGCAAGATATATTTTATCAGTTTACGGTGGAGCATCCACCCCATTTTACCGTTGTTGGTTTGGACATTTAGATATTCTTTTGCCTTAGATCAACTTATTTTATCAGCAAAATTGAAAATTGTTTAAATTAATTTAAAAACTGATTTATTGAATTTTAGGACCAATGTAACCAATAATTATTTTTCCTGGTCCTAATTCCGTGCAAAAATGAAGCCTCCATGCTCCTGGTGTCATGCGTGCATGTAAACTAAATACACGTTTTTTGCCATCAGAACATTCAAAAGTAAGTTTATCCTTGAATTGGTTAAGTCTTGATTCGCTTTCAGGAGTTACCTTACTGGGTAAAGCATCGGAGTCAAAAGCTCCATTTTTCCAAGTTTTACAATACTCTTCAAGTTCGAGTAAACGTTTTAATACTTGTGTAAGCATTGGTTTGCCAGTATCAAGGGACTGAATTTGCTTACTTACATCATCGCAAAATTCCAAGCTGGGAAATAATTCTTGTCTTCGACTCCAAAGTTGTTCTCCGTTCGTAACTTCTGTACGGATACGATTTTTGATCCAATCAGCATGTACGAGAACATGATTGTGGCAACTAGCATGTACGATTTTGACGGTTTCATCTACGACTTCTTGATTTGCGTCAATTCTTATAATTTCTAAACTTAAATAACAACAATTCCAGCGTTTTTCAGAATTGAAACTGATAGGAAGAGCATCAATAATTAAAGCAAATCCTATTCCTCTTACTAGTTCTCCTTGATGTTTAATGTCTGATAAATCAAATTCATCTTTAAATTCTTCAAATACATCAGTCCAAAAAGGAGCTTTGGTTACCAGAGTTTTGAAAAATCGACTTTCTTCTCTATCTACTTTTGGATCATTACGCCACTGAGAAATGCGATAATTAGGTGCAAGCTCCAAAGAGTGTATCTCATCGGAAGTGCGGAGTACTCGATTTGCACCATTAGCTGTTGCTTGACGCAAAGTACCAATCAACTGAGACATTAGTTGTCTTGCTTCGTAACGATCACCTACAGGAGTTTTGAGAGAAAGTTCATTTAAAACCATCTCTAAGTCCATACTCTATTCTCCCGCTGGTTCCAATAAAGCGTCTAAACTTTTATCCCACTCATCAAAAAAACCATCTGGCCATTTATCAATTCTGCCATTTCTATCAATCTGTGGGGATACCACTTCAGTAAAAGTTAGTTCTCTTTGTTGTCGGCGTTGTAGGTAATGCAGCCGTACATCTTCTGGAGCAAGCTTAGCATCATGAACTGCAAGACGAATACCATTCAAAACATGGTCACTATGTGTTTCTATTACCACTTGAATACCGCAACTAGCAGCAAGTGCTAACAATTCTCCCATTTTGGCTTGCCCTTTGGGGTGGAGATGAGCTTCTGGGTTCTCAACCAGGATAAGTGTACCAGGTTCAGATGACAAAATGGCTACAATAATAGGTAATGTATAACTAATTCCAAATCCGACGTTAGTTGCACGATAAGTATTACTATCTCCGTAAGAATATTGCAAATTTATTAAATCTATATCTGTATTTGAGTTAATTGTGATGCGCGTACCGGGACTCACTTCTCTCATCCATCCCTCAACTTGATCTATCAGATCCATTGATTTTGCCCGTGGATACTTGAGATAATTTATAGGAATTGATTGGCGTCCATAAATATTAAGAAAGTGTGCTGTGTATTCTCCCTTTATACCAAGTTGTCTAAGCCGTCTAACTTTATAATCTGACATTTCATTAACTAGGCGAGGACCAATACGTTCTGCTTGCAGATAATGAAATTTTTTCCTGAAAAGATTGGATAGGTAAACTGCATCATCAACTTTTGTTGACGTAAAATCTAAATCTAGAAAATCTGTCTCTTTTTTCTCTAATTCATATTTAAAGCGCCAAATTCCCTTACTTTTATCTTCCCGAGTTAGGTCAAAACCTATGCAATCTTCTTTTGCACTTTCGCAAAAGGCATCTTGAGCATTACCAATACCTACCAAATCACCATTTAACGCTAAACCTATTTCTTGTAATAATTCCTGCTGATAAGACTGACGCAGAAGTAATAATGATTGCATTACGGAAGATTTACCAGTGCTATTTAGACCAGAAAGTAAGGTCAGTGATTTAAACTCGAATACTTGATTTTCAAAAGCTTTGAAATTTATCAACCGTAACAGATGAATCATAATAATACTTCCTGAATTATTTTTTCAATCGTGCTAAATCTATACTCGACTTTATTCGCAGCCTGAGAAATAGATGCAAGAAATTCTTTATCATTATCTGATTTACTAATAAATTTACGTATCAATTCTTTTTTGTGAATCTTTAATGTTTCAATTTTTTGCTCATTAAGTTCACTAAGATTTACTGACCAGGCTTCAAATAATGCTTTATTTAGTGGGAATTTTCTTTTATTGCTAGACTGCTTACGAAATGCATTATCACCAAAAATATCGAATGCTGCAATCATTGCTTTTTTAAAATCATTTTCAATATTATTGAGTTCTATTTCAGATAATTGATTTGCTTTGACTAACCCTTGATTCAGAAATGTATCCCGATCGCCATCTTGATGTTTTTTGTAAGAAGTTAGCTTAAAAGCTAGAAAACCAAGAATAAATTCTCGATCGTCCATTCTTTTTTTACGAGATTCACCAAGTTTAACAACACGTGTAAATTCTCTACATTTTGTAAGTTTTTCTAAGAATTTAGTCGCTTGACCGGGATTTAAAGCATGACGTAATTCTTGATTAGAAAGAGGTATTCCCCCCGTATTAATACGTTTGAAAATATTATATTTAACTTCAACAGGAGTACCTTTTGCTATCAGATAAACTGTAACCTGAGTTTCTTCTATACGTCGCTGATATCTACGCTCTAATTCATCATAGGTTTTTCCTTCTAACTCAATCAGGTATTCTAGTCCAGTCAATTTAAGAGTTCGATCACTAACAAATTGCTTCAGAGTAGATAATCTTTGCAAACCATCTACAACTAACCATTCTTCTTCGTTTGTGCCATCTATATAAAAAGCTGGCAATGGAATTCTAATCAGAATAGATTCAATTAAACGACTTTTAGCTTCTGTATCCCATATACCTGCTTGCCGTTGAAAATCAGGTGCTAAATTGAGAGCTTCTTCATCAATTCGCCTTAATAATAGATCGATAGTTGGTTCTTTGGTTACAATATTTATTTGTTCTGGATCGTAGTTAAAAGTCCTTTTTTCATATTCTTCTTCATTTTCTTCATCTAAAGATTCTTCATCCAAATATTCGAGATGAATTTGTTTATTTAACTCTGTCACCACATAAACTCCTTACTATTAACACTCATAAAATCTTTGGCGGATAAATTAATTATCGAGAGATAGCATACTTCGATGGTACAGTTTCCCAAACACTTAAAGACGCGAATTTGCGTCACTCTGATAAGAGCCAGCAAAAACGCGTCTCTAGTTTAAGTTTTTTCTGTATTTACCTGTATTTTAAGCCGCTACAATTTCATTATTAACAGGCTTAACCCCAGCCATATCTAAAATTGGGGAAATCAAATCTTCCCGCTTCACCGCCATCATATGTACTCCTTGACATAATTGACGTGCAATAACCACTTGTTCTGCAGCGATTTTCATCCCTTCTTCTAAAGGTTCTTTAGCTCTTTCCAAGCGATCAATGATATGTTCGGGAATATTGACTCCCGGAACAGCACGATTAATAAATCGGGCATTTTTTGCTGATTTAAGCAGAAAAATTCCAGCCAAAATCGGTTTGTTTGAACCTGCGGCTATTTGGGTCATAAATTTATCCAGTCGCTCGAAGTCCGTAATTAGCTGACTTTGGAAAAATTGTGCACCGGATTTCAATTTACGTTCAAATCGACTTTGTAAACCAGACCAACTACGACATTGTGGATCTACTGCTGCACCTGCAAATAAATCTGTAGCACCATCGGGTAAAGGTTTTTCGTTATAATCTATACCTTTGTTAAGTTTGCCGATAATTTGCAGTAAGCGGGTAGATTCTACATCAAATACACCTTTAGCATCGGGATGATCGCCTACTTTCACCGGATCGCCCGTTAAAGCCAAGATGTTACGAATACCTAAAGCATGAGCGCCCATCAAATCAGCTTGCAAACCAATTTTATTGCGATCGCGGCATGCAACTTGACAAATTGGTTCAATTCCATGTTGTAGTAAGATAACGGATGCAGTTAACGAAGACATCCGCATCACAGCACGACTACCATCGGTAATGTTGACAGCATGAACTCTCCCCTTAAGAGTCGCCGCCATATTTATCATGTGTTGTGGGTTACCTCCTTTTGGTGGAGCGACCTCCGCAGTCACCAGAAATTCTCCTGCTTCAACTGCTTTACGGAAACAGGTCAGAGGTATTTGGTTATGGGTATTAGGCATAATATAAAAAAAGACTGACATTTCCAGTCTAAAAAATTATGCGGAACAAAAGTTACAAAGGTTTGGAAATTATAAAGGTTTAGAAAAACCTAAAGCAGCTTTGACTTGTGCGAGGGTTTCTTGGGCGACTACCTCTGCTTTTTCTCGTCCTTCTCGTAATACAGACTCCAAATAACTTTTATCATCCATTACCGCCTGATATTTATCTTGGATTGGTTTAAGGGCGTTAATTGTGGTTTCTGTTAACAAAGGTTTAAATTTACCCCAACCCATATCCTGACATTCTGCTGTAACTTCTTGTTTTGTTTTGCCAGCAAGCAGCATATACAATGTCAGCAAATTGTTACATTCAGGACGTTCTGGATTATCAAATTCCAAACCCCGCACTGGATCTGTTTTACATTTTTTGATTTTCTTTGTGATTTCATCTGGCGGGTCCAGTAAGTTAATTCGACTCAAATCCGACGGGTCGGACTTGGACATTTTCTTGGTTCCGTCTGTTAAACTCATCACTCTCGCCCCTTCTTTACGAATTAAGGGTTCTGGTAATTTCAAGATTGGTTTTTCTGGTGTACCAAATTGGTGATTAATTCTGTTAACTATATCTCGCGTCAACTCTAAATGTTGTTTTTGATCTTCGCCCACAGGTACTTTATCAGCTTGATAAAGTAAAATATCTGCCGCCATCAGTACGGGATAATCTAACAAGCCCACACTGACATTTTCCCCTTGCTTAAGCGCTTTTTCCTTAAACTGAATCATATCTTCGAGCCAGTTAAGGGGTGTAATACAGTTAAATAACCAAGTCAGTTCGCTATGGGCAGAAATATGAGATTGAATAAAAATAGTAGAATGATTTAAATCCAGTCCGCAAGCAAGATATAACGCCGCTAAGGTATAACTGTTATTTGCTAAAGTTTTTGGATCTTGCGGTACGGTAATAGCGTGTAAATCTACGACACAAAAATAGTTATCGTACTGGTCTTGAATTTCTACCCAGTTACGAATTGCTCCTAAATAATTACCTAAGTGTAAATTACCGGTTGGTTGGACGCCCGAAAGAACTCTTTGCCTATTCATAAATTTTAGTTTTTGGCCATATTAAATTTACGCTATATGACGGCGCGTTTCAAAATCATTACCTCTGCTCCTGACCTCTGATACTAAATCCGAGTTAATTACGCCTTTTAAGAATGAGAGGGGGAGGTGTGGGAAGTGTGGGAAGTGTGGGAAGTGTGGGAAGTGTGGGGAGTGTGGGAAGTGTGGGAAGTCTAGTGATTAGTGACTCTTGACTCCTGACTTCTGACTTCTGACTCCTGACTTCTGACTCCTGACTTCTGACTCCTGACTTCTGACTCCTGACTTCTGACTCCTGATTTCTGACTCCTGATTTCTGACTCCTGACTCCTGACTTCTGACTCCTGACTTTTTTTCAACGACGTAACTGACGCGTACCCAAACCAGCAAAAAATGCACCCAAAATAGTTCCAGTCCAGATCCCCGATGTACTTCCTTGCCAACCTTTATACATTGATTCTGGTGAAGTTTGGAGATTACACATCATTTTGCCAATTTCCCAAGTTTGATTTCGACACCTTTGGGATGGAAGAGAAGAAGCTATTTGCCAACCAATAAAGCTACCAAATAAACCGCAGGTAATGGCACAAAAGCTACAAATCATCATTCTTTTACGGGAGTTTTTCATGGGGATTGGGGATTGGCGATTTGGGATTGGCGATTTGGGACTGGCGATTTGGGACTGGCGATTTGGGACTTTAAACGGCGGTTTACAACCTTCGGCAGAACTATTTATTTTTCTTCTGAGAATTAAACAGCCCTTCTGCTAGGTTAGGGGAGATAAAAATTTGAAATATTTGTAACTGTAGCTTACATTAGCAAACCAATCGCCAATCCCTAGTCCCTATATGCCGCAAGGCGGCACGCAGTGCTATGCCCAGTCGAACCCCCCGCTCAACCAGTATTTCTCATACCAGCAGCGATACCATTAATGGTTAATAATGCTCCGCGCAGTAGTTCGCCCTTACTGTAACGGGAGTCAATTACACCAGAAGTGTAACTACTGTTCCGTGACTGACGCAGGCGTTTGAGTAAGGATACCTGAATAAAGCCTAAGGGAACAATAGTACCGTTACGCAATTGTACCGAACGTTGCAATACTGGATCGCCGTCAAGTAATGTTTCATGTCCGGTAATTTGTAACACTAGATCCCTTGTAAGATGAAATTCTCTGAGGATTTGTTCAAATACCTTATCAAATCGAGCTTTGTTTTCAGTCTTAGATAGTTCTTCTACGTAATGACGCGCCATTTGAATGTCAACTTTCGCCAAGGTCATTTCTGCTTTAGAAATTACCATCTTGAAGAAAGGCCATTTCATATAAAAATACCTGAGTAATTCCATGTTTTCCTCAGGTGCTTCATCCAAGAATGCTTTTAATGCTGTGCCGATACCATACCATGCAGGTAGTAAGAACCTGGTTTGCGTCCAGCTAAAGACCCAAGGGATTGCTCGCAGACTGCTCAAACCTTTATTACCAGAAGGACGACGGGCGGGACGAGAACTAATTTGTAATTGACTAATTTCCTCAATTGGAGTTACTTCGTGGAAAAAGTCAATAAAATCCGGTTGTTCATAAATCAAAGAACGATAGTGAGACCGCGATCGCGCTGCTAATTCTTCCATAATTTGGTTCCACGGCTCGATGTCGTCAAAACCGGTACGCAATAAACTGGCTTGAACGACTGCGGTGGTAATGGTTTCTAGGTTATACAGCGCTAAATCTTGTAAGGAGTATTTGGATGCTAAAACTTCTCCTTGCTCGGTAATTTTAATTCGCCCGTTAATACTGTGACCGGGTTGTGCCAAAATCGCTTCGTAGGCTGGACCGCCACCTCGTCCCACAGAACCGCCCCGTCCGTGGAAAATTCGCAGATCAATACCATATTCCTCGGCAATGGATTGCAGCGATTTTTGGGCTTTATGGATCTCCCAATTACTACTGAGAAAACCGGAGTCTTTATTACTGTCGGAATACCCCAACATTACTTCTTGTAAATTTGGGGTTAATCCATAGGATATTGGCGTATGGTCTTGTTTATTATCTGTTTGTAACTTCTTAAAAGCCACATAACCACCTGCAAGTAAGGCGCGGTAAAGTGGTAGTTCGAATAATTCCCGCATTACTGTACAGGAACGTTGTAAATCTTCCACCGTTTCAAATAACGGTACTACCTGAATGCTACCGATTGCCGTTCCGGGGTCATAAAGTCCGGCTTCTTTTGCCAATAATAATACCTCTAAAACATCACTCACTTCACGACACATACTGATAATGTAGGTTTGGCAAATATTTTCACCAAACTCCTGTTGCAGCGATCGCACCAAACGCATGGTTTGAATGATGTCGTTGGTTTTCTCTGAAAATGGCAGTTCTCCAGGAATTAAAGGACGACGAGTTCTCAGTTCTTCGATCAACCAATTTACTCTTTCAGTTTCCGAAAGTTCGTTGTATGGTCGTTCCAGACATCCTAAATATTCGCAAACTTCGTTGATGGTATCGGAGTGACGAGTTGATTCTTGACGAACATCCAATTTGGTCAAATTAAAGCCGAAAATTTCAGCTTGACAAATTAGATTGTCTAACTCCTGACAACTTAAACCTGTTTCGGCTAAATTCCGTTGAATTAAAAGCAATTCTGCCAAAAATTCCGCTCCTGAATTGTAAACCGGAGTTTGGTCGTCTTTGAGCGTTTCTCTTTGTCTGACAGCAACATTACGAATGCGAGTGTTTTCTAAGCGTTTGAGAACATAGGCTAACTTGAGGCGATAAGGTTCTTGGCGATATTTTAGCGCTAATTCTTCGTAAACTTGGCTCAGTTGAGATTGCTCTAATTCCAGAGATTCCAGCAAATCTGGAAGGACATCACTCCAATGTAGCGATACACTTAACAACTCAATCAGGTTTCTTACAGAATCGATATACTTGGATAAAACCATCTCGCGTTGGTAGCAAGCAGTTTGCCAAGTAATTTCTGGAGTTACAGATGGGTTTCCATCTCGATCAGAACCTACCCAAGAACCAAAGGTACAAAAATTCTTTCTTGGTGGTTTTAACCAAGGAAAGGTACCCCTCAAAGCATATTGTAATCTTTGGTATAACCCAGGAATGCTCTCAAATAAAACTTCTTGGAAGTAATGCAGTGCGTACTCAACTTCATCTAATACCGATGGTTTGAATTGACGTAACTCGTCTGTACGCCACCACAAACGAATTTCTTCCAATAGCTTATCTCGTAATTCTGATACCTCCCAGGGATATACCCCAGCGACTCGACCTGCATAACGTTTTTCAACAATGTCTAACTGTTGTAGCAATTGGACAACTCGTCGCTGTTTATTGCGGATGGTCGGGCGAACGATTTCTGTGGGATGAGCAGTAAATACCAAGCGCACATCTAGTTGATTAATTAACCTTTGGATGTGACCGGGGGGAACATTAAGTTGAAATAGTTGGGGAAATAATGAAGCAAAAGTTCCGGTTTGCTTCTTGTTTGGCTTTGCGGACCAACTTTTAGTTAGTAAGTCCGAACCCACTCCACTATTAACGGGAGAATTGTCATTGCGATCGCTAGAAGGAGATATTATATTTGGCAAAGTTTCTGCGATCGTTGTTTCTGGTTCTGACTCATAACGAGTTAGTTGCTGTCTTTGCTCGTAGTCCTGTTCTATGATGTTAATCAGCTGAAAATAGAGAGCAAAAGCACGCGCAGCCCTAATTGCTTCGTTGATCCCCAACTGTTCTATCAGTTTAGAGACCCTACTTGCTTGACCATCAATTGCTTGTCCCTCAGGCGAACACAAATCTCGGAGTTGTTTCAAAAGGTCTACCATCTTTTGTCCGCATTCTTCTCGTAACACGGACTCCCATAATTCCTCAACTATTTGGAGTCGATGGCGTAAAAATAAGTCAGATGATGGGTCAATGTGTACATCCCGCTCAGAAGAGTGTAAAAGATAACTCATTCCTCTGTTGTAGTAAAGGCAATTACTGTTGAAAATGTCTGAACTCGCAAGCCAAGGTTATGCAGAAGACCACAAAACCTTGATCACACTAAATTATTTTCGCTAAGTATGTTTTGCGAAAAATATTTTTCATAAGTGTGTTTGTGCGAAGTATATTTTTGCGAAGTTATGATTTGCAAAGTATGTAGATTTTGCAAAGTATGTTTTTGGCAAATTATATTTTGTGAAGTGTATTTGCTTCCTCACAACTCATTTTCCTGTTTGCTCGGGAAAGTCCAGAATTGGGAGGCGTTCGCCCCTGAATAATTCTTCACTTGCTTCTCCCATAGCTTCCATCGTTTGAATAGCAGCTTCTTGTGCCACGAGAGCAGCAAGCATGGAAGCTGTGCCAATTTGTAAAACAAGAGACTGGGGAATGGTAAATATACCAAAGTCCAATCCAACATTTGTAGAGGGGTCGATGGGAACAGAAGGCATAATGACGGTACCTAGCTAGACATTTTTTGGGTTAAGTAAAATCCGAATTTCATAATTCGCTCTGCTTGCAGACGAATAAAACTTTCTTTATTGATTATGCAAGCGATCAAGAGAACAAAAGTGTTAAAAAACTTGAGAGTGTGATAAATCTATGGTTCTAGTTTACAAGTCCCGCGCACAATCCCCCAATATTAACCTTCTGTAAAGTTAACCACCCATGAACACAGTATCACTAGATAGACAAAAAGCATTGGCGCAGTGGGTTAGCCAAGCAACAGGTATTAACTCTGTCGGGGTGAAAATCCGCTTGCGGGGAAATGACCTTCATATTCTTTGTGAAGCGCCTATTTGTCCTCCACGGTGGAAAACCTTATCAGATCTACTCCGAGCTTTGCAGCAAACCGATTTGGAAGCACTTAAGAGTAACGATCAGCCAGCAGTTTACCAAGTTTTTGTCTATGGTCGTCACAAGGAAGAACAACGACCCCAATGGTGTCATCGAGTATTTTTAAATCAGCTTGATAAACACATTGAAGAAGTAGAACGGGCGCTCCTAAATCACAAAAAAAATTCACCAGTATCGAGCGGAGCCATAATTATTTCCAATGAGAGTTTGGCGCGTAAGGGAGACCCTGCGGCAATTGCTCGTTATTTAAGCGAAACCTTAAGTACTTTAGGAGTTGCTGTTAAAGTCAAGGTAAAAAAACAAAGAACTACCGAAAAAGAGGCAGCAAACAAGCAGCGTTTATGGATATTTTGTCAATCACATTATACCCCCGACCCATCATTAATTGCAGAACCAGTAGCTCAAAAACTGCGTAATTTAAATTTATCCAACTACCAAGATGCTGTAATTGCTTCTGGAGTTGTGGGAGAAAAGAACCATGATTGGTTATTACGCATTGATTTAACTCCCCCAGAGGTAATGCTCAAGGAATGGGCGCGTTGGGGGGATATAGAAGCAATTTCGCGTTTGGCAAAAATTTGGTTAAATAAGGAAATTTCGGTTCAAGCTTCTGTTAAAGAATCAACTTTACATATTTTTTGTACCCCTAGGGATCCATCTTCAAGCCAAATTCCCGATAAAGATTTCTGTTTAGAAGCAATTATTCCCCAATTAGAAATTCTCGCACCCCAAGGAATTTCAGCGGCTACGATCTACGGACAAAAAACTGTTAAGTGCGAACCAACTTGGATTGATTGGATATCTCTTCCTGCAGCGGATCATCAAGCTTTAAATATTTCTGTTTTAAAATTAGCAAAATCTGGTGATGAATCAGCGCTACTATTTTTGCTCGAACGCTTGTTAAACCCCGATCTGGACAACCGTCTAGCAACGGGAGGTATTCGGGTGATGCTGTTGCGTAAAGAAGATTTACTGCACGTAATGTGTGATGCACCGATTTGTCCCACCCGTAAAAAAATTGCCAACACAGTAATTGAATTTATTCATAAGTTGCAGGTTCAAGGTGTAACGGGAGCGCGGATATACGGTCGCCGTGCGGGTAACAAAAAACCATTTTGGCAATTTGGAATTGATTTTCAGCCCCGTCAGAGTACAGTACCAGAAGCGCCTCCGGAATTTGCCGCAACTTCTAGTTTTGTCCAAGACTTATTACCATCCCCAGATAGCGAACCAATTCTACGTCCCGATTTAAGCATCGAAGAAGTTCAAACTTTTATTGGTACGCAAACCCAAAAATGGGGCACAACATTCCGAAAGTTTTTATTGTCAACTCAACTGTTCATTGAAAAAGACTCTGCTCCTCAAACAAGTACAGATACTCAAAAGGTATTATTAGCAGGGATCTGGGGTGCTATTGGGATTTTACTGAGCCTGCAGTTGGATTGGGCACTAGGGAAAGCAATCGCGGATTACAGTCAAGCCCAACAATCGAAGGTGTCTGCGAATAGATATGAATTGGTAGAAGAAAGTGCTATTGCAGCTAATCCAATCAAAGGTAAAACAAATTCAAGTAATAGTGACGCTTTTAACCACAATGGATTTACTCAAGCAGGGAAAAAAATAGCTGAAGAACAAAAAAAAGCAAATTCAACAGCAATTCTTTTGGCTGCACGATCGCAAATACCAACATTTAATTCTCGCCAGTTGGACGAGCAATTGGCACTTTACAAGCAGCGTTTAGCAAAAAGTGGTCCCCCAGATGTATTAATTGTTGGTTCTTCTCGGGCTCTCAGAGGTGTAGACCCGGTCGCCTTATCTAAAGCTTTAGCATCTGAAGGTTATCAAGACCTTGATGTATTTAATTTTGGAATTAATGGAGCTACAGTCCAGATAATAGAATTACTCGTAGTTCATGTGCTTAAAGCATCAGAATTACCAAAAATTATTATTTGGGCTGATGGAGTACGTGCGTTTAATAGTGGTAGACCAGACCAAACCTTTGAAACAATTGCAGCATCTGAGGGCTATCAACAGGTTATTCAGGCTAGCGAAGAGAATAGTAAAAATTCCCAAACATCCCAAATATTAGGACAAGAGCTAGATCAGAAAAATCCAAGTGACAATCAAAACATATATCAGGCATTCAATAAACGCTTAAATAGAAGCATTGCAGCATTGTCTGCGACCTATCCTCAAAGGGAACAATTTAAAGGATTGTTGAATCAACAACTCAAAAAAATACCAGCAATTAGTAATTTTTCAAAACATCCAGGAAATTATCCAGAGCAAGATACTAAAATCCCAGCAGTTGATTTTGATGGCTTTTTGGCTTTATCAGTTCGTTTCAAGCCAGAAACTTACTATCAAAATCACCCCAAGGTTACTGGTAGCTATGACAGGGACTACAATAATTTTCGGCTAATGGGAGAACAAGATATCGCTTTGCAAAGAATGTTGAAATATACTGCTTTACGTAAGGTACCTGTGGTATTTATTAACATGCCTTTAACTACTGATTACTTAGACCCTATACGTAGTAAATATGAAGAGGATTTTCGACAATATATTTCAAATATATCAAAAGTAAACAATAATTTTATTTTTCGAGATTTAACGGAACTTTGGCCAGAGAAAAACGATTACTTCTCCGATCCCTCTCACCTGAACCGTTATGGTGCTTATAAAGTTTCCAAAAAGCTTGCAGTAGACCCGATGATTCCTTGGCCAAGAAAATAACTTGTAATATCAGCGAATATACTTGTTAAGAAGTCAGGAGTCAGGAGTCAGGAGTCAGGAGTCAGGAGTCAGGAGTCAGGAGTAATGAAATAGCAATTACCAATTACCAATTACCATATGACGCTTACGCGTCACACCTTGCTAACACTACGCTAGCAGTGCGGGCGCATACCCATTACCAATTACCCATTCCCAATGAAAACAAAATCTCGAAATCTTAATTTAATAATTAAAACATGAATTTTATTTCAGGTATATACGGTCTGTTCTTGTTGAGCATACTGGGTATTTACTGGTCTGTAACACAACAGAAATGGCAGACATGGATTTTATTAGTTGCAAGTTTAGTATTTTATGCATCTTTGCAACCATATTATATTCCACTACTTCTTACACTCATTTTTATTAATTTCCGCCTAGGAAAAGCAATTGGTTATAACACTTCTCCGGGAGAACATTCCTTAGATTGGCGTATCTCTAACGAGCAATGGCAAATAGCCCATTCTGATTGGAATCGTCGTCGTATTAGATTGCTTTGGTTTGGAATCGGCGTTAATATTTTGTTGCTTTATGGTTCTAAATATGTACCGGCAATTCTGAATTTTCTTCAATCAAATAATGCCATTGCAACAAATTTTTCTAGTTTTAAATCTATTGCACCTCTGGGATTTTCATTTTTTATTTTTGAATGTATTGCCTATTTAGTTGATGTTTATCGTGGAGCCCCCGCAACAGAAGAGTTAATTAATTTTGCATCTTATAAATTCTTTTTCGCTAAATTAATTTCTGGACCAATTACTCCTTATCACAATTTTATTTCTCAGTTTAAAAACTTAGAGTCTCCTACCCCTGAAACTGTTGCTGAAGGTTTATGGTTGATTGCTAGAGGAATTGTTAAAAAAGGTATATTTGCAGATAATCTAGCTATTTACGTCGATTTGTGCTTTGGTAATATTCCCAGGGCTGGCAGTATAGATTTATGGTTGGCGATGCTTGCCTATGGTTTGCAACTATATTTAGATTTTAGTGGCTACGTAGATATGGCTCGTGGTAGCGCTTTATTATTTGGCTTAAATTTGCCCAAAAACTTTGATGCTCCTTATCTCAGTACCAGCATTGCTAACTTTTGGCGACGTTGGCATATGACTCTCGGTAGCTGGTTACGTAATTATCTATACTTTCCATTGGGTGGTTCGCGTCAGGGTTTAACGCGTACTTGTATCAACTTGATGATTGTTATGGTTATCGCTGGAATTTGGCATGGCGCTGCATTAGGTTTTGTTGTGTGGGGTACTTATCACGGTTTAGCCTTAGTAGTTCATCGTCTCACTGATAGTGTAAGCAATCGCATATCTTTGCTAAGAATATTTTGGCAGCATCCCATAGGTGTATTCTTTGCTTGGTTATTAACCCAGTTGATGGTATTTACTGCTTGGATTTGGTTCCGTTTACCAAACCTACAAGATTCCCTACTCGTATTTCAGCGACTTTGGGGTCATTCTGCTGATGTTCAATTTTTGCAGAAAGTCTACCTCGAAGCTTTAAGTATGACCCAATATCAATTTATTTACTTACTAGCAATTTTAGCTATTGTGATGGTTTTGGTTTATATTTTAAACCGATATTTAACACTGCAAATTAACTGGCCTTTAAAATTATTATTCGTACCTTTATGTCTGTGGAGTGCTTGGATTTTAGCACCCCAAGGTGCCCTACCTTATATCTATTTTGATTTTTGAATTTTTTTGAATCTTGTTTTTTATTTTTATTTCTGATTTGTGATTTTTGCATCTTGAGTAATAGCTCTAACTGAAATCAGAGGTTTCTCATTTTGCCTAGATTGAGTCAAATTTTTTATTAATTCGTCAAATAAAATCATTTTCAGTGATTTAATTGGCATTTAAGTATTAATACGGTGGATAGTTACTCGGATAAGGCATAAATTTTGATTGGTAACAAAGGTAATTACTTGCAAGAAAATAGGTGCTTTTTGGGGTAATTACAATTAGCGTTCGTGCTTAGATTTGCGTAGGTAACGGATAAAGTTCGTTGCTATTTAGGGTGCATCTTCTGAAAGGGAATTAAGTGAAGCGGTAAAGAGTCAACAGATATTTTTGTTGACTCGATTTTTTCTTTACTATTAAGTACTGTTACTGTAATTTATAACTATCAAAAAAAATAATCCTTAAGATAATATATGTAATTATTAGTGTAGAGTTATATCCCCTTAAAGGATACTGGTAATTATCGTTATATTTTTAAAAATAATGAACGACCCCGGCGGCGTATAGACGTTTCTAATTTCCCCAATCGTTGTACTTTAAAGCTTTTGATACGTATTACCGTGGATGCAATTTGATACTAATTGAATCTTAAGCTATTGATTAATTGATGTAATTTATTTGATAACTCTTATTTATTTATGGGGAAAGCGAACTATTAGGTTTGTATATACTATGGTTGATGGAGTGAATATAATTTCGATTTAAGTATTTGAAAAATTTTAAATCTATCTGTGAACCGCCAAGAAAGCTTGATAGGCTACAAACAAACCCAAAGTGAGGAGAAATTAATGGACGCACCAACACAAGCAGAAGGCTATTCCAAGCCCAGCAGACCTAGTAGACCCAGTAGACCTACTAAAAGAGAGCCCAGGAAGCCAAAATTCCAGCCCATGAAATTTGTGGACTGTAACACCGATAAACCGCGAATTTTCACCCAATGCTACAAATGTGACGTACCACTTTTAATTCAAACTCACCACGATGGTAGCGAACCAATAGAACACAGGGTACAATGCCCCAGTTGTAACCACACAGCATTTATTGCTATGACTCCTAAAGTTGACCAAGTAATAGTACTACAGGGTTGAGATATAGCTTGCTGTACCTCACTTGCTAGATGCAGAGGTACAGGTATTAAATATGACTTATTTTCAACCTAAAAACATCTGTAGGGGCGTAGCATGCTATGTCCCCACTGTTAACAGGCTACATCATGTTCAAAGGATCGACATCAATTGTTAAACTTACTATCTGGGGACACAGTTGACGAATTTCTTCCCAGTTAGGTAACTGAGGTAAAGCATCAGGAGCAAATTTAATTAAAATCTGCCAGCGAAAACGATTTGCAACCCGTAAAACATTTGCTGGTGCTGGACCTAATACATCAAATCCACTTCCAGATTTTAAAACTGCAGCGATCGCTTGGGCGGTTTTTTGTACTTGAATCTCTTCAGGACTACTCAAGCGCAATAAAATTAAGCGTCCGTAGGGTGGATAATTAAGTACTTGACGTTGCTCTAATTCAGTATTGGTAAAAGATTGATAATCATGGTTTTGTACGGCTTCAATTACCTGGTGGTCCGGATTATAGGTTTGAATAATTACTTGACCGGGATCTTCACCCCTACCCGCACGTCCTGCAACTTGAGTTAAAGTTTGAAATGCCCGTTCGCTAGCTCGATAGTCAGATAAGTGTAACAGACCATCGGCAGCCACAACACCCACCAAGGTAACTTGCGGTAAATCTAAACCTTTAGTTAACATTTGAGTCCCGATCAACAATTCTGCTTCGCCGTTAGCAAACTTACTCAAAAGCTGGCGATGTGCCCCTTTTCTCCTGGTAGTATCGCTATCGAAACGAATAAACCGTAGTTCAGGAAATTGTCTAGATAATTCCTGTGCAACTTTTTGGGTTCCGCTACCAAAAAATTTTAAGTAGGGAGAACCGCATTCAGGACAATTAGGAGGATGAGCACAGCCATAATTACAGTAATGACAGCGTAATAGTTTTTGTGCACCTGGTTCGGTATGGTGATAAGACAAGGACACATCGCAGTTAGGACAATCTAAAACATATCCACAACTACGACAAGAAACAAATGTGCTGTGTCCCCGACGATGAATGAATAAAATTCCCTGTTGGCGTTTTTCTTGTAAATTTAGTAACGCAGCCTTGAGAGGTTTACTAAAGATAGATCTGTTTCCCTGTTGCAGTTCCAAACGCATATCCACTATTTTGATTGGCGGTAGGGGACGGGAATAAACGCGTTTGGGCAAACTTAGGTAATGAGTCTTATTATTGCCTTGCTTCCAATCTCCTTGCTCCCCAATTGCACTAATCAAACTTTCCAAGGAAGGAGTTGCAGAACCTAAAACTAAAGGAAAACCCTCCAATTCTGCACGCCATTGAGCAACAACGCGAGCATGGTAAGTCGGAGCGGGACTATCTTGTTTAAATGACGAATCATGTTCTTCATCTAAAATTATTAAACCCAAATTAGGTAAAGGTGCAAACACTGCACTCCGGGTTCCAATTACTACACTAGGCTCACCAGTTAACATCTGTCGCCAAGTGTCATAACGCTCACCTTCAGATAAAGCGCTGTGATAAACAAAAACTTTATTTCCAAAACGAGCGCGAAAGCGATCGGTTAGTTGGGGAGTAAGTCCAATTTCTGGAACCAAAACCAAAGCCGATTTACCTTCTACTAACAAAGGTGCGATCGCCTGTAAATAGACTTCTGTTTTTCCCGAACCTGTCACCCCATGCAAAAGTACTTTTGCATAACCATTCAGTTCTTGAATGGTTGCTAATGCTGTTGATTGTGCAGGCGTCAGAGATTTTACTTGTTCTCCGGTTAAATCTTCTCCTGTTTGAGGAGAATGCTCTGTTCTTAGTCTTTCTCGCTCTTCAATTAGAATACAGCCCTTCTGGGCTAATTTTTTCAGGGTAGAGGTACTGGTGTGACAAGCCTGCAATAGTTCAGTTTGCCATAACTCACCCCCACGTCGGCGCAAAACAGCCAAAATTTCTTGCTGACGGGAAGTCAACTCATTTTCTGACAGATCGTTAATCAGTATTACCGCTTTTTGTAACTTTGGGCGAGCCAGTCGCGGTGGTTCCAGATAACTTTCGACTAAGCCACGTCTAATCAACTCCTTCACTCCACGAGATGCTCCCCTTACCTGACGTTGTAAATACACAAAACTGTAATCTCCTGCAGTTTGTGCTTGTAAAAGTTGCAAAATTTTCTGTGCTGGTAGGGATAAAAATGGAAGAATATCAGATAATAACAACTCTTGTTCGTTGGAGTTAGAACTATCTAAATGAGAATTTTCCGTTTTCTGTTCCCAGCTAACTTGTTTTGGATTGATTCTTTCTAAATTAACCCGTTTTTGGTTTATTGTTTCTGGATTTATTATTTCTAGATTAACTTGTTCCAGATCAACTTTTTTTTGTTTTCTAATTAACCTAATTCTTCGTTGCGATCGCCCCAGCAAACCAGGGGGTAAAGAAACACGAATGACCTGAATTAAAGGAGTATAGTAGTATGCTGCAACTCGGTTTAAAAGCTGCCAATAAAATTTTGGAAAAAAACCAACGCTGACAATATCTTCAATATTCCGAATTTTTTCTTTTGGTAAATCTATATTCGGCATAAAAAGCAAGCGAACGGCGATACCTCCAACTATTTGCGTTCCAAATGGGACGCTAAGAATATCTCCTGCTTTTACCTGCAAATGTGACGGCAATCTATAAGTAAATATTCCCATTGCCCCAGGACAGTCAACTAATACTTCAACCCATTCATTCTTTCCTCGATCTATTTTGTAATCTTCACTATTTTGGGCAACAACCTTTGAGGACAAAGTAGTATCTTGAATATACATAGTTTCTGAATTATATGAATAGATATTTTTCTGATATTTATTTGTCAAAATCAATATTTTTCATTAAACTGTAGCTGTTTACTTTATCTCTCAAAATTTGTATTTACCAATACTTTCATGAGACATAATACTTGATAAATTTCATTTTATGTAATCCATAGAACAAATAGGGAATCAAGATAAATTGGTATCGTTGTGAAAGAGTTACTAGATAACAAAAAGATTGGATAATAACTCGCTAATTTTATATCGTTTATACTCCTGTTGATAGATATTCAGCCTCAAAAGGATATGCGATGATTTCACCTGTATTAGTTTAGAGAAAATACTCTGCTAAACATTCAAAATTTTTATTAGAGCAAAACAGCACAAACCATTACGCAATCAAGTTGTTTACCCCTGACATGGTGAATAATTTCATGAATATCAACAAATAAGCATAAAAATCAACATATTTCCTGATTGTTGAGAAACTTGAGCGAATTTATTCATATTTATTAGTTGGCAAAAGAAATATAAGGAGGTTTAACATATTCAACTATCTCCATTTATTGAATAAGAATTTGCAATAAATATTGTAGTTGTCTAAATAATCAAAACTTCAAACTCAGTCAAAGTTCTTGTATCTTTATGTAACAAATGATTTGAATAACTCCTTGGTAGCTCAAACTCATAAAGCAAAGAAATAAAGCGGGATAATAGACATAAAATCATATCCCAAAGAATGATAAATTAATAGCATCTGCTGTTTTTGCTATCAACAAAGGCGCATGTGTCTTTTAGGGAAAAAATAACCGATGTAGAGAACCATTAGCGGCTGTAATTAAATTATGTATCAGATAAAGCAACGATCCCTAAAGGAAAATAGCAATTCTGAATTAGAAAGCGTAGAAATCATGAAAAATGCTGCTGAGAGTCAAGAAAAGGTTTTCAATAATTTAGAGACAGTAGCAGAAGAAGATTTTGTCATTACTGAAAATCTTGAAGCAGAAGTACGTAATGCAGATGAAATGGGAGCGGCACGTGCTTCTGGATATAATAAGACCGATAATGATGATGCTGTCGGAGCTTTTTTTAAAGAAATGGCGCGTTATCCCCTACTTAAAGCTGATGAAGAAGTAGAGTTAGCGCGAAGGGTTCAATTTTTAGAAGAATTTAGAAATGCACAAGCTTCATTGCAAGAAGAATTAGGTAATCAACCTAGTAGAGAAAAAGTTGCTGCTCGGTTAGAAATGAGTGGGAAACAACTAGAAAATCGCCTATATCAAGGTCGAGTAGCTAAACGTAAAATGATTCGTTCAAATTTGCGTTTGGTTGTATCTATTGCGAAAAGATATTTAAACCGAGGAGTACCATTTCTCGATTTAATTCAAGAAGGAGCAATGGGATTAAATCGCGCAACAGAGAAGTTTGACCCAGATAAAGGTTATAAGTTTTCTACCTATGCTTATTGGTGGATTAGACAAGCAATTACCCGAGCGATCGCTAATGATGCTCGTACTATTCGTTTACCAATTCATATTGTTGAAAAACTCAATAAACTTAAAAAAGCTCAACGAGAACTCAAGCAACAATTAGGTCGCAATCCCACGGAGGTGGAGATGGCAGAATGTTTAGATATTCCTGCTCCACAACTGCGACAATTACAACAATTAAGACGTCAAGCACTTTCTTTAAACCATCGTGTTGGTAAAGAAGAAGATACGGAACTGATGGATTTATTGGAAGACGAAGATAACCAATCTCCAGAAGCAAAAATGAATGAAGGAATGATGCGTCAGGAGATTTGGGAGGTATTGAGTGACGTACTAACACCAAGAGAGAAAGATGTTATTTCTTTACGCTATGGTTTAACAACTAGCGAACCTTGCACCCTGGAGGAAGTAGGAAACATCTTTAATTTATCCCGGGAAAGAGTACGTCAGATTCAAAGTAAAGCCATGCGCAAATTACGTCGTCCCCACATTGCTAAACGCCTAAAGGGTTGGCTGATATAGCGCTACGCGCAAGTCATTAGCATGGCGTTTCCGTAGGACATAACAGAACGCGCCGATTGCGACCAAAAGCTTACAAGTTATAACTTTTGGAATTTACAAATGTCCTAAACTTATTACGTACTGCGATATGATGCAGTTCTAGTTTGAAGATATTTCATTGGAATATATTTAGCTTGAAGCTAGAAGATATTTATCCTGGAAGATGGAAGATATTTTTTAGCTATAAGCTGGAATTTCTGAAATGTATTCAGCTTGAAGGTGGTTGACTGTAGAGCAAAATTTATGAACTAATAGCCAATAGCTCTATCTTAACGAATAATTAACAAATGGCTCTGCAGAGTAAATTTAGCTTGCGATTAGCTCAAGCAGAAGATTGTGATGCGCTATTTAATTTGATAAAGGCGTTAGCTGAATATGAAAAACTACCTAATGCTGTTAGTGGCAATGTAAATCTTCTTAGACAGCATCTGTTTGCAGAACCTCAGTATATTGAGGCAATAGTAGCAGAAAGTCTCAGCGATATTGTAGGGTTTGCCTTATTTTTTCACAATTATTCAACATTTCTGACTAAGCCAGGAATTTACCTAGAAGACTTGTTTGTTTTACCTGATTACCGACGTCAGGGGATTGGTAAAGCACTTCTTATTAAGCTAGCGCAAATAGCCTTAAAACGGGACTGTGGGCGTTTAGAATGGAGCGTTTTAGATTGGAATGAACCTGCCCAAAAATTTTATCGTGCCATGGGAGCATCAATTCTCGATGATTGGCGAATCTGTAGAGTTACCGGAGAAAAACTAACTAAATTAGCTGACAATCATTTATCAGTTAATAGTTAGCAATTGACAATTAACAGTCAATATTTACTTTTATCGGCATCATTCATTAAGTTCTGAGTTCATAAAAATTAACAAAAAACGGGGCATTAAGGACAAAAATTAACAAAACGATAAGTATGACGAATTGTCATTTGACGACTGCTGTTTCGTTTTTGAGAATTGAAAGGGACATTTAACCGAGTCATCCTTTTAGGCAGAGGAAACACTGAATGAAAAAAGTTCTTTCTATTTTGATCGCGGGTATAGCGATTTTAAGTTTTGCATTTTGTCCTCCAGCTTTGGCGGGTGATGCTGCAAGTGGAGCAAAAATTTTCGCAGCTAACTGCAACGCTTGTCATATGGGCGGTAATAATGTAGTTAACGGTGCTAAAACATTAAAATCGGATGCCTTGGAGAAATATGGTATGAACTCTATTGAAAAAATCACATACCAAGTAAACAACGGTAAAAATGCAATGCCAGCATTTAAAGGTCGCTTGACCCCTCAACAAATCGAAGATGTAGCGACCTACGTCTTGGATAAATCAGCTAAAGGCTGGAGCTAAGACTAAATAATCGTTATTTCCTAAAATTGTAGAGTGGGCAAGTAACCTGCTCTACAATTTATTTTAGTGTAAAACCGTAGTGTAAAAAAATACATTAGAATAAGTATTCTAGTTAATATTCCAGTCTCAACAACTTAAACATATGCTTAATCGCTGCTACGGCTTGATTTTAGATTTGTTGATTTTAAGTGTGTTGGTTGTTTGCTTGTGTTTGGGTATTTTTCTCAGCTTTCCAAACTCTTCATTAGCGGTCTCAGATGAGAGAACGAAAGCAGATAATTTATTTGGGTTAGGTATCGAGTATATACAAAGAGGTGATTATCGGGGAGCAATCGATAATTTTCTTAAGGTTACTAAGTTAAAGGAAGATTTTGCACCAGCTTATAGCAATCTTTGTCTTGCTAACCTTCAAATAGAAAATTATCCAACTGCAATTCAAGACTGTACTAAAGCTATAACCTTAAATCCTAAAAATACAGAGGCTTTGCTAAATCGCGGGTTAGCTCACTACCGAGAAGGAGATTTTGAAGCTGCGATCGCAGACGATAACAGGGCTATCAAAATTAAACCCTATGATTTTCGTGCTTACTATAATCGAGCTCTAGCAACTTCTGCTTTAGGCTATTATCAGATAGCAATTATTGATTATAACCGTGCTTTAAGTCAAGTTCCTCAGACCCTGAGTTCATCAATTGCAGAGATTTATAATGACCGAGGTTTAATGAATTTAGAGTTACAAAATACTCCTGCAGCATTGATTGATTTTTCTCTCGCAATTCGCCACAACGCAAATCACTACAAAGCTTATTTTAATAGGGGCTGTGTTTGTTCTAATAATGGCTATTTTCACAAAGCCATACAAGACTTTACAAATGTAATCGAACTACAGCCAAATGATGCAAATGCTTATGTTAATAGAGGTGTAGCTTACTATCATCTTGGCGAGCAACAAGCAGCGATCAAGAACTTGCAAATAGGTGCTGCATACTTTGCTAAACAAGGACAAGAGTTAGCTTTTGAACAAACTTTAGATTTAATCGATAATTTCGAGGAAGTATCTGAAGATGAATTTGCATATATTGCTTAGAGAATGTTTTTGATGCTCTCTACTCGAATCAATCAAAAAGGATAAATTCGATATTGCGCGTTCATTAAAAAAAGCGGTAGCGATTTATTGTTTCGCTACCGCTCATAGAAGTTTCGACCTCTGATATGCCTTTTTTAGGTTCAATACTTTTTGATTTGGAAAATCTCTAAAATTTAGTGTAGAGATTTAGAATTTTTTAGACTTGTAGATTTCTTGAGATTTGAAGTTAAACTTGATTGACCAGTTAGACCGAATGCACACACTACTAGCAAACCAAAGATTGTAGTTGGTTCGGGGACTGACTGAATTGGATTTTTTGAATATTTCACATCAACATTAATGTCTACTCGACCAAAACCAGGAGCAACAAGACTTAAAGAGTCGTCTTTATCATTTATCCCATCTGCTAACAAAGTAACGTTGAAAGTACGACTTTCACCTGCTGGAACATTAGGAAATATACGTGGTTGAGTGTTTGCAACATAACCAAAGTCATCACCAACGACATCGAGAGTAATATCTTTGAAAACATCGCTTAAGCCTAAATTAATTGCATTAATCAAGTTACTGCTGTCAGGACTTAATTCTACTACTGAACCAAACCCAAAATTATTTACTAGATTTTCATAATCGGAGCGTACATTTTTCGTGACTGCAAAAATAGGAATTATATTTGCATCTTCTAATTTTTGCTTAACTTGCTCAATTGCAGGATAATCTTCTCCGGTTCCTGGTTTATTTCCATCAAGAATAGCATCACCGTTGTTTGCAGGTACTGAAGGATGATCCCCTGCTTTATGAAACTGTGCATCAGTTGAGAGAACAACAACTTTAAATGCGTCTTCGCGGAAGCCAATTTCATTTTCACCGCGTACAGCAGCCTGCAACAACGCTTCTAGCTGTGACTCAGGAAAGTCACTCCCTCCTTTTGCAAAGAGATTATTAACAGTTGTTTGTAATTTTGTTACATCGCTAGTTAAACCAAGATCTGTTTTGTAGACAAAACTACTTGAACTTCCAAATGGACTGATAGGTTTGTCAATAAAAGAACCGACTCCAAATTGTGCATCTGAAACTGTACCTTTAACGGAATCAACTAGACTAGGTACTAAGTTTTGGATATTTTTTAAATCATCGACAAATGAACCAGAAACATCTTCTAGTAAAAATAAATCAAGCTTTATTGGCTTCGTGGGTATTTTTACTTGTATGTCTACAGAAAGAGGGTCATTTGCATCGAGATAAACATTATATGTATCTGGACTTACGGATGCATTTTTGGGGGCTGGAGTAATACTTTTGATTTTACTTTCAGCAAGAGCTTGTGACGGATTTAATATTCCAGTAAAGCTTACAGATAGTACTGTACCTAATAAGATTTTTGAAAAGTTTTTAATTAAACTATGCATATTAAAATCCAATAAATTAATTTATTATTTGTGGTCTTTTAAAATGTTTTTTTAATCTATTTCTATCTCGAAGGAGAAAGATTTACCCAACTCTGTAGAGTATCTAATTTTTTTATTTAGCTTATTTTATTTAGCTTGAAACAAAAATTGTATAAGGATACTTTGAGCTACATTATTGGGTAAAACCTAATATCGATTCTCAAGAACTTATAGAGAGCTTTGATTCAGTATTTTCTCTACTCGTAATAATCACGATAAGCGCGTTTTTTTTGAGGTGCCAGGATTTCTACGGACATTTACACAAACATTAAATTATAATTTTTAAACTAAATTTAGCTAATGTCTTTTACCATAATGATTTCACTACCAATTATTAATTTTTTTAGATATAAAATTTATAAAGTACGCGTTTGAATTCAAGTTATTTTTACGTAGGTGGAGTGACAAGCTTAAAATGGTGGTTCAGAAATATTCAGCTAGTTATTTAACAACGAGTTGGGTAAATAATAGATAGATTAGTTCTGGTAAGAATGGATATATGATTTGTGAAAAGATAAATCAATAAGAGACGTAGCATTGCTACGTCTCTACAAAGATATATTTTTTATGAAATGATTTACGATTGTGATATTACTAGGACTTATACACTCGTTACTAGTTTAGTTTTTAATGTTTTGAGATCAACCGCACAAGAAGGTGAATGCTATTTCCTTGCGTAAAAGCTGAGCCGTGCCTTAAGGTAAATGCTAACCTTGTTTGTGTTGCAATGACTGTAATTGCGTTATCCGTGCGTAAGTCTTGATTACATTGAATTTGCATAATTCCTAAATCAAAAACAGCATAGCAAATTTAGTCGCACTGTTATTTATTTGTTATTCTCACATTTTCCTTTTTAGATAAAGCAGCAACTCCCAGCGCAACTGCAGCACCCAAAATTGTCACGGGTTCGGGTACAGGTTGAGGTACATTATCTTGTTGTGCAAAGGTCACTGAACCAGCCCCACCATTTGCATTCGTGGGCGCATAGGTAAAGTATGATTCAGAAATATCAGTAAAGCCAGGAACAAAGGAAAAATTTAATTGAACGCTACCAGCAGTTGCATTATTAACATTAAAGCTTAATCCTGCTAGGTCATTACCAATAAAAGCGACTTCTGGTCCACCATAAACATCATTGGCTTTAGTAAAAGTACTACCGAGAAAATCAAATTCAAGGTTAGCAACAGGGATGTATTCTTGAAAGAAAAAATCGCCAGTTCCGCTCACCAATGATTCATCATAACTAAAAGAACCCTGAAATCTTTCCCCAGATAAAGCACCAGAATCGATTTCGCCTTCAAAGTTAAAATTAACAGCTTCAGCAGGACGTGCATCAACAATAGCAAGGCTAAGAACTAAGCTAGCAGTTGCAAGGGCAAATTTTTGTAAAGTATTTTTCACGATCTTTTCCTTAAACTTTGAATGTGTATAATTTTTGAGTTTTAAAAAATTTTGAGCTTGAAAATTTTTAAATTTGGAAATGTTGAATCT
Organism: Mastigocoleus testarum BC008; assembly: GCF_001456025.1. Classification (GTDB taxonomy): domain Bacteria; phylum Cyanobacteriota; class Cyanobacteriia; order Cyanobacteriales; family Nostocaceae; genus Mastigocoleus; species Mastigocoleus testarum. The sequence goes on from NZ_LMTZ01000092.1 coordinate 138,113, forward strand.
AAAAATCTTTTAATCTAAAGATTATTGATTTGAAGATTGTTGATTTGAAAAATAGCAGTCTTAAATGTGGAGCGATGGGGAAACCATCGCCTCAATTTCAGTTAATTAACCAAATATCAAACTATCAGGATTTTCATTGAGTTCTGCTACGGAAACATCCTGTAAAAATAGATATGGTCTGAAAGCTGCAGAACCATCTATTCCGTCTGCATCTATTTGTAAGGAAGTTCCTCTAGTTCCATAGGAAACGAGTTGGACATAACCATCATCAATTGCATTGGAACCGTTGAAACCGACACTCTGGAGAACACCTTTAAGATCAAGGACATCATTAAGCGCGTCAAAGTCAGCGATCGCATCACCTGCATCTACAATACTGGTGTAAACGATTTGGTCTTGACCTCCTCCGGTGGTAATTCTGTCTGCACCTTGGAAGCCAGTAATGATGTCATTACCATCTGTTCCCAATAAGGAGTCTCTACCTGCAGTACCATTAATGATATTGTCATCGTTGCTGGGATTTACGGTAATATCTACAGTGGCGTTGGTCGTATCAGTGCCATCACTGACAGTATATTCAAAACTAGCTAACCCACTGAAGTTGGGTTCTGGGGTAAATAAAACATTACCATCTGTATCCAGTTCTACACTACCATTGGTAGAATTGTCCACCTCGGTAATTGTTAAGGAGTCGCCATCAACATCACTGTCATTTTCTAATAACTGGCTGGAGAGGATGGTCAGAGGTTGATCTTGATTGGTTTCGGCTGTGTCATCTGTGGCTACAGGTAAGTCATTAACAGGATTGACCGTAATATCTACAGTGGCGTTGGTTGTATCAGTGCCATCACTGACAGTGTAGGTAAAACTATCATTACCGTTGAAGTTGACGTTGGGAGTATAAGTTATTGTATCATCAGTGGGGTCGGTTGGGGTGCCGTTATCGTTGATAGTTGCGCTACCGTTGCTCGGTGTTTCGGCGATGCTTGGGGTGAGGGGATTGCCGTCTGCATCGGTGTCATTGGCTAGTACGTCTATTTCTACTGCTGTATCTTCGTTGGTGGTAGCTAAGTCATTTACGGCTTGGGGTGAGGTATTGATAGATTCACTATTTACATTAACCGTAGCGGTACCAATAGTTGTAAAGTTAGCTAAATCAGTTGCAGTAATAGTAGCGGTTCTTGACCCAGCAGTTCCGGTGATATTTGTAAAAGTAGCTTGATATTGGTCAGCACTTACTTGAGTTGCTGTAACTGTTTCTCCGGAATCATCAACATCTCCATCACCATTAATATCAAAGGATATACCTACGGACTGAATATCAATATTATCAGTTGCTGTTACATCAATATCTATAAAATTACCAATTCTGATGTTAGCAGGTGCGGAAATTGTGGTGATTACAGGAACTTGGTTGTCTAAAGCATCAGGACCGAATATTTGTTCAATATCATCTATGGTTAATTCTTCTTCTGTTGAGTTCGCAGTAGTACCAGCTAAACTAAATATTCCATAACTATTGCCTAAAGTAGTGAAATAATCAGCAAAACCTAACTTTATATTTCTCCAGTCATCAAAAGGAGAACCATCGGAATAATCTCTGATTAGAGTTGGGGTAGTGGTAAAAGTATCTGGGTAAAGTTGATATAAATAATTCATGACACTTTTATAGCTACTTTTTTCCGCAGCGATAGTAGTATCTCCTTCTAGAAAAATAGGAGGAGTTGTCTTATTATCTTTGCCTCCATGACGTAAACCTAATGTATGACCAAGTTCGTGAATTAAGGTTTGTCCTTGTAAAAAACCAGCAGGTATCGCAATACTTTCAGGAAAAGAACCTATAAAATCTGTGACGTTACGTAAACCTTGTAAAGACACAATTAAATCGTTACCAGGGATCGAGCGAAAATCTCCACTATCTGGATCTATTTCTTGTAATTCAGCTATACCACTAGATCCATTTAAATCAGAATAGTCAGCAAATACGGCATAACGAAAAGCTAATTCCCTTGCTCTTTTGGTAGTTGTTCCAAAAAAGTTATCTTTGATATTCTCAAAAGAACGAGAAACTGCGAAACCGTCACCATTTTTATCTTCGGCTCCAGAAGCTGGAAAGTTTTCATCAAAGTAAACTAAGTCAATATGGTTTCTAGTACCCGCTTCTCTAATAAGATCACCACCTTCTAAAGATCCCGAACCCATATTTCGACTTAAACCAGTTCCTGCATCAATGTGAACTGTAATGTCTTGGTCTTTAAATACATCTACGACAAAATCTAGAGCTTGTGCTTGAGGTGAAAAGTCTCGACTAGTAGCTGCATCTGGAGCTAACCAGTCAATTTCCAAGAATAAATCTTTTTTATTCTTATCAGCCCCCATTGCTTTGAGGTCTAAATCTATTATCCCATCACGGTCAATATCAATTCCTTTTTCTTCCCAATGGTCGAGTAAACCATCCCCATCTGTATCAAGATGCTCTGCTTTGATAATCATCTCTCCATCATCTGTGTTAGCAAAAAACGCTATTTGATGACTATCAGGAGAAGAATTTGTGATTCCAACATTAGCTATGGGATCATAAACGGAAATGTCGTTAACAGTAGCACCATTAATTACATCATCTACTTGAACAACAGGAATAGCACTTGTCTGATTAAAATCAAATCCTTCACTTCCATCAAGTTTAGAATCAACCGTAACTTTAACTGTCCAAAGTGCTTTTTGATCTGAAAATAATAAGGATTTAGCTGTTATTGGATTGTTACGACTAGCTTGATTGGGTGTGCCGATAAAACTAACTACAAAAGTATCATCAAGAATACCAGTTCTGCCACTTTCAACATGAGAAACACCAATCCTACTATTGATGTCAAAAGATTCAAATTGAATAACAGGAATATCTCTAGTTTGAGTATTTAAATCTCCATATCCCAGTTGCAAGGGATTGCGAGAACTGTTCTCTCCTGCTATTGTAATTAGTTCGCGTCTAGAACCAGTATCTATACTCGCAAAGATTCCCGAACCATTACCGCGATCGCCAGCAAAGACTACAATCTGACCATCATCGCTAATTCCAGGACTTCGACCTATCTCACTATACTGACTAGAACCAGCGATTCCTTCAGCGTCATTAAAATCGTTATCATATAAAATAATTGGAGAATTATCTTCATTCCCTAATTTAACAATAACATTGCCATTATCAGCAATCATTGGTCTTAAAGTTACCGGATTTACTGGGAGCGATAACGTATTGAAATCATCGGTGGGGGGTTTCGGTGCAGTAACTAGTAAATCATCACCCAGACCGAAAGAAGCTCCTACAATGGGGTCAAAACTAAATTCTTCATCAAAAACAGGGAAAACGCTTTCACCAGAATTATTAACACTGGTAAGCGGTAATATTGAGAAATAATCAAAAGGATAGTTAAATCCAGATTGAGAGCCACCACCAGTAGCTATTGTTTCAAAAGTATTGATACTGTTACTCTCAAAAAGTCTTATTGCTGATATACCATTGCTTTGGGTCCAAGCAGCAACTACTTGACCAGCATTATTAATTTGTATCGCTGTCCCAAATCTGCGGCTAGAAAGAACTGAAGCGGGAGCAATATCGGTTAATGAGGAACCATCTCCTACAAAAACAGCATTTCCTCCAAAAACACTATCATCCAAGTCACCTGTGAAAGCAACTACACCTTCATCATTTATTGAAGTTCTATTACCTAAATCTTCTATACCTTCATCTCCTGTCTTGGCAATAATTTGGTATTGGTAAAAATTGCTCATTAAAATCTTATCTCCAAAACTTATACTATTTATAGCAACCGCCAGGTTAGCTAGGACGCTAAAGTCAAGACATGCTCCATGGCTTCTCGCAGTGTTCCAAA
>NZ_LMTZ01000093.1 GCF_001456025.1 Mastigocoleus testarum BC008
CATTGGAATTGTCCAGACTAATCACTTCTCGATCTATCTTACCTTACGTCCTAACTAAGCTGGCGATTGCTATAAATTCCCCATATAACCTTAGCCTAGGTAACTATATATTTTTTGATGTTTAATTTAAAACTGACGCAGCGTAAATTAAAATCAAAACAATACATAATTATTTGAGATTACAAAAAGTAATTTGTGATACTTATTTTTTTAGTAAGTACCATTCCTGAAAATTTAATTAACAATTCCAAATTTTCATGTTGAGATTTTGGAACTTGATATTTGGAATTTAAGATTTGGAATTTGAGGTTTGGAATTTGAGGTTTAAGATTTGAGATTTAAGATTTGAGATTTCAGGTTCGGAATATGATATGTAGTAACTCAAGTCTTTTCAATCTCAATATCTTTTTTCTCATATTATATGGATTGTGAGATTTTATTAAAAATAATTAATCCAGTTTTAAGATTTTTGTTTGCTCGTGATATTTTACTTTTACTAAAAGAGAAGTAATAAAATAACACAAAAACAAATTCAACAAAAATTGTTAAAATTCACAGCCAAAAAATCTGTAAAATTTGTGTCTAACTTGTTCCTCTTCACTGCTAAAATCTCCCTACATGAAAACCATTCACACATCATCCAAAAATAATGTAAACAGTGAACAATTTGCTGAAAAATACTTGAGATGAAAAATAAAGTCTCAGCAATTAATATTGAATTATCAAGTGCAGAAAATTAAGTAGTGAGTGCACAGTTAACTGTTAACTATTAACTGTTATAAGTCTGTAACAAAAGACCACTAATGACTAATTTATTATGGCTGCAAGGTGGAGCCTGTTCAGGTAACACCATGTCATTTCTCAACGCAGAAGAACCTACGGTTTGCGATCTGGTAACTGATTTCGGCATTAATGTATTGTGGCACCCTTCTTTAGGTACTGAGTTGGGTGACAATGTACAAAGATTGTTGTGGGATTGCATTTCTGGTAGAGTTTCTCTTGATGTTTTAGTATTTGAAGGTTCGGTTGTTAACGCCCCAAATGGAACCGGTGAATGGAACCGTTTTGCAAACCGTCCAATGAAAAGTTGGTTAGCGGATTTAGCTCAAGTAGCTAACTACGTTGTAGCGGTGGGAGACTGTGCAACTTGGGGTGGAATTCCGGCAATGGAACCTAACCCTAGCGAATCTCAAGGATTACAGTTTCTCAAACGCGAACAGGGTGGTTTGTTGGGGGAAGAATTTCGCAGCAAGTCAGGAGTACCGGTAATTAATATCCCTGGTTGTCCCGCTCACCCCGATTGGATTACGCAGATATTGGTTGCGATCGCCACAGGTAGAATTGGCGATATTACTTTTGACGAGCTAAATCGTCCTCAAACCTTTTTCAAAAGTTTTACCCAAACAGGTTGTACTCGCAACATTCACTTTGCTTATAAAGCATCTGCGGCTGAATTTGGTCAGCGTAAAGGATGCTTATTTTACGACTTGGGTTGTCGCGGACCCATGACCCATTCTTCTTGTAACCGGATTTTGTGGAATCGCGTTTCTTCCAAAACTCGGGTTGGAATGCCCTGTTTGGGTTGTACGGAACCCGAATTTCCATTTTATGACCTCAAGCCAGGAACAGTGTTTAAAACCCAAACTGTTATGGGTGTTCCTAAGGAATCACCTCCTGGGGTCAATAAAATCGACTATGTATTGCTCAGCATCGTGTCAAAAGATGTCGCGCCAGGTTGGGCTGAAGAAGACTTTTTTACTGTTTAGGGGATTGGGGATAGGCAATTAGCGATTAGGAGTAAACAGTCCCCAATTGCAAGTCCCCAGTCGCCATATGCCGCAAGGCGGCATGCAGTGCTATCCCCAGTCGCCAGAGGCTTTGCCGACGCCGCAGGCGGCACACAGTGCTATCCCCAATCGCCAAAAGGAGAGGAGAATGGAAATTCAAACTTTAGATATTTCGCCCCTCGGGAGAGTTGAGGGCGATTTAGATGTCAGAGTAGAAGTTGAAGATGGTCATGTAGTAAATGCTTGGACTCATGCGGAACTATTTCGCGGATTTGAAGTTATTTTACGTGGGAAAGACCCACAGGCAGGCTTAATTGTTACTCCTAGAATATGCGGCATATGTGGAGCTTCCCATCTTACCAGTGCCTCTTGGGCATTGGATGTTGCTTGGCAAACAGAAGTTCCACGTAACGCTATTTTAGCCAGGAATCTCGGTCAAATAGTTGAAACTCTACAAAGTATACCGCGTTATTTTTATGGCATTTTTGCTACCGACTTAACTAACAAAAAGTATCAAAATAGTATTTTCTATACAGAAGCCTGCGAAAGATTTGCTGCTTTTAGTGGTACCTCTTACGAAAAAGGTATTACTATTTCTGCCAAACCGGTAGAAATTTATGCCCTTTTTGGCGGACAATGGCCCCACTCTAGTTATATGGTGCCAGGGGGTGTAATGTGTGCCCCTACTTTAACCGATGTTACCCGTGCCCTATCAATTCTAGAATATTTCCGTACTAGCTGGTTAGAGCCTGTATGGTTGGGATGTTCTTTAGAACGTTATGAAGAAATCCAAACTTATGAGGATTTTATGGTATGGTTGGATGAAAATCTCAGCCATCGTAATTCTGATTTAGGTTTCTATTGGCGGATGGGCTTAGATATAGGTTTAGATAGATATGGTGCCGGTGTAGGTAAGTATATTACCTGGGGATATCTACCCCACGAGGCAAAGTATCAGAATCCCAGTATTGAGGGACGTAATGCTGCCATGATCATGAAAAGTGGAGTTTATGAAGCTTCTAGTGACACCCATGTACCGATGCACCATTCTTTTGCTCGGGAAAATACAGTTCACTCTTGGTATTCTGAAGGAGAAGCTGACATTTATCCTCTTGATCGCAAAACTAAACCAATCCAAAACAACGCCAAAGATTTTAATGGTAAATATTCTTGGTCAACGGCAGTCAAACATCAAGACTATGGTCGCTTAGAAGCCGGTCCTTTAGCTCGTCAATTGGTTGCTGGTGGTAAACATGGCGAGTCTTGGCAGCATTATGATGGGTTTATTCTTGATACCTTTAAGCATATGGGTGGTGCTAGCGTTCACTTACGTCAGTTAGCAAGAGCTCACGAACTCGTGAAGTTATATCGTCAAGCCGAACGCTGTTTGCAGGAATTTCGTCTTAACGATCCCTGGTATATTAAACCTCAAGAAAAGGATGGACGGGGTTGGGGTGCAACAGAAGCTGCACGAGGTTCTTTGTGTCATTGGGTCGATATTGAAGATGGTAAAATCAAGAACTATCAGATTGTCGCTCCAAGCACTTGGAATAGTGGACCTCGCGATGCAGAAGGAGTACGTGGTCCAGTCGAACAAGCGTTAATTGGAACGCCAATTGAAGACCTCACCGATCCTGTGGAGGTAGGTCATGTAGCTAGGTCTTTTGACTCTTGTTTAGTTTGTACAGTTCATGCTCATGACGCTAAAACTGGTGAAGAGTTAGCGCGTTTCCGTACTGCGTAACAGTTTGATTCCAGCTTGCAAGTGAGTTCAATGGAAAATAAGTTCTCCTTGCAGCTGACTTCTAACTTCTAACTTCTAACTCCTGACTCCTGACTCCTGACTCCTGACTCCTGACTCCTGACTCCTGACTCCTAAATTCCTACTTCAAAAACTACACTATAAGCCTGTGTCTGAATTAGCATTACACCGATATCTCTCCATTCTTCCAGAGACAGCACTCCAAGAATTTACTCAATGGTGTGTTTTAGAACAAGCAAAAGAAGCCGGATATGAGTTTACTCCCAATGAGAGTAAATTGGAAAATCTTTCTCCTGAAGAATATATCCACCAACTTATAGACCAATTTTTAAAGGTGAAAAATAACCCGATCAGAGATGGATTAGCTGCAGTATCTGCAGGAAAACTCGTCGATCAACATGGTTTATCAGGAACTGCAGTGATGGTTGATTTCATTTCACTATATGTTAAGTACTTGTTCCCATCAGAAGGTAATGATGCTCAACAAGCCGATGAATTAATCGAGCAAGCTTCACAACAACAATTTGAAAAACTAACTCAAATCGCTAAAGAACATAATGTTGAGTTGAAAGCTTAAGCAAGATTGATTTCTCAATTGATAGTTGTAACGTTCTTTCAAATAAAATAATGCGTTACAGCTTTATTAATTTATTTTCTTAAGCTGCACCTATTTTCTTAAGCTACACCCATTTTGAAAACCTGAGTTTTTATCTGAAGGTACATTACGCTGAATGTGCTCAAGGTTTAGATTCATCATTCAACCAATAAATGCTCAGACAATAAATATATTTTTGTGCAGACCTATCAGAATAATTTCAAAGCTATGCCCATAATCCAAACAGAAATATTTCCCGTTAAGATAACTGTTAATATCAGAAAGAATATTTACTCAGGAGAAGTTTATTTTGACGATAATGTCAATATAGTTTTCCATCATCATGTAACAGAAGATGAAGATTACTACATAAAAACTTCTCTTTGTGAACTTACAAAAAAATACCAAGGCAAGGGGAAGTATTTTTTACTTGTAGATCTGAGAAATGCTCCTAAAGTCGGTGTGATGATTACACCATTGGACAAGTTAGACGAGATTTACACTTTTACCAAGCATCAAGAAACTGATAAATTTTTAGCAAGCATTAGCTAGAACAGGGTTTAGAAATCCTATCTGTAAATCTTAAGAGTAGGGCGATAAAATTCAAAGTCTATCTATTTACTTGTAAGCCATATAGAAAATAGACAATATAGAATAATCGTCATCAAAAGATGTTTCACATCCTATAGGTAGCCTCTGCATATATTTAGCTAGCAATTTTATCAATTTCCCTACTCAGTATAATTTAAATGTCATCACTTCAATATATTTCTGATTCCTCAGATATCAAGTGAGGTATATTACAAACCAGAACAAAAGTAACTAAAATTACAAAAAAAATAAATATAAAAATTTTATATACTGGCACTGAAGTAACTTATACTACTCCGAAGTTTGTACTTAGGTCTCAAAAGGTAAGAAAAAATGTATATATTTGCAAGTTGTCAAATACTAATAATTTAAGTATATATGAGCAATCAACATCCCTCATAAATTATTAAATTGATCGAATTGCCGTACTTCAGAAATAAATATATGTTTCTGATTTAACTTTAGTCACAATTTTGACCTTCAGTTACAATTCAGTGAATTTTAAGAATGTTCTTAGACTCATATGTTATTTTCCGAATAAATAGTATTTGAAGTTGTAGGTGATACACAGCACCGAAAGAACTAAACGTTGGAGCTTAAGACATATGCAAAGAAGAAAACTGCTAAGAGATTTGTCAATCGGAGCTGTTGGAGTGACAGCAATTTCCCTTGGTTGGAACTTTCGTGATTTAGTAGTAGCTTCAAAACAAAAAGAGAAGCCCCACTGGGGTTATATCGGTGAAGAAGGACCTGAAAATTGGGGTAAATTATCACCAGAATTTTCTTCCTGTAATTTAGGTACAGCCCAATCACCAATTAATATCAATTCACCTATTGAGGCTAATCTCGACCAGTTAGAAATTGATTATCAAAGCTCTCCATTACGGATTATTAATAACGGTCACACAATCCAAGTTAATTATCAGTCAGAAAGCATACTGAAGTTAGATGGAGAAACTTATAAGCTCGTACAATTTCACTTTCATCACCCCAGCGAGCATAAAGTTAACAGTCAAAATTTTCCAATGGAACTACATCTAGTTCACCAAAATGAAAAAGGGTCTCTAGCTGTATTAGGTATATTTCTCAAACAGGGTAAAGCAAATAAAGCTTTAGAATCTATTTGGGAGGTTTTACCGGAGAAACAAGGAAAAGAACAAATAATTCCTAATGTAGAAATTAACGCTTCTGAATTGCTACCAACGGATAAAGAATTCTATCGATATTATGGCTCTTTGACCACACCACCTTGTTCGGAAAAGGTTAATTGGATTGTTTACAAAAAACCAATTGAGGTATCGGTCGCACAAGTACAAAAATTTTCTAAATTATTTCCACTTAATGCAAGACCAGTTCAAAATTTAAACCGCAGGTTTTTATTGGGTTCAAATTAAAAGCGGTGTATTGTAGGGTATCAAATATCTAGCAGCTAGATGTTTGGTCGAATGCACCGATCCACGATACCTATTCCCACAAATAAAACAATCTACAAAATCTCAAATACGGACTAGAAACAGCTTGTTAGTCAATATTTCTTTCCCTACTGAGAAAAAATTACATGCATAGGGATAACTATTTTTCTACTAATACTCTCTTGCTTAGCAGTTTCCGGTCCTTCAATTATTCACCCAGTAGAGAGTTTTCCAGTAGAAAGTTTTGAGTTTATTTTCTTATCTATTTATCAACTATTCACTTGTCAAAATCCTCATGATGAGATAGGTCTTTCTATAAAAATTCAGTTCCTTGTCCGAGCTTAGAATTAAAGCTTAATCTACCACCATGGTTTTCTTCAACAATTTGGCGCGCGATCGCCAGACCTAGTCCTGTACCTTTATCTGCACTTTTAGTTGTAAAAAGATTATTAAAAAAAGTGGCGTTGGTGAGTGCGTAATGCTTTTCATATAACTATCTACGAAAAATCAATGTTTCAATAATTCGATTCCTTGATTAGCATTCTCTATTCAGCAACGCCGAAATGTGGATTAAATAAAGTACAAAAGTAGGGTGCTGTTAGCATAGCGTAATGCACCATTCTAAATTTCAGAATTACAGGTTATTAAATTCTTATTCCTAAAGACGTAAGTCTGAGTAAATATTAGACAACAAAGAAGTCTCGGAAAATATTGACATTGGTTGAATCTTCAATAACACCAATTAAGTCATCTTGGAAGTAAATCAAAGTATCAGATTCAGAACTACCACTTAAATTATCAAAACCAAGAGAGTATTGTTCGGAATTTCCACCGACTTCGATGAAATCGCGTTTGTAATCCCAATCTTGGATAGTTGCGTAACTTTCACCCTGGTAATAAGCTCCAGAAGAATTACCCAGAACAAAGGTGTCAAATCCATTTCCACCAACTAGAGTGTCATATTCTGTCCCACCTGTAGAATAGCCATCAAGGCGATCGTCTCCTCGACCCCCATGAAGAAGATCGTCTCCTTTACCGCCCTTGAGGATATCATCTCCTTTACCACCTTTCAGGGTGTCGTTCCCTTTACCACCTTTGAGAATATCGTCTCCTTGATTCCCGTAAAGACTATCATCCCCCTGGTTACCGTAAAGAATATCATCATCTTTACCACCTTTGAGAATATCGTTTCCTTTACCGCCTTTGAGAGTGTCATCTCCGGCATTTCCATTAAGACTGTCTTCACCTGCATAACCATGAATAAGGTCATCACCTCTCAAACCAGAAATAGTGTCGTTACCTAAACCACCATTGAGAACATCATCATTAGATGTACCTTTATTAACGAGAGAAAAAACATTGTCCTGAATGATAGTTGTATCGGTATTTCGCTTAATGATATCCGATAGACGAGTATTTTCTATGATTGCAGCTTCTTCTGGCGTAAAGACATTTTCATAGTAGAAGCGATCGCCATCTCGTAAGACTTGAAATTGGTAAGTTAGAACAGCATATACGCTTTCACCAACACTAGCATCAGGAAGTAAATCTTCAGCTAACATACCGACAAAAAAGTCGATGTTATCTACACTACCATATAATTCTTGTAAAGTATTTTGTTTCTCTTGGTCTGAGGTAATCTCTGCAAAACTAGTCACGCGAGATAAACCAAAGGCTTCTCTAACTGTGTTGTAATCAGCTAAGCCATTGAGTCGTCCGCGTTGAATATTGATTGCGGCTAAATCCCTCGCGCTGACAGCACCTCTTGGACCCATACCAAACAATAAGTTACGCACATCGTCAATGATTTCATTGTCTACCTGTTGGCTTTGGGAAGAAGAAATACCTCTAAGAATAGGGTCTATACCAGCCTCTTGAAGAACTCCAGAACCTGGAAAGAAGACTTCACTTAAAGTGACGTTTCCTTCCGGAATAACCTCACCTTCAGTATCTAAGCGGACAATATTTGAACTAAGTTGAGTATGACCTAAACGAAATGCTGCAGTACTGAATGTGCGAGTAATACCAGGGTTGACCTCAGAATTATAGCCTGTGTATTCAGGTAAAGCATTGTCACCCAATAATGCTGGAATATACTCATTAAAAGTAATTGATTGCATTTGGGCGATGTTAATTTGACGAGCACGTTGAAATAGTTGCTCGTCAGTCCATTCTGGATGTATTTCCTTAAGTTCTGTTGCAATACGGTTATGTTCTCTTACAAAGAGGGTGTGAACCGATGATAGTACAGCATTTTCATTCCCTCGGACATCTCCTGCAACAAATAAATCTGTAGGATCCTGACGGGTGGGATTATCATTTTCTACACCACCCTCATTCACAGGTAAATTAAAGGGTAGTAAATCACCTTCACTGGTCTTGAGTTGACCTCCCTCAAAAGAACGCAAAAAATCATTACGCTCTTCATCAGATCCATATACATTTGAGCCATCTATCCAAGCAGTAATAACGTTGGGTAATTGTTTTGGATTATTGACATCAGTTCCGGTATCTTCGATGACTTGGGAATCATTAAGGTCAATAACTACATTACCGGTATTTTGTGGGTCTAAGAAAGGATCCCCCGCAGGTACGGGAATCGAAACAGGTTTATTTCCATCTTCAGGGGTCAGGCTAAGATCATGGTCGAGAAACTGTCCCCAAGCCCAGATAAAGTTAGTAAGTCCTCTAGGATCGAAAATATCTTCATTTTGCTGAGAAATAGCGTTACTAATTTCCCGTGGGTTCGGACGATCTTGTCCTGTAGGGGTAGAGAAACCGTCACCATAATTAAGCGGTGCAATATTTACCAGAGCACTATCAGTCGCTCCATATTCAGGTTTATCCAGGTTGTTTCCAGTTCCATCCAAAGATTGAACTTCGAAATCACTATCTAAAAAGGGGTTATTGAAAAAGATTTGATTTTGCATTGGGTTAAATCTTTAAAATTATTGAAAATGAATGAAAATGACAATTAGTCTTAAAAGCAAACTTTAATAACTTATACAAGCTCTCCAATAAGTTAATAGAGGTTTGGGAGAAGCAAAAATCACAAGAAGTAATAAATGTTACCGCACCTATAAGTAGTTGGTTGCGTTACGCTACAAACCTTTATCTCTTAATTCAAGCTGTATGAGTACTATTTCAGAAAATTTAAGTAATTGATTTAATGCTTTTAAGTAAACTTATGTTTTAAAAAGTTTTTTCAACAATCGCTATTAGGTTTAGAGAAAAGATGGATATTTACTCAATGTCAATTAAACGATAGCTGAGAATATCGCTTGGAGGTAAAAAATCTTTTTTTGAAGCAAAAGACTTAATAATAAATTAAATATTCAAGTTTTTGAACTGAATAGAGACTTACAGAGCGATCGCAGATTCAAACTGTAAAACTATATTTACCACCATAAAAATGGTAGTAGTATTGGAGCAATAATTTTCAAGTAATTTTTTACTCTCTCAAGCTATTGGGAATACAAAAGGAAGTTGACATTTCTTCCTTATCGCATGCTGGAAAAAAGATCGTGAAGATTTCATAAGCTTTAAACGGGATTAGAAAACATCTCTGTAGCTTTGATATTGAATATCAGATAATTTTTCAAAAAACTGGCTGACATTTCAAGAAACTAAGCGATAAATTAATATTGAGTGTAATTTTTTAGTTATTCTTACCCTTGTAACTAATAAATATATTACACCTAGATAAAATAGTTTCAATACATTGTTTCTAATCTTTGTATATTCTTCAAGATTTGAGCTTATTTAAATTAACTGAATACAAATACTATAAAAATAATAGAAAATTTATCTTGGTTGCAAAATTCTTTCCAAAATAAAACTTAAACAAAATCATAGGGCAATGTTCGTAAATGTAGCCTTTTTCCTGGTTAAGTCATCTACTAAAGGGATAATCTAACTGAGAATAAGAATAGTGAGTTCCTGTGATGATATCAATCTGGTTAATTAGACATGGAGAGTCTGAAGCTAACGCTGGTTTACCAACTTCTGATGTTACTTTAATCAACCTGACACAGAAAGGACAACAACAAGCTAATAAAGCTGCTTCAGCGTTTACCCAAGCACCTTCTTTGATTGTCACTTCGCCTTATATCCGTACCAAGCAAACAGCACAACCTACTGTTGAGCGCTTTACTTCTACTCCTCAGACAGAATGGTTAGTACATGAATTTACCTACCTTAGCCTTGACCGACGTCATAACACAGCAGCAAAAGAAAGACTTCCAATGTCGAAAGCTTACTGGGAAAGGTGCGATCCAAACTATGTTGATGGTGTAGGCGCAGAGTCATTCGCAGATATGATACAGCGAGTACAAGATTTTCGGCAAAAAATATATCGATTGGAGGAAGAGTTTACTGCAGTTTTTACATACGAAATATTTATCAGAGCATTTTTGTGGTTAATGCTTAGCAATACTGTAGAAATTAACTCTCAAGCAATGGAAGAATTTCAGGCTTTTATCAAGTCCTTAAAAATTCCCAACTGTGGAATTGTCAAGTTAGAATGTCGTAATTCAGATATATGGTTGAATGGTGTATCTACATCACATCTGTCATAGATATATCTTTAAAGATATCCCTTGAAAATTAACTGTGTATTCTCAAAAATTTTTGGTAAACCATTAGCATATTATTAGAAATAATACGTCGTATCTACATAATATTTAATATGCTTTTTCTAATATTGTTTTGATTTTAGATATTGATACTATATTTGCTGCAACATTAGCATCATATGTGGACTGTCTAAAAAACCATTTTTTGTATAAAACTTTTTAAGTTCTCCATCCTTCATTGTCAAAAGATAAATTAAGTTGATGTCCATAGTTGATAAGGTCTCAACTAAATGACGAAGTAGTTTTTTTCCAATACCTTGGCGTTGTCGATCGCTGCGGACGCATATTTCTCTTAAAAAGAAACGTCTGTAATTGCAAGACTGTTCGGAGTAACCAGCGATAAATCCAAGGAGTTCTTGACCTGCTTGCAGCATTTTACTGTCTACTTGCAGAAGTTTTTTGCGATCGCAGAATACGAATCCTACAAATCCAGGTGTATGAAATATTTCCCATAGAAGTGTTCTTGCACTATCAAAACTCCAAGACTCGTTCCACGGTTCTTTATTGAAAACTTGTACTAATAGATTGGCACAAGCATCAAGATGTTCGCTAGTAAGGGTTAAAATTTCTTCTGACACAAATGATTTTTCAATTACCAATTACCAATTACCAATTACCCATCACCTACCGACTTATTCTTATCCTTGTTTTTATTTTCCAAATATTGCTCTATATCAGCAACAGCATCTTCCCAACTTGCTAAGTCAATACCGGAGGAGTTATCAGTTACTTTGCTGTTATTTGTAGTGTCGCTAATTGAATGAGTATTCTCTTCTTCTGTATTCTCATCTTCGTGCAGAATATTTTGTAACTGCTCTAAAGATTCTTCAAATTCTTGAGCAGCTGTGCGACGCTGCTTTTGCTGATTTTCCTCCATAGCCTTTGATTTTCCTCTATAATTTCTTAATTATTAGGACTAAATTTTAATTATTAAGACTAAAACTTAATAGATTATGGCATATGTCATAGATCTAGAGTTTCTTTTATTCGAAGATTTTTCCTAACTCACAAATCAAAAGCCTTGATCGCAAAATCAGCGAGGGTAACGGTAAAACTTTTCTGTTGTTCGCTAGCAACAAAATTTGTAATCACTTCACAAGCGACTGCGACAGTCAAAATAACTAAGTTTCGGGCTAAGGGATAGTCGCAGACGTCATCGTTAGCAGGTGTCGGTACGCGATAGATTTGATTCCAGATGATTTCTGCATAGTCGCTTGCTAAACCTACATGAAGACAAGGTATATGAGTAGCACAGTAATCTGTAACTATTTGACGAGCAATACTATTATCGAAGCAATCAACGACAAGAGCACTTCCATTTAATAATTGTTTTACATTGCTTGGAGTCAGTTCTTGGGAACGTCCATCTACTGCGATACCCAAAGCCCGATATAAGCTATTAGTAAGAATTTTGGCTTTATATGCTCCCACATCAGAACGATAGTAGGGTTGGGTTGAAAGATTGCGCTCTTCAATTCTGTCTTTATCAATTACCCGCAATTTACTAAACCCGGAACGAGCAAGATTTTCGGTCAGATTTGCACCCAAAGCTCCCGCACCACAGATAGCGATCGGAAAATCTCTTAACTTTGCCATTAGTGCAGGAGTACGATGTAGTTGTTCATGGAAAAATGCGTCAGTCATGGGGATTGGGGATGGGTGAAAGTGTGGGAAGTGTAGGAAGTGTGGGAAGTGTGGAAAGTTGGGGATTTGGTAAAAATAGAATAGATTAAAAACTATTTTAGTTGACAATTTTACTTTCCCCAGTGGGATACTAGTTTGTCATCGAAAATTTAAATTGTTTAGTTAGAATATATTCTCTAGGACTTGTCTCAAAGCACTAGTGTAACTTGATTTACCTCACTTTACCTTTGCAAGGTTCTCCCAAATATTTTTACCGGTCAATATGTAATTCCTAAACTCTGTAGGGGTGAAATTACTACCGCATCCCCACCAATACAGCATTGAAATCAATACCTATAATCGTTTACATTTATTAACAATAATCTTGTGGGGATTTAAGAAATATTGGTTTTAAGAATAGTAGATCTAAGAGTATCAGGTTCAAGAATTTTGGCTTTAAGAATAAATTTATGTAAAGGTAGGAATGTCGGTTATGCAAGTACGATGGAAAAAACTATTTCTTAAAACCTCTGTATGGTTAACTGCAGAAATAATCTTGACTGTAGTTGGTTTAGATAATTTAGCGGATTATAGTGAATTTGTTTTACAGAATCAAAACATAACACAAGTTACCGAAGCTTTTTCTAATCTAATTACTCTGATTTCATGATTTTTATGAATTTAGACTATTTAATTTAAATTACTATTTCAATTTGGTTATTTAAATTCTAAAATATTAGTCTTATGGTTTTATTTTTGT
The DNA here is from genome assembly GCF_001456025.1 of Mastigocoleus testarum BC008. GTDB lineage: Bacteria > Cyanobacteriota > Cyanobacteriia > Cyanobacteriales > Nostocaceae > Mastigocoleus > Mastigocoleus testarum. Next base: position 13,165 of record NZ_LMTZ01000093.1, read on the forward strand.
AAGTATAACTGTTTTATATTTAATTGCGATCGCTTCATCCCTCTTCAAAATATTCAAAAAATATGGAACAATTAGAGTCTACATTACTAAGACCTGCAAGAACTTAAAATTCCATATAATCTATTCATCTTAAGTTACTTCACCAACAGCTATTTGCCAAACTACCCTAAATGACTGGAAGGAATCCTGAGATATTCTTTCTTCTACTAAAGCATTGACGGAACGTTTGAATATAGCTTCCAAGTCTTGGCGAATATTTTTGCTTTCTAACTTAAGTAATTCAGATGGTTCTAAATTTTTGAGTTGCTGTTTAGCTTTTCCTTTGACTCGATCCAAAATATTGTTTAAACTCTTTTCCATCTGATTTTGTGTCTGAGATATATACGGTATTTTTATGTTCAAAGTTTTGCTGATTCCTAAAGACTGTTCCCAAATAAGAATTAAAGATAGCAACTGATTTCTCAAACGCTTGTTATGCTCTTTTTCCATATTTTTTTTGGCTTTTTGCACAATAGCGTTAAATATTTCTTCTGACTCAGGAATTTGTTCGATGACACCGACAGTTATTTGCAGAGTTTTTCTAAAAGATTTTAAAGATTCACGAGAAATTTTTCCTTTATTGCGAGCATTCTGAGCTTTTTGAGTACACAGTAGTATTTTTGCAGTTTTATTAATGATATTAAAACGTAGTTCCTCCATCGCATCGATTTGGTTTGATTTATAAGCTGCGAGCAAAGAAGTTGCTGCTTTTATGGACTCTTCTGCATCCATCAAGGCAGTTACTTCTAAAATATAATCATCAGCTTTATTTTTCTTCACTGCATTTTCTCGGAATAAAAGTACTAACCAAGAAACAAATGGGAATGCAATTGCAACGAGAACTTCCATGATTCCCGAATAACGCTCAAACCATGTAGGATCTTCCTTTTGATAGTAAGCTTTTGCTCCGGGATGAATTGGTCTTCCAGTTCCACCTGCTCCACTAAGATTATCGGGTCTACGAATGAAGGCTGCAGCTGGTACTTGATTTTCTTTATATTCGCATGTGGGATTTTGATTCTCTTCAAAAATATTATTATCTTTGCACCCATATACTAATTCTTGACGATGCTCGTAGAGAATTTTAGTAATTTTACGAATTACCTCTTTATCAACACTTTCATGTGCTAAAAATAATCTATTAACAGATATAGTAGGTAAGTCTCGATCAGGAATTGGTGGGTTACCTTGATAAGCTCCTTTAGGAATAATAGCCTCATCTAAATCTGGATGTTCTATTTTCATCGCCTTAGCTTGTTCGATGGGTATTAATTTTGCATTGCAGTGTTTATTTTTAAAAATTTCGTTGCGAATAGAATAATTACCTGCACGACGAACATGAAATACCACATCTGCTTGACCGGCACAAAATGCTTTGTCTGGGTTACTACTTTCTACAGAATAAAATTTATATTTGTTTGTTGAATATTTGAAGTCGTGTTCAATGTAATATTTGGTTAATTTTCTGTTGAGTAAACCATAGTGTTCCATTAAAAAATCAAAAGATTGTATTTGACCTCCACCTGAAGGTGGTAAGACAACTCGCTTTCCTTTTAAATCCAGAATACTGACAATTCCAGAATCTTTTTTAACGATTAATTGATACACATCTGGGAATAGTAAAGATACAAGTTGCGCTTCTGATGGTGCAGGTATATCAGCCTGAGCCATAGCTAACTGTACTCGTCCTTTCTTTAGTAATTCTAGGTTCTCCTGAGTGCCATCAGTGCGTTTAAGAACACTAAGTTCAATATTACTATTAGAGTTATTGACTACCTGTTCTAATTTTTTGGCAAATATAAAACTATCTCCGTTGGGTTTTCCTGCTGCAATTACCAGGTACTGTTTTTGATTGCGAAATAAACTGATAAAGGAACAAATAAGTAATCCCAGAACAAATAAAATAATGAGTCGAGATTTATACTTTATCATTGTCATAAAATGGTAAATCTAACACTACTGGCAGAATTAATTTCTTAGCTTTTACCTTTTAGATGAAATAGTTTGTTAGCTCTTTATTCTGGTTGCTACACTTGAGGTTTGCAGGATTCCATATTATTTTCGCTTCAAAGGAAAAATTAATCACAATTTAAACTAACCTTAATTTTTAGTTTATGAGATTCTGACTAATGAAATTATTAGTTATGAAATTATCTAAGCTGGGGGATTTACTTTAGAAAAGTGTCAATCTAATTGAGAAATTTATATTAGATCGGCTTCTCATTCACATGAGACATAATTCCCTTTCAGTATAAATAGTAACTGTATAGCTTAATTTATTTAATCCTAAGACTATAAGATACCGTAGTGAATTAGACGAATCAGATTACAGTTTTACGTATTGCTATGCAGTAGTTACTTATGGATATGGAAACACTAGTGAAGTTAAAATTTGGCGATGGTGACTTTTTACGAGGTTTCAGTCAAGAAGTAAACACCATCACGATCGCCGCAAATCCTGAAGATAAATCGACAGAGATTGAAATTCAACTTCCTAGCGCCCCAGAAATTCCAGTTTTATATCAAAAATGGCTTGATAAATATACTCTGCTGACTAATCCTTCAAGAATTGGTTTTAAACGCAAACAAGTTACTAATTTTTCTTGGTCTGAGTGTTATCAGGAATGCGAACAATTTGCTGAATATTTACGCGCACAATTAAATCATTGGCTTGTTGGGATTAAACCAAAATTAGCAGGAGTTGTTCAATTAAGTTCCAATTATGACATCATATTTATTATTGATGCTCAAGATATAAAATGCCAATCAACTAAGAATATTTTGCACAGATTACCATGGCGAGAATGGGATTATTTTTCTGGTAATTACTGTTTAGAAACTGCATTAACTTTTAACCAATTTCAATCACAAGTTAATTTAATTAAAGAAAATAATATATTTAGAAGAGTTAAAGTTACTAGTATTTTTGGTGACAATCAAAATATAGATATCGAAACAGACCGAGAATTAAAGGAAATCAAAACCTTTCCAGGACATTCTCAAGGAGTTTCTAGTGTTAGTTTCTCTCCAGATGCTAAAACGATTGCTTCTGCTTCATTTGATGGGGATATTAAACTCTGGGACATAAACACTGGTCGAGAAATTACAACCCTTAAAGGTCATTCCCAAGGAGTTAGCAGTGTCAACTTTTCCCCCGACGGTAAGACCATTGCTTCTGCATCAGGTGACGGTACAGTAATTTTGTGGAACTTTGATTTAGAAAGTTTGCTAGATGAAGGCTGCAATTTAATACGCGATTATCTGCAAAATCACCCCGACGTCAGCGAAGATGATAGACGCTTGTGTGATGGTATTGCTACCAATAAAAATAATTAGGGCTTGCTGAATAAATAGAAAAAAGTGGATGTTCAATACATTCTGGTAATGTAGTATTATCAAGCGGACAGTCCTCCATAATAATATTCTAGCTATTATAAACTTCTATTTTTTTAATAAAGCCTACAAAATTAATCAGTCTTTTAGATATTAAAGATTATTTCGCCAGCAGTATCAAAATCTGAAAAGAGTTAATTTTAACCTTAGTAGATTTTTGCAATACTTGAGATTATGAAGCTTTATTACATACCTACAACAAGAGCAGTTCGTCCTCGATGGCTCCTGGAAGAAATTGATATTTCCTACGATTTGGTTAATGTCACAATGGAAATGTCTCGCTCAAATGAATATGCCAACCTTAATCCTCATGGTAAAGTTCCAGTATTGGTTGACGAAAATGTAACTATTTTTGAATCGGCAGCAATTTGTGCTTATCTTGCTGATAAATATTTGGAGCGAGGCTTTGCACCAAAACTAGAATCATCTGCACGGGCATATTATTATCAATGGATGTTTTATGCTTCTCTAACTTTGGAAGCCCCAGTAGAGCAATATATGTTTCATGTGTTACCAGATTTACCAGAAAAGTTATTGCCTAAACAAGCACAAGCAAAAGTTACGCCGGAGGAAGCTACACAATGGTTCGCGAAGGTGTGTGGACCCCTAAATGAACTCCTCAAAGATAATAATTATTTAGTAGAAAACAGCTTTACTGCTGCAGATGTAGTGACAGGTGGTGTCTTATTATGGGCATTAAAACTGGGAATGCTCCAACAGGATAGCCCTGTTAAAACTTATCTTGCTAGGCTAATGGAACGCCCTGCCTTTCAAAAGGCTGATGAAGATACGTATGCCAAGATAGATTAGGGACAAAGTAAGAGAACTCTAAAAGAAGAAGCGAATGCAACGAAATTGCTACCAATAAAACAGTTAACAGTTAGCATTTCACTTGAGCCCGTAAGGGTTTGACATTAGCTGTTAACTGTTAACTTTGAACTGTAGCCCGTAAGGGCGTGGCGTTAGCCATAAACTGTTAGCGAAGCGTGCGCGTTCCTAGCGTAAGCGTACCGTAGGTATTGCGCATTAACTGACTAACAAACCATTTCTCTTGTAGCCTCAGCATCAATAGGTTTAGTCAGATAAATCCGTAATAAATGACCGACAGTCGAAGCTATTAACGGTACTTTCTGGAATAACTTAACAATTTTGGGTCTGTTACTGTTGTTAATCTCAGTCAATTTCACATTGTTCTCAGAACACTTTTCTAAGCGACGGAAAAAGTCTGGATGCTTAGTATTTAAAATGACAGGAAATGCTCTTGCCGCAGTTTCATTGGTCTTTTCTATCACATCAATATTGTACTGTCGAGCATCCAAACCAACGGAATCATAAAATGTTGAACGCTCTAATACCGTCAGGGTGTGAGTAGCAAATACAGAAAGTAAAAAGAAACGTACCCATAACCGAGCTTTCCAATTATCGTAAAGTTTCCCTTGGGATCTCACCAATACCTTAAAGAAATCTCCATGGCGATTTTCGTCCTGACACCAACTCTCGAAGTAGCGAAATAGCGGATAAAATTGATTCTCTGGATGTGACTCCAAATGACGGAACATAATTATGTAACGCCAATAACCTATTTTTTCTGATAAATAGACTGTATAAATCACCCATTCTGGAGGAAAGAAAGTGTAAGTACGATTTTTAGTTAAATAACCTAAATCTAAAGACAAGTTAAAGTCTGACATTGCTTTATTCAAAAAGCCTGCATGACGAGCTTCATCCCTCGATAGGTATCCAAAACCTTCCGCAAGTAGGGGGTTTTTATTTTTGAGTCGTCGCGACAACTCTTTAAACAACAGAAATCCCGAAAATTCAGAAGTACAGGAACGTTCTAGAAACTCAATAAAAGCAAGACGTTTTTCTCCATCAATGCTGTCCCAGCACTTTTCGAACTCTTCACTACGCACAAAGTGATGGCGATTGTAATCTGATTTTAACTCCTCGATTACTGCTTTTAACTCAGACTCATGCCCAGAGAAATCCATCTGCGCGATCGCCTCAAAGTCAGTAGTGTAAAATCGGGGCGTTAGTAATGTCTCCTTTACCGGCGCTTTAACTCCCGGTTTGAGCATCTCCGGTTCTAGGGTTTGAAGCGATTTAACCATGAGAATTCTGCCATTTAATGCTTACAAGGCTATATAAACACGATTTATTCAGTAAATCTATAATTGGTTAACTTATCTGAAGGATTCTTCAAAAAAATTGTTGATAGGTGGATGATTTTGAGGATATTTACTTAGGAGTTGGGGATTGGGGTGAGCCCGCGCCTAACGGCGTTAGCATAGCGTGGCGTTAGCCATATGGGGATTGGCGTTAGCGTTAGTAACGCACCATTCCAAATTTCAGAATTACAGGTTATTAAATTCTCATTCCTTACCCATAAAAACACCATTTATTTTAGAACTTCATATTTAGAACTTCATATATAGTTATCTACTAACTAAACCTTATTTTTGATATGAGCATCCGCAACTTAAGAAAGAAAAAATTTTGTTTCCGTTACCCAATCCCCAGTCGCTAGTCGCCAATCCCCAATAAACACTTGTTAAGAAAAGTCAATGCTTGTGTAGTGATACGAAGAATAGTGATTAAATAGTTTTAAGTAAGAGTCTATAAGACTAAATTTTATCTTCATGGAAATAGTCTTTGCTCTGAACCGGGCGATTTTGGTCAAAGAAAGCCAAAAATAATAAATCGAAGGGGAATCCATGTTTCGGAAATAAATTCAACAAACTGTAAATCCAGTTATTAAACTGGTGAAGTTTCCGATTCATTCTGCGCAAATCCAACAAACAACAGGATTTGAATATAAGGGAATTGATAATGAGTAATGGTCTAGCGATCGAGCTTCGTAAGAGAACGCAGAAAGCTCATACAGCTGCGGAAAACGTAGGATTTATGAAATGCTTTGTCAACGGAGTTGTAGATCGTGACTGTTTTGCAAAGTTTTTAGGTAATTTATATTTTGTTTATGGCGAACTAGAAGCGGCTGTTCAAACACATCAAAATCATCCAATTGTTAGTAAAATTTATTTTCCCGAACTGAATCGTAAGGCTAATTTAGAAAAAGATTTAGAGTTTTACTACGGTAAAAATTGGCGACAAAAAATTACTCCATCTCCAACTACCAAAAGTTACGTGAATCATATTCGTAAACTTTCTGCTTCATCGCCAGAATTATTAATTGGTCATACATATACCCGTTACATGGGTGATCTTTCTGGGGGTCAGATGTTGCAAAAAGTTGCTCAATCCACCCTCAAACTAGAGGGATATCAGGGTACATCTTTTTATCATTTTGAACAAATTCCCGACAAAAAAGCATTTAAAAATAAATATAGGGAGGCGTTAGATGCTTTACCTATTGACGATATCACTAGAGACAAAATAGTTACAGAAGCAAACTATGCTTTCTCACTCAATATGCAAATCATTCAAGAGTTAGAAGCAATTTTGATCCATGCGATAGGGGAAATTACATTTAAGAAACTCACAAGTCATCACAGTTCTGGTAGTACGGAAATCGGTTAAAAAAGTCAGGAGTAATAAGTAACAAGTAATGAGTAACAAGTAATGAGTAATAAGTAATGAGTAATAAGTAATGAGTGAGGAGTAGGAAATAAGAAGTAAGAATTGAGAAGGATTTACCAATTACCAATTACATAATCCCCAATCCCCATATGGCTAACGCCACGCTATGCTAACGCCGTTAGGCGCGGGCTTCACCCCAATCCCCAGTCCCTAATCCCTAATCCCCAATCCCTAATCCCTAATCGCCAACCCCCCAATGCTCGATATCATCAAAAAGTACGATACTCCAACACCAAGATATACTAGTTACCCACCAGCGACGGAATTAACTGAGAAGTTTACCTTCAAAGATTTTCAAGCACGTATTACAGCTTCTAATCTGCGACGGTCACCACTTGCTTTATATTTTCATATCCCCTTTTGCCAAAATCCTTGTTATTACTGCGGTTGTAATACGATATTTTCTCAAAATAAAAATATTGCTCAACTTTATCTGGAGTATTTGGTCAAAGAGATTGAGAATACAGCTAAGCTAATCGATCCACAACGGGAAGTTGTTCAAGTTCACTGGGGTGGAGGTACTCCCAATTATTTGAGTTTGTCACAGGTAGAATTCTTATGGAAAAAAATTACCCAAAATTTTACTGTTAATTCTAATGCAGAAATATCTATAGAAATTAATCCCTGTGAGGTTGATAAAGAATATATTTTCTTCCTCCGGGACTTGGGGTTTAACCGCATTAGTTTTGGGATTCAAGATTTTAACCCTCAGGTACAAAGTGCTGTTAATCGCATTCAACCTGAAAAAAAACTATTCGATGTGATGGATTGGATTAAGGTTGCTGGGTTTAAAAGCGCAAATGTCGATCTAATTTATGGTTTACCCTATCAAAACCTCGATAGGTTCCGCAAAACAATAAAAAAGACTATCCAGTTAGACCCTGATCGAATTGCTGTTTTTAATTTTGCTTACGTTCCTTGGATCAAACCGTTACAGAAAAAAATTCCTGTAGAAGCTTTACCCCACCCTCAGGAAAAGTTAGATATTTTCCAAATGACTATTGAGGAACTTACAAATAATGATTATGTCTTTATTGGGATGGATCATTTTGCGAAACCTCACGATGAACTGGCGATCGCTCAACGGAACCTCCAACTCAAACGTACATTTCAGGGTTATACGACCCATCCAGAAACTGAACTCTTTGGTTTTGGAGCTACATCAGTAAGTTTGTTAGAAGACAGTTACGCTCAAAACTATAAAAAATTAAAGGATTATTATCAAGCTATTAAAGATGGAATTTTACCGGTGTACAGGGGGTTTCAATTAAACCGGGATGACATCATCAGACGAGAAGTGATCGTCAATATTATGTCCAACTTTCAACTTTGCAAACAAGATATCGAAGAGAAATATCACACCAATTTCGATGATTACTTTTTTCGAGAACTCCAAGCTCTAAAAAATTTGGAAGCTGATGGGTTGGTACATCTATCATCAACACACATCGAGGTTACGGAAGTTGGTAGATTACTAGTGAGAAATATTGCCGTCATATTCGATACTTACATTACTCAAAAAGAACAAAAATTCTCTCGAGCAATTTGAGAAACACAGATACGAACAGCGCTACGCGCGAGTCATTAGCGGCTAGCGTAGGTCATGACGCTGTAAACACGCTCAGTGTCTGTGCTTATACCCCCCGCCTTGCTAACACTTTGTGTTTACCCGCATCCTAGCGGATGTTAGCGTTGCTAGCGTAGCGTACCGGATCCGTAGGTAGCGCAGCTATAGTATTGCGTGACAGTCATACAGCTTTGCTGTCTATAAAGCGTCACACTGCGTTAATGCGTTTCCGTAGGACATATATACTCAAAAAAATAAATAACTTGATAACAAACTATGTCAACACAGTTCTAATAAAACCCAGTCGTAATGACTGGGTTTTTAGTTATGAGTTATTTTGTTATGTCTTTACTGAGCGGTAGCATTCAGTGTGATTCAGTGAAAAAGTATAGTTTACTTAATGAACAATGAAGTTAAAGGTGTTAAAAATTAATTTCTAATTATTTATTACCAACCATTTGTCGGTAAATAAATTACATCAATGTGTGGAGAAGCAAATTAAACATCAATCAAAAAACTAGCTATAAAGTCAACAGATTAATTAAAAAAATTGAAACATTGATGCTAATTTAAAAATTGATTTTTACGGATTTTCTAACTGTTTTGTTTTTTCATTGATACCAAGTGTGATTAGAATTTCTTCCAATCCGATTCTGAGGAGAATAATATAGGACGAGAATACTAGGGGAGCTACAACTAAACTTCCAATTCCCAATGTTAAACCGTTATTAAAACCTTCCGTAATTATTACTACAGCCATTAAAGCAGCAAAAACCATACCGATTACGTAAAAAATTCCAACAATTTCTACTGCTTCGACAGCCATAAACTTAGAAAACGAAAAATCAAATAACCGAAGAAAAAAGTTTTTACTTAGGGACATAAAATTTTAATTTTCCTTTAATACCCTGACAATTCAGTCAAATTTATTCACTTTCATTCAAAAGTACCAAGAATCAATAAATTTTGCACTGACATGCAGTAATAACTATCTTTATTGTATTCTGTTTTGGAATATCGTACATGATGTTACCACTATGCAGTTATAAATCAGAGACTTTATCTGTAAATTATTTGTTTCTTTAATCCTACTTAACAGATCTAACAATTGTTAATTTTGTCATAAGCATAACCACTCAAAATGACTTGTGATATGGGTATATCATACAATATGAGCTTTGTCCATTTACTTCGAGGAATATTTAGCTGAAAACTTATTGACAGTTGTCAGTTATCAATTACCAATTACCGATTACCGATTACCGATTACCGATTACCGATTACCAATTACCAATTACCAATTACCAATTATTTCAAAATAATTATTCCGGATCGCAGCGAATTTCTACCATGAAACCATCAGGGTCGTAGAAGTACACACCGCGCCCTGTGGGACGACTTACGGGTCCGTGAGCAATGGTAATCTGATTTTGTTTTAGCACTTCAACTGCACCATCAAATAATTCTGGAGCAATATCGAAAGCTAGGTGATAAGCTCTAGTAAAGTTTTTTTCTGGATCTGGATCGGGAGGATTTAAGTCTGGAGCGCCAAATAGATCCAAAATGGTACCGTCAGGGGTAATAAAATTAGCAACTTTTCCTTCTGCAACTAATTTGACTAAGGTTTCAGGAACCTCTTCACCTGTAAGCTCATGTAACCCTAGGATGGTACCGTAAAAATACCGGGAAGCTTGCATATCTTTTACGTTGAGAGCAATATGATGCACTCTACGTAAATCACCTGCATTCAATACGCTTTGTTTACTTTGGTTTTTTAGATTTTGGGGAGTAGATACCATGGAAGAAAACACTGTTTAGCTACAACAACAATAGAATGGCAAAATATTTTGCCTTCTACTATTAGTCTAAATGGGGTGTGCGATAAGCCATAGGCATGCGCAAAGCGAACGCTTGTATCAAATTCGGGTTAACGCTTACACTTATTTATATATCTAAAATCTATGTCTGAAATTTACATTCCTTCTGGTTCTAGCTTTGATTTGAAGCGAGCTAAAGAATTAGCGATGTTAGTTGAGGAATCTTATCATTTTTATGAGCTAGACCAAAAAAAAGAAACTTTGGAACCTGAAAAAACGGGTTTTCTGGATGTTGATTTGCATACAGGTAATGTTTCCGAACGCTTAAATTATTCCATTCTTTCTACTTTTCGATTTACTGGTTTTTGGTTAACACGTCCTGAAACTGTAACTTTTGGGTTTATCGCTAAGCGGATTTTGGAAGATGGAAATGTAGGTATTTTTATTGTGTTTCGGGGAACGCGAGAAAATCAGGAATGGTATCAGAATCTTAATTCCAATCAGGAAGATTTTCTCGGTGTCCCTGAATTAGGTTTGGTCAATGTGGGAACCCATAAAATATATACCCGTGCAGTAAAGAATCGGAATTTGCATTACGCTCGTCTTACTGCTGACGGTAATCTTTCTTATATAAAAAATAAAAGTCGTTATCCAGATTTGATTTCTCGGAATGGTCACTCGGAAGCGATAACAGAAACCGTACACAAAACATTAACTGATTCTACCCAATGTCCAGCAAATTCCCAAGTGTTTATCACCGGTCATAGTTTAGGTGCAGGTTTAGCTACTTTTGCTGCACTTCATGTTGCAACTCAAACAAAATTTCAACCTATCCTTTATACTTTTGCTAGCCCTAGGGTCGCAGCTCCAAATTTTAAGGAGCAATTTACTAATCGAAACATAGAATATTATCGGATTGCTAACGCTGAAGATGTTGTACCGACATTACCTTTAGCTAATTTCAACTTCACTAAGGTTAATCCCATCCAAAATTTCTTTAGTCGACTGCTATTTCTCAATCAACTTACATTAATGGACATACGCTATCAGCATATGGGAGAACCAATTTATTTTAGTAAGCAATTGGGTTCTATTTTAGATAATCACGACATCATAACTTATCGGAAAGCGTTGTAAAAGAGGCACCGCAACATAATCGCAAAATCCCTCTCTTCCACCCAGCGACCTTATTCTGGTAAATCCTCTAAAACTTCCCGCGCTACCCCAGCCGCATATTCATCCTTATACTCAACAAATATCTCCAACGCTTGCTGCAAATAATTTCTAGCTTCTGAGTAATTCTCCTCTGTTTGTGCGAGCATTCCTAATGCTCCGTAAGTTCCAGCACACTNGTTCCAGCACACTCATAGCGATCGCCATATTCAATTTTAATTTCCAGAGCATTTTGATAATAATCTCGTGCTTGCTGGTATTCGCGCAATTCTTGGGCTACCCTTCCCAACTGGTGGTAAGTTACAGCACAGCCATAGCGATCGCCATATTCGATTAAAATTTCCAGAGCATTTTGATAATAATCTCGTGCTTGTTGGTATTCGCGCAATTCTTGAGCTACTCTTCCCAACTGGTGGTAAGTGCTAGCAGAGCCATAGCGATCGCTATATTCGATTAAAATTTCCAGAGCATTTTGATAATAATCTCGTGCTTGCTGGTATTCGCGCAATTCCTGGGCTACTCTTCCCAAGTTCTGGTAAGTTTTAGCAGAGTTATAGTGATCGCCATATTCGATTAAAATTTCCAGAGCATTTTGATAATAATCTCGTGCTTGCTGGTATTCGCGCAATTCTTGGACTACATATCCCAACTCATGGTAAGTTTTAGCAGAGCCATAGCGATCGCCATATTCAATTTTAATTTCCAGAGCATTTTGATAATAATCTCGTGCTTGCTGGTATTCGCGCAATTCTTGGGCTACCCTTCCCAACTGGTGGTAAGTTACAGCACAGCCATAGCGATCGCCATATTCGATTAAAATTTCCAGAGCATTTTGATAATAATCTCGTGCTTGTTGGTATTCGCGCAATTCTTGAGCTACTCTTCCCAACTGGTGGTAAGTGCTAGCAGAGCCATAGCGATCGCTATATTCGATTAAAATTTCCAGAGCATTTTGATAATAATCTCGTGCTTGCTGGTATTCGCGCAATTCTTGGGCTACCCTTCCGAACTGGTGGTAAGTGTTAGCAGAACCATAGCGATCACTATATTCGATTTTAATTTCCAGAGCATTTTGATAATAATCTCGTGCTTGCTGGTATTCACGCAAATCTTGTGCTACGATTCCCAACTCGTGGTAAGTTGTCGCTATCCAGAGTTGCTTATCCCTTTCTTCTACTTCTCTGAGTTTTTCATATGCTTCTAAAGCTTGTTTAAAGTTTTTTTCTGCTAATTCATACTGTTTAATATCCAAATAACTACTACCATTTCTGTGGAGTGCAAATCCAATTTGATAGCCAATCTTACTTTCTAAGAACTCAGGGGGGAAATTAGATATTTTTTGACATAGTTGTGCTGTAAATTTAGCTCTGTTATTCGGATCGTTAATTAGTATAAAATAATCATCTAGACAGAAAGAAATATTAAAATCTTCCTGCTTCTCTAGACAAATCTGCAAGGCATTGTATAAGTTTTCATATTCTAATCGACAGAAGTTAATACCTAACTGTCTTTCTTGCGCATTCTTAGAATTCATCAATAGTTGGTAATCACTAGCTAAAACTCGATAGTGATTTTTAAACCCTTCCTGTAATGCTTCGTGGGTTGCTCCATCGATTTGTGCTAATTTTGCTTTTAAAAAGAAGGGGAAAACAGGTTGAATTTGTAATAATTTTTCTTCTCCTGTAAAGGGAGTAGAAGGGATATCGGAAAGCAAACCCCAATTAATTGCTTCTTGAATCGCCTCATCAAACTTATCAAAATTATAATTCTCAAACGGCTCTAACTTCTGCAACTCCTTAGCATAATCAGGAATACTAAGCCGCAAAATAAACCCACTAAAGGGAGCCAAACACAACAATAACTTCTGAGCATCCGGCGATAAATTACTATGGGAATATTCCACACATTTAAGAATGCTCTGGGTCTTATCTTCACTACCGGTATCTAGGTTAATATCTGCTGCTTGCAATTTCGCTAGAATCTCCTGGGGTGAGAGATTTTTCAAGTTCGCTAAAACCACTTCCATTGCGAGGGGATACCCGGCTAAAAGTTCCATTAATTTCTGAAAATCCCCATCTTCGCGAATCTTAGCTATCTTGCGCTCATTACCTACATTCCGCTCTAAGATTTTATTTGATAATTCTGTTCTTGCTTGCGGATCTAAACCTTGCAATTTGTAGATATTTTGTTTAAAAGCACCTTTTAACCAACTTTCATCACTGCGGGAACCCAAAATCACCCGCGTTTTTCCATCAACTAACTGGGTTAAAAAATCTTGCAGTTGCTTTTGCTCGTCTGACGGTAAAGTATTTTGAATTGCTAAAGCTTGTCCCGTCACCGACTCCAAGTTATCCAAAATCAAAACGTAGGGTTGGGATTTCAGTTTTTTGAGTAATTTCTGTACCTGTGCGGTTAGGTTCACGGCTTGAAAATTAGCAAGTTCAAATCTTCCATATAACCGCTTACTAATCTCAAACACTATTTGTGTCAGCGTCCAAGCTTTTTTGTCGTAACCAAAATAAAATATATCCGGGGAGAAATTAGTTGTTTCCCACCAACTGCACAGATAATTTAATAGGGTGGTTTTCCCCGTTCCTCCCATTCCTTGTAACAGTAAAATATTATGACGGAACAAAGCCTTTTCAATTTTCAAAATTTCTAAATCCCGTCCAATAAAGCCATATTCGGGGGGTGTATATTGACTTTGATATGAACTTGCTAATTTTTCAAAATACTTTTCTTCTTCCTCGGGTGTAAACTTCCCCAAATTCAAATTCACCTGTTGGTTACTGTAAACCACAGGTAAAAGCCAATCTTCTAAATCGATATCTGTATTAAAATAAGCTTTGCGCGTCTTACTATTAAATAACTCCCTTCTCCCCAAACGTATCGCTTCCGTTATCTTCTTCCCCTCAAATAATTCTTTATAAACCTGTTTCATCATCAACTTAGCAGCGGAAACAGTTACCGAATACCCCATTGCTACCACCATTTCCATTCCCGCAGTCATTAACCGACTACCCAAACTAGTTTCACGGGAATTTTCTTCTGTTTCTCCATCACTTTTTACCTGCTTCCCCGACTGACAAGCGTTGAGGATACATACAGGAATCCTTTTCCCGGTAAGTAAACTTGCTAATTCCCCTGCTTCCACCGGATCGGCTTTTCCCTTACTTTCCCCGTCCAAAAATAAAAATGCTTTTACCCCGTCATATTCTTGAATATCTTCCCGTCCCCACCTTGTGTTGTAGGTATAGCGGTTTCGTCTCATCCCTTCTTGAATATCTTGATATCTCATCAATGCACCATGACAATCAAAATGTATGAAATGATAATATCCCGCACCTTTTTCTTCCAAATGTCGTTCTAAACTTTCATAGGTACCTGGACGCAATAAATCCACATTGACAGGTAATTCACTATTTTGAATCACCTCAATTAAAGGACGGGAAATAGTACGATAACCCACATCATTTTCTTCGTTCGGTCGGGAAGTTACCACCAACAAGTTAATAACAGGTGATTTATCTATATTTGCAGGTACTGATGCTGCTTTCGTAACTCGCTTGCGTACCATCACGCAATCCACAGCCAAAGGTCGTGGTAAATCCTTGTCCCGCATAGCTTCCCAGTGTAAAGCGTGAAACTCGGGACTATCGCCAACTATCTCAATTTTTACCTCTTTGAGATTATTCCGCAGTTGACGATAATAACTATAAGCATCAAAATCGGTCTTAAAAACCTGTTCAAATAAACTTTCCCCATAACCAGCAACACTGTTTTTAGCAGCTTCAGCCTTCCTCCCATTTAACATAGGGTAAGTCAGCCATTCTTCAAAATACCATTCCAGTCGCTGTTCTTCCTCGGCTGTGAAAGGATCGGTAATATTAATAGAGTATTCACCACCATCACCACGATCGAAAATTAAACGTGCTGTAAAACCCGTCTCTGTTTTTTCCGTTTCCCGAATCGTGATGATTGACATACACTAAACCTGTAGGTGCTAATAATATGATGACAACAATTAAAGTGTCGAATAAGTTGGTGGACAAAAATATTTACCGTCATTGCGAACAACGTGTTCGCGGAGCGCGTCCTCAGCAATCCCAAGCTCCTGTGATTGCGTCATTTCGCTTTGCTCCATATGCGCTTTGCGCACGCTATGCTAACGCAATGACATTGTGTAATTAATTCAGTCCAACGACTTATCAAGCTTCTACTACACAGTCAATGATTGTGAATTCGGATAAATTAAAAAAGATAAATTCAAAAGGATAAATTTAAAGAAATAAATAAAAAAATTCAACTCCAGTAATTCAGGAGTTGGGCAAAATTAATGAAACATTTTGCGCGATCGGGTACGGAAAATTATTTATGTATTCAATATCGATTTATATTACCTTTTCTTAGAATAGCGCTAAGTCTTTAGGCTAGGACATTTATGAGCCCTAAAACCTATGATTAAGATACTTTTGGTCCCCGCACACGGGTCTGTTTTGTTAGCATTTTAACGGAGCAAGCTGTTAGCGTTAGCGTGACTTTAATCATACGCGTAGCGCCTTCTCAGCGTGTCCATAGGACGGACATATTTTGACTTTTGCTCGCCTTTGGCGCGGTCTGTTTTGACTTTTAACTTGCCCATAGCGCCATATTTTACCTTCTTTTTTTCCTCTTCTTCTTGTTTTTTCTCTCATTCTCTTTTTGGATGCTCTGGAGGTGAAACTTATAATCACCTTTTTGAATACCTTTACCAGTAATTACAAGTGCAGGGATCAAAAATAACAAGAGTGCTTCCCAAGGAGCCAATGAAACACTAACAGCAAAACAAATACCGGCTATCGAACCAGACAAATAGCGTAATTCATCCCTGAATTTCGTAAAGAAATACAGGGCTACCAAGGTCATTACAAGTGGAATCAGAAAAACAAACGCCATGTTAGCTTCACTCTGAACTCACAACAAAATTCTCATGCTAAAAAACCCGTTCTTGAAGAACAAGTTAAATTTTTATTAAGCAATCGTAAGACATTCTACATCTTCAAAGTTGTATTTACAAGTAAAGTTGTAAACCATACAACTAAATGACCAAAAACAACTTTAAGCTTTGTTATATTAACCTATTATTTCCTTTTTAAACTCTCTAAATTCATAAGACTTACTGCATGATAGTAGTGGATTTTTTAATCTGTAGATTCAATCATGCTGAACATACCGCAACTCCTAGCTAGCGAACTAGAACTTCAACTAAGACAGGTGCAAAACGCCTTAGAACTTTTTGCTGAGGGTGCAACAGTTCCTTTTGTTGCTCGTTACCGCAAAGAGCAAACTGGTGAAATGAATGAAGTACAATTACGTTCGCTTTTAGAAAGGTATACTTATTTGACCGAACTTGAGGAACGCAAAGCTGTAATTCTCAATGCGATCGCTTCCCAAGGAAAGTTGAATGATGAACTCAAAGCGAAAATTGAATCTTGTTTGCAAAAAACTGAACTTGAAGATTTATACTTACCCTACCGACCAAAGCGACGTACCCGCGCAACCATTGCGAAGGAAAAGGGTTTAGAACCTTTAACAGAATTTATCAAGTCATTGAACATAAAAAATGCAGCTTCTGTTTCCCTTGATGAAGAAGCTGCTAAATATATATCTGAAGATAAGGGAGTGAAAAGCGCTGAAGAAGCACTTAAGGGAGCTGGAGATATTCTAGCGGAAGAAATCGCCGAAAAAGCAGAATTAAGAACATATTTGCGAGAATATCTCCTAGAAGAGGGGATTTTTGTCTCTCGCATCAAGGACGAACATCCCGAAGGGACGACAAAATATGAGATGTACCGCGAATATCAAATGAGGGTTGAGAATATTGCTTCCCATAATATGTTGGCGTTATGTCGGGGTGAAGCGGAAAAAATCTTGAGTTTTGAAATTTCCTTCGATGAAGATCGAGTTTTAGCTTATTTGGAATCACGAGAAATTCGTTCTTCCCTGCGTCAAATTCGTAATTTTTATCAGATGACTATCAAAGATGCATTTAATCGTTTGATGAAAAATTCTTTGATTGGTGAGGTGGTAGCAGAGAAGAAAAAAGAAGCTGATATTGAATCCATCAAAACCTTTGAAGCAAATTTGCGAGAATTATTACTTTCTGCACCAGCAGGGATGAAACCGACTTTGGGAATAGATCCGGGTTTTCGCACTGGTTGCAAAGTTGCAGTATTAGATCGAACCGGTCAATTTTTGGAATATGAACCAATATTTCCCCACAGCGGAACCCAAAAACGTCAATCTGCTGCTGCTTTTGTTGACAAAATTATTAAAAAGTATCAGATCGAATTGATTGCTATTGGTAATGGTACAGCTTCACGGGAAACCGATGAGTTTGTTGGGGAAGTTTTGCAGAATATCGATAATAAACCCATCAAAGTGATGGTTAATGAGTCCGGTGCATCTATTTATTCTGCCAGTAAAGTCGCGATCGCAGAATTTCCCGAGCTTGATATTACGGTGCGCGGTGCAATTAGTATTGGTCGTCGCTTACAAGATCCCCTCGCAGAATTAGTAAAAATTGAACCCAAGTCCATTGGGGTGGGACAATATCAACACGACGTCGATCAAAAGATGTTGAAGAAAAAGTTAGCCGAAACTGTAGAAAGTTGTGTGAACTATGTTGGTGTCGATCTAAATACTGCTTCTAAGGAACTCCTGACTTTTGTTTCGGGAATTACAGCTACGGTTGCGAATAACATTGTGACTTACCGCAACCAAAATGGTGCTTTCAAAAATCGGCGAGAATTACTCAAAGTACCAAAACTAGGACCGAAAGCATTCGAGCAAGCTGCAGGTTTTTTACGAATTCGCGATAGTGATAACCCATTGGATAACACAGCAGTACATCCAGAAAGTTATTCTGTAGTTAAAGCGATCGCCTCAGATTTAAATATTAACCTCAAGCAAGTTACCGAAATTTCAAGCAAACTGAAAAAAACAGACTTGAAAAAATATGTCACCGACAAAATTGGGGAACCAACACTAAGGGATATTATTAACGAATTAGAAAAACCCGGAAGAGACCCCCGAGCCGAATTTAAGTATGCAACCTTCAAAGAAGGAATCAAAGAAATTTCCGATCTAAAAGAAGGAATGATACTTGAAGGTATTGTCACCAACGTTGCTAATTTTGGTGCATTTGTTGATATTGGCGTTCACCAAGATGGTTTAGTGCATATATCCCAACTTGCAAACAGATTTATTAAAGATCCCAAAACAGTAGTTAAAGTAGGTCAAGTAGTTAAAGTTAAAGTACTAGAAGTTAACGAAAAACTCCGACGCATTGGTTTATCGATGAAAGCGGTTGATTGATTTGGTAATGGGTAATGGGTAATGGGTAATGGGTAATTGGTAATTGGTAATTGGTAATTGGTCACTCATTACTTATTACTCATTACTTATTACTTATTACTTATTACTGTGCGCTTACGCACCCCGCTGCGCTAACATTAATTAATCACTTTGTCCCAAACAAACTTGCTCATAACGACGAGCAGCACTTTCCCAAGTAAAGTCTTTTTCGATTAATTTTCTAGCATTATGTGATAATTCAGCCCGCAATTGCGAATCATTAAAAATACGACTAATTGCACTGACATACTCACTGGGTTGATTTGCTCTTAATGCTCGTATCGGTACATTAACCCCATCTATTTCTAAACCTTCTAAACCGCGATCGCTAGCAACTACAGGTACACCAGCAGCCATAGCTTCCAAAGTTTTGTTTTTAATTCCAAACCCAGTCCGCATCGGGATTACGCACACTGCAGACTGGTGTAGATAATCTACCATTGAGGGTACGCGTCCAGTGACATTAACCCCTGGTCTTTCTTGGAGAGCAAGAACCTCGGATGTGGGACGGGAACCAACGATATCAAACATTGCATCTGGATAAGTCTTTTGAATTTCTGGAAAAACTTGATTTGCAAAGAAATTAACAGCATCAATATTTGCCAAAATATCCATTGCTCCAGTAAATATTATCCGGTGTCCTTGAGGATCTTGGAGACGAAATGGAAAAGCAACTAAATCTACACCATTAGGTATAACTGCAATATCTGCGTTGGGATTAAGCTCTTGCAATTGATTTTTATCCTCTTGCGTAGTTGCAACAATCGCCGCAAACTTTGAACTGTAACGTTTTTCGTAACGATGTAAAAGTGGCAAATTAATTCGATCTCGCAGCTTATTTTCACAGACGTCCTGTTTTAACTGATTCAGACAAGTACCATATACAGAACTATGAACATTTACCAAAGTTCGGACTTTTTTCTGAAAATCTGGACGCACATATATCTCATTTACGCTGTGTTCGCAGGTAATTACGTCACACTTAAGCGAACTAACGAAATTATCTATCCAGTCTTGCATTTGTGGAGAATAACGGTTTAATACACTTGGTGGAGTTCCATTTTGGACAAATTTTGCAAATCTTTGAGCTTTTTTCAGTATTCCTCCGGTAGTCCCACTATCTGCTGGACGGTTAAAAAGAACTAAATTATCGACGAAATCCCGCAATCCAGCAATATCTGATTCTGGAATTCCAGGTTGTTTTTGTGTAACTAAAGTAACGTTATGCCTTTTACTCAAATATTTGAGCAAATAAAATGTTCTTACCTGAGTTCCCCCTAAGGTTGGTGGATATGGGAATGTGGAAGATAACATCAAAATATTCATGATTTTAATATTTAAATTACTAATAAGTATTTGAATAAATTAGGAATAAAATAAAAAAATTGAATTCAATATTTGTTGAATAAATATAAAACCAAAAGCTATCAAACTAATTATCAGCCACTCATCATATCCAATATTTTTTTGTAAGTCAATTTTTAAATATGAAGCCTGAAAATCACGGAGATGAAATCATTTAAAACAGATTAATTATTGTATAGGTAGCAAGGATAAATCACTTTATCGTAGTAATTTTATGATAAATATTTTTATGATGTGATCAATAATAAATAATGAAAATTATTGATTTTTACTTGAGCAAATAAATAATAAAGTAATTAAATGAAACTATTTCTATTTTTACTTGAAATAGGCTTTGCTCCTCATTCCAATAACATCTGAAGATTCTGATTGCGATCTTTACTCTTTTAATTCTTAAACTCTGTTGGCTATAGGCTCGTAGCAGCTATTTATCTTAGTTAACTATCAAAATATGATTAAGCCTAAAACAACGCTTAATTTTATACTTTCTAAGTACTACTGATTGGTTTGCTTTTAGTACATATGAACTTGTAGAAGTCGGGGTATATAATGTAGGATAAATCACTTCATCCAAATAATAATCGTTGTATTATTTCGAGACAAGTTTAATCTGTTAAGAACATGTTTAATAAACTTCATCTAGCTTGACGTAGTAATTAGCACTAATCTCGCTACTATAGAAAAGGTGCGTAAATTCATTACTAGGACTTACGCAAGATGAGAATGCAGATTTGCTTTCCATATCCTTTGCATAAAGGAGGTTTTGTGTAAGTCCTAATTCCTTTGAATTATAAATATCTTGACTTAGATACAAAAAGATTAACAGTATGGAAACAAACGACCATTTAAAATTTATACTTAAGTTATTGGGATGCAAAAATTATCGCTCGAGGTTGAGTGCTAGCGCATTCAACAGTTTTAAGAATAAGAATAAAATATGTCAAGATTTGGGCGATCGCGAATTGATAGACTATACTCGCGAGATTGGCTCAGCTAAAATTCTACCTGCTGGTCAAGCTTTGTTAAAACTAGATCTTGCGGAATTACCGATCAAAGACAAGGAACTTAAAGTACTTAAAAGGATTGATCAAGCTTCAGGTGCAATTACTCCCGGTCAAATCAAAATATCATCCCTCAGAACCCATCGGAGAGATGCAATATTGAAGTCTCTGAGTGAAAAAGGATTGATTGAAGTTGAAACTAAGGTCAAGAGACAAAGAGCAGAAGTTTGGTTAACTGAAAGAGGAGTTGAATATTTACGGGATGATTACAACCCACACAAAGGTAATAATCCTGTCATTAGCTTAGATTTATTAAATAATTATCTACGATTTTTACGGAAAACTTTATCTGTTAAGCCTGTACCAGAAGATACTTCAGAAAGTTTAAATTCAGAAAGTTTAAATTCAGCAAGTTTAACTTCAACAACTTTAAATTCACAAAGTTTAGTCCCAGATTCTGCAGCGAAAAAAGTTACAGATATCAGTGACGAGGAAATTTTACAAACTATCCAAAACTTAGATCGGGAAATAGGTACAGAGAATTACTTACCAATCTTCCATCTGCGAGAAAAGTTACAACCCCCTTTGTCAAGGGAACAATTAGATAAAGCACTTTATCGCTTGCAAGGAAATGACCAAATAGATTTTAGTACCTTGCAGGAAGCTAATGCATACACTCCGGAACAAATTAATACTGGAATACCTCAAAATGTTGGTGGTCCGTTGTTCTTTATTAGTCTTAACTAGGACGATACTTTCCCTTAGTATTCACACTCTTTTCATATTTACATTATTTTCAGACTCACAGTTAAGTTCGTGACTCTCATTTATTTGCAGCATGGTATTTATCAACGACATAATTAAACGTGAGGTTAATCCTTTTGACCTAATAAATTTGAAACCTGGTGATTTCTGGGAGGAACAACAGGACTCAACACAGATGGTTGAGTCAATTCATCAAAAAGTAATAACAGAAATTGAAGAATATCTTGACTTAGTAGCTAAAGATAATCGCAGTCGCAGTCTATTACTTTTAGGTGATTCTGGTTCCGGTAAAAGTTATTTATTAGGTCGGGTAAAACGCACTCTCAACCCCAAAGCTTTTTTTGCTTACATTGGACCTTGGGCTGATAGTGATTATATTTGGCGTCATATTTTACGCTCCACTGTTGATAGCTTATTACGAATTCCCGAAGGTCAACAAGAGTCTCAGCTAATGTTATGGCTGAAAAATTTATCTGCATTTACTAGAGGTAAGTCAAAGGATAAAATTTGGCAATTATTACGCAGCGATCGCCGAAAATTTATCAAACACCTCAAAGAAACCTACAAACGAGCTGCTCTTTATAACTCAGAGATTTTTTTTGGTGTACTGCACGATCTTACTAATCCAGAACTATACGATTTAGCTTGTGAATGGTTACGAGGAGATGATTTAAGCGAAGAGTCAATGCAAGCTTTAAAGGTAAAAAATTGTATTGATTCAGAAGATGCAGCAAAAAATATTTTAGCTAACTTTGGTAGAATTTCAGCCCAAACTCAACCCATAGTTTTATGTTTTGACAATTTGGATAATATTCCTCGTATCGCAGATGGTTCTGGGGATTTCCAAGCTTTGTTTAATGTTAATACAACAATTCATAATAGATATCTAAAAAACTTTCTGGTTATTATCAGTGTTATTACTAATACTTGGAGACGTATTTGGTACCGGATTGAGCAAGCTGATAAAGCTCGGGTTGATAAAGCCATTCAGTTAAAACCTATTACACTAAAACAAGCAGAGGGGCTTTGGTCTTATCGACTAAAACCTTTACATCAAGCAGCTAACGATGGAAATTATTCTGAAATTTTTCCATTAAACCGAAAATTATTAGAAGAAAATTATCCTGGTGGTAAAACTCGACCGAGAAATTGTCTCATTCTTGGAAGACAGGAATATCAAAAATATAAACTCTCATTGTTAGAGGATAAAGTAGATAATAAAATACGTGAGCCTGAGGGAAAGCGTTCAAAATCACCAACAAATAACGAACAACAAATTTCCCGCGAAGAGGTTAATAAAGAAAAAACTCATCAAGAAGAAACTAATAAACAACAAACTAATAAAGAAAAAACTCAAAGTGATTCCAAAAATACTTCTCAAACTTCTACAACTCCAAAACCACCAATAGATGATGATGAAACCCAAGGTACAGACAGAATTCAGGCAGAATTTAAATTAATTTGGCAAGAAGAACTGAAAAAAACTCAGGGTAAAATTAGTAAAATAAGTTTTTTGGCTGCACCTGACCTAATCAGAATGTTGCAACAAGCTTTAGAAGCATTGCAAATGAAATCTGTAAAACCAAAACTTATAAGTGGTAAGTATGCTAGTTACTCTTTGAGTTATCAACACCCTAAAAAAGGTGAAAAAATAGGAATAGTTTGGACAGAAGATGCTAATATGGTAAGCTTCTATAATATTATGAATGCTTCACAAAAAGTCATTCAAAAACAAGCTTGTCAAAAACTATATCTAATTAGAATTAGCGGTGTAGGAAATTCAAGGCTGAAAGGGAATCAAATCTATCAGCAAATTTTCAAAGGTAATCAAAAACAGAATATTCATCTTAAACCACATCTATCTTCAGTTCATCAATTAGCCACATACTATAGCTTAGTAAATTCTGCTCATGCTCAGGAATTAGTTGTTGGAGGTAAAACGATTCATCCAAAAGAATTACAATCTTTGATTCGTGAATCTACAATTTTAGAAAAATGCACTTTACTCCAAGATTTAAAGATTGTCTCTGCTCAAACAGAACCTGAAGAAAAGGGAAAAGTGAGACGAGATTTACGACCAGTGAAGGATTATTTGTTAAATTTAGTTATTACCCAAAGTCTTATGGGTGTAACAACTTTAGTAGAACAATCTATCAATCGGTTTTCTGATGTGAGTGAAAATGATACTTTACTCTTAATTGAGCTATTACGTAAGGAAGGTAAAGTCAAAATTCTTAATCACAAAGCAAAGTTACAAGATCAGTTAATTTGCTTGGTGACTTAGAAAGTTTAATATCCAATCAAGAGAATCAAAAAACAAATAAATATAATAAGTAAATGCAATATCTAATTCAAGCCAATGAAATAAAAGCGCAAATTGCTAAATTTAGTTTGGCAAAAGTGTTGTGGCTAGATACAGAAATTGCTGATTATTGGACTGCATACCCACGTTTATCTCTTATTCAAGTTTCATCCGACTATACAGATAATATAGGCGAATCTACTTGTATTTTGGATGTACTAGATAAACCCGAGTTAGCAGAGGAATTTATTAAGCAAATAATGCTTAATCCTCAAATAGTAAAAGTATTTCATAATGCCAGCTTCGATTTAAAATATTTAGGTGGAAAATCTGCAAAAAATGTTATCTGCACTCTCAAAATAGCGAGAAAAATTACCAAACAAGTTTTACAAACATCTAATTTAAAACTTAAAACTTTAGCTGTAGAACTATGTCACTTTTCCAATGTAGATACAGAAGAAGGACGAAGCAATTGGGGAAAACGTCCTCTTTCTCAGAAACAGTTGCAGTATGCGGCTATGGATACAGTTTATCTCGCTGCTGTACATCTTCGCTTACTAGAAGTTTCTAAACCCGATGCTGTAAGGGAAATTTTTGATATGGTCAGCGAGTCCAATAATCCCATAAGCAACTCAAAAACCAACTCGGGAAACCTATCTTTGAGTCCTACTAAGGTTAGAGTTGCTTTTGAGTGTCCCCGTCTTTTTTATTTAAGTCAATATTTTGGTGGTAGAACCTTATTTTCTCCACCAGATAAAATCGCAGGTATTGGTAGTATTTTCCATCAATTGGCTGATAAGTTCGTAAATTTAGCTGTTTGTGAACCCCGATTCCAAGAAATTTTTCACCTTGGAGGGTCGCAATTACAGATTGAAAAAGTTGCTCTCGATATGCAACAGCTTTTTTATCAGTTAAAATTTTCTTCCTACCTAGATCGAGTCATTGCAAAAGATCCGAGTAAAGCTCCAGCACTACTACGACTTTGGGAGGGAATTCAAGGATTAATTAAACGTTTTGCAGCGTTATTAGTCACCAACCGTAATTACTGTAGTGCAGAAACTGTAATTCGCAACACTTTTATTACAGAAAAACGTCAGCTTGAGCATTACTTTAGCTTACCTGATGGTAGCGAGCAAAGGGTAGTAGGAGCATATGATTGTTTAGTTTTCAATTTTGAACGCAAGCGTCTCGGGGTATTAGAATTTAAAACCTATCAACCTGTAGATCCGTCTGCACAGTTAGCCCAGGTTGCACTTTATAGTTACATGTTATGGCACAAGAAAAAGGTTGCTGTTGATGCAGCAGTTTATTGTGTTTTACCAGAATTTAAAGAATATCAATATACCTGGGAACAACTGGAAAATACCGTACATCAACTAATTCCCTATAAGTTACAGCAGATGGGACAGTGGTTAAACTGGGAAGCTCCTCACCCCAATCCACCACCTGAAACAACTCAACTCCATCTGTGTGATATTTGTCCTCAACAACAAAAGTGTCAAAGTTATTTTTCAGCAGAATCTTTAGATCGAACTCAAACTACTGATGTGGAAGACCCACATGTTTTCTCTTCCCAGAAGCAAGATTTTCTAACACAAAGGGAGTTTACAGAAAATTACACCACAGGAAATAAATTTACAGAGAATAAATCTACAGAAAACAACTCTGCAGAAAATAATTCCACAAAATATGAATCAATATCTTGGGATGTTGATGCTACAGGAGAAGAATTGGTCAACACATTAGAATCCTTCGGTATTGGTGTTGATTATCAAGGTGTGGCGATCGCTCCTGCTTTCATTCGTGTGAAGTTAAAACCCCATCTGGGTGTAAAGGTTATTTCAATTCTGAGATTATCTGCTGACTTACAGGTACATTTGGGTTTAGAAAATCCACCTTTGATTACTCCCCAAGCTGGATATGTAAGTGTTGATTTACCTCGTCCGGATAGACAAATAGCCGAATTTACAAATTACGTTCAAAACCAATCTTTATCACCGACAGTATCTGTAAAAATAGCAATTGGAGTGAATTTAAACGGGAAATTAATAGAAGCAAATTTATCTGACCCCAATACCTGTCATTTTTTGGTTGGGGGTACAACTGGAAGTGGTAAAAGTGAATTTTTGCGATCGCTTCTCCTAAGTTTACTTGTTCGTCATTCTCCAAAAAATCTGCAAATAGCTTTAGTCGATCCGAAAAGAGTCACATTTCCAGAGTTTGAGGGTATTGAGTGGTTACATTCACCAATTGTCAAAGATAGCGATCGCGCAATCGAATTAATGGAAGAGTTGGTAGAAGAAATGGAATTACGTTACCAAAAATTCGAAACTGCAAGATGTGCAGACATCAGCGCTTATAACCAAAAAAACTCTCAACCATTATCTCGCATCGTTTGTATTTTTGATGAATATGCCGATTTTATGGCAGAAAAAGAGATTCGTAAGACATTAGAATTGAATATTAAAAGATTGGGTGCAATGGCTAGAGCAGCTGGAATTCATTTAATTATTGCTACTCAACGTCCCGAAGCCAAAGTTGTCACCCCAATTATCCGTTCCAATTTACCGGGAAGAGTCGCTCTACGTACAGCAAGTGAAGCAGATTCCTGTATAGTCCTAGGAAGTAAAGAAACAGCAGCAGCTTATTTATTGGGAAAAGGTGATTTACTGTATCAAAGTGGTAGCCAACTACAACGCTTACAGAGTTTACTTGCAACTAATATCCACTTTACTTAAAGTTTATGACCAAAATCCTTTTGTTCTGCAAGCAGAATAAAAAGATAGTGAGTGGTAAGTAAAGTTATAACTTTGAATAAATATAGCAATCCTAAATCATTTGTGAAAAATAATTATGTATAAAAATTTAGTGGGAATACCTCACTAACTACTCGCTACCGAGCAAGATAATCATATTATTTATTACTAACATTTTCATCACTCATTTAGAATTGCTGTATTCTTCAGATTTTTTCAACAAAGATAACTATGAATCTTAAAGGAAAGAAGATTAAAATTAAATGTTAAATTTTCCAATTGTAATTGGTATTATTTATTATTCATCACTGAAATAAAAGTCAAGGAATCATGATTTAAGATTAAAAGCATAAAATAATACATCAATCAAGTAAATCAAAACAATTAAGTAGAGTAAAGAGGTTATTTATACTAAGTCAATATCAGAAAAAATTACAAACAATAAGTAATAAAATTGACATCTATTTGTTAAATAAAAATTTTGTTACCCTATCCCTATTATCGAGAAAACTCTCAAATTTCTTCATAATTGTTGGATTTGGAGGCTATGCTCTCACTATCAAATTTAAAAATTTATCTCGACATACGGCTAAAAGGACACTACGAATAACAGTAACCTCATAAAAATAATAAGATTCCATCCTCATCAATAGTAAAATTATCAAAAATAAAAATGCTGTAAAATTTACGTCGTTTCAACTAAATATATCGTCATTACAGCATCAAATGCATAAGTTAAAATTCATAACACTTATATATAAATGTACAGCAGTTAAACAATTATTGATTTATTGATTCGTAATCATAGAAATTTTATTAGAAAGTATTCCAATTTCTTAGTAGAAAAATAAATTATGGGGAGTGAATTTACTACCTGTAGTACGGTAAAAATCTCAACAAAATTATTGAGTGAAATCAAAAGGTAAGATAATTCAAAATTATAAATAACACAACTTCATATATTCATAAGCTCTATAAATTTTACAAGTAATCTTTTACATTTATGATTAATCCTGAAAATCTTCTCGAATTAGCAGAAACTGTGATTTACAGTAAAACAAATATCTATTGTAGCGATCTACAAAGGGGTATATTAGTCACGACTTTAAGAGGAGAGCGCAAAACCTACGAGCAACTAGCAGATGAATACGGTTATTCTGCCAAATACCTCAAACAAGATGTTGCTCCTAAATTGTGGCATTTACTTTCGGAAGCTCTGGGAAAAAAAGTGACTAAGTCAAATGCTAGAGCAATCCTGGAACAAGAAATGCGTCGCAATCAAAATTCTTCATCGTTAGAAATCAAGCAGTCAGCTTTCAATGCAATTAACCCTTTAGCAGTTAATGAAGCAACTACCTCCTCATTAAGAGCAGCATCTACCTCTGAGGCAAAATTGCAAATACTAACTCATGCCAGCATTCTACTGGTTGATGATAAGCCAGAAAATTTAAACTTATTATCCAACATACTCGAAGAGCAAGGCTATGAAGTTCGACAAGTGAATAATGGAAATTTGGCGTTACAAACAGCTTCTTTAGCAACTCCAGATTTGATCCTATTGGATATTCGCGTACCAGAATTAGATGCTTATAGTATTTGCCAAAAATTTAAGAGTGATCCAAAAACTCAAGATATCCCAGTTATTTTTGTTACTGCTTTAGATGAATCCTGGGATAAAGTTAAAGCTTTTTCTATTGGTGGTATTGACTGTATCACCAAACCATTTCGAGTCGCTGAGGTCTTAGCAAGGGTCGAAAATCAACTTAGAATTCAAAAGTTTCAAAAGGGGTTAAAAGCCGAAAATACGCAGCTTCAAGAAGCTAACCAGGAATTACAACGACTGGTAACTTCCGAGAGCCTAACTCAGATAGGGAATCCTTATAAATTTGATGAGTCTTTACTTATAAATTTAGAATATCCCGATAATACTGTTTCTTTGGATTCTCCCTTTTATATAACCCGTACTCCTAGCGAACAACTCAGCTGCGAACAAATTCTGAAACCAGGAAGTTTAACCCGTATTCAAGCACCTCGGAAAATGGGAAAAAGTTCTCTGTTGCTCAGAATTATGAAATTTGCTCAACAACAGAACTACAAGACAGTAAAAATAGACTTTCAGGAAGCAGATCGAGCAGCTTATACGAGCTTAAATAAATTTTTACGCTGGTTTTGTG
Source organism: Mastigocoleus testarum BC008 (assembly GCF_001456025.1). GTDB lineage: Bacteria > Cyanobacteriota > Cyanobacteriia > Cyanobacteriales > Nostocaceae > Mastigocoleus > Mastigocoleus testarum. The sequence continues at coordinate 42,509 of NZ_LMTZ01000093.1, forward strand.
CCAATATAGGTCGTCAGTTACAATTACCACCTCTCCTTGATCAGTATTGGGATGAGGAAATGGGTAGTAAAGTAAGTTGCGGAATCTATTTTGAAGGATATCTATTAAAGCAAATAGAGACTCCTATAGTCTTAGTTTTAAACGAAGTAAATTTAGTTTTTGAATATCTCAATATTGCGGAAGAATTCTTATCTCTTTTATGCTTTTGGCACGAAAAATCAAGGCAAAGTATCGAATTTCAAAAACTACGTTTAGTTGTAGCCCACTCTACAGAAATTAATCTATCCCTAGATATTAATAAATCTCCATTTAATCTAGGGTTACCAATAAAACTGTCAGAATTTAATTTAAAGCAAGTTCAAGATTTAATTAAGAGACACGGACTAAATTTGATAAGTGAAGATAAAGTTAAACAGTTAATAGACATGGTCGGGGGACATCCTTATTTAGTACGTATTGCTCTCTACCATTTGGCTCGAAAAGAAATAACATTGGAAGAATTCTTAAAACAAGCTCCAACTCAGGGAGGAATCTATGGAAGGATTTTACGTCATCACTGGGAAATAATACAAAAAAAACCGGCACTGTCAACAGCATTAAAACAGATATTAATGACGAACGAAAGTATAAGTTTAGAACCAATTCTTAGTCATCAACTAGAAAGTATGGGACTTATTAAATTAGATGGCGATCGCGCTTATATTTCCTGTCAAATGTATCGTCTTTATTTTAATAATCAATATCAACAAAAGGAAAATACACTTTAAATAAATTTAAATAGGATAAATAACTATTAATTAATTAAATTAATATATAAAATTTATATATTGTAGCCCTAATTATTCTTAGTAATTTTGTAGGTTACGAATTAGCCTATCAAGCACAAAAACTTTATTTTCGTTATTACTCCAAGGCTACAAGGACTATTTAGCTAAAAAGGCTAATGTAAAATATTATTTTCTAAGGAGTTTGGGTTATATAGCAGTTTCCATTTGAATCAAATACATTTTATATTCCCATTCTGTAGAGACGTTGCATGCAACGTCTCTACAAGGTGTCATGCACTCAACCGAAAATCGCTATATAGTGGTGGTAAGTAATAATAGTAATCACAGTGGTAGTGAATTTTTATATCACTAATCGTTACCACTACTAATTACTCACAAAAACTTCCACCATTTTCCATACTTAGTTTTGACTTTTAAATCCCATTTTTTCTCTTATTTCATCATATTTGGCACGTACTGCCCGAATATCCTGCCACATTAACCACTTAGGACTACCTTTCTCCCTGGATGGATTACGTAACAAGTAAGAGGGGTGAAAAATTGGCATACATAATCTGCCTTCCCATTCCATCCAGGTTCCGCGTATTTTGGTAATTCCACGTTTCTCAGCTGTTAAACCTTTAACAGCAGTAGCACCAGTAAGCAGAATGATTTTGGGATCTACCAAACGGATTTGTTCTAAGATATAGGGCTTGCATGCAGCAATTTCTTCAGTGGTTGGAGTGCGATTATTGGGAGGACGACATTTGGCAATATTGCAAATATAAACATCTTTTTCCGAGTCCAAGCGTACTGCAGCCAAAATTTTATCAAGTAGCTGTCCGGCTCTACCAACAAATGGTAAACCTGTTTCATCTTCATTTTGACCTGGGGCTTCTCCCACAACTGCAATTAATGCTTTTTGATTTCCACGCCCAATTACTGCGTGTTTACGGGTACTCCCTAAACTACAACGGTGACAACTATTGCAATGTTCAGTGATTTCTGTCATATTTGCATAGGTGCCACTGGGGATAGGAATCTTAGCACTAGTGGGTATGAGTTCTTTATCTTGTGGATTGGAATATTGAAAGAGAGTTAATTGATTATCGCTGCTCATGAATCTTTATAGATTTATTTAATAACTTTGTGGGGATGCAAAATTTATGATTTACGCCTTATGTGAATTGGAAGCTGAAATAACGTAAATTCGTGAAAATAATCACAAACGTGATTTAAGCCAATTCTTGAAATCCTTGATATTACAAGGCTGAATTTAACTCACATTAGCCATTATTTCGAAATCGAAATATTTATGGCTTCAAACTATTCATGAATTAATTTATACGCTAGTAATACTGGAATTTTTACCATCACAGCTAAAAATATCTAAAATACAAATATCTAGAAACTTAAAATTATCATACTTTCAGCTTTTAATTCTATTTTGAAAATATTAAACTTAAAAATATTAAACTTAAAAATATTAAGCTTCAAAAATATTAAAATTAAAAAGCATCAAATCGCAAACAAAATACCTATATATAGGAATCCGATTTTATTTATGAAATACTTTTCGAAGTAGAGAACAGGTAATGGGGAACAAGGAACAGAAATTGTACTTTTAGCGGTTAGCGTTAGAAGCATCTACGATGTTAGCGACAGCGTGACTTATCCCGCGTTCTAAGCGTAACGGTTTGGACGCATCTAACGACGAATGCACGCGGCTTGACCGTTAGCGTAGCAATGCCGCTGTAAGGCTTAACCGTAGGTAGCGCAGCTATGATTATTGCATACTGTATTAGGTATGATTTTTAAGCGCGAAGTACAGGCTGCGTCAACAAAAATCAAATATGAACCCCATAGAATGTTACCTATGTAAATAGCCCATACTTTTTTCATACTTCTATAGATTTGTAAATTAATTGCTTCAGGTAAAAATCAATCATCATAAAATCAATATTAAAGTCGATAATACTAACACCCTTTGTGCTGGGGGAAAGATGTCTGATGCCCCACTTTTTGCTACTCGTGCCGATGCCGGTAAAAAATTGGCATCGGTGGTTGATGACCTTTTAACCCAGCAAATTAATACTTTCGGAGAAACCCCTAGACCAATTGTCTACGCTTTACCACGGGGAGGAGTTCCAGTTGCTGTAGAGATTTCACAATATATAGGCTGTCCTTTAACTATTATCGTATCCAAAAAGATTGGTCATCCAGAGAATCAGGAACTGGCTATTGGTGCTGTGACTGCAGCAGGAAGTATTTTGTGGGCTCCCTCTTACAGATGTGAATTTAATTATCCCCAATGGCAAAAAGAGGCGCTAGATGTAGCTTTAAAACAAGCTAAATTTTTAGAGGCACAACTAATTTCTGTTTGCCCAAAGGTTAAACCCAAGAATTCGACACTTATTTTAGTAGACGATGGTATTGCTACGGGAATGACCATAGCTGTGGCAATTAAAGCTCTGCGAAGACTCTGTCCACGAGAAATTTGGGTTTGTGCTCCTGTTGCACCGATGCGATTATTACCTTACTTACGTGAATGGTGCGATCGCTCAATTGTTTTGGCTGCGCCACAATCATTTTTTAGTGTCAGTAATTTTTATGTGCATTTTCCTCAAGTGGAAACTGATGTAGTTCGAAGATATCTACAGCAACAAGATTAGTTTTAAGAAGTAATAAGTAATAAGTAATAAGTAATAAGTAATAAGTAATAAGTGATGTAACTGTTAACTGGTAACTGTTAGCGCCTAGCGGTTAGCGGCTCACTTAAGCGCGCCCTGCGTGACGTTAGTCAGAGGCTTTGCCGACGCCGCAGGCTCCAGCGTACCTTAGGTATTGCGTGCGCGGTCTAGCGTAAGCGTACTGTAAGTATTGCGCATTAACTGTAGCCCGTAAGGGCGTGCCGTTAGCCATAAACTGATAACTGAATTTTCTTTACTTTTACTTTCTAAGTGTAAATAACTGTAAATGTAACGATAATATTTACGTAAATATTCTACAGTCAAAAATGTTTCTAAAAAAGGTGATTATCTCGATATTTTTCTTTTAAAGAACGGATATTAGGGATGTTGCCCCTACTCTCATTTCAGTAAAATGTGAATATAATCTCACTAAAAATATTTATTCGTAACTAACTATATGTTTCCTAACGAACAAAAAACTCAATCGAACCCTTTGAGCCCGAAGTTTGAAGGCTTTTTTCTCGAAATGGTTATGCCCCGATTAGAGGGTAGATGTAGCGAACTGGTAAAAAATATACTTGGTGATGATTGGAATGTTAAACCAATTGGCGACAATCTGACTGAATTTGAAATTACCCTTAATGATGATGCTTTATCAGTAAAAGAAGCTTGGGATAAAACTTATGAATTGCGATCGCAACCTGGTGTCATTGATGTAGAACCATTGTTTGCTGTTCCACTTCCCGAACTTACTAGCTGGGATGTATCAATACCTGACTTGGGAGATTTTTTCGATAATCAAATTGAACGAGAAAGTGAAGATGTAAATTGGTGTCTTAAGCAACTTCGAGTATTTGAAGTCTGGAAGAAGTATTTCCCCGATCCCAATAAACTACCCGGACATGGAATAGTTGTAGCTCATCCCGATACAGGTTACACCAATCATCCAGAAATTATTGATAATTTACTTCTGGAAAAAAGTTACGATTTTATTGAGAAGGATAACAACGCCACAGATGAACTGGAAAGACCATTCGGTCAGCTAATCAATAATCCCGGTCACGGTACATCGACTGCAAGTGTGATCGTTAGCAATCAAGGTAAAGAAGCTAATTATTCCAATCAAAAATATGTTACTGGTGTCGCGCCTGGTGCAAAGGTACTTCCCTTAAGAGTTTCCTATTCTGTGGTACTTTTGAGTGTCCGCAATCTGGCACAGTCAATTGAATATGCGGCAGATAATGGCGCTCACGTAGTTACAATTAGCATGGGAACTGCTTTTCATAATCAACGTTTGCGAAGTGCGATTATTTATGCTCAAAAACGGGGTATGATTATTGTTGCCGCATCTGGTACGTTAATTCCCTACGTGGTATTTCCCGCCGCATATGATGAAGTAATTGCTGTTACTGGTAGCGATATTCGGCGTGAAGTTTGGTGGGGTGCATCGCGAGGAAAGCAGGTTGACGTTACTGCTCCGGGTCATTTAGTTTGGTACGCAAAAAGTGATAGAAAAGATAAGGGGGTCGAACACAGGATAGAGCAAGGTTCGGGTACTTCATTTTCTGCGCCGTTTGTTGCAGGTGTAGCAGCGTTATGGCTTTCCTATCATGGACGAGACAAATTAGTTGAACGCTATGGTGCGGAAAAAATTCCTTTTATTTTCAACGAACTTTTACGGGATACCTGTGACAAATTCCCCACTTGGAAGCCCAATCGATTTGGATCGGGTATTGTGAATGCAGAAAAGCTACTCGCTGCACCTTTACCAGATAATGTTAATGGATCGGTTGTTTCTCCTGCTTTAGCGTTACAGCAGCACAGTTCCTTGGACAGTGGTAGGTTAGATGCTTTCATGCACCTATTTGAGTCCCAACTATCAGATACTCAACCTGGAGAATTTGCATCCCCTGATGCATTTTTAAATAGTAATCTGGCAGAATTACTACAAACGTTCTCATCAGAATTACCGAATAAATTAAAAGAAGTAGGACAAGAATTAGCTTTTGATTTTGCAGTTAATCCAGATTTGTACAAACAATTTACTGAATTATTACATAGCAATAAGCCATCACCAACTGGTCAATCAGAAGGTAGGAAAAAAGGGGAACCCGACAACAAAAAACCTATACGTGAAACCTTGAAGAAGAAAGGAATTTCCGATATTTTGTTTAATAAACTTTTTAATTGGGGCTAGATTGGCGGTTTTGAGAAATATAGGAATTTAGGATTGGGAAGCGTCTCTGAAAAAGTTAACTTTGTGAGACGCATCTCTAATTAAATCGGACATTATGTATTCTTTAAGTTACAAATCTGTTATTGTTCTTTAATCACTCTGGTGAAGTAAAAATATCAGACAATTTTTTGACTAAATATGGAGATAAGCTTAAGCACCTGTACCAACAGCAAATAAATCCGACTCTTCAGAATTAGATTCAGCAAGCTTGACGGATGCTTCAGTTAATGAAATATTCCCAGTTACATCACTAAGAAACTTGTTGTTTATCAAATCAGAGAAAGTGCTAATATCAGTAAAACAATTCTCAACAACTTGGTTCGCACAACTAAGCTTTTCCTCAGTGCTATTCCCAGTAATTTGATAGCTGAAACTACCACTAAAAATCACAATAGGAATACTTTTATTCTTCTGATTTAAAGCCGCTTCAGTAATATTCAAAGCCAAAGGAGCCCGTTGCAATTTGTACATCAAATTCAAAGAAGCTCGCATTGCTACTTCCCCTTCATCTTGCCAATCGCCAGGAGATAGAAGCTTGTCAGTAATAAATCTGCGTCCAGCATCTTCTTGTGCAAAAGCCACAAAACCCCTAGGATTGATTCCAATTCCCTGAAAATCTAAGCCAGGCAATACTTGGGTATATTTACGTGTAATTTCGGGTATTATAACCATGTCATCTGTTTTTTTGGTGATACCCTCTGCAAAAATTACCCGATGAGGTTCAGCGATGATATTCACACCATTTTTAAAGCTAAATCTTGCCTCGTTATTATTTACAACAGGTTTCTTTGCAAACTCCCATTCCCCCGGAATAATTCCACTGTATTTAAGAAAATCTGGACTTAAGATAGAAGGTTTAAGATTTTTAGCAGCAACTACAATAACCAACTCTTGAACGGTTAATGGTTGATTCATCGGCTTTCCTTGTAAAGTCATGTAACAGTTTCTCTTTAGTCTTCCTACTGAAAGTGATTTAATATACCAGAAATTCCTTGTTTAGTATGGCAACTAAAGATGAAAATGCCAAGTATGTTAAATGATGCTGATGATATGGATTGTAGGTAATACCAATTTTCTGGTTCTACGCAAAAATACATCACTACAAAAGTTGATAATTTTTCTGAGACGAGATTTTTGCAGCAGATTTAGGGCATACTACTTTGAGTTGCTTGAATAAGAAATAGATAGTTTGATAAATTTCTTATTGAAGCTGTGCAGAATTTGTAATTATAACAATACTCTCATTCAGAATAAAAATAAAGTAAAGACGTACCACCAATTTATAACATTAATTGCCAAAGGTACGCCTTTTAAACTATTTATTTTTTACAATAATTCTCAAATTGACTAGCTAATTGTATTGTCTTACTTTTTCATAATCACCAATTGCATAGCAAGCGACTTTTAAACTTGCAAGAGCTTGTTCTTCAGTGCGGGAATCTTTAATATTTCGAGCTAAGTTTAAACGTTGTTCGTAGTAATCAATTGCTTTTTGATAATCACCTAAAGCTTCATGAGCTACACCCAATTTGCCCAAAGATTCTTCTTGTGCTCTTTTATCATCAATTTCTCGAGCAATTTCTAAACTTTGTTTGTAATAAGTAACAGCTGTTATATTTTCTCCTAAAGCATAATAAGCGTTACCAAGATTTTTTAAAACTTGCTCTTCACCCCATTTATCTTTGAGTTGACGTGCAAACTCTAAACTTTGTTCTTGACATTCAATTGCTTGTGGTAAATTATTTAATGCTTTATATACTAATCCTAAATTATTAAATGCAGCAACTATAGAGCGACAATCTTTTAATTCCCGACATATGTGCAAACATTGCTGCAAATTATCAACAGCTTCCTCATATCTACCTAAGTGGCGCTGGGCGTTACCTAAGTAAGAAAATGCTTGTATTTTCATCTGCAGATTCTTAGAATCTTTGATCACCGACAAACATTCTTGGGAATAGACGACTGCACTTTTATAATCTTGTAAATTGTAAGCCGCAAGCGCTAAACAAGAGAGTGCTTGTCCCTGTTGTTGTAATTTCCCAAATGCTTGAAATAATGCTAGTGCTTGCTGCAGAGACTCAATCGCTCTGACAAACTCACCAACTTGTTGATGTTGAATACCATGCTGTAAGAACCTAGTTGCTCGTGATGAATAATCCTCAGCTTCTTTTTTGCTTATGGGCTTTTCTATATAAAAATCTTCATATGATTTTTCATCGGAATTTTCATAAAAATTGTGGGTTATTGTGTCATGTTTCCCGAGTACGAAGTCGTTTTCTGATATTTGTACGGAAACAGTATTTTTACAGGTAGAATCACATCCGCCTTCGCTCATGAAGCAATACCTATTTTATGTGGCTTTGAGTCCAGTGTTCCCAATGTTACTTTTCTATTTCCACCTTAAAGATATACTTTATAACAACTTCATAAGAAATATATTTCTATTTACCTTATATATTCCCATGCATTTGATTGGTTTTTCTTTAATAAGCGATATTTACAAGAAATTAACACTAGATAAGATATAAAATATCAAGAATATTATTTCAATAACTTTTAATAGCATAAGCCATGATTCCAGTTAAATCAGAATCATTAACTTCTATGGAAATTAGAAATACTTCAGTACAGAGAAATCTTCAAATTTATCAGTCAGTTCGAAGATTGGGCTGGCTAGTAGGGGGAATTATTTTGAATCATTTTACATTACTTGGTTTAGTTGTCCTAGGACAAGAAAGTACTGATTTACTTATTAATCAGCAAAAAGAAGCATGTAATACATTCAAGACAGAGAAATCAAAAGATAAACATTTAGATATTGCTTCTACTGGTCTAATACCTGGTACGCAGACCATATCAAATGAATTACAAAAAGTGCAAGTTCAACTAGTAACTGCAAGAAATCGCTTTAAAGAGAAGCATCCAGTTATAGTCAATTTAAAAAGGAGAGAAACAGCACTTGAGAAATTATTATTGGAGCGTGTAAAAAATACCTGCCAAACTTTAAAGTAAATATACAAATTTTATCTGATCTTATTTGTACTTTTTACTTTTGTAGCACTACCTAATAAGGTTAGGACATCGCTAAATCCGGCAAAGCTATGATGTGTAAACTTTTTATCGTCGGACCCCTTAAGTAATGTTAGTCATAAGCACGGTCTTTTCTTACTTCGTATTTGCGCGCAGCGCTACATCATTACACTACATCATTCCAATAGCCAACCAAATAATTCCCCAAGAGTTAATTGAAAAGTTTTAGCAAAATCAGGTACGGGTAAAATATCTGTTGCGAGTTCAAAAAATGCAGGTTGCTGTTTAGGAAAATAAACCAATACAGACTGTTCGCTGGGATCTATGAGCCATCCCAATTGGGTACCATTATCTAAAAAACAATAAAGAATATTTTTGGTGACTTTAGTTTGACTTTGCTCTGGAGATAAAATTTCAATTGTCCAGTCCGGTGCAATCTTAAAAGAATCAGCTACTTCACTATTGCTATCACGGGGTATTCTCTCCCATGTAAATACACTTATATCAGGTACGGTGGAACGTTCGCCAAAGGTACATCTGAGTTCAGAGAACGCACGAGCAGTTTTTTGAGGTTTGAGTGCAAAATTAATGGTAGTGGATAGTTCAGTCTGAATCGTACTATGTTTTCCTTTCGGCATTGGTTTCTGAATAATTTTTCCGCCTATGTATTCACTGGAGGGCTTAGTTTCTGGTAATGTTAAAAACTCTTCTAGAGTGATGGATTTAGATGAAGTTGTAACCATAATGTGGTTTTCCGTTCAATCCTATGGTTGTCTTGATTGCATTTTACCTTGATCGCCCCAAGGGACAAATTTAATGTTATGACCCGTTATGGGTACTTAGCATATTTGATACTACTACTATCAGGATGCCGATGGATTTAAGCGATGAATTTAACTTCGGCTTGTCACAATATCGTTCGCCGCAGCCCATTGTCCGATGTCTTGTTTTTGAATTGCAGCAGCCATTAAATCCGGGAATTTATCGGGACTACAAGCAAAAGCCGGAATATTCATTTGGGAAAATTCTGATGTAACTCTGCGATCGTACATAGGTGCACCTTCATCGTTTAACGCAAGTAGAGTAATTACTTGCACTCCAGAATTCACCAATGCAGCAACCCGTTTTAGCATTTCTTGACGATTACCACCTTCATATAGATCGCTAATCAGCACCAAAATTGTATCTTGGGGTTTTTGTACAAATCCTTGACAATAAGCCAAAGCACGGTTTATGTCTGTACCTCCTCCCAACTGAGTGCCGAATAGTAAATCTACAGGATCTTGAGCCTCATCTGTTAAATCTACAACAGCCGTATCAAACACAACGATCCGCGTTTGAATTGCAGGTAGTGAAGCCAAAACCGCTCCAAAAATACCCGCATAAACTACAGAAGTTGCCATCGAACCACTTTGATCGACACATAAAATAATATTGCGTAAGGAACTACGTTTGCGTCCATAACCAATGCGAATTTCTGGAATAATTGTTCGATATTCCGACTGATAATGTTTGAGATTGGCGCGGATAGTGCGGTTCCAGTCAATTTCGTTATGACGAGGTCGACGGTTACGGATAGCGCGATTAAGACTTCCCATGACAGCTTGATGGGTTGGGTGTGTTAATTTACGTTGCAGTTCTTCCACAACCCCACGAACCACCTGACGGGCGGTATCCTTAGTTTTGCTTGGCATTACGCCGCTTAAAGACAGCAAATTTGCAACCAAATGTACATTCGGTTCCACAGCTTCAAGCATTTCTGGCTGTAGTAACATTTGTCGCAAGTTAAGGCGTTCAAGTGCGTCTTTTTGCATCACCTTAACAACTGATGAAGGAAAATATGTACGGATATCACCCAACCAACGAGCTACTTTAGGTGAAGAACTCCCCAACCCGGCAGAGCGTTCTGAGTCATATAATGCATTTAGGGAGTTATCGATGGTAACATCAGCACCACTCAATTTACAGGCAGTACCGTCTTGTGCGCTGCCGAGAATGAGTCTCCAGCGTCGTAGACGTTCATCTTGGGGGTTTTGGGACATATTGTTTAAGTTTAAGTTCAATTCAAATTTAAGTTCAATTCAAATTTAAGCTCAATCCAAATTTAAGCTCAATCCAAAGTAAGTTCAATCCAATAAGTTAAAAATCAATTCAAAACAAATATTAATTATTCAAAATTATTTTTTGCAAAAATTTTCTCTCGACTTTCGTGAGACCAGGCTATAAAAACAAAACTGAACTAAAAATAACTAAAAATTTACAGTATCAAAGTATTACCATGTCTATTTAGATACTGACCATATGTCTTAAAATCAGTATTCTTGTAAAAGTTATCAGTTAACAGTTAACAGTTACTAGTTAATAGCTAACACTGCGCCTTCACAGGCTACAATTACCAATTACTAATTACAAGTTACCATTTACCATTTACAAATTATTGCAATGAGAACCAAGCAACCGATTAAGATGAAAGTCATATGCATTCCCCATAGCTGTTCATTCTGATCTAATGCCTGTATCGCGCCTAGTTACGCTGATTATCGGTCTGATTGTTATTTTGGCACTCAGCCTGTGGCTGATTGATTCTTTGTCGCGACTGTATTGGCAGTTGTCATATTCTTCTCCTTTTTTGGGCAATCTGTTGTTATTATTGCTGATTGTTTTACTTGGAGTGATTATTGCAGCTTTTGTTTACTATATTTGGATAATTAAAGTAGGAGAACAGCGCACTCGAGGACGTTCCGGGAGGAAAACCCCCCAGTTAAAAATACCAGAAGCCAGAACAGAAGTTGCTTCTTCAACCCTCAAAGCTGTGAAACAGCAAGTCGAACAAATTCAAGATGAAGTGACCCGCCAAGCTTTACTCACTAAATCTCGAGAAATTGAAGTTAGCTTAACCCGTGGTGAGATTCAGGTAGTTGTATTTGGTACGGGGAGTGCAGGTAAAACCTCCTTAGTTAATGCCATCATTGGGCGTATGGTTGGGAAAGTCGATTCACCAATGGGAACAACCCAAGTAGGAGAAACCTACTGTTTGCGCCTCAAAGGTTTAGAACGGAAAATATTAATTACCGATACACCTGGAATTTTAGAAGCAGGAGTTGCAGGAACTGAAAGAGAAGAATTAGCCCGTTCTTTGGCAACTGAAGCAGATTTACTATTGTTTGTGGTAGATAACGATTTGCGACTTTCTGAGTATGAACCATTACAAGCATTAGCGGAAATTGGTAAGCGTTCGATCGTTGTACTTAATAAAATAGATTTATATACAGAAGAAGATAAAGAAAGAATTTTAGCAAGATTGCGACAACGGGTAGGAGGATTTATTGCAGCTAATGATGTTGTCGCTATAACTGCAAATCCCCAAGCTGTAGAGTTGGAAAGTGGGGATATATTCCAACCTGACTTCGACATTTTGCCGTTAATGCGCAGAATGGCAGCTATTTTACGTTCCGAAGGTGAAGACTTAGTTGCAGATAATATTTTGCTGCAATCTATGCGCTTGGGAGAAGAAGCACGCAAACTAATTGATGCCCAGCGTCGCCGTCAAGCTGATAAAATTGTAGAGCGTTTTCAGTGGATCAGCGCTGGTGTAGTTTCAGTAACACCTTTACCTGTTGTTGATTTACTTGCAACTGCTGCAGTTAATGCACAAATGGTAGTAGAAATTGGCAGAATCTATGGTTGCGAATTAAATATGGAGCGCGGACGGGAGTTGGCGCTTTCTTTGGCAAAAACTCTTACAAGTTTGGGGATTGTTAAAGGTGCCGTACAATTAGTTTCTACGGCGTTACAGCTAAATATTGGTACCTTAATTATCGGTAAAGCAATCCAAGGCGTAACCGCGGCTTACCTCACACGGATTGCTGGAAAAAGTTTTGTGGAATATTTCCGTCACGATCAAGATTGGGGTGATGGAGGAATGACAGAAGTGGTACAAAAACAATTTCAACTCAACCGCCGAGATGAGTTTGTTAAGGCTTTTATCCAAGAAGCGATCGCGCGGGTTGTAAAACCCCTAACTAATAAATCGGAACCGATAGAAGAAGAGTTAGAGCAAGGTGATACTAAATCCGGGTGAATTACCCTTTTTTGAAATGAGATGGGGAGTGTGGGAAGAATGGGAAGTGTGGGAAGAGTGGGGAATGTGGGTAGGTATATTTTTAGTTGCAATCTTAGTTAAATTATCTTTATCTCTACTTGAATACTATTTTTTATCAATGATTTTATCGTAGCTAAAATTACAAAATTTGAGATTTATGTTTGCCACTTGCATTATTATGCATACCTAAAAATAAATGCTTGGCATCATGACTTTTGTAACATAATAAACAATTTTGTCTGAATATATTTATCTGTAATATTGACAGATAAAATTTCTACCTAAATTTATTTCTTAGTACACCAACTAATACTTAGAGTTTTCCTTACTCTGTATCTAAAATTTGTATTTATACTACATGCTCATATCCTCACACCTTTTTTTACAAAAACTAAATTCATAGATTTCACAGGTCAACTATCATGCTGTGTGAAACTTTTAATTCAGCCTTAAATCATCATAATGTTAGTATTTTTAATTACAAAATGATGACTTTAAGAAATACTATTAAAGCTATTTGCTTGATAAAAAGCGTGTATTTTTTATTATTAAATGGACTTTATAATTTGTAAGCATGAAATATTAACTTTAAGATAGTTGACTATGCTCTCTTGGTGATAATATTTTCATTGTTGATATTTTTTAGAATTAAAATACTTAAAACTTGCATGTGAATCAATAAAAACAATCGAGTTTAAAGCAACACAAAAATAAAATTACATAAACCCAATTAATTTGTATTCTCGAATACTATTTATTGGGAATCCAAATTCCTTAAATATAAACCAATTGATCAATAAACCGCAGTAGCTATTCAAATATAGCGAGCCAGTACAAAACATATGTGTATCATTTTCTACTTCATTTCCGGAAAGTCTTAAAAATTACAGAACTAATAGATTAGGAGTGAATAAACAGCCAACTCATGACTCTCCCCACGATCGGTAAAGTATTAAAAGCGCGTTATCAAATTGTCCAAAGCTTAGGTGCGGGGGTTTTTGGTCAAACATACATAGCTGTAGATGTAGACCACCCCAGAAACCCTAAATGCGTAGTTAAACAATTAAAAGTCAGTAGTTCTCTACCTAGTTATATAGAAACATTGAGGTTACGCTTTCTTACCGAAACCGAAACTTTAATTCAACTGGGACATCACAGCCAAATACCAGAACTTATAGCCTGTTTTGAGGAAGATGAGCGATTTTATCTAGTACAAGAATTTATTGAAGGACACTCACTAAGTGCAGAATTACCAGTTCAAAGAGATTTAAACTATCTTTGGAGCGAAGGTGAGGTAATTTCTTTTTTAGAAGATGTTTTAAATATTCTAGAATTTATTCATGCCAGAGGTGTAATTCATTGCGATCTCAAACCAGAAAATTTAATCAGGCGCATTTCTGATAATAAGTTAGTCCTGATTGATTTTGGTTCTATACAACCAATTGATTTTGGTATTGATGCAGAACTTCCGATTTACAGAATTCCCGTAACTTCTTTAGGATATATTCCACCCGAGCAGTTTATTGGTCAAACAAAACCCAATAGTGATATTTATGCTTTGGGTATGATTGCAATTCAAGCTTTGACTGGTTTGACTCCATTGCAATTAAAAATAGATCCCGAATCCAACGAAATTATCTGGCGTTCTAAAGAGACTGTAGTTAGCGATTATCTTGCTGCAATTATCAGTCAAATGATATGTTACGACCACAATCAACGCTTTCAGTCAGCCCCGGAAGTTTTACAAGTACTCCAACAAATTCCAGCAGAAGCTAGAAAACCAACAGTTATTCAACCCAACTATAGTGCGTTCTATGAAGATCTGATAGAAAACGAGCGAGAGTCTTCATCTTCAAAGCCTTCCATTCTTACAGGAATTAAATTTGGCTTAGCGGCTAATTCTCTGGTTATGGGTTTGGGGGTATATTCCCTGGTACAAAACTCTCCAGGATATGTAGGGAAAGAGGCTGTATACAAAGCAACAGAAGAATTTCAATCAGGCGATCTAGACCGAGCGGTCGCCTTGATGAGGTCGATCCCCAATAGTAGTAAAGTCTATTCTGAAGCTCAAAATACTATTGATGAATGGGAAAATGAATGGAAAATAGCAGCAAAGCAATATCAAGCAGCCGAAACGGCTTTGAATCAGAAGAAATGGTCGGAAGCGATCCAAGCTGCAAATTTAATTCCTGATATTCTATATTGGCAATCTAAATCAGATAAGTTAGTTGAACAAGCTAAAGCCAAGATAGAAACTCAAACTCAGAATTTATTAAATAAAGCTTACAAACAAGCTGAGTCAAAAAATTTTGGTACTGCTTTAGAATACTTGAGTCAAATTCCAGCTGAAAACTCTACTGGAAGTCTGGTACAACAAAAACTAGCAGAATATAAACAAAAGCGAGATATTCGTTCTGTTCACCTATTGCAACAAGCTTATAACCAAGCAGAGAAAAAGAGATTTGATATTGCTTTAAAATTCCTCCGTCAGGTTCCGAAAAATTCTTCAGCATATCCTACTGCTCAAGTAAAACTTATGGAATATGAGGAAAAACAAGGTTCGCAAACAACAAAAGATAATTCAGTTTCGAGCAAAGTTTCGAGCAAATTTTCTAGTAAAATCGAATCTTTACAACCTGAAGAATCTGTACCACAAAAATCAACCACACAGTTTAATCATTTTCAACCAGGTGATTTTTTGCAAGAAATCAATATTTAAGGAGGGATCCCAGTTTTACAAAATTGGGATGCTTACTTTCTATGAACGGTAATAGCTAACTTGTAATTTATAATTGGTAACTGTAATTTGTAATTGGTCGCTAGTCGTTGGTCGTTCGTTACAAGAACTTCGGTTGAAGCCGATAATTTTTGCAGATGTAAAACAAATGGCAGATGACAAATGACCAACACATAGTGACAAATTACCAATGACCTATCAATCTAAATCAGAATTTTCTAAACCCGAAATTTCACAAAATCGCAAACGCTTACCTAATCAGCGCTGGTACATATACCCGCAGAATTTAGAATTAGCAAACAAGCTGGCTGAATCCACGAATTTATCGCCCATCATTAATCAACTACTAATTAATCGTGGAATTGAAACAGTAGAACATGCACAGGTCTTTTTAAGTCCAGAATCATTAAAATTACCTTCCCCGTTGGAAGAATTTCCCGATCTTGCTATTAGTCTGGAGTTATTACAACACAGTATTGCTACAAAAGAAAAAATTGCTATTTGCGGTGACTATGACGCCGATGGAATGACATCTACTGCTTTGTTATTAAGAAGTTTGCGTTGGTTGGGTGCTCAAGTAGATTATGCGATCCCCAGTCGCATGCATGAAGGTTATGGGATTAACAAACGTATCATTGAAGATTTCCATAATGAAGGTGTTGGGCTGGTTCTAACGGTAGATAACGGTATATCTGCATTTGAACCGATCGCCAGAGCGAGAGAACTGGGTTTAAAAGTAATTGTCACCGACCACCATGATATTCCCCAAGAGTTACCCCCAGCTAATGCTATTCTCAATCCCAAATTAATTTCACCGGCTTCTCCTTACTATGGAGTTGCTGGGGTAGGTGTAGCATATATTTTGGCGGTGTGTCTGGCTCAACAAATGGGGTCGGTGCAAGATATAAACAAGCCGATGCTGGAATTATTTACTTTGGGAACCATTGCAGATTTGGCTCCTTTGATTGGGGTGAATCGTCGCTGGCTTAAACGTGGTTTACAATTATTACCCAAATCAAGTTTACCTGGCGTCCAAGCTCTAATTCAAATGTCTGGGGTGCAAGCAAGGGGTATGGAATCACAAAATAATTCTCCATCGCTAACTCCAAATGCAAATATAAATTCAGATTCACGATCGCACATAAATTCAAACTCAAATATAAATTCAAGCTCAAATATAAATTCAAATACGACTAATAATTTAAATCGAAATCCTAATAATAAATCTTTAAAAACTTTAAAACCAGAAGATATTGGTTTTCGCTTGGGACCGCGAATTAATGCGATCGGTCGAATTGGTGACCCCCAAATAATTATTGAATTACTCACCACTGATGATATGGGAATAGCCCTCGAACGTGCAATGCAATGTGAGGGTATTAACCGTCAACGTCAGGAAATGTGTGAGGAAATTGAGCATGCTGCGATCGCAGTTGTAGAAACAGAATATCTTTTATCTCTCAAAGATGACCGGGTACTGGTAATCGTACAACCAAATTGGCATCATGGTGTGATTGGTATTGTTGCTTCTCGGTTATTAGAACGTTATGGCGTTCCGGTGTTTATCGGTACCTACGAAGATAATGAAACTATTCGCGGTTCTGCGCGGGGAATTCCCGAATTCCATGTATTTGAAGCCTTAGAATTTTGCGACGACCTGTTAGGTAAATATGGTGGACATAAAGCTGCGGGGGGATTTTCCTTACCTGCAAAAAACTTAGATGCTTTCCGTCAACGCTTGAGTGAATTTGCTAATCAGTGTTTAGAAGTTCACCATCTTAAATCTCTTCTCAAAATTGATGCTCAAATAAACTTCGATCGAATCAATCATGAGCTTTATGAGGAATTAAATACTTTAGAACCCTGTGGGATAGAAAATCCCGATCCGATATTTTGGACCCCTGACGTCCAGGTTATGGACCAAAAAACAGTTGGTAAAGGTCATATTAAATTAACATTGTGCCAAACTATTGGCGATCGAAATCATAAAATTAAGGCGATCGCATGGCGCTGGCGCGATTATTTCCCTTTACCCAAACGAGTAGATATCGCTTATAAACTTCGAGAAAATCATTTTAATGGTAATACCACTATCGAATTGGAAATATTAGGAGTTAGACTTCCAGACCGTTCTAATTTATTTCCCAAAGTAATAAAAAAACCAATTAAAAGTTCTTTTGAGTACAATCAGCGTCACTACATCTGTGCGATTTATCCCAATCAGTTTTCAGGCGAATTAAGAATTAAAAATCCAGAAGGTATTGTTTTAGCTGTCGAGTTGGGAAAAAATACCGGTTTACTAGGAGCAAATCGCCAAGAAGCACAAACTGTTGATATATCCGAACAACGCTATCAAGTAATTATTCAAGTCGCTTGGAATGCTTTATCGAGACTTTTAGAGGATATTTAAAAATTCATACTATATAGCAATCTTAAGGAATGTAGATTTAAGGAATATGGATTAAATAAAGTACAAAAGTAGGGTGCTGTTAGCATTGCGTAACGCACCATTCCAAATTTCAGAATCATATCATGTCCGCTTAATTACTTATGAAAAAATATGCTTGTAGTAGCGCTTTAGCCCCATAGTAAAGATATTGGCGTATTAGCGCTCAAGCGCTACTACGAACCTTATCGCAAGTGTTTTACCGGACATGATATTACAAGTTATTAAATTCTCATTTCTAAATCATTCGTGAAAATAAATTTCGTGAAAATAAATATTGTTTCAGCAACGCCAATTTTTAAACTATTCAGCAAGCCCCAATTAGTTTTTTATTTGACAATTAAATGTTTTATACGATACCAATGTTTTCTACCTTTGTGACAAATAATTGTTACAAATATGTCCCAATAATGCAATTGGTTTATGGTGCAAATTCAGTTATTTGGCAGAAAATTTCTATGGACAAATGACATCTTATTTCCGGGTGCAATATGGCTGAGTAGTCGATTACTAGTTTGGATAATAATGCTGTACGTGGCTCCCAACTTACCCGCACCTCCCGGAGGTGTATCTCCTCAATTTGGTTGGGAAGTCTTTAATTTTTGGGACAGCGGACATTATTACAATATCGCTACAAATGGCTACGAATTTGCTAACGACGGTGGAGAACATAATGTCGCTTTCTTTCCCCTATTTCCCTTGGTGCTAAGGGGATTGATGATTTTGGGTTTGCGGTTTGAAATTGCTGGAATGTTAGTGAATAACTTGTCATTTTGTTTGGCATGTTATTGTTTGTACTTCTGGATTAAACACCATAATGGCACTAAAGCAGCAATCTGGACTATTGCAGTTCTAGCTTGGGTTCCAGCTTCCATGTTTGCAGGTGTCATTTATACTGAAGGGCTCTATTTATTTCTTAGCATTGCAGCATTACAAGCTTTTGATCGCAAGCAATATATCTGGACTGCTTTGTGGGGTGCAATGGCTACAGCAACTCGTCCCACGGGAATCGCTCTTGTTCCAACTTTTATAATTACTGCTTGGAAGCAGCGTAAACCAATAGGTGCATATTTTGCTGGATTCGCTACTGCGATTGGTTTGCTTCTATATAGTCTTTATTGTGCCATTCAATTTGGCGAACCCCTTGCTTTTATCATTGCTCAGAAAGGATGGCGCGATTCTTTAGGATTTGAATGGCAAAGTTGGTTGAAAATGTTAGTGCAAATAGTTGCAGGTACGAGCAATTGGAAACATGGGTCAATTCAAGATCCTTGGCATCCAATTTTATTTACACTGATTATTACTCTGGGTTATTTATTATGGCGTTCCCGATCCAAAGTGGGTACAGAAAAAGTTGGTAGTGGAATTATTGTTTTAACTTTCTTACTTTGGTTATTAGCTGGAGATCCCTTAGTAAATACTATGGCGACCATTGGTAGTAGTTATTTATTGTGGCACCTGCGCCAGGAGCTTAGTACGATCACGGTTATATATGGGTGGTGTGGCTTGGGATTACTTTTTGCTTCTGGAAGCACTATGTCACTAAGTCGCTTGAGTTACGGTATTGTCTCTACTAGTCTTGTATTGGGGATACTTTTATCTCGTTATTCCCGTTGGGGGTATTTAAGCTTAAGTTTTTTTGCAATTATCCTAGCTAGTCTATCTGTAAGATTTACTCAACAACTTTGGGTGGGCTGAGAAAACTGTCATCCGAATAAATAATTGGTATTACTATTGGATGAATATTTCACTTTTTATCCGCGACAATTTCCCACTAACAGATTAAACTTGATCTGGCTCCCCCGTATTCCGTTCCCCTCTGCAATATGCAGGGGGGTTAATATTTTATATATTTCGTGCTTTTGCTTCGCCATACTTACGGTTGGAGAGAGTTATAACCTAGAAGCTGGAGTTCAAATTAAAGTTATTCCTTAATAACCTTTTCTTAACCCAAGCCATATTTCTTGTATACTGGTTTTGTAGCGTAAGAATTTAATCTATAAAAATCTAAAGATGTGAAGTCGATTGGGCGATCGCTTATTCTAAAAGCACGGTACTGCAGATGAAAACCTCTCGACAAGGAAAATCTAACGCCTCAGGTAAGAAGAAGCATCAACTACGAAATAGAACCATAAATCCTTGGAGACGGGAACTAAACGATATAGTTCGAGGAATATGTGGAGGTTTTTTATTTGGAATTCCCTTGCTTTACACAATGGAAGTATGGTGGATCGGCTCGTCTGCAACACCAGCAATGATGTTATTGGCACTGACATTAACTTTTATTGTAGTGTTCTTACTTAATCGTTCTGAAGGTTTTCGCCACCGCACAAACGCTTTTCGACACTACGAAGCAATAACAGAAACCATAGAAGCGATGGCTATAGGTTTATTTTGTTCTGCTTTCATATTGTTGATACTCCAAGAATTATCTTCCGTAATTGCTCTTAAAGAAGCTTTAGGTAAAATTATTTTTGAGAGCGTACCGTTTAGTTTGGGAGTTGCATTAGCAAATCAACTTTTGAGTTCTGAGGGGAAAAATTCCCCAGGGAGCAGAATTAAACAAAAAAAAATTAAAGTGAATGCAACATTATCAGATTTAAGTGGAACTTTGATTGGCGCTACAGTTATCGGTTTTAATATTGCTCCCACTGATGAAATTCTCTTTCTTGCTGCTGCGACCTCAGAACCATGGCTATTATCTATTGTTGCCACTTCCTTATTAATCTCTTACGGAATAGTGTTTCAAGCTGGTTTTACTGCTGAAGAACAGCGCAAACAGCATCGTGGGATTTTCCAAACACCATTTAGCGAAACCATTATTTGTTATCTGGTATCTTTAATTGCAGCTGCAGCAATGTTGTGGTTCTTTCAAAAACTAACTTGGAATGACCCTTGGACTGTTTGGTTAGAATATACCTTATTGCTGGGATTGCCTACAACTATTGGTGGTGCTGCAGGGAGGTTAGCAATATGATTGATACGGAGAAAGGGCGAGATACAAGGGAACTCCAGAAACGTTCTTTTGCTGAGTGGCTTACTTTTAGCGTTGCTTCCTCACTCCTGATAGTAGTTATTTCCCTGGTTGGTTTCACTTGGTTTCAAGACTCACAACAAGAACCCCCAATCCTGATTGTTACTCGGGAAAAAGCTATGCGGAAAGAAAACGGACATTTTTATGTACCCTTTAAGATACTGAATAAAGGTGGAAAAACTGCCGCTTCAGTTCAAATAATTGCTGAATTAAGCTTCAACGGTGAAGTCGAACAAACTGGACAGCAAGAAATTGATTTTTTATCGAGAAAAGAGAAAAAGGAAGGTGCATTCATTTTTACTAAAAATCCTCAAGAAGGAGAGTTAATGATTCGGGTTGCAAGCTACAAATTACCGTAGTGTTTCGTTAAGTTTTATTTGAATAATTTCGTCATCTAATTAGAAACTAGCAACTGGGAACTAAGGGTTTTCTAGCATCATAGGGTTAATGTAAATCTTATGTAAAGAAAAAGTTAAATATAGATAAAAAAATCAAGAAGTATTATGTAACCGAACCAGCATATAAATACGTTCAAAACACTTTTAAAAAATAAGTATTGGAGGACTATATGGTTACAACAACCAGGCCAGAAAAACGGGTGAAAATCGGTCCAACCAAACTACTAATAAATAACGAATGGGTAGAAAGTGTTAGTGGTAAAAGATTTGAAACGATTAACCCTGCGACAGGTGAAGTAATCTGCAATGTAGCTGAAGCAGATGCAGCAGATGTGGATAAGGCTGTAGAAGCCGCTAAAAATGCTTTTCACGGTAAAGAATGGCGTCAGATGTCCGCAACCCGTCGCGGCGAATTACTTTACAAGTTGGCAGACTTAATTGAGCAAAATATCGATGAGTTAGCGCAACTGGAAACTTTAGATAATGGTAAGCCCCTACAACTTTCCTACGGCGACTTGGGCTTAGTTATCCGTTGTTATCGTTATTATGCCGGCTGGGCAGACAAGGTACAAGGTAAGACCATTCCTATTAATGGGCCATATTTCTGCTACACTCGTCACGAACCAGTGGGTGTGGTGGGTCAAATCATCCCTTGGAATTTTCCATTACTAATGCAAGCATGGAAATTGGGACCTGCTTTATGTACTGGTAACACAGTGGTGATGAAAACTGCGGAACAGACCCCTCTTTCAGCATTGCGGGTCGGGGAATTAATAATTGAAGCTGGTTTTCCCCCAGGAGTAGTTAATATTTTATCGGGATATGGACCCACCGCTGGAGCTGCGATCGCTCGCCACATGGATGTGGATAAATTGGCTTTCACCGGTTCTACTGAGGTCGGACACTTAGTGATGGAAGCTGCAGCTAAAAGTAATCTGAAGCGAGTAACTTTAGAACTTGGTGGTAAAAGCCCAAATATCGTCTTTGCAGATGCAGATATGAATGCAGCAATTGAAGGCGCTCATCACAGCTTATTCTTCAACCAAGGACAGTGCTGTAATGCAGGTTCGCGTCTGTTCGTAGAAGAAAAATGTTATGACGAGTTTGTTGCACTTAGTGTAGAGAAAGCTAAAAAGCGTGTTGTCGGCGATCCATTTGACTCTAATACCCAGCAAGGTCCGCAAGTGGACAAAGACCAATTCGATAAAGTGATGAGCTACATTGAATCTGGTATGCGCGAAGGTGCAAAAATGTTATGTGGCGGTCATCAAGTTGGCGATCGTGGTTTCTTTATTCAACCTACAGTATTCTCAGATGTCAAAAATGAGATGAAAATTGCTCAAGAGGAAATTTTTGGTCCGGTAATGAGCATTATCAAATTCAAAGACATCGATGAGGTCATTGAGCTAGCAAATACCACCATGTACGGTCTTGCTGCTGGTGTCTGGACCCAAGATATTACCAAAGCCCATGCGATCGCCAATAACGTTCGTGCTGGTACGGTCTGGGTCAATTGCTATCATATTTTTGATGCTGCTGCACCTTTCGGTGGATTCAAACAATCAGGTATGGGACGTGAACTAGGCGAATATTGTTTAGAGCATTACACAGAAGTAAAAACTGTCACTGTCAAATTATGAGCGTCCCAGGGGAGAGAAATCAAAAGTAGTTATGACAAGTAATTTAGTTGTCGTTGGTTATTAGGATTTATTTGCACGGAGCTAATTTAACTTTTGGGATTTTTTGGGATTATCTAATTCCCTGTCTCCCAAAAGATTTTGAGACGTAGTACTACTACGTCTCTATCTGCTTTTAACTAAAAAATTTTTTTACAGCAAACCCTAATTACATTATCTTTCCCTACGATCTATGCTTTTGGTTAGCGGTGAAAATTGCAGATAGCGACGCCACATTTGTCTTCCCAAAAATATTAAACTAATAATCTGCTGGAATTGTTGGATCCGTAGTTGTAATAATTGGTGCTCGTAACGCAGATTACTAACACGATCTTTACCCAAATAAATAGTACGTGGTGTTTTACTTAATAATTTACCTGTACTAATCTCAATTGCAACAAAACAATCAGCAACTATTGTCAGTTTTTTTTTCATTAGCCAGATTTTATTCGCTGCGCTAAATAATATCAGTGAAATAATTGTATTGATGATGACAACAAAAGTTACCATTACTTAATGCGCTAGAATTTCCGGAAATAATTACTCAATAATTCTAAGCTTTTTATTCATAAATTTTCGATCTATCTTATTTATTTATGCACTTTCTGTTACCTGTTCCCTATTCCCTGTTCCCTGTTCCCTACCTTTAAGAATAATTCCAATAATCAAACCGGAATCTTATACTTATAGTATATATCAATACATAAAACCAATAATAAGATGAGAAATAATAATCTTCACCTTTTTAATAATTAATCATTTATTTTCAAGATAAAATAAAGCATTTTTACTCATTTATATTATTTTTTTTAAGAAGTGTTTTCTTTCATACAAAATATCAATACTTATAAATCTTAGTTGTTTTAATATAAATAATAGCAGGTAAATATTTGAATATAAAACTATGGAGCCAATTCTAGAGAGGGAGGTATTAAATACTAATACTTCAGCCATTCGTCTTAAAGAGTTATCCAAAAGTTTAGATCGAGAAGTTCGCCAAGTGATCGCCAAAAACCCGAATACACCACCAGATATATTAGTGAGACTATTTGATAAATTTCCACTTCAAGTTTTACATAATCCTGGATTAAGTTTAATTTTACTGGAAAGACCTGATTTCTTTACAGAAATTTATGAGTCTAATAAGTTGGTTTTTCATAAACATAAATTACCTGATTTCTTTTATAAATGGGCAATATTTCATGTAAATGAAACCATTCGTAGTGCAGTTGCATCTAGTCCGAAAACACCTGAATTTTATTTGGAGCAACTATCTGAAGATAAAAATTCATTTGTTCGTCTCCAAGTAGCGGCTAATTATAATTCTTCTACTTGTGTTTTAAAAAAACTTGCTTCAGACCGGGATAATTCCGTGAGAAAATCCGTTGCTCGTAATCCTAATGTTCCAATAGATATTTTGGAATATTTAGCAAGTGATGAAACAGCGGAGGTTCGTCGAGAAGTTGCAGCTAATCATAATACACCCTTTAATATACTGGCAAAATTAGCTCGAGATCCAAGTCTTATAGTGAGAGCTAGTTGTTACGAAGAATAATTTTTTTGAAACTAGGAAATAGATAAAAAGTCTATAGCAGTAAAGATGTCCGGGGAATTGTATATTATACGAAAGTAAATGAGAAAACAATATTTTAATTCAATATAAATATTAACTAGTCTATTAATCAAAGTAATGTGTAACGTTTTTACTAGAAAACTACATAGCTACCTAAGTACAATAATATATTGTTAAACAAAACTTAATTAGTGATTTTAATGATTGATGAGCGGCTTAAGTATTAATAATGACCGATACTACAAAATATAAAAACCCTCCGCATATTTTTGTTAGTATAACCTGCCCTTAGATTAAAAAATAACGATTACAGCATGCTTTGCTAACAACACACTTTTTGTTGCCTGTTCCCTCTCTTTATAACAATAATTTTAACAATCAAACTTGATTCTGATACTAGCCAATGAAAATAAATACAAACAATTGAATAGATATTAAAAAATAAATAAAATCATATATTAAGACATATCTAAAAATAGATTACCAAATACTCTTATTGCTTGCCCAGTTTGTCAATTTTTGTTGTCAGGGATTTATCTCAACAGTAATTAAATCGGCATTATAAGGGCTACCACAATGCACTTAACTCCGGAACAACAAGCGGCTGATGAAAATACTAAACCTGAAACGCTAAGGATTCTTGCCAAACAAAATATTGAATTAGCACGATTAGTTGCAGGGAATTCTAATGCTGACCCCGAATTATTAAAAGACTTAGCAGCTAGGGAAGATGACTTAATTCTTGCAGGAGTTACCAACAACCCTAATACACCAAAAGATATTTTACTGAAATTAGCATCTAAGTTTCCTCAAGAATTTTTAGCAAATCCAGTCATTAATTTACTGTTAATCGAAAAACCCAATTTTTATATCGAAATACCTTTTTGGACATTAATAAATTTGCTAAAACAAGATAATCTTCCACAATGGCTATTGCTTGGTGCTGCAAACCTTGATAATTCAGCAGTTTTAATTGCTGTAGCAAAACATCCCCAAACTTCACAAAATGTTCTTGAGCAATTAGCAATTAAAAGTAAACATGATAATGCTTTGGGTTTATGTATTGTTAAACGCAAAGATCTAAGTGAAAGGGTATTAGAAAAATTAGTGAAATACGGTACCACTTCTGTACGTCGGTATTTGGCTAGTCAAATCAAAACTCCCCCCAACATTTTGGGAAAAATTGCAGAACATTCAGAATTGAATTGGAATGATGATATTGAAATTCAGACAAGAATAGCTAAACATCCCCATACACCCACACATGTTTTAGAAAAACTGATTGGGAAAGGACATAGCAAAGCAAAAAAAGCCATAGCTTTACGCTCCAATTTATCAAAGAAATTGATAGTTCGATTAGCAATGGATTATCGAGTCCATGAAATGAGATTTCTGGCTTACAACCGTTATCTATCTGGCGACCTACTTACAGAATTAATCCAACATCCCGAGCTAAGGGTACGTCAAATGGTCGTTAGACATCCCAACGTACCTAAAAATGTCTTAGTACAAGCTGTGGAAGTACATCAACTACGTTTATTTGTAGCGGAAAACCCCCATACTCCCGCCGAAATTCTTTTTCAACTTACTAAAGAGAGTCGGGGTGACGTACTCAAAGCTGTAGCGGAAAATCCCAATAGTCCAGCATTTGTACTTGAAAAACTATCAAAAAATCCTTTATATGATTTGTTGCTAGTCCAACATCCCAGTACTTCCCCTGAAGTGATGGAGAAAGTTTTATGGCGTTTAGCAATGAATGAACGTTTATCAGTTCGTAAGTATGTTGCTCAACATCCCCAGACTCCTCTGAGAATATTAATCCAATGGGTCAAAACATCACCAGAAGTTCGTCGTGAAATCGCAAAAAATGTCAGTACACCGCAACACATTTTGGAAAAACTTGCGCTGAGTTCGTGGAAAAAAATACGTCGTAATGTCGCCCAAAATCCCAACACACCACCATTTGTCCTGGAAAAACTTGCTAGCGATCGCCATTTAGAAGTACGTCAAGCTGTTGCAAGAAATCCTAATACGCCAGAACATGTGCTTACAGAACTAGTTCGATATTCGGATTTAAGATTATGCATTGTCAAAAATCCCAACACACCCCCGTTAGTATTGGAAAAATTATCAGAATTTCATAGATATTGCACTTTGGTGTTAGAACATCCGAATACAACAAAAAATATCCGTTTAAAAATCTTGAAAATTTTGGCTGAAAGTTTTATCAGAAAAGAAAGATTAAGAGCTGCTCAACATCCAGAAACACCGATTGATAGTTTAGAAAAATTAGTTGCAGATGAAGAGATAGAAGTTCGTAAATTTGCTCAGCGATCGCTAAAAGTATTGTATTCATCAAAGAAAAACCATCCCGATCGCTCTTAACTCCCCCTGTAAATTAAACTATCTAGTTGAAAGGGAATGGGGAACAGAGAACAGGAAATTTTAACTGTTACAGGAGGGAACAGGGTATGGGGAACAGAAAGTGGTAACTGATAACTGTAGCCCGTAAGGGCGTGGCGTTAGCCATAAACTGTTAACTGTTAGCGTAGCGTGCGCGGTAGCGCATTAACTGATAAAACTTCTTGCAGCTGTAGCGAATCACTCTAGCACTCTTCAAAAATTTTTGGAACAATTAGCAAGTAAAAAAAATAGGGTGTGTAATCTCAAATCTACATGAAGTTACGCAAAATGTAGTTTCAAAATCTAATTGATTTAGATTTAAAACCTGATTAATTCAGCAAGCCCTAATTAATCAATCTATTTGTCTGACCTATCCGCAGGACATAATCTAAAATTCTATGACTCCCAGCGAACTAAAAATTTATTTAGAACACCTTATTCGTAAAAACCTTAAAATCAGCACAATGATTTGGGGCGCTCCCGGGATTGGTAAATCTAGTATTGTTGGGCAGCTTGCAAAGGAAAATAATTTAGAATTTGTCGATGTTAGATTGTCTCAACTAGCACCAACCGATTTACGTGGTTTACCTGTAGCAGTAGATAATACTTCCAAGTGGTATCCACCGGAGTTTTTACCCCGTAATGGTGCTGGGATTTTCTTTTTAGATGAATTAAATATGGCTCCACCGGCTATGCAAGGAGTCGCACAGCAATTGATTTTAGATCGAAAAGTTGGTTCCTATTCCGTACCCGAAGGTTGGTATGTGTGGGCTGCTGGAAACCGTAAAGAAGACCGCGCTGCTGTCTTTGATATGCCATCTCCCCTCGCCAATAGATTTTTACATTTGGAAGTGGAGCCAGATTTTCAAAGTTTTAAAACCTACGCTTTAACAAATGGAGTCCACGAACAAATTATTGCTTTTCTCTCTTTTCGCTCCACATTGTTACACAAACTTGACTCTCAACAGGCGGCTTGGCCATCTCCACGGTCTTGGGCAATGGCATCTAAGTTACATGAATTCGGACTAAGTATTGCCCCGGCTGTAGGTGAAGCTACTGCAGGAGAATTTGTAGCATTTATCAGTCTTTATCAAACCCTACCTAGTCTTGCTCCAATCCTAGAAGGTGAAGCTGAAAATATTCTCTTTCCTGAAGAACCAAGCGCCAGATATGCAACAGCAATTGGTTTAACTATGCGAGCCAAAAATGCAGATGAGGCTTACAATGCCTTTACTTGGTTAAGTCAAGTTGCAACAGCAGAGTGGGTACAATTATTTGTTGCAGACTTGTGCCGCATGATGCGAAATAAAGGACAAATGGGACACCTCGCACAACTAGTCCAGAAAGACCCCAAGCTTCAGCAATTTATTCAAGATTTTCAAGAATTAATTTGATTTTAAGGAAACAGGGAAGCGGAAGTTAAAAGTAATGAGTAATGTTAGCGCAGCGGGGCGCGTAAGCGCACAGTAATGAGTAACGGCTAATGTGAATTAAATTCAGCCTTGTAATATCAAGGGTTTTAAGGACCGGCTTAAATCACGTTTGTGATTATTCCTAGGAATTTAGGTTATTTCAGCTTCTAATTCACATAAGGCGTGAGTAATGAGTAAGAATGAATAATTTGCTCTTCCCCATCCTCCCACACTTCCCACATTTTCCCCCAGTCGCCAACCCCCAATCCCCACCCCATGGAAATCCAAAAAGCAATCAGCGCTTCTTTACTACGTTTGCGGATGAAGTCTCCTTTCTTTGCCACTTTGGCGATGTTTGCTCAGTTTGTTCCTTCTCAAGAGATTGATTCTGCAGCAACTGATGGTAAAGATATATACTTTAATCCTGATTTCTTGCTGTCCCTGAGCCCAAATCAGCAGGATGCAATTTTATTACATGAGGTTTTGCATGCAGCATTACTCCATGTAACTCGCCGGGGGGTGCGCGATCGCGAGCTATGGAATGTTGCTGCTGATATTGTCATCAATGGCATAATTGCCCAACAGGGAATATTTGAATTACCTGCTGAAACTTTACGCGACCCCGATCTAGAAAATCTCAGTGTTGAAGAAATTTACGAAATTTTGGCGAAAGACCGGGGAAGTTCTCCAGATTTAAGTAAACCTGATTTATTAGACAGACCGCCACAGGATAGTTCGGGTAAAAGAGACAACGAAGGCGAACAAAGCAACAATGATAGTATGTCTCAAGCCAGAAAAGCTGCGATCGAGGCTAACTGGCAAAATGCTTTACAACAAGCAGCAACGGTTATTCGAGCCACAGAAAAAGGAGATGTTCCCGCAGGAGTCAAGCGAGAATTAGGTAGTTTGAGCACCGCCCAAATTGATTGGCGTACTTATCTTTGGCGCTATATGGTACAAACACCTACTGATTTTTCTGGGTTCGACCGTCGCTTTATTGGACGGGGTTTATATTTAGAAAGTTTGCAAGGTGAATCAGTTAATGTTTATGTATGCATAGATACTAGTGGTTCCGTTGATAGCGATATATTACAGGTATTTTTAGCTGAATTAAAAGGAATTCTTAATTCATATCCCCATCTCAAGTGCGAGCTTTACTACGCTGATGTTGATGTTTATGGACCCTATCAATTGCAAGCACATGCAGCTATACCCAAACCTGAAGGGGGTGGTGGAACGTCGTTTATCCCATTTTTTGAAAAAGTAGCAGTTAGTTGGGATGGTCAGAATCAAGCGGTTTGTGTTTACTTAACTGATGGTTATGGAACTTTTCCAGAGTGGAAACCAGAATTACCTGTGTTGTGGGTGGTAACTCCAGGAGGGGCTGAAACAGAAGATTTTCCCTTTGGGGAAGCAGTTCGACTAGGGATTAGAGTTAGTGTCTAACATTTAGCATCATGTTCAATTAATTTTACAAAATGTTAAATTAATTTTGTCCGGGTATTTAAACAAGAAAGAATTTTCTGCTGGAAGAATGAAGGTATTGCTAATTCACGGTCTTAGTCGAACACCCTTATCACTGCTTGGTCTTGAATGGTACTTACAACAAACTGGATGTACGACCGAACAGTTTGCTTACATCGCCTTTGCAGAAACATTTGAGTCTATCGTTGAGCGTCTTCGAATCCGTATTCAAAAAATAGCTAGTAAAGAGTCTTATGGGATTGTTGCCCATTCCCTCGGGGGATTATTAATAAGAGCGGCTCTGGGTATAGGTTCCATTGAATTACCTAAACATATTGTCATGTTAGGTACGCCAAACCAACTACCACGCCTCGCGCCCCATGCTTGGCGACTACCACCTTTTAGATGGTGGACAGGTCAGTGCGGATTAAACTTAACTAACCAGGCTTTCTTTACATCACTTCCAGGAATTGAATCTCCTTACACAATTTTAGCTGGTACGGCAGGACCAAGAGGATCCTGGAGCCCGTTTGGAAATGAACTCAATGACGGTATTGTTGCTCTCAGTGAAACTCGACTATCCGACCAAGACCAAATAGTTCAGTTACCTGTCATGCATACCTTTATGATGAATAATTCTGTGGTCCAAAAGACAGTGGGACGCATTTTATCTGCACATTATTAAAGTCAATAAGATTGCTTGATTCTAGGAGGAAAATTCTTTGAACAGTATTGCCCGCGCAGTCCCCATCTATATATTAATTAGTTAAAATGTATTTAGTCAAGGTCGGGACTAATTCATGATGAGTAAAAAAATAACTAATACGCAATCTGTAGTAAGGACTGATGTCTGGAATTTAGTGGCGACATCAATTCAAAAACAGCAAATGATTGCAACTATAGAGGAATATCGCAGGTTTTTAAAACCTTTAGTTCTAATTGTTAATGCTCAATGGATTAGTCTTGATAGTTTGACTTCCAAAGAACGGATTAATGCAGTGGAGAGGATGATTCACAGGACTGTTAAAAATCCTCATCCTAAGCATTTATATTTCCAAAAAATCATTGATAAATACCCGTCTTTTAGGAAGTTTCCAAGTTACCTAAGACGTGCTGCTATTTCTGATGCTATCGGTATAGTATCTAGCTTTCATACTAGGTACAAAGAATGGCAATCAGGCATTAGAAAAAAACGCCAATCCTCACCACCAAAATTGACAGCAATGTGTAATTCTTACCCAGCATTGTATAAAGGTCAGCAGGTAAGGTATGGATTAAATTATAAAACTGTTGATATTAAAGTTTGGAATGGATTTGATTGGATATGGTTGACTAAAATTCCGATCATAAAACATGGTTTAAATCGCCATTTAGTTGAGGGGAACAAGATACAATCACCTGCATTGGTGGTAAATAAAAATAAATGCCAACTTTCTATGCCTGTTCAGATAAAGAAAGTTGTTTTCGAAGAATCCGACTTTGTTTGCAGTGTTGATATGGGTATAAACAATGCTGCAACAGCATCTATAGTGGGTAGAGACGGTACTGTAAAAGCTAGGAATTTTGTTAATCCTGCTAGAGACATAGACCGACGAAATCAACGACGGATGATGATTGCAAAAAAATCTAAGCAGACTAGAGATATTACAAAGTCAGACTTCATCAAAGGTTTTTGTAGAGGACTTTATCGTAAATCAGCTAACATCAACCTGGAGATTTCTCGCAAAGTGGTGCGAGGTATTGTTAGTTTTGCCAAGTCTCATAATATCAAATTAATTGTATTTGAGAATTTAGCAGGCTGGAAAGCTAAAGCTGGAAGGAAAAAGTCTTTACAAAAACAAAAATTCCATCTTTGGTGTCATAGAAAAATTGTGGAGTTGACACAAGATAGATGGATGGAATTGGGTGGTAAAGTTGTTTTTGTTAACCCGAAATATACCAGCGCCTATGCCTTTGATGGTAGTGGTAAAGTTAAGAGGAGCAAGATTAATTATTCCCTTTGTCGCTTCAGTAATGGGAAGAATTACAATGCAGATCTAAATGCCAGTTACAACATAGGTGCTAGGTATTGGTACAGCTATATTTTGGGTGATAAAAACTTTTCTAGAGTGTTCGTAGGCAAAAGTTCCAACGACACACTGAGAACGCCAGTAACTCTGGAAACGTTGCGTAGTCTAAAAGCTGCATAGCGGATGAATCCTCAACTATAACGTTAGTTTAGTTGGGGTGCGTTCAAGCCAGACCTTCTTCTTCTTGAACTAATCGATCTAGTTGCTGTTGCATTAGATTATAAACCTTCCTATAACACTGGTAGACATATTCTCGATCGCGAGCTGCTTTCTTACCATATCTATCGAATACAATAGCCGGACATACCCGAGTGTGCAATTTAATTGGTAAAGGAATATTAGGCAACGGACCAACAGCAATCCCCCAAGGTAAACCCAGGTAAATTGGAAATACACCAGGATCTATTCCCCATAACCATGGCATACCCAACTGATGTAGTTGCTTCAATTGAGGGTACAGATTTGCAATCACAAATAAGGTGGAATGAGCCCCATGAGAAATAAGTGGGATAATTGGAACTTCTTCCATTAAGGCTAGTTTGATAAATCCTTTATTGCCACAGAAATATATCTTGTTTCGCATAGAGTAGGGGCGAAATACATCTTGAGCCCCTCCTGGATAGATTAAAACAGTAGCACCCCGACGCAGTGCCGCTTTAGCCATTTTAGGATGTGCTTGAATGGTGCCTATTTGAGTTGCTAAACGACCGAAACACGGTAGGAATTGCCATATTTTTGGTTCCATTAAGGCATAGGCTATGCGGTCTGTGCCAAATTTTCTAAACCAATCATAGGTCATCATCATGGTGTCAGGAATTGCTAATCCACCATTATGAGAACCAATCAATAGTACTTTTCCTGTTTTTGGGATATGTTCCCACCCATCGGTTTGCACCCGGAAATAATATTTGTATAGCCAGCTAAAAAAAGGCATTAGCTTTTCAATTATCTGGGGGTCTCGATCATCCAATGACCATCCTGTGAGGGTATTGGCTCCAGCTAAAGATGCTTTTAAGTATAAATTTGTCAAAGTTCCCAAGGATTGAATTACAGAACTCAGATTTGGGTCTTTAGATATTTCATTCATCTCTTTTCATCGGTGAGATGTCGATAAATATATATAAAGCTTCGCTAGACTTACAGAGGATCTCACCACCACTTAACTCTGTAAGTATTTTGATATTGTGATACTCAGTTCGGTTGACTAGTAATTAATCTAACCTTAAAGTATTAAATACTACTAATACTACATACTTTTATTTTAGTTTATTTTAAACTCAATAAAACGAAACGATGATATTTTTTTACAAGAAGTTGACAGAAGCTATATTAGAGCTCTCCGGAAATTGAATATGCATAACCCAAAATCTTTGTAGAGCGATTGAGGAGGGGTTAGGTTTTCCCCTCCACAAAACATAAAAGAAACTTACGCTGACAAAATCAAAAAGTACAATTTTATAAGCTTTCGAGCACAAGTTTCTTAGGAGACGTACCATAGTACGTCTCTACATTCTTTTCCGGAGATGTCTATTTTAAAACCCACGATCGGTATTAATAATAAGCCTGTGATATAAACCGATAAAGTTGGATGCCCAAAAAAGCTTTTTCTGCTAATAAAAATACTTCTGGAATTGATAGCGATCGAGTTGATTAATTATTTGTAGCAGTTATCAGCTTGATGAAATGCCTTTACTTCTCACCCTGATTTTACCTGTCTTATTACTCTATATTTTTTTGGTAAGGATAAGGATTGAGGTGAGATTTGTAATTTCCTAATTCTATCAATTTCCCCTTATTCCCTAATCATGTCTGTCTTCACCCGCATTAAACGAAAAATTTCCCTTTTTCTAGTTTTCACTTTTACTATTTGCCTTATTCTTCTACCCAACCTAACCCGGGTAAATGCTCAAAAAGTATCTCAGCCTAAGCCACAAGACTGGCATATTAACGGCATTATGGCTGCTCTTGACGATAGCGATCCTAAAGTTCAGGGATTTGCTTTGAGGAAATTAGGTGAATATGATACGAAGGACTTAAAAGCAATACTTAAGCAACCCAAGGATATTGCTCAAATAGCTATCAAACTTCTCACAGATAAAAATGTTGAATTAGAGGTTCGTCGCGATGCAGTAGGAGCTTTGAAAAATTTGGGGGATGCTGCTAAACCCTACCTCAAAGACATGCTTGAATTAGTCAAAGATACAAGTCTTGATCCTGGACTTCGTTACAGTACAGTTGAAGTGTTCGGTAGTTTGGGAAGTGCAGCTAAACCTTATGTTGAAGAAATTGCTGATATCCTCACAAATAAAAACCTTGACTTTGGAGTTCGTGCTGGTGCAGTAAGAGCTTTGGGGAATTTGGGAGAGCTTACCCAACCTTATGTTGAGGATATCGCCGACATCCTTAAAGATAAAACTGCTGATGACTTGGTTCGTGCTGGTGCAGTAAGAGCTTTGGGGAATTTGGGGGATGCTGCTAAACCCTACGTCAAAGATATCCTGAAGTTCCTCAAAGATGAAACCGTTGGCTCTCAAGTCCGTGGTAATGCGACAGAAGCCTTGGTAAATTTAGGGGATATTGCTAAACCCTATATCGGAGATATTTTTGAGTTACTCAAAGATCAAAAAATCGATTTCATAGTTCGTGGCGCTGCAGCATCTGCTTTTGGGAAAATGGGGGATGCTACTATACCCTACGTCCAAGAAATTCTTGAACTCCTTAAAGATAAAACTGTTGATCAAATTACTCGTTTTATTATGGGTTCAGCATTGACGAATTTAGGGGATCTTGCTAAACCCTATGTCCAAGACATCGTTGATATTCTCCAAGATAAAACCGTTGACTTTCAAATCCGTGACATTGCAATACAAGCATTAGGAAATTTGGGGGATGCAACTAAACCCTACATCAAAAACATTGTTGATATCCTTAAAGATAAAAGTCTTGAATTATACCTTCGTGGTAGTGCAGCAAGAGCTTTAGGTAATTTAGGGGAGGTCGCTAAAGACTACATCGAAGACATCGGCAATATCCTTAAATATAAAGCCAAAACTCTTAATGAATCAAACCTCCGTGGTACTGCATTAGAAGCTTTGGGAAATTTAGGGGAGGCTGCTAAACTCTATGTCAAAGATATCCTTTACATTCTCAAAGATAAAACCATCAATTATTCGGATCGTAAAATTGCAGCAGAAGCTTTAAGGAACATAAAACAAAAGCCGCTGGAGCTAAAAGAATTTCTAATTGTACTTAATAATGCTTATTACGACAGTCTATCAACTATCCCACAATGGCGTTTTTTAGGTTATTTTGTGAGTGGTGGTAGTGATGAAGCAAAAACCTTAATCAAATGGCTTGCTTATCCTCAAACAACTCCAGAAAAACTCACCCATTCAGAAGCTGTGAAAACACTGAAATTATTTCTCAAAGTCTGGGAAGTAATTACCAGTGAAGACTTAACAGAATTACGAAATGATTTAGCAGAAAAAATAGCAGTAGTTGCAGCTAACAAAAACGTTGTTTGGGAAACTCAAGATATTACCTTACTTGGACAGCACTACAAGAACCTCAAACAAATCAACTCTACGAACGCTGAAACAATACAGTCAGTAATAATTAACCTGGAAGGTTGGCGATGGTTTTTCAACTTTAGAAACATCATCTTAACTCACGCAGCTTTTTGGCTTGCTCTAATCTTTGCTTATCCCAAATCTCCCCAAATTCAAGCCATCTTCTTCTGGAATCCTTGGGTCAGAAGGATTGCTGGTATGGGTTACGTTGGTTTTCTCCTTACCTGGGTTCCTTTTCTGCGTCGCAAATTATTAGAACCTTTTCAACGTTCATTATTAGCAGATGCACGGTTAGATAATTTTACTGAAGCAACTTACTTTCCTGAATCTTGCGTCAAACCTCCTGCTTCTGACAAAATCGTTCCTATTACCAAAGCCTTACCCACCGTCAAAGGACAAATTGTTTTAGAAGGTGATTCTGGTTTAGGTAAGTCGATGTTTTTGTGTCATTTACTCAAAAATACATCCAATATTGCCGTTTATTTACCTGCATACAAGTGCGAAAAAGGTGTAATTGAAGCCATTCAAGAAAAACTTCGCGGACAAGCACAGGATATCAACTTCTTAAAAAGCCTTATTTATAGCGGTGCAATTGATATTTATATTGATGGACTGAATGAAGTCACCGCCGATACGCGATCGCAAATTAAACAATTTGTGGAAAGCTATTTTCACTGTAATGTCATTATGACCACCCAACCACTGCAGTGGGAACCACCTTCCACCGCCAAGATATTTATCTTAAAACCTTTAACAAAACAACAAATTAGTCAGTTTTTGATTTCTCGTTCTTTGCGTCTTCCTGCAGATGCAAAAATTACAGACGATTCGTACAAACAAGCTTGTAAAAATTATCTGGGAAAAA
Organism: Mastigocoleus testarum BC008; assembly: GCF_001456025.1. Lineage (GTDB taxonomy): Bacteria > Cyanobacteriota > Cyanobacteriia > Cyanobacteriales > Nostocaceae > Mastigocoleus > Mastigocoleus testarum. Next base: position 78,983 of record NZ_LMTZ01000093.1, read on the forward strand.
TTCTTGACCCACAACAACCAGCAACAGAATTAGAAGCAAACTATCGGGTACTTTCTAACCCAATGGATCTAACCTTGATATCTCAAATGTTATCCCAAGGCGAACATCCGGATTTGTTTCGTTTGCAAGAACAACAATATAACTTAATGGCGTGGGAATACAAACGGGAATGGAAACATAATTTTCCCCTGAAGAAATTTTCCCAAAGAGTATACCAACAGCGAATCAATGACGAAAGTGCAATTCTAGCTGATGAATTTGACCAAGAAGTTTTAAGTATGGAAGACCAAAAATATAAAATGGTCGTCAGTCGTCAGTGGAAAAACAAAGATGGCGAAACCAAAAAAGAGTGGTATTTCCGTCATGATAAAATCATGGAATTCTTTATCGTGCAGAACTTCTTAGGTGATTCAACCGAAGCCAAAGAACGTCAAAGCAAACACATGGATGACCCAAGATTTCGCGGTGTTTACTTCCTACTAGCTAAATTACTTCCTTTAGAGCAAGCCCAGGAATTACGCGAAAACTTAATTCAATACGCCGTTGACACCAAGGACCATACCGTTATGGATACTTACGTGCAATTGTTGCGATTGAGGTAGGTGGACAAAAATATTTATATTATGGCGCTAAGTAGTGCTATACCTATTTTTTCAATATTCAAACTGGATTCCTATATAAATACAAATTAACCTTCAAATAACTGCTTCAAATCTTCTAAATCGGTAATTGAATCAAACTCCTCATCACTACGAAGAAGCTTGGGAAATTTATCAGGATCTAATTCTTTTGCTTTATTTAAAAATTCTAAAGCCTTATCATTATCTTGTTTAAAGAAATGACACCTACCCAGACGAAACCAAGCCCAGAAAAAATCGGGTTTCATTTCAATGGATTTACTATAAGCTGCGATCGCATCATCATACTGCTTTAATTCTCTCAGAGCATTTCCGCGACCATACCACCCAATATGATGAGTAGGATTAATTTCGATCGCTTTATCATAAGCTTTCAAAGCTTCTTTAAATTTATTTATTCTTCTCAAAGCCCAACCGCGACTCACCCAAGCAGGATATGAATCGGGCTGTCTTTGAATCACTTCATCGTAGGACTTAATTGCATCTTTGTAGCTACCCTCAAAAAATAAAGCATCACCGTGTTTTAAATAATCGTCTGTAGTAAAAAATATTTGAGGGTTCCCCAATTTCAATTCTTCAAGTTCTGCTGTTAGTTCCTGTATTTGCTTTTGAATATCTGGTTGATGGGTATCTGGAAGAGATGAAAGGGGAGGTGCTAATTTGGATAATTTCTGGACAATTATATCTTTTTCCCGTTGAGCATCTGTAAATAAAATATTCAGTTCGTTCATAAAAGTATTGACAAATTCTTTTTGTCTTTCCAAACTTTCTGTTAAGTCATATTTAAGCTGATTAATTTTATTTTGAATATCTGACATCATTTCTTCTGCCTCTGATATTTTACTAGTATTTTCTCTAATTAATTTATCTATTTCTACCTGATTAGTATCTATTCTTTCTTGTAAGGATTTAATGACTTTTTCCTGAGTAGCTTCTATTTGTTTTTCTAATTTGTTTTTTATATCCGATTCTAATTTCCTGATTATAATTATTCGAAAGAACCAAAAAGCAAGTGCACCTCCTATAGGAATTATTATGAATAAAAGATTGATAATTCCTATGTTCCAATTGATTAAGTTTATGGTAGTTTCAAATACTGTGTTTACCGTACGGTCAACTTCTTCTTCTACCTGTTCTTCTATCTCCTGCGAACGCTGAAGCCTTTCTAATTCTTGAATTTGCTGTTCTTCAGGTGTAGTTAACGACTTCGGGCTTGATTCAGGTGTTAAAGATGACTTCGGTGTAGGTTGTGCGGTTGCATAGTTGTTTGATAAGTTAATGATTACCAAAATAATTAAAACTAAATGTTTAAATAAATGTTTAATTACCATATTTATTACGTAATCATAAGCATCTGTTAGACTTAAAAATCTAATTAAATGATAAAGCTTATTAGATATGCTAAATTTGTTGTTCCAAAAATTTTGCCAACTCAGTTACTAACTACATTAAAAGTGAACAAGCGTACCGTTTTTAAAATACTCAAATTTATCTTAATTGTCCTGCTAGTAGTTTTAGGTATATGGCTCTTAAATACCTATGGAATGGAACAAGTACAAGCTAAAGTTAAGCTACTGGGAGTTTGGGCTCCTCTGGGAATTTTTGCACTGCGCTTCGTTAGTGTAGTAATTCCGGCGCTTCCAAGTTCGGCTTATTCTCTACTTGCGGGAAGTTTATTTGGCTTCACTACAGGGGTTGCGGTAGTTTCTTTCGCAGATATAATCTCTTGTTCTATAAGCTTCTATTTGTCCAGACGTTACGGTCGGGATGTGGTCGCAAAATTAGTTGGCGATCGCTTCATGACTCGCGTTGATGAACTCAGTCAACGTCACTTGGAGCGTAACTTTTTCCTCATGACTGCTTTTTTGATGACGGGTTTATTCGATTTTGTCTGTTACGCTGTTGGACTGACCAAAGCTTCTCCTAAGTTGTTCATACCAGCTCTTGTAATAGGTGTTTCCATTTCCAACGCCACTATTGTAGCTGTCGGTGCTGGTGTTTCTGGGGGAAGTACATGGCTCTTGATTCTTGCGATGATTGGAGCATTTGTTTTAGCGATCGTCACCGGAATTGTTCAGCGCAAACAACAGGAAAAATCTCTAAAGGTAAGCGACAAGGAATAAGAGCTTTAACCTGAATGCTCAAAAGAAAATATCAAAGCAATGGACCCTAAACATTGTAATTGTTCTACAATTCATTTTCTGCACTTAGTTTTTTACGAACAATGAAAAATATATAACACCCACTGTGGAACATAACATGTTATCTTATTGATAATAATTCTAGATAAATCATAGGGTAATTGCCCGCTCTCCATTAACCATTCAATCAGATGCAAGAATATCCAAACTTTTTGGCGGCTATTGAGGGTGTTTGTAAAAAATGGTGTCAGCAAAATGGTTATACAGAACCGTTTTGTCGCAATGGGGAGTACTGGGCTTTTCCTCCTAAAGGGGCGATTCCGGTAAAGATACGAGATATTATTCAAGCAGATAAACAACAAGCTCAACTGGTTTGTATTGGTCGTGTTTCTTTCTGGTTATTACCAGATGGCTCTTTGCAGAAAAGTAAAGAGTAGATCTCTAATAATACCAATTTGGAAAAATAATGAGACAGATAGATTTCTGTAGAGACGTTGCAATGATTTATCAAATTGGTATAAGAGTTTTTATTATCAATTTTTTCTTCGTTGATAGCAATAAGCACAAGCTGTGCACATGCGGTAGAGGCTAAAGCACAGCTGCGAAGCAAGGGCTACAATTGATTATATTTTTTATCTATCTTGAGATAATATTTTTACATAGATATATACATAATAAGGACATATATGCTTACGTTATTACAGATATATTATTAACTCGATTTTAATTCTTGCTGATATTGTGAAATGCCAAAGCTTGGTAAATAACTATCTTCCAAAACTCTTAGTAAGGAAACTTCATTTAAAGAAAAACCTACCAATTCTAAACCACTAAAACGTTTTGGGGCTCCTTGTAAATACCGTGGTAGATTCAGTTCTAAAAAATCGATTGGTGGAATATCAGAAATGAATTCTGTATAAATGATGCGACCATCATCTAAATTAAAGATTCCTTTAGCACGAATAACTTTTCCATAAATATGTTCGGTTATTTGATTCCACAGCTTATTAAAACTATTAGTATAAATTACTTTTCCAGTATTTACTAAGCGAAGGGTTTCTAATTGATGAAAATTTTCTCTAATTGCAGCACCAGTTAGTATCTCTTTTCCCCAAGAATGCCATCTGCATTTTTTGCATAGAGGAGGTAATATAGCAACTGGATAATAAGGTAAATCCTTTAAAAGCTCTTCAATATAGCCAAGTCCTAAATTACTTTCCAGTTCTATATAAGCCATATCTGCCGATTCTAGCTCATCCAGGAATTTTTCTTCTTGACCATCTCCAAATACTTTTACTTTAGGAAAATCTATACTAATTCTCTTTTGGTCTATCTGGAATTTCCCCGTACCAGGCTTGAAATATAGTATTTTTTTATAATATTTTGGAAAACCTTTTTCCTTTAAAGCTATTTGTTGATGTATCCAAGTAGTTTTACCACAACCGACATAACCACCAACTACTACTATTTTTTCTTCGTCCATTCTTTGTATCGCTATATTGCGTAATTTTTTATTTAAATTTGTTCGAGATAAATACCCATCAGTAATTTTTATCTGCTAGAAGTTTTTTATACAGTTTCAAGTTTAGAGGCTTACTTGAATCGTTATTTTGTCAGGATTGTTCGTTGAAAATAATTTGTTGAAAATTACTACTGAGTGTATTTATTTTTTGTTGTGCTTCAGATTGCAAGATTTATCTTAAATGCTTGTCCTCCTTGTAAATACAACTACCAGTAAACTAATGAAATCATTATACGCAATTAATAATTTATGTCAATAAAACTGTTGTTTTTGTGCCGCAAGTTACATATTTGTATAACTTAATTCATGCTGATCAAATAATTCTTTTAATCCAATCATTGAGTACTGTGGATGTAAATTAGAATTTGATTTAAAAACTAGACGGTGTCTTTTTTTGGCCAAATTCCACTCTCATAATCTATGTGGTACCTTTTGCTATGTTCTGCATTAATTGTTACTTTTTATTAATTTATCTTTCAAGACAGAGTGTTACTCAGACGTCATAATTTAATAATTAAGAAATATTATTAATTATTTGACAAATAACTTGAATCAAAAAAGCCATAATATAACAAGCTTTATCTATAAAAATTCTCGAGAGCTGAAAGATTGTTCCTAAAAATACACATATATTTATCTGGATTAAATTGCTACAAGTATCCTCAATCTATACGTTTCAAAGGCAGAAAACAGAAGAATTATTGCTATCATCACCACGGACGAACTCGTGGAAGAAGATGAATGGATAAATTATTCAAACGTAAAGTACTGAAGTACATAGCACCGAATCTTAAGTTCAAAAGACAAATAACCATATTGGTATGCATAACTGTATTGCTATTTGGAACCTTTGGATGCGATCAGGTTTTTGGTCCACCAGAATATTCAGTTCGACGAGTCAGTGATGGTGATACCCTAGCGTTAACCGATCCCAATGGAGAAAAAATTAGCGTGCGTTTTGCTTGTGTGGATGCACCGGAGATACCCCATACAAACAAAGAAAAGAAAAGTCGGCGTTTAGCCGATCGCAGTCAATTTAAATGGGGTAAAAAAGCACAGGAGCGTTTACAAGAGTTAGTAAGTGGTGCAGGAAATCGCGTGAGGTTAGACGTAACTGATAAAGACCGATATGGACGCAGCGTTGCAGAAGTAAGGCTACCTGATGGTACTTTTGTCCAAGAAGTGTTGGTCAGTGAAGGATTAGCTGTTGTTTATCCTCCCTACTTAAAAAATTGTCCTAGCAAAATCTTTGTTCAACAAGCCCAAGGAGGAGCAAAAGCCAATCAAAAGGGTGTTTGGAGCGATAAAAGGTTTATTGACCCTTGGGAATATCGCAAACAAAAAAAGAAATAATTATATAGCGGATTGCAACTAAGTGAAGTACAGTTCAAAAACTGAAAGTCAGTTATAAAGCCGATTCTACTTCTGTCTCCTGACTCCTGTCTCCTGTCTCCTGTCTCCTGTCTCCTGTCTCCTGTCTCCTGTCTCCTGTCTCCTGACTCCTGTCTCCTGTCTCCTGTCTCCTGACTCCTGTCTCCTGACTCCTGACTCCTGTCTCCTGTCTCCTGACTCCTGTCTCCTGACTCCTGTCTCCTGTCTCCTGATTCCTGACTTCTGCTATAAGTTATATTTTGACCTTTGTTAGCACAACTATTTTGGCTTGTGCGTAGCGCTACATGTGCCTTATCAATAAAAATGAGGTTGATAATATTTTAAAAAATATCAACCCCACAGATTTAAGTGCCTTGTTTTGCGCTATTACCAATCAACTCAAGTGCAAGATATTTGACTTAGCTGAATAATTTTAATTTAGAGAACAATCGGGAAGAACTAGGGAAAAAATAAATATTTTGACTTTGATTTGTATCTGTAATTTTGTTATCCAGGAGAATTTAATCAATTTTCCTGATTTACAAAAAATAAATATCAAGTTTTTAGCCTGCTAATAGTTGATTTTTTCAAGCTAGAATATTATTTCGTATTAGCAATTAAATTGAAAAGACTAAATACTGAATATTAAAGATTAATAATTACACAAGCTTAATTATAATTAAACAAAAAATATTCACTTATTAGCTTGGATTTAAAAGATAAAGTCAGATATGAAGAGTTTTACTTGTATTAGCTGATATAATTTGCCTCATAAGACTAAAGCAATATTTGCTACACCCAAGCTAGCCGAGTTTGATGTTCTATTCTCAAATAAAAATTCGCTATAATCAGCTAAATCATCAATTCCAATTAAATTTAGTAGAAGTTCAGTAATCAACCAGACAAAGGTTTTGAGGAATAATTTTCGCCACAGCACTTTTTTCATTGTTCTTCTCCCACAAGTAATTTCCCTTCAAGTCATACTCCATGCTCGATCTAGCAACTAAATGGTGACTTCAAGAGATAATCTGTAAGAAAAATTACTATTACGTATTAATATTTGAATATCCCTTGTTGACCGATCCTAAATTAAAAGGTAATCGGGAATAAATAGAGAAGGGATAACAATGAATAACAAATAAAATTTTTAGTATTAGTCAATTACTAAATCGAAAATAATTGTAAATATATGTAATTTTTATTTGAAAATTGCGTAAAGTTTTTATACCCCTGAGAAGACATCTGTACGTCGAAGTTCAATTTAATCGACTTACAACGCTCAATCTTACTAATAAGTACAATCTAATAACTTTATTGGCTGCCTTAAATAGATGAATATGCGCAGAATACGCAATGCACAAATAAATCGAGTCGCTCGAGTTTTAATCCCTAAAGTTTTAATTCCTAAGGTTTTAATTTCTAGAGATTCAGTTCTTAGAGTTTCAGTGTTGTCGATTTTTCAGTTTAAACCAAAATTAAATTTATCTAGAAGTGATCGCCAAAAAATATTTAAATTTATTTGTTTGTTTTTAGTATTTGCTATGACTGCTACAGCTTGTAGCAGAGACGAACAATTAAAAAATTCCTCACCGTCTTCTGAAAATTCAGTCAATCAAAAAGTACTAAAAGTCTGGTGGGACAAAGGTTTCAACCCAGAAGAAGATGAAGCCCTCCGCACACTGGTGAGTAACTGGGAAAAAGAAACCGGAAATCAAATTCAGCTACTTTTATATACGACTGATTCTCTGGCTAAAAAAATTCGCAGATCCTTGCAAGCAGGCGATCCCCCTGATGTGGTTATGAGTTTTAAAGCTGAGAGGTCGCCAAATTCACGTCTTGCTTGGGAAAATAAATTAGTAGATGTTTCTGATATTATTGAACCGCTGAAAAATCTCTATCCCAAACCAGTTTTAGAAACAGTCAATTTTTATAACAACGTTGAGAAAAAGCGGAGTTATTATGGGGTTCCAATTCACCAAGCGACAATGCAAATCTATTACTGGCGAGATTTGTTAAAGCAAGTTGGTCGTAGCGAAAAAGATATTCCCCAGGAATGGAATGCTTTTTGGGAATTTTGGAAGAAAGCTCAAGACGATTTGCGGGCTCAAAAATCTAGTGAAACATCCAATATTTATAGTTTGGGGTTTACTCTTTCACCGGAAGCTGGCGATACTTACTACTTATTCGAACAAATTTTGGAAGCTTACGATGTAAAAATTGTTAGTCCCAAAGGGGAACTTCTGACTGATAAACCCGAAACACGTCAAGGTATTATCAAAGTGTTGGAGTGGTACAAAAACTTTTACCAAGAGGGCTATATTCCACCGACGGCTTTAAAGTGGTTGAACCCAGGTAATAATCGCAGTTTGCTAAATCGGGAGATATTAATGACTCCTAACTCCAGTCTGTCAATTCCTGTCGCTGTGCGTCAAGATCCGGATATTTACCAAAATAAGCTGGGTATTTTGGAGTTTCCCAACAAACCAAATGGTAAGCCAGTGGAACATTTAACTATGGCTGAGCAAGCAACGATCTTAGCCGATTCCAAAAATCAGAAATTAGCTAAGGAATTCTTACGTTATGTTGTAAAGACAGAAGTATTGAAAACTTACCTCAGAACTGCAGGAGGTCGCAATTCACCAGTTTTGAACCCTGTATGGGAAGATACTTTTTGGACAAATCCCAAAGATCCCCACATTTCTACCGCAACTAAAACTTTTACTGAAGGTAGAGTTCGCTATTTTCAGATTTCTCAAAATCCTGCTTATAGTAAAGTCCTTGATGAAAATATTTGGGGAAAAGCTCTGAATAAAGTTATTGTTGATAAAATTTCTCCAGAAGAAGCAGCAGATGAATCCATCAAAAAAATCAAGGAAATTTTTGATGATTGGGAAAAAAGTTAGTCTACTTAAAAAGTTGCTTTTTTAAAAAGCTAGTTGATCTAAAAGTTAGTTGATTTAAAAGTTGGTTTTTTACAAGCTAATTGATTTTAACTACTTATTTGACTTTTTTCCTGAAAAGAGTAAAAAATCACGAATCAAGGGTGAAGGGTTAAGCAATTTGAGACTAAACTCTGCACTTTTGATTTTGGGTACCCGGTAATCAGCCTTGAAGAGAAGGACAAATGAAATTTTGGAAGCAACAACTGACTACTAAAATTGCAAGTTCCTTCTTGCTACTATCTCTTCTAACTGTTGGTGTCGTTGGAGGAGTTGCATTTTTCAGTGCGAGGGAAGCTCTCGAAGAAGCAGCTTTTAATAAGCTTAAAGTTGCAGCTGCACTTAAAGAAGAAGAAATTACCCGTTGGTTTGAATACCAGCAACGGGATTTTTTGCTAGTAACTGAATTTCCAGACGTCAAAGCTAAGATTAATAAAATTCTCGAACGGAATATATCTGAATCAGAATATAAAGCGACCTATGAAATTATTTACCAGTATTTGACACAAGTTAATAAGGTTAAACCAAATCTACAAGAAATATCGATTCTTGACCGTACGAATAAAATAATTATTTCTACGAACAAAAAGCGTCAAGGTAAGTATGAACCTTCAGCAAATATAACTGATGTTGAGAAAGTTAAGCGGGGAGATAAATTTACACCAATTTTTTATAGAGCCCACGATACTGGGAAACTTACCGTAACTTTATCAAAGACTTGGAGAAACAGTTCGGGAGTCCGTCAAGGTGCGATTTTAGCAAATCTTAACCTGGAGCGAATTGATGAAATTGTTCGTGAAAAAACAGGTTTAGGAAAAAGCGGTGAAACCTACTTAGTTGGTTCTGTAGGTAATGACAATATATTTATTTCTAAAGAACATCGGGAAAAACCTCTTAGAACTGTTAATAGTTATGGTATTGATCGGGCGATGTTCGGGCTTAGTGGTGAGGAACTTTACAGCAACTATGACCAAATACCAGTATTGGGAGTATATCGTTGGTTGAACGAGCAGGAGTTTGCTTTACTGGTAGAAATGGGACAGCGTGAAGCATTTGCTCCAGCCCGTAGACTGGCGAATATCATTGTAATTTTGGGCTTAACAGCGGCGGGGATATTATTAATTGGTGTGTATTGGTTATCGCGACAACTAGAAATTTCCCGTAAGCAGTTAGAAGATTATAGTCATCAATTAGAATTAAAAGCCCAAGAAGCGGAAACAGCTAACCGAGCAAAAAGTGAATTTCTCGCTAATATGAGTCATGAATTGCGCACTCCTTTAAATGCAATTTTAGGATTTGCTCAATTGATGGAGCGGGATCAAATGCTCAACTCTCAACAGCATAATTCTCTTGCGACCATTAACCGTAGTGGGGAACACTTACTTGCTTTGATTAATGATGTTTTGGAAATGTCAAAAATTGAAGCCGGTCGTACCGTTTTAAATCCAGAATCCTTTAATTTGCATCGTCTTTTGCAAGTCATCAAAGATATGTTTCAACTCCGAGCGACTGCAAAAGGATTGGTACTGGAATTTGAGACAGATCCAAATTTACCCCATTTTGTCATTGGCGATCGGGGAAAGCTCCGTCAAGTGTCGATAAATCTATTGGGTAACGCTATCAAGTTTACTCAAAAGGGTGGAGTTATATTTAGAGTAAAGGTTAAATCATGGCACAAACAATACCCAGGTGAAAAACTCTGTACCCTTTACTTTGAAGTGGAAGATACGGGGAAAGGTATCCATCCAGACGAAGTAGATAAGATTTTTGACCCCTTTGTACAAACTGCAAGTGGCGCTCAAACTAGAGGTGGAACTGGTTTAGGGCTTGCTATCAGTCGTCAATTCATTCGAATGATGGGAGGTGATATATTTATTAATAGCGTTCTAGACAAAGGTTCTACTTTCTACTTTGAAATTAAACTTGCTTTAGCGAAAAGATCGAAAACAGATAAACCTGTAAAACGCCAGGTTATTGCATTAGCTCCATCCCAAGAAAATTATCGGATTCTTGTGGTCGATGACCGTCAAGAAAATCGAGACTTATTAGCTGAATTGCTGAGCAAAGTTGCTTTTGATGTACGTACGGCCAATAATGGAGTTGAGGCTATCGAAGAATGGGAAGAATGGAAGCCTCATTTTATCTGGATGGATATGCGTATGCCTTTGATGGATGGTTATGAAGCAACTAGGAAAATCAAGGCGCGATCTCAAGAACACGCTACAGCCATTGTCGCTTTGACAGCAAGTGCTTTTGAAGAACAGCGAGCTGCTATTTTAGCTGCAGGTTGTGATGATTTAGTTCACAAACCTTTTCAACAAGAAGTTATTTTTGAAACCATTGGTAAGTACTTAGAAGTTGAATATATTTACAAAGGCGAAACCGAAGATCGAGACTCAGAGGAAGATTCTGATTCCAGTCAAGAAATAAGACTTACTTCAAAAGATTTAAGCGTGATGTCCGAAGAATGGGTTGCAAGTTTAAATCAAGCAGCAATTGAAGTGGATGCAGATTCAGTCTTGCAATTAATAGAGCAGATTCCAAGTAGCGACCGAACTTTAGCCGAACAACTCAGAATACTTACCTCACGCTATGATTTTGATACAATAATTGAGCTAAGCAAGACTTAATTAACTAAAAATAAAACAGTGTTTTCGCAGACATTTAGTATTCTTTAGTACTATATAGTAATTGAATTGTCCGTTTTGTAATTTTTTTTAATGTATCAGGTTCATTGCTTGGTTTAAAAGCTGAAAGCCTTGTGAAATATAGGTCACATAAAATTAAAAGTATTGACAAATATGTAATATTGAAAGATTTTAATAACTTTTCCAAAAAATTACAACGCTCTAGTTCTTATAATTTGCTACGATGATAAATAACCAAGATTTAGAAATTCTCATGTTATAAAGTATGCCTTGAGAAACTTGTGTTAGGCTCTAAAATCTAATAATCGCAAATAAAGTTTAGCACTCTAAAGTATAGGCTATGAGCTATGTGCTCCTGTAGCTAGTACTTTCTAATTCTTTGAGAATTATTGATAAGCTAGTAGATCGGTAAATATCGCTGGTATCTTTACTATAGATTATTCCGAACTATAGATTATAACCAATAGTCAGGATAATAAAAACCAATCAATCTAGTTATCTCTCATAATGTATCTCTTAGTAAAATGCGCTGTTACTAACTTAATAGAGATTCTCTAAAGCTTTGGGGCTACTTGATAGAGCACAAAATTTGAGTAAGTTGGTATGAAGGGGATTTGAGGTATCTATCCTTACTTTCTTCCTATGTCATGGTGCAAATTTAAATATTTATTTGCCTACTGTGGGACTAATTTAAAAGTGGAAGTTTATGTAACTTTTCATTAACATGGTTGTCCATTAGCAAAATCTTTATCAAGGAAATTTTCTTTGTTTCAGGAAAGCTGCAGGATAGCCAATTAACATAACTTCTTCTTAGAATTGGTGTCAAGATAAAGAAGATACCCCTGAAGACCGACACATGTGGGATCTGGGAGGATTAATAATTATAGCAAGATGAGAATCGAACTAGGATAAGCCTTTGAAAGGCAACACCTTAAAAAGATAAGATAAAAAAAACTGATATTTTTACAAAATAACCTCCGAACTTTATCCACTTCTTAGTAACCCTTGTCTCCCTCCAACGGTCTTATTCATCATTAGAGAACTAACAGGTTTGTTCTCTAGACTTAACCTACAGTCTATTTCCACTCTTCAGATGTGAAGCATTTTTTGTCAAGCTTTGCATAAATTTAGAGTCAAGGAAAAGAATAGTTTTCATACTTACGGAACTTACGCAAATTTAACGGGTAGGATTAAAATCTAGAGATTAGATTGTTACTCCTCCCAAAGCAATATTATTTATTAGCTAAATCGTGTAAGTCTGATTCCTTACTATGAACTTACTGAGTACTTATAGGCTAGTTTTTTCGTAAATGATTGACAACCCGAACAACCAGGTAAACTGGCGTTGCTGTTAGTGCTTTCTGCCCTTAAACAGCATCATGAACGTAAGCGGACGGTCAGCCTTATAGGGCGTTATTTATAAGACTCCACTCCTAGTTTTGAATTTTTCGATACTTGGTGTCAAATATCTTTTGTAGTTAAAATCCAAGATTTATTGAATAGAAATTAAGTAGTTTAGCGCGAATAAAGTTGGACTTTGACTTATCGTTTGTTGGGAACGATAAAAAAGAGTATTGCAATATCAGAGAATATTGTTTGCTTTGTTACCAATTTTCTACTTATTTGACTCGTTTTTTGATTAATGTCGTCTAACTGATTTAGAAAAATGACATTCCCGGAAGTACGTAATTTTGTTGAATACCCAGAAGCAGAAAGCTACTCTATCATAAGGAAATCTACTGATTTAATCGAGTCTAAACCAGTATTATCTAAGAATATTACTGAATCTGAAGAAAATCGAGCTTTTAACCTCGCAGAGTCTGCACTTGTATCTATACAAGGAAAATCCTTAAATAACTTACAGAGAGCTATTTTTAAGGGAGCTTGGCAAGGTCAAACTTATGAGGAAATTGCATCCGAAATCAACTGTTCGGAAGGTCATATTAAAGATGTCGCAGCTGATTTATGGAAACAAGTATCCGAAAAATTGGGGCAAAAAGTTTACAAGAAGAATTTTAAGGCGATTTTAGAGCAGCGATTATCTACTGGAGAATTAGCATTGTGTAAATCTAATCAAATACCATGTCATTATTTGAACAATAGGAAAAAGTATTGGGGTGAAATTCCTGATATTTCTGGTTTCTATGGACGAGATGAGGAACTATCTACCCTCACAGGATGGATTAATAAAGACCAATGTAGACTGTTGACAGTATTAGGTATAGGAGGTGTTGGTAAAACTACTTTGATTGCTAAATTAGCAAAACAGGTTCAAAATCAATTTGAGTTTATCATTTGGCGTAGTCTGCATAAAGCTCCAGCTTTTGAAGATACTGTAACAATATTACTCAACTTTTTCACTTATCCTAAAGTCGCAGACTCACCCACAAGTGTGGAAGAGAAAATATTACTCTTGCTTGAATTCTTTCGCTCTCACCGTTGTTTAGTAATTTTTGATAATCTAGAGTCAGTTTTAGAACCTGGAGAACAAGTAGGTTGTTATCAGGAAGAATATTCAGGATATGGTGAACTAATTCGATATATCGGTATGATTCAGCATCAGAGCTGTTTAGTACTAACCTCGCGAGAAAAACCCAGAGACTTAGAACTTCAAGAAGGGGAAAACTTACCTGTTCGTTCGTTTTACCTTAAAGGTTTACCGCTAAAAGAAATTCAAAAAATTTTACTGGCGATTTCACCATTCTCAGCGACAGAAAGTGATTGGAATTTTTTGGTGAAGTATTATGCTGGAAATCCTTTGATGCTGAAAATTTTAGCGACTCAAACCAAAGAATTATTTGAGTGTAACATCTCAAAGTTTTTACAAATAGGAGAGTACAAGATTTCAGAAATAAGGGACTTACGGAATCTGCTTACTCGACAGTTTGAGCGTTTATCAAGTTTAGAAAAGCAAATAATGTATCAAATTGCTTTAGGTGAAGCTCCTATTGACATTAAAAGCTTGCAGGAAAAAACTTGTTTATCTAGTTCTGGAAGTAAATTCATGGAAGCATTGAGAAGTTTACTTCAGCGTTCTCTGATTGAGAAAACCCCTGCTGGACTTAAACAAGAACCAGTTATTATGGATTATGTAAACATGAAACAAGTTTGATTGATAATTAGAATGATAGTGCAAGGACTAATAATATATTCATTTAGCATCGTTGACATTCAATTCTCAATAGACATTTCCCAATCCTAAACTCTAAAATATTCATGTAAATAAATTCTCTATAAACTAAATAACGTTACATTTCTACATATTTTTCTCCCTAAAAATAAAATTTTATTTACATAAGCATTTGCTCCGACTTATTCCTACCTATTTACAGACTATATTGCCGAATTTTTCCGACTGACAAGTCTAGCTTTTTTTGCAAATATAAATATAGAAAAGTTCAAAAGCTATTCATAAGGGAGTCTTAACATCTCTTGTAGGGGAGTAACAAGGGAGCTTTAGTTTTGACTTGCTTCTACTTTTAGTTCGCTAGCTACTAAAAAATTCTTTAAGGAATGTAGCGTTGAGTTTAGGTTTGGATAAGGTTTAGATGCTATTTGAGTAAGTGAATTATCGGTTTTTATTTTATCTGTTAGTACATATCTTTTGGTAGACAAAATAAATGTCAGTTTTGATTAATTTTGTTGTCGTCCTTAAGTATATTTGGACTAACTTTTCTTTGCTAACTGAACTATATTATTGGTTGAATAGGAGACAAAATATGTCTTTTATAAAGAGTAAGATAAACAAGTTGTTCGTACAATTATCTGAGGAACAAGAAGAGATTGTATCTGGAGGTTCTTCATTTCCTAAAAAATTTGAAGGTGATTTTGGGATTAGTAAAACTGACTTTCTAGAAAAGGCTTCGGTTCTGCATACATTTTCAGCATCTGGTCCTGAAGGTAGCATTGCTGGTGGTTCCTATATTAAAGAATTGATCGAGACGAGTGGTATTAATGCTATTGCTGTTGGCTAGAAAATAATCAATTTCACAAGCAAGTATGGGAATCTATTGAAGTTATGGGAATATACTGCAATACTGATCAGCTTTGAAGGAAAAGCTACAGTCTAAAAATTCTTACATAAATTAAAGCAGATTCCTATATTTGATTAATTTAATGTTACTTACGATATGGATAGTTCAAAAAAATTGGCATAAAGATTGGCATTTTCAAGCAATATAGACATTAGTTTTATAAGTGCACATAAATAGTGCCTCTTTTTTTTGAATATTTTGTAGGAGGTTTATATTATGTTGTTCAGAATTCAAGAAAGTAAATGGCTTGCAGATTTATCTGACGAGCAACAAGAAATAATTGCAGGTGGTGAATCTAATTCAGCAGTCAATGTTAATGACTTTAAGAGTCTTACGACTCCCGAATCTGCTAAGATTTTAGGTAAAGATATTGGACTAACTACTGCTGAATTCCTGGAAGAAGATTCAGAACGAAAGTTAATCTCTAATTCTCAGCCAATGGGTAGTCTTTCGGTTTTTTTGGAAGATTAGATTTAGTGTGTAAAAGTAAATATTTAGCAAGTATGAATTTTTCTATAACAGAAAATCACATAAATCTGTAGGAAAAATTCTAGGATAATAGCACGCTCGTTACACAATAGAAATTTTGTGTAGCGAGCGTGTTAATTAGTTATATCAACTCGCTTAATTACAATATATGTATATAATATGCTAAATATTTATAGAATATTTGATAGTAGAAAAATATAGTTTTTATTAAAGTATTAATTAACAAAATCATCCTACCTAATCCGACTAATATTCAGACGAAATTACCGATTTTTTCCGACTGACAAATAGAAGATAAATTGCAAAAATACAAATATAGAAAAGGTCAAGAGCTAAGAAAAAAATTATAAATCTTAAGTTCACCTTTCTGAAGTATCCTAAGTTAATGTGAGGCAGAAAAATGTCTTTTGCAAATAATGAAGAAACCAAATTGTTCGTACAATTATCTGAAGACCAAGAAGAAATTGTTGCTGGTGGAAATGGTGACGATCTAGGGTTAGGCCATCATATCGGTAATATTGGTATAAGCAAGACTGATTTCTTATACAAGTCTGTTGATTTAGCAACAGTATCTGCATCTGGTAAGGATGGTAGTATTGCAAGTGGTGCATTAAGCAAGAAAGTGCTTGATACCAGTGGACTTAATGTTATTGTATTCAAACACTAGAAGCGATAAGAGTCATTTTACTAACTGGATGTGTAACTAATTCTATCAGGCTACAATACCAAAAGCTCAAAAGGTGGGTAACTTCAAGCAAGATAAAAATTACTTTTTAGATGCACATGATTTTGCCCAACCTTAAAAAAAATGTAAATTAATTTGATAAAATCAACATAGTAATTCACATATGATACGGTATGAATTACTAGATTATTTACAAAATTTCAGTGTTATTTTCTTCTGGGCTATTCCAGAGCTTTTGACTACATAATTCAAATATATTGTTAGCTAAAAGCTCTGGAATTTTCATACACTTCTTCGTAGTTATGAAAATGTATTAGTAAATGTCACTGAAGTTTAGGTTTTGGTATTAATTGGTCGCTCTAATAGATTTCCGATCATATTGTGAGGTAAATTTGATGTCTCATTCTTTAAATAAATTGGAATCATTAAGCGAATTATCTAGTCTTCAAGAAGAAGCTATTAGTGGTGGTAAATCCTCGTTGTATAAAATACCAAGATTTTCATATGTAGAATTTCCTTTCGGAAAATTATTTGGTTTAGAAATTAACCAAACTAGTTTTTACCAAAGAGAGGAGAGTTCTGATAGATTTTCTAAATCTGATGAAAATGGTAATTTATCTGCAAATGATTCTAAAGTTGAAGAGACAGATATAAATCGTTTAACTATTGGTTAAATAGTTGTATCTATAGTACCTTTGAAAGATTCTTGAGAAAGATGATTTAACTAATATTATCTTTCTCCTTGTCCTTTTTGTGTTAGATTCATCCTTGATTTAGCTATTTATTTTATAGCATTAAAACCATTTATTATATTTTAAATATTTTGAGATTAACCAAAAATTATATATTTTAAAGTTGCGTGATTAATTCAAACTTTTGGAGAATTCCAATTTTTGGAGAATTCAAATTTTTGAAAAATTTTAAGCTTACAACATAAGTATTATCAAACAATTTTTATAAATCTTGACTAAATTATTAACCTGAGGTGTCAAGATGTCCAGAAGAAATGTTCCGCTATCAAGCTTATTTGTAGAACTGTCTGAACAGGAACAGTCAGTAATCTCTGGTGGTTTTACAACCGGAAATAAAAAATCATATTTATCTAATAATGAAGATAATATTATAGATAACTCTAATATCGTTAGCGCATATAACTCCACTCAGATATCTGTAGTTGAAAATTTTAATATCGAGAACTCTTTAAATAATTTATTGGGTTCATCTACATTTTCTCTAAGTGCAGAAAGTATTGGTTCGAGTAGTATTTTGATTTCAGGTGACTCTTCATCCACAGAAGCACTGCTTCATTCTGAAATATTTGCTACGCTTCCAACAAAGTATAAAGATGAAGTAAGTAAAGTATTAGATAATAACAAGATAAACAATTTTGCTTTAAGCATCACCCATTATTCTGCAAATATTCAAGGAACGGAGACCTTTAATATTTATGGGTCTGCGGGTAGTATCGCAAGGTCATCAAGTTGGTCTTTGGACGTAGATACTGTTGCGGTTAGTGGTATATTCTTCCCTCAAACATCATCAAAATTAGATTTATCACATTTAATCCCAGGGAATAATCAATTTGGAACTCAGTTAACGAACAAACAAACAAATATTAGTAATTTTGGTTTAAGTTTCACTTATTATTCTGCTGATTTTCAGCAAACGGACGTATCTAGGATTTCTGGATTCCTTGGTAGTGCGTTTACATCATCTGCACTTTCTATGAATATAGATACTGAAGCTTTAAGTGGTATTTTTCTCTCAAAGCAAGTATCGTCACCTTTGATTCTATCCGGAAAAGAAAATCAAGGTATTACAAGTTTCAGTGCTCAGAATATTAGTAATAGCTTTTTCGTTAATGAGTCTTTAGGTTCTTCCGATAATTTATGGTTGTCCCTCAACACGGTTTCAGGAATCGCAGGTAGTCAAGCAGGTTTATCTGCATCTTGGGAGAGAATTAGTGATATTTCTACAAATCTAAAGCAGTCAGATCTCAAAGGTTTATTAGAAAATAATTTTGGTGCTAGTTTTGGTTTTAGTACTAGTGCTTATCATAGGGAAATATATAATACAAAATTCAATTTTCTTTCTGGTAACGTTGGTAGCACTGAAGAATTGATTGGTTCAATTTTGGGTATTACTCCAACTGATACTGAAAATGTACCGGATTTTGCGTTTTCAAATTTATCTTCAGGTTCCTCTACAGGTTCAGTTTTTGCAAGCTCATCGATAGATGTATCCCCCAGTTTGGGATTAAATTCAAGGTTAACTGAATTTACCAATCTCTATGCTTTCAATTACTTAAATTCTGGGGGATTACCATTAGATAATCCTTCTGGAATTCAGTTAACTGATGATAGTAATAATTGGTTCACTAATCTTAGTGCTAGAAATAAAAATCTCAATAATTTATATATCAATAGTTTTTTAAATGGAGGTAATTTAAATTCCCAGTTGGGAGCGATAGACTTAGATTCCCTCGCATTGACCTCTATAAGTACGTTAGGAAATAAATTTAAAAATTTAGAAGGTTTTACATCTGATTCTTCCATCAATACTTTGACAGAAAAAGATAATTTACTTGAAATTGGAAATTCAGGAATTGGTGATTATGCTTTCTTAAATAGTGATGTGTTTAGCTTTAATTCCGCTGATTATAGTAATTCTGATTTGTATAGTAGTGGTCGAAATTTAATAGGTAGTTCTCCTAACTCCTTTAAATCTGGAACAATTACTACAAATATTTCTAAAAATCTTCCAAGTTTAAGTAGTAATTTAATGCCTTCGATGTTTTTACTATTTACAGCTAATAGCTTTGACAATAGTATATTAGCTTTTGATAAAAATAGTCTGACAAACATGGCTAATTTATCTCACAAGTATAGTCTTGGTTCGAAAAAGAAAATATCTCTCTAACGTTAAAACAATGGTTTCTAAATTGGCAAATGATTTTGATTAAATACTTTAACTATAAATTTCATGGACTCTTACACACCAACATCAAATCAAATCCCGCAGCTTCAGGAAAATGAATTTCTTCCTCGAATTAGTTCTTGGTTAACCATCGGAGGAGGATTTTTAGTTATTTTATTTGTTTGTGGTGTAACAGCTTCTTCGGTACTAGAATATAGAGTTGCAGTCAAAACCTTAGCTACAATTCGTCCCGCAGGAGAATTACGCTTAGTACAAACTGCAATTGATGGAAAAGTTCAAGAAATTAAAGTTAGTAAAAATCAAGTAGTCAAATTAGGACAAACAATTGCTAGTATTGATGATTTTCGTCTGCGAATCCGCAAAGAACAACTAAAAGATTCCATCGAAGAATCTCGTTTACAAATAGGACAGATGAATGCTCAGATCCGAGAATTAAGAGTGCAGATGCACGCCCAAAAAAGCTTAATGGAGCACAATATTTCAGTAGCTCATGCGGATCTGCAAAAAAATGAACGATCCTATCAAGACCGGAAAAATATTACAAATGCTGACTTAGAACAAGCGAAAATTAGTGAGAAATTTGCCCAGTCGAAATTAATAAGACTCCAAAAAGAAAAAGCTTTACAAGCAACTATCGAAGAAGCCAAAGCTTCTTTTAGATTAGCTAAAGCCCAAAGAGATAGGATGTTACCAATATTAAAAGAAGGAGCTATTTCACGTAATTATTTTGAAGAAAAAGAACAAACTGTTAAAGCAGCCCAAGCAAAATTAGAACAAGCAAAATCGTCAGCCAAAACCTTATTGGCTGAAACAGAAGAAGCTTTAAATATTGCTCAAGCCAATGTTATTAGAGCCAAAACTGCTGTCGATCCAAGTAATGCAAATATCTTAATTTCCCAACAAGGAATCCAACAAGCTAAAGCTAAAGGTGAAGCAACTATAGCCGCTTTAAACAAAGAACTACAAACTTTATTTATATCCCGTCTGGAATTAGAAAAAAAATTACAGCGCGATATGAGGGAACTCAAACAAGTAGAGAAAGACCTAGCATTAACTATCATTCGCGCTCCCGTCGCTGGTACTGTACTGGAGTTAAATCTGCGTAACCCACAGCAAGTGTTGCGTTCCGGAGAAGTAATTGCAAATATAGCTCCTAGCGATGCTCCATTAAGAATCAAGGCTAAAGTTGCAGCTCAAGATATTGATAAAGTAAGACCGCAACAAAAAGTACAAATGCAGGTTTCTGCTTGTCCTTATCCTGACTTTGGCACTCTTAAAGGTAAGGTTGCAAGTATTGCACCGGATGCTTTACCTAATAACACTAATGACGACGGAAACTCATCCATTGGGGCAGCCTATGAAGTTACTATCATACCTGAAACTTTGCATGTGGGAGAAGGTGTTAATCAGTGTACTTTACTTCCGGGGATGGAAGGTAAAGCTAGCATCATTTCTCGTGAGGAAACAATACTCAAGTTTATTCTCAGGAAAGCACGACTGATATCAAGTTTTTAGTTAATTGGTAATTGGTAATGGGTAATGGGTAATTTATTAATCACGTAAATTGCTATTTACAAATCTGTTGAATTTGGATCCCCCTAACCCCCTTAAGAAGGAACATAAGATCGAAGCTCCCCAATTACTAAGGGGACAGGGTATTTAAGAGGATATAAGAGAATCTAAAAGTTTTGCTCATAATCAGCAATTTGATTTAGTAATTTAGACTAAGTGACTGTAAAAATTAGAATCTAATTCTATAATTCTATCCTTTGGGATTAGCTTGATAACCAGAAGAATTTAAACACATTAAAGATTAAAGACTATGTTGTCTCTATTTAAAAAACGTACTAACTACGAATGCATTCGTCAAAACAGTGAAGAAGACTGTGGAGCTGCTTGTTTAGCTTCGATATGCAAATATTACGGATATATTTTAAGTATTAACCGTAGCCGAGAAGCTGTAGGTACGGGACAGTACGGTACAACTCTTTTGGGTTTAAAACGCGGTGCGGAATCCCTTGGTTTCAACGCTCGTTCGGTAAAAGCTTCCCCTGCAATTTTAGATAAATTACAAGAACTGATTCTACCTACAATTATTCATTGGCAGGGACGTCATTGGGTAGTTTTATATGGTAAATCCGGGAAAAACTATGTAATTGCAGATCCAGCATTTGGTTTGCGCTATCTCAGCAGACAGGAACTGAAAGAAGCTTGGGATGGAATAGCTCTATTACTGGAACCAGGTAATGATTTTTCCAAATCATCTCTAACTTCAGATACTTCTCAAGATGGATTCGGACGCTTTTTTAAGCGAGTTTGGCGTTACAGAAACCTCCTAATCCAGGTTTTGATAGTTAACCTGGTTCTAGGTTTACTTTCCCTCGCTAGTCCAGTTTTAATCCAGATTTTGACTGATGATGTTTTAGTACGACAAGACACTGACCTATTAACAGTAGTTGCGATCGCTGTTATAGGTATGACTCTATTTAGTGGGTGTTTGCAATTCTTACAGTCAATAATGATTGCTCACTTCAGTCAAAGAATACAGTTAGGACTAGTATTAGAATTTGGACGCAAATTACTACACTTACCCTTAAGTTACTATGAAGCTCGTCGTAGTGGGGAAATTGTCAGTCGACTCAGAGATATTAACGAAATTAATCAGCTAGTATCCCAAGTTGTTGCTAGCTTACCCAGTCAATTTTTTATCACCGTGATTTCTCTGGGTTTCATGCTTTTCTACAGTTGGAAATTGACCTTGGTTGCAGTATTAATTTCCATCATCATGGCGCTTTCAGCCTTACCCATGCTCCCCGCTTTACGGCAAAAAACTCGCAGTCTTTTAGTCCTTTCAGCAGAAAACCAAGGTATTTTAGTAGAGACATTCAAAGGTGCATTAGTTCTCAAAGTAACAAATGCTGTACCTCAATTCTGGGAAGAATTTCAGAGTCGTTTTGGTCGTCTAGCTAATTTAACTTTTGGTACAATTCACATCAGTATTATCAACAGTACTATCACTAGGGTTGTTGCAAAACTTGGTGGGATTACCTTACTGGTAATGGGTAGCGTTTTGGTAATTAATCGGGAACTAAGCATTGGACAATTACTGGCTTTTAATGTCATGCAAGCCAACGTCTTAGCCTTTATTAGTTTAATAATGAACCTTGCAGACGAATATTTTCGTTCTAAAACCGCCGTCACTCGCCTATTAGAGGTAATAGATGCGACTCCAGAAGCTGTGGAAGATACTAAGAAACCCTTTGTCGAAATTCCCGACGACAAAGATATATACTTCAACAGCATTTGTTTTCACCATATAGGAAGAGCAACCTTACTCGACGACTTTACAATTAAACTTCCCGGGGGTAAGGCGATCGCATTTATTGGTAAATCTGGTTGTGGTAAAAGCACTTTAGCTAAATTGATTACGGGTTTATATCAACCCCAATCAGGTAACATCCGCATTGGTTTGTATAACCTGCAAGATATTTCTTTGGAATGCTTGCGACAAAAAATAGTTTTAGTTCCTCAAGAACCCCATTTTTGGAGTCGTTCAATTCTAGAAAACTTCCGTTTGGGTAATCCTCAAGTTTCCTTGGAGCAAATTGTGATTGCTTGTCAGGTTGCAGAAGCTGATGAATTTATCAGCCAACTTCCAAATAAATATCAAACAACCTTAGGAGAATTTGGAGCTAATTTATCTGGAGGACAAAGACAAAGACTGGCGATCGCTAGAGCAATAGTTAATAATCCTCCCATCCTGATTTTAGATGAAGCAACTTCGGGATTAGACCCAATTAGCGAATCGAGGGTACTAAAACAACTTCTTTATCACCGCCAGGGTAAAACTACAATTATTATTACCCATCGACCGAGCGCAATTAATCGTGCTGATTGGGTAGTTCTTTTAGAGAAAGGAAAAGTAGAACAACATGGTTCCCTTGAATATTTGCATTCAATTCCTGGGAAACATCAAGAGTTTTTGGGTTTATTGAGCCACTCCCCGCGATCATAGGATCGCGATACTTCAGACGTTAATGTATTTATCGCCACTTTCGCCAAATCCGAACAACCGCACAAAGTTACATAAAATATTTATTTCGGACGCTGCGACAACCAGAAGATGTATCTGGAATCGTAGCGTTTCTTTCTCTCGATGAAACGAAATATATCACAGGTTCGACTTTCTATATTGACGGTGGTTTATTGCGGAATTATAAGGAACAGTAATATTCTACCTTTTAAAGAGCTGATTTATTAACCCCACCGAATTTGATTATTCCTCCATCGGAGTGAAATCCAGGAATTTGTCACCCGAAGAAATAGCTAACACCGCTCGAGGAGATTTATCGGGATTTGAAGCCACCCAACACCTGATTACCGACCATCAAGTCAAAGTTGAAGGTGAATCTGCAACTTGTCAAGCTCACGTAAGAGCAATACATTTTCTACCCAACGAGGATGGTGATTCTATATTTGAAATGGGAGGATATTATACGGTTCATCTAATTCGCGATCAATGCGATTGGAAAATTCAGCGTTGGAAATTTCGGATTTTATGGTCCAGCGGAAATCAAGATTTATTTAAACTTGCTCGAGCGACGCTGTAATTTCAATTAAGAATAGGAATGCGATTATCGTCCACTTTCATCAACCAAGATTTACTCAATAATTCCGAGCGGCTGAAAAAAGTTACCCGAAATATCATCTCGGACGTATAAAAGCAATTAAAGGAGACAATATGCATGACAGGACAATTAATCGATAGAAAAGATAATCCACAAGCTTTCCCTAAACTGAGCGAAGATAAAATCTCAGAATTAGCAAAGTTTGCTGAATGTCAAAGCTTCAATGATGGAGAAACTTTGGTTAAAGCAGGGGAAAAAGAATTCGATTTTTATATTATAAAATCGGGAGAAGTCGAAGTTATCGACCGCTCCAGTGGAGAAGAAAAAACTATAGTAACTTTAGGTGCTAGGGAATTTGTTGGCGATTTAGCTAACATTAAAGGTAGTCCCGCTAGCGGTAATGTTGTTGTTAAAAATGCTTGCGAAGTTTATGCAATTTCACCGGATAAATTAAGAAGGATTTTAAACGAAAAATCCTGTCTGAGCGATTTAATTTTACAAACTTTTATTGCTCGCGCCCAAGCCCTTAGAGACTCGGACTATATAGGGTTACGCGTTGTCGGACCTACTAGCTGTAGCGAAACTTTCCGCATTCGAGATTTCCTAAGCAAAAACCACGTTGAATTTAGCTGGATTGATTTAGAAAAAGAACAAGAAGTTTCCGAAATACTTAACCATTTTGATGTCGGACGTGAAGAAACCCCCGTGGTAGTATACGGCGGTGAATGGATAATCAAAAATCCTTCCAATCGGAAAATGGCTGAATATCTCGGCATGAAAAAACCGATTGAGAATAAAGTATACGATTTAGCTGTAATTGGCGCGGGACCCGCAGGTTTAGCAGCAGCAGTTTACGGCTCTTCAGAAGGACTCGACACAATAATTTTAGAAAAAGAAGCTTTGGGAGGACAAGCCGGTTGTAGTTCTAAAATTGAGAATTATACCGGGTTTCCTATGGGTTTATCGGGAAATGAACTGGCTTGTCGAGCCCAAATTCAAGCGCAGAAATTTGGCTCTCAATTTTCAGTTCCTTCTGAGGTGGTAAGTTTTGAAAAAAAAGACGAGTATTACACGCTTGAACTCGATAATGGAGAGCAAGTAAATACCCAATCGGTATTAATAGCAACCGGAGTTTCTTATCGCAGGCTTCCCGTTGATGGAATCGAAAGTTATGAAGGTACTGGAATTTATTACAGCGCGACAAAGGTAGAAGCTCAACTTTGTCAAGACTCTACAGTTATTATTGTAGGTGGTGGTAATTCTGCGGGACAAGCGGCGGTATTTTTATCTGGATTCGCGAAGAAAGTCTTGATATTAATTCGCGGTGATAATTTAGCGAAAAAAATGTCTCAATATTTGTTGCAAAGGGTAGAACAAATAAAAAATATAGAAATTTTAACTAATACTGAAGTGACGGGGGTAAAAGGCGATGAAATGTTAAACAAGGTCGAAATCACTAACAATCAAACACAAGATAAACAGGAAATCGGTGCTTGTTCTATGTTCATTTTCATCGGTTCAAAACCCCATACAAATTGGCTGCCAAAGGAAATAGAAACTGATGAGAAAGGATTTATTAAAACTGGCTTAGAGGTCAGAGATTCTCCCCATTGGACGGGAGAACGTCAGCCGTTTTTTCTCGAAACTAGTTGTGAGGGAATATTTGCAGCAGGGGATGTTCGTAGTGAGTCAATAAAACGGGTTGCTTCTGCTGTCGGTGAAGGTTCGATGGCGGTTAAATTTGTTCATAAAGTACTCAAGGAGTAAATTTATCACAAGAAAAACTAATTGAGGTTTGGTGAAGGTTTAAAGCCTCTCATATCCGTTAGAATGCGTTCAAACGCTTTCCCCTTAATGCTTATACGCAATCACTATTTCTTGTTTGCTGTTCCCTTCACATTAAAAAATTTTTAATTGATTTTAAGGAGCAAGAATCATGACCGCAGAAGCCCAAAGGCTAGAAGAAAACCGAGAACGTAAAGCTTATTGGACCCGTTGGGGTCCTTACGTCAGCGAAAGACAGTGGGGAACGGTTAGAGAAGATTACAGTGAGGATGGCTCAGCTTGGGATTATTTTCCCCACAGTCAATCCTTATCTCGTGCTTACCGTTGGGGAGAAGATGGTATTGCAGGTATCTGCGATAATCATCAGCATCTTTGCTTTGCTCTAGCTTTTTGGAACGAGCGAGACCCTATCATTAAAGAAAAAATGTTCGGTTTAACTGGTTCTCAGGGCAATCATGGGGAAGATGTTAAAGAGTATTACTTTTATCTCGATAATACTCCAACTCATTCTTACATGAAATATTTATATAAATATCCTCAAGGAGAATACCCTTATGCAGATTTAGTTGAAGAGAACCAACGCAGGGGCTTTAACGATCCAGAATACGAACTACTGGATACGGGAATTTTCGAGCGCGATCGCTATTTTGATATTTTTATTGAATATGCTAAAAATACTGACGAAGATATTTTAATTAAAGTTACAGCACATAATCGCGGCGATGAAGAGAAACCACTGCATATATTGCCGACTCTATGGTTTCGCAATACTTGGTCTTGGTATAAAGATGCAGAAAAACCTAAATTAAAAGTTAGTTCTCAGAAGGATAACTACAGCATTATTGAAGCATCGCACCATACCTTGGGAGAAAGATGGCTGTATTGCAATAGTCACGATGGATTGTTATTTACTGAAAATGAAAGCAACACTGAATTACTATTCGGACAAAAAAACGTCTCACCCTATGTAAAAGACGGAATTAACAATTATGTCGTTAAGGGCGACAAAAATGCAGTCAACCCCGACAACATCGGTACTAAATTTACCGCACATTATCAATTATCTATTCCCCCAGGAGAAAGCCGCAGTATTGAATTAAGGCTATGTAATTTTGATTCTTTGCAAAATCCTTTTGCTGAGTTTGAGGACATCTTTGAGCAAAGAAAACAAGAAGCCAATGAATTCTACCATTGGATTAATCCCCACGAAATATCAGAAGACCGGCGCAGAGTACAGCGACAGGCTTTTGCAGGGATGTTATGGACCAAACAGTTTTATTATTATGTAATCGAAGATTGGTTACAGGGCGACCCCAGTACTGTTCCTCCACCAGAATCCCGTAAAAATGGCAGAAATTCAGAATGGAAGCATTTATTTAATGATGATATTATTTCCATGCCGGATAAATGGGAATATCCTTGGTATGCTGCTTGGGATTTAGCCTTTCATCTGATTCCTTTAGCTATAGTAGACCCCGACTACGCCAAACTACAATTATCTCGCCTAACTCGCGAATGGTACATGCATCCCAACGGACAAATACCTGCCTACGAATGGGCGTTTAGCGATGTAAATCCTCCCGTAGAGGCTTGGGCTGCATGGCAGATATATACTTTAGAGCAAAAGTTTTGGGGACGCAAAGATACAGAATTTTTAGAACGTATCTTCCAGAAGTTACTGCTAAACTTTACCTGGTGGGTTAACCGCGAAGATGCAGAAGGGAATAACGTTTTTGAAGGTGGTTTTCTGGGTTTAGATAACATTGGGGTGTTTGATCGCAGTTCGGAATTACCTACAGGGGGACATCTAGAACAGGCAGATGCTACAAGCTGGATGGGAATGTACTGTTTGGGAATGCTACATATTGCCCTAGAACTAGCACAGGAACGTCCCCCTTATGAAGATGTTGCAAGTAAATTCTTCGAACATTTTCTGTATATCGCTGATGCGATGAATCATATTGGCGATGGTTTTGCTCTTTGGGATGAAGAAGATGGTTTTTATTACGATGCAATTAACTTCCCCGACGGCGAGCGACATTTATTAAAAGTGCGATCGCTAGTTGGTTTAATTCCTCTGTTGGGAGTTAACGTTATCAAACCAGAAACCATTAAAAACTTACCAGGATTTAAAAAACGCTTGGAATGGTTTATTGATAATCGTCCCGATCTTAAAAAGAATGTCGCCTGTATGGTTACAGAGGGAATGGGTGCAAAAAGATTATTAGCTTTATGTTATGCCACACCCAGAAATGACGGCAAACCTAATAAATTACAACGTCTTCTTTCCTATATGTTTGATGAAGCCGAGTTTTTGAGTCCCTATGGTATCCGTTCGGTTTCTAAATATCACGAGCATAATCCTTTTGTTATGCACGTCAACGGTAATGAGTATCGAGTAGAATATCAACCAGCCGAATCCACTTCAGGAATGTTTGGTGGTAACTCAAACTGGCGCGGTCCGGTTTGGTTTCCCATTAATTATCTGTTATTGGAAGCTTTGCAAAACTTCCACGAATATCTAGGAGATGATTTTAAAGTTGAATTTCCTACAGGTTCGGGTAATTACGAAAATCTCGACAAAATCATTGTCGAACTTTCTGGGCGGATGACCAATATCTTTTTAAGAGATGATGCGGGTAAGCGTCCCGTATTTGGTGGTACAGAGAAATTTCAAAACGATCCGCACTGGCGCGACTATATTTACTTCCACGAATATTTTCACGGCGATAACGGTGCGGGTTTGGGTGCATCCCATCAAACAGGTTGGACGGGGGTTGTGGCTTACTTGATTCAGTTATGTGCGGAGAGTAAGCTGTAAAATAAGTCACACTGTATCCGCTTAATTACTCTTCATTAAATGTGCAGGGGGGAAGGGAGTAGCAGTGTGACCCAGCGATGACGCAAGTCGCCATTCGCCTGCGGTGCAGCCACCCCGCAAGATGGGAATGCGCACTGGTACCAAATCCGATTTTTAAAACCCCTTTATATTCTTTGGGATTTCCCCCCACACTTCCCACACCTCCCATACTTCCCTCTCTCATTCTCAAAAGGGGTAATTAACCCGGACGTAGTATGAGAGAGGGTGCAGGGGGAGAAAGAGTTTTCGGTTTTTCCACTCATTGATACTTCAGTTTGGTTATTAGCATTAAGATAACAGCATCCTAGGCTCCACTTCCAATACTCTATTCCTTGATGGAGACAAAGAGATTATTCCAAAACTATTACCTTTGTTATTCCAAAACTAATACCTTTGTTAGAGTTAGCAAATCCTAAGTAATTGATAAAAACCAATATAGAGACAACCCTCTGGGTAACCTCCACAAAGCTAGCCTCAAGTAGCAAGTACTGAGCAGCAAACATCCAGTAATAAAATAAACTCTACCTTTTTGCTAATTAGGCAAAGAAAATAATGAGCGATACTAAAGAAGAATCTAACCCGCCAAAGTTTATTTATTGGCACGTTTGGACAGATGATGATGGTGTCAGTCACCAAACTCGGTGCGAATTAACTAATTTTGAAAAAGAAAGCATGGGAGGGGATGCTGCACCCCAGTGGAATAACCGTTTACTTACTTCTGAATCTAAAATTGTTTTTGCCGAATTGCCGGTAGGATGGGTGGGAGAATGGCATGAAAATCCTCAACCCCAATGGATTATACCCCTATCAGGTAAATGGTTTGTAGAAACAATGGATGGTATACGGGTAGAGATGGGTGCGGGTGAGATTTCTTTTGGTGGAGATCAAAATACTCAACCCAACGCCGAAGGAAATCAAGGACATCTTTCTGGTACCGTGGGAGATGAGCCGGCAAAACTGATGATTATCCAGTTAGAGGGCGGTCGCTACGTGGAATTGCGACCAGGAGATTTTTCCTAGCTTGAACTATATGACCCCTCATGAAAAATAATCGTACGTGTTTACTATGGCACAGGTAATTGCAGTCTATGACCAACGCATGCATTCTTTAATCTCGGTTGACGCGAAACTAGAGAAAATTGCTGACGGTGCAAAACATAGCGAAGGACCCGTTTATTTTCCTGAAGATGATAGCGTTATTTGGAGCGATGTTACTGGTAATCGCTTGTTTCACTGGAGTGCCGAAGATGGAGTTAGTATAATTCGCGAGCCATCTCACTATCAAAATGGTAATTATCGCGACTTAGAAGGACGTTTGGTTGCATGTTCCCACGGTCAAAGAGCAATTATCAGAAGAGAAAAAAATGGTGAATGGGTTGTATTAGTAGACCGCTATCAAAATTATCGTTTAAATAGTCCTAACGATTTAGTTGTGAAAAGCGACGGTACAATCTGGTTTACCGACCCACCTTTTGGACTTACTCAACCTGGCGAAGGATATGGTGGACAACAGGAACAAGCGGGTAGTTTTATCTATCGTTTTAACCCCAAAACGAGAGAGATAGACGCAGTTATCAAAGAAATGGAACGACCTAACGGACTTGCTTTTAGTCCAGATGAAAGTATTTTATATGTTTCGGATACTTCTGAAGTTAATTATCCCCAAGGTCATCATTACATTCGTGCTTACGACTTAGTAAATGAAAAGCAGGTAAAAAATAGTCGGGTATTTGCTGTTATCAAACCCGGACAACCCGATGGATTGAAGGTGGATAATTTTGGTAATATTTTTACCAGTTCTGCCGATAGTATACAAGTATATGCTCCTGATCGTACTTGTTTAGGTAAGATTTTTGTACCAGAAGTTTGTGCTAATCTTACCTTCGGTGGTAGGGATGGTAAAAGGCTTTTTATTACTGCAGGAAGTTCTCTGTATGCGATCAATTTAAAAAAGAATAAGTAATAGTGACTGCATACGAGTTTAACTTTCCCGCAAGTCTTTGTTTTTATCGATCTACTTATATATCAATAGAAATCATATTTGATTTGTGAGCAGATAAATCCTGTAAAGACCTTACAGAGCTTGTGACATCAGCGTTAGCATCTGCAAAGTTTTTACAATATTGCTCATCATAAATAATTTGGGATTACTAAATCTATTTAATTTATTAACATCACAACGAAATAAGTGACTGAAATCCTCTGATAATTGCGATCTAAATCACAGTTGAATTCACAAAAATAATATTTATATCAACATTATTTAAATATTACATTAGCGATAAATTACTAACAGTAAAAAAAATAGTTTTTATCCGAAATAGGGAAAGAACAACCTGTAGATAAATTTGTTGTAAAAGAATAATGCAAACTTAGAAAAAAAAAGCAAATTCAGAAAAATAATTACCTCTACCTTTTGGTCTATATTTCTAGATAAACGCAATTTTGCATTACCTATCACTTTTCAACTGGTTGGAAATCAATTTTAATATTCAGTTATACAAGCTAATTGGTATTGCCTAATCAAAATTTATGACCTCTGAAACTTTAATACTTAATGATTAACTGCGAACTAAACGACCTTAAAATACAACTTAATCAGAGGATTTCAGAGGATTAAACGTAATATTTTTTGGACTATTACTCTTCATTGAAATAAGTAATATTTTCATGAAAGTGCATATCAGTTACCAGGTATCTATTAATGGCATTAGTGTGTATCTCTTTGATTTTTTCGCTGCCCACACAGTATTAATTTTATGGTGAATGATATGATTAATGTCTCAAAGATATCAAAAGACATAACAAAAGAAAATTATTCTTCAGTCAAAATTGACAGTGTGAATTATCTAGAGACAGATTTTTTACAAAAGATAATTGAAAATTTGGCAGATGGGATATTAATTTTGAGCAAAACTGGTAGTATACTTTATGCCAACAAAGATGCAGATCATATTTGCTATCAGTTAAATCAATTTTTAAACAGCAAAAACTTAATTCCACCCAATATCTGGTATCTTTGCGAATCTTTAATTGAAAGTCACAGTTTGTTTCCCGATAAAAATCTTATTCTCTCAGATGAGATCAACATTGATAAATCAACAATATTACGCATCAGAGTCAGATGGCTCAATTTAGATAAATTTAATAATTCATGCTTATTAGTTACAATTGAAAATAGATATGAATCCTTAAAAAATGCAGCCCTTGCAGAAGTAAAACAATATGATTTAACTCAACGAGAAGGGGAAATTTGGTTATTACATCGAGCTAATTACACTTATAAGGAAATTGCCGAGCAACTTTACATAACTATAAACACTGTTAAAAAACATATGAAAAATATTCATGCTAAACGACAACATTTGTTCAATAGCATCCACGAACGGCATTTTTTCTAAAAGGTTATATTTTTTTGGGATTTTGTAAAACTGTATTTACTCCTTTCAGAAGTTCTATATCAGAAACACGTGTAACTATGCACCATCTCAAGGATAGAAATTGTGAAGATTAACTTGTGAATGAGTTTATAATTTCTACCTTGAGATAGTGTCAGATTCGCAAATAATCTTAAGTAAGGATAGCGCTAGTCATAAACTAATAAAAAACCTCATTTTCAATTCCACGCCACCATTCACCTAAATTCATTAAATCTTGGTAAATTTCTTCAAGTTGCTGTAAATATTCATCCTCAGAAAGTGTAGCTCGACGTTCCTGTAATTTTTTAAGTCTGAGTTGTACTAACAGCCAAGGTTTAGATATACCATTAGTTTCTTCTATGAATTGGGCTAGTTCTTTGCTATCCATCTTTTTTATTTAACAAAGTATTAACATCTAGACTGTTCTCATATCACTATTAAATAGAAATACGATTAACAATAAAAGAGGGCTAACCGATCGCTAATTAAATTTAGTTATTAACATCGAACTTTTTGTCGATCGCTGGTACTATCTATCCTTAGTCTCTGGAATTTATTTAGCCTTAGGCTGGGTTGCTAGGCAACCCGAATCACACTAAGCTATATGGGGTGAGGGGGGATACTGAGTTACGGTAAGCCCAAAGCTCCATCAACCCTGCACCAACCGTTCTATGCATCTTCAAAGATAAACAAATCCGTAAATACCATGTTCAAGAAAATTGCTACCAGATTAAAAGATTGGTTCCCCGCACAAGAAGTACACGCTCACTGTGATGGTCCCTGCGGTGTTTACGATCCTGCTTCTGCAAGAATTACAGCTGAAGCAGTCCTCTCAATGACTAAAAAAATTTTAGCTCTGGAAGTTCCTGCAAGCGGCGATACCGCAGCAATGGTTGCTTACAACAATACTTTGTCTCGCTACATTGCAATTAAGGAAGAACAAGCTCAAAAAACCAAAGATGATTTACTAATTTTGTGGACTGATTATTTCAAACCAGTACATTTAGAAAAATACCCCGACCTACACGATACTTTCTGGAAAGCTGCAAAACTTTGCTCTGCTTGTAAAGTAGAAGTAAGTCAACAACATGCAGAAGAACTCATGGCTGCTGTTGAAAAAATCCACAATATGTTCTGGGCTACCAAAGACCGTAACGTTGCTTGGTACAAAGCTAGCTAGAGCACAGTTAAGAAAATCTAGTAGTTTGAGGCTAATATAGTAAATTATTGTTTCGATTAAGCTATTTTATTGGTGTAAATAGGGGATGAAAGAGGAATTAGCAGTTGCAAACAAATTATTACTGCTAATACTGGGAAAGCGAAAGCGACTACGAGTAACTGGTCCCTCCATGATTCCTCTACTCCAACCCGGAGAAGAAATTTTATTCGATCCCAAAGCTTATCGACATTCATTTCCTCTTATTGGTGATGTTGTTGTTGCACAACATCCGTACCAAGGAAAGCAAATAGTGAAGCGAGTGGCTTTGGTACTTGAAGATGGTTCTTGCTTTCTCGAAGGCGACAACCCCAATGCAAGTACCGATAGCCGCTCTTATGGTTTTATACCCTTAAGCAAAATTATCGGTCGCGTAACCTGTAAGTTTCCTTAGCAGGGGATTTGTGATAGCACTGCGTCCCCAATCGCCAATCCCCAGTCGCCAGTCCCTAGTCGCCAATCCCCAATCCCCTCCCACTCAAAAGCGTCTTTGATATTCCACGAAAACCCGCGTATCATCAAATAAATTGGTAGACCCACGCAAACGAACTCGATCGTTGACTCGATAGTTAACTCCCCATTGGAACGGGTCATCATCGGTTAAGATTTTGATTCCGGAAACGGAGATTTTTTTAGTTATATCAATTCCAGCTTCCGCAGCAATTTCTAAACTAGAGTAGTTTCTTCCTGCTTCGCGGTCTTCAGAAATAATAGTGGGAAATACCCGAAATTCACTCAAACCAAAAGCGGTACCAATTTCATTGAATGTTGATTGCAGATTATTGAATACTGCTGAACCGGCGATATTAATTAAACCCAAGGTACTTTCACCCCGTCCCTGAGTATTGACAAACCCGCCACCAAGCAAAGATACTATCTCTGTTTTGCTACGAGCAGGACTGCTGGTTAATTCTAAATTTTCTTTGAGTTTACTTGCTGGTCCTTCAATATTCGCTTCTACACGCACGCTTTCCAACGCTGACAAACCTGTAATATTTTCCCTGCTCAATTTAGTAGTTTGAATTGTATCCAAAACCTTCGCAAACAAATGAATATCTAAATCGGGGTCGTTTGGTCGGTTTTTTCTGAAAGTTGCTGTATTCTTTTCACCGCGAGCCAATTTAAATTGGGTGGTAAACAGATTAACGTTACCTTTCTTTAAACTAATTTTTCCTTCAGGTATGGGTTTTTCTAAGGAACCAGTAAGGTTTAATTCCCCAGTGGCTTTAAAGTTTAAAATTGGCGGACGAGCGATTTCAAGGTTTTTACCCAAAGTTAGTTGCAAATTGTTAAACCTGGTGACTGATTCTCCGTTTACTATTTCATCTGGTTTATTTGATTTTAAAGTTGAAAAAACAAAACTATCGTTAACAGAGTTAACCGCTTCGCTAGATTCAGCAAGTAATACTTTTCCATTACTTAGTTCTACTTTTCCTCCCACCTTCGGGTCAAAGATTGAACCTGTTATTTCTAAACCGCCACTCACACCTCCTTCGTAAAGACCTTTCATATTTAAAGTTAATTTTTCTAGGTCAATTTTGAGAGGGTTTTCTATTTGAGTTTGCAAATCATTAAATATGGGAATTACTCCTACCGCAGCAATTTTTCCTTTACTAAATTGACCCTGGAGATTATTGACAATAACGCGGTCAAAATCAAAATCAATATTTCCCGTTACTCCCGTAATTTTTTCTGGTAAAGCTTGAGCAGAAAAAGTTGCATTTTCAATTTTTGCTAAACCAATTGCTTCTGGCTTTTCTAAAGTTCCACGTACAGAAACATCAATTTTTCCTTTACCTTCCTCAAAAGTTAATCGGTCGGTAAATAAATTTAATAAAGCTAATCCCCGGTCTTTTACCTGCAAATCCAGTTGGATGTTTTTGTTCTCGGAAGCAAAGGTACTCTCGTGTAGTTGATAAGGGACGCTACCTTTAATCCGCACCGGTTCTTCACTGGTAATTGCAACGTCGCTACCAAAATTCAAACGTCCGTTAGAATAACTAAAACTAGCACTAGCTGAATGTAATCCTTGCTGATTGAGATAACCATCGGTAATTTCCAATTCTCCACGGGCTTGGGGATTTTCTACGCTACCACTTAATGCTGCTGTGGCGTTGATATTACCATTTAAACTAATTGGTAATTCCACAAAGTTATTCAGCATCTGCAAGGGGAAATTATTTACCTTCAATTGACCAAACTGTTCGGTACCGCCAATGTTACCGGTAAAAGCTACTAATTGGTTTTTCGATTCAACCCGTAATGGTCGTAGTTGTAAAATTCCCCGGTCAAGTTTACCTTGAGCAATAATCTGTTCAAAATTGTAAAAGCGACCTGGTTGGTTTTTCTTACCCCAAGCAAAATCCTGACCTTGAAAATTGAATTCAACTTTTGGCTCTTTAGTTGTAAGAGTATCAATTTTTATCTTCGTATCAAAAGTTCCCTTTAAATCTGCAATTTTTGGTAAGGGAGAAGCATCCCGTTCCTGTTGTTTCTGTCGGTTTAAGCGTTCTTTAACTTCGGAAAATCGTTGTAGTTGCGTGTATAAGGATTGATTTGCTAAACCTACAACTTGAGTTTCACCAAGCTCAGCAGCTTTACCGTAAGTAGGTCGATTAAAACCACGTTGAAAATCTTCTAGCTCAAATAACTGAAAAGCTGCTAAAACATCTTGAGCTTTTCCTTGATTGACATTAATCTCACCTTGTAGCCGTGGTCCTTGGTTTCCTTGAATGATGGTACCGACAGCTTCATATTTACTCTTATTTTTTATAAAACTGCTGTTTTTTAAGGTTATTTTATTTCGATCTAAGTTAAACTTTGCTAAAAGGCGATCGCCCTCAATTCTACCAATTTGTGGCCGGTCGATTGTCAAATCACCTGTGGTTGCAAAAGTTTTTTTGTTAACCTGAAAATTTCCACTTAAGGAACCAGCAACACTTCCAGGTCCAACCATACTGGTCGGTGGTAAATTTAAATTAAAAAGTTT
Source organism: Mastigocoleus testarum BC008 (assembly GCF_001456025.1). Taxonomy (GTDB): domain Bacteria; phylum Cyanobacteriota; class Cyanobacteriia; order Cyanobacteriales; family Nostocaceae; genus Mastigocoleus; species Mastigocoleus testarum. The sequence continues at coordinate 115,284 of NZ_LMTZ01000093.1, forward strand.
TAAAGGGATTTTTTCTGTCTTGATTGCTAAATTGTTTCCACGTAATTTTCCAGATGCAAAGGCTTGGTTGTGACGCATTGAAAAGGAGCGCGGTTGCTGATTTCGATCCAAATCAAAGGCAATACGGTCATTTTGACCCGCTACATTTAAATTTAAGCCACCCCCAGATGCGGCTTGAATACTTCCATGTAATAAAGGTTCAAAATCTAATTGGTTTACTCGTAAATCTTTAACGCTTACTTGACCTCGAACATTGGGGACAGGTAACTTTCCTGTTACTTTACCCTGGAAATCAGCTTTACCTGCAACTCGAACTACTTTGGGCAGATTTAAAGGCAAGGAATTTAAATCATAATCTTTTGCAGTAATATCAAGATTTAAATTCGTAATTTCTGGCATTCCGCCTGTCTCTGCATTCGCCGATATATATCCCTTAGCACTAAAACCGGGAGCCTCGGCTTGTTTGATATTTAACTTTTGACCGTCCCAAGCAAATGTTGTCTGCAGAGGTCGCTCGATACCTGGAATTCCTTGGGATAATTCTACTTTACCTGCTGCTTGTGCTCCTGCCAAATTTAGCTGAGACAACTTACCAGTTAGTTGTAAATTACCTTGCAATTGTCCTTGTAAATCTGGGTGAAGTTGATTTAACTGCACCCCACTTGCATCTACAAATGCTTGATAGTTACCTTTTGCGATCTGAATATTATCTATGCTCGCTTCACCGCCAGCAAGATTCAACTTTGCTTCACCGACAGCTTCAACATGTTTGTGGATATCTTCTGGTTGTAGAGACTCTAAAGAACCTGTAACTTTTAATTCACCGTTTAAACCTCCCTGGACTTGTGATGGAACTGGAGCTAAGGATTGCAAGGGTAAATTCCGAGCAGTAATCTGAGTACGATAGCGATCTCCGACTACCTTTATATCAGATGCTGTTAATGTACCGCTACCAACATCTAAACGAGCTTCTCCTTGACCGTGAATCCCTTGTGTTTGCAAAGATGTTAAAGAACCAGCAAGATTAAACTCACCGGTTAATTGTCCCTGAAAATGTTTGGGTAACTGGGGAGCTAATTTTTCTAAAGGTATTTTATTTGCTTGTAATTTTGTCTGATATTGACCATTGGCGACTTGGATCTCTTTTGCATAGATCGCACCACCGGGAAGACTTAACTGTGCGTTTCCATTCGCTTTAATACTACTCGGGCTAAAAGACTCTGCGGAACCAGTAACATCAAACTCGCCCTTGACAAATCCCTGCAACTGTCCTGACAATTGGGGAACTAATTGTTGTAATTGAATATTATTCGCAAATAATTTTGCCCGATAAGAACCATTATCTAGTTCGATATTCTTAGCATTGACAGTACCCCCAGCAAGATTTAACTTACCCTCACCTCGAACCCGTAAATTTTTTACATTTGTCTCTTGACGCGAACCAGAAATTTGTAAAGAACCATCCAAGGAAGCATCAAGGGGGTCAAACGGAGAAACTTGTTCCAATAACCGCGCTAGCTGTACCTCATTCGCAACTAATTTGGCATTAAACTCTTGCTCGTTTAATTCGACTTCTGAAATCGCTACCGTTCCCCCAGCCAAAGATATCCGTGCATTTTGCGAACGGATGGTTGCAACCCCAAAAGAATTAGATTTACCACTAATAATTAAACGACCCTTAAGTGTCGCATCGCCCAATGATATATTTTCTAATAATTCTGGGTTTGCAAAACGTTCTACCCGTACCCCATCAGCATCAGCGATCGCCTTCCAAACTTTTTCATCCCAATTACCCCGAACGTTAACCCTACCACCAGCTACAGCTAGCTTCACATCTCTAAAAGATACACTTTTGTCCGGGGCAACAACCACCTCACCGTGCATCGGATAAGTAGCCTGGGGTGCTCGAAATTGTACCGTTGTCTGAGCACTACTGGGGGTTCCATTAATGCTAACTTGCGCTCCAACATTACCAATTCTTATTGGTGGGATTGTCTGATAGAGTTTAGCGATCGCATCCCCAGAAAAGTTCTTGGCTTGAAAATTTAACTTAACTTCTGGTTGTTCGCCCAGTTGAATTATCCCTCCCCCGATCGCCTGTCCACCAAGCACCGCTTCACCTCGAAGATTGGTGAGTTTAACTAAACCAGATGCGGGAGTAAAAGAAAATTGTCCGCTGGCACTTTTTAAATTTACTTTATCAATTTTTGCCGCTTCAATACTGCGAACATTGCCTAATAATAATGGATTATATAATTTGCCTGTTAATTTTAAGTCTGCTTTTAATAAACCAGTTGTATCAATCGGTAAAGTGAAACCAAGAGTTTTTTGAGCTATTTTACAATCAACCCCATTGACTTTTGCCTTCAGATCGTAACCATTAACAGTATGAATGGTTCCTTGACCCAGCAAAGGAAGTTTGCCATAATTCGTTGCCACATCCCGGAGTGTCATTTTCAATCCATCAAAATGTACGCGTCCATGGGACTTAACAAAAGCTTTAGGGGCTTGGGGTACTTTTAAATTAAGGTCTTCAAAATCTGCACGACCAGACAACAACGCCTGCTTTCCCGGAGACCACTGAATATTTAAATCCCCCCGAGCACGACCAGCTTGAAAATTAACTGGTAAAGGTATTAAGCGTGTAATATCTGACGCAAATATTTCTCTTGCTTTAAGATTAAAATTAAATGCTAAAGTTTGAGGGCGGGCTTCCCCTTCTAAAGCTACGCTTCCCCCTAAAATCGGATTACCTTTAACACGAAACTTAACTAACTGGTAGTCATCTGATAACTGGGCTATACCGTGAACTCCATCAAGTTTCAAGGATATTGCAGATTTATTCCCATTTAAACCAGTTGCACCTTGGGATTTGGGCACAGGAAAATTCCTGACTTTTCCTTCTTGGGAACGATAAGGTACCAAAACTAGATTGGCATTGTGCAATCGTATCTTATCTAAATCAGTTTTAATAAATCCTTCCTGACCCGTATTATTTATACTTATGTCAACCCAGGCACCTTTTTCGTCTTGTTCAATATAAACATCAGGGTTTACTAATGTTACATCGAGCTTTAATTTGCGATGAAATAGCAACTGTAAAGGGTCAAATCCAACTTCTACAGCTTCAGCAATTACTCGGTCAGAGTCAGTTGCAGTCTGTGGAATCATCGAAGCCCCAAATTGTACTCCTATAAGGGAAAAATCTTGAACATCTCCCAACTCGATTGGACGTTTGAGAATATTAGTTAAGCTTTCTTCCGCTAATGGCGCTAGTTCCTTCTCAACAAAATTTCGCAATCGCCAAAGCCCACTAGCCATTGTCACAGCTAAAATTCCACCAACGGCCATACCTGTGCGACTGATAAACAATAACCGAGTCGATTTGTTATTGAGAGAAATAGTCATGTGGTTTTACCGTTTACTAGCCCAATTTCAGGAACGCGTAATAAAAAATAATCTTTATGCAACAACTTTTATTTCCAATCCAGCATACACACCTTAGCTCAGATTATGACTCGAAACAGGTGATTCATTCAGTAGCGTGGGAATATTGGGGGAAAAACCCCAGAGAATAAAGATATCTCTTCATCATTTTGAAGTTTTAATATTTTGAGTTGAAGTTTTAAAATTTTGAAGCTTTGTTCGCAAGCTGTTATTAAGCATCAATTAATTACTTATGCAATTTTGTAGTCACAACCGCTAACAACTTCATATGGAATAATTTATTGTTGGGGTAACCTAAAAACTAACTCACTTAACCGGTTAATATCAACAACCTGGAGCTTGTCAGTAGCTTTGCCTGTTCGGCTGAAATGTCAGATCCAAAATACATCTAAAATTAATATGCTAAGTGATTTTAATCGAGTCAGGAAAATATCAGGAAAGCGATCGTTTAACCTCGACTTTCTGAGTTCTACAACCTAGAACTTTAATATGAATAAATTCAAAAAGAAAGGTAGATAAGACCCATGCGTGTATTTGTATTACTTTTCAATGCGGGAACGGAAAATGAAGGAATTCATACAATTCGCATTGGCGATCGCGATAAGGTGCTAATGTTTGAATCAGAAGATGATGCAAATCGTTTTGCATTGATGCTAGAAGCACAAGACTTCCCTTCACCCACTGTAGAAGAAATTGACTCTGAAGAAATAGATGAATTCTGTGCTAGTTCCGGTTACGAATCAGAATTAGTCCCTGCTAACGGTTCTTTGGTACTTCCTCCAGAAGCTAATGTGGACAAAACTGACTGGGAAGAAGATAAGCAGGATAAGCCAGAAGAAAGTTCCGCAAAAACAGAAGAATCAGCAGAAAATGAAAGTCCACAAACAGGTGAAATGTCAGAAGACGAACTTGACAAGATTCGCCGCAAACTAGAAGGATTACTGTAGTTTGTTATGTAGTTTGTTATGTAGTTTATTATGTATTCAATCATCATAATCACCAGTGGTCAGAGATGATTCTACAGAATAAAAATGACCGTTAAATTAACCATTTCGAAAAAATTATAGTTAGATAGATGACAAACTTGCACGAACGCGGGCATCTTTTGACAGAGCAGATTAATCCTGACAGTTTAAATTTAGATCTACTTAGTTCAGAAGAATTAGTAGAGCTATTTAATCGGGAAGACGAAAAAGCTGTTGCTGCTGTTGCATCCGCAAAGAAACAATTATCAGAAGCCATTGAGCAGACTGCTAAAAGTTTAAGTCAGGGTGGAAGATTATTTTACATTGGCGCGGGTACTTCTGGAAGATTAGGAGTACTGGACGCATCTGAATGTCCGCCAACTTTTTGTACCCCTCCTGAACTAGTACAGGGTATTATTGCCGGTGGGGATAAATCACTCAGACGTAGTTCCGAGCAACTAGAAGATAATGTTACCGATGGAGAAGCAATTATTCGCGAATACCAAATTAGTAAGCTAGATGTAGTAGTTGGTATTACAGCAGGTGGAACAACTCCTTACGTTCTCGGAGCCTTGGATGCAGCTTGTGCTCTGGGAGCAACAACAATTTTTATGACTTGCGTTCCCCAAGATCAAGTTTCCAGTCCAGCAGATATTGATATTCGTTTGTTAACCGGACCTGAAATTTTAGCAGGTTCTACTCGCCTCAAAGCAGGTACAGCAACAAAACTAGCCTTAAATATCCTTTCTACTGGTGTAATGGTACGTTTAGGCAAAGTTTATGGTAATCGCATGGTAGATGTTGCAGTCACAAACCAGAAATTACACGACCGTGCTTTGCGAATTCTGCAAGACCTCACTGGTCTAACTCGCGATACTGCTAATGTTTTGTTAGGTCGCAGTGGAAAACGAGTCAAATTAGCCCTATTAATGCATTGGACTGGCTTAGGGAAAGAAGCTAGCGAGCAACTTCTATCAGCACATGATAATAATTTGCGTGCCGCAGTAAACAGCCACAAGCAACATAGTAAATCTAAGTCGAAAACCTGAATTCCTACTCCTAAAATGTGGTAATTTTCTACATTAAACAGAATAACAGCATATTATTCTGCCGTAACTACCCGGAAATCAATAGGGTTTTTAGCTACTTTTTTTAGCTACTAAACCTTGTTTTCTGTCAAGCTAAGTTTTAAAAAACCATAACTTAGACCCTTCATCTATTGATTTTAGATGTAATAAAAATTACTTTTTTTCTTGCTTATTGGTTTTTTCAGTATAATCAAAAACATTAAATCCACGGTTCTTATCTCACTGAGTTAATTCAGGGAAAATACGACTAAAATCAATTCATAAAACATAATTTAAATACATAATACTTGTTGTAGTGTTTGATACTATTTTGTCGGTAAATAGAAAAAAATATAATTTTCAATATCTTATCGAATGCATAAAATTGCTTATGAGAGCATAATACAACAATCCATGTCTTAGAAAATGCTTTAAGAATGTAAATAACTAATACTACATTTATAGTCCAAGTAGTAAATAAATAAAATTGATTTACATTGGTATTAAAAAGTAATTTGTTATAGAATAATTACTTTCAATAACAAGCTTGAATTTCAGTGAAAATACTAACTGTAACTGTAAATGACAAGTTTAGTTATAAGTGTAACCTCTGTTGGCGTTGAAGATTGTACTCTAGATAATCGAAAATGCGAACTGCTATAAACAAGGAGTACTATTTTTAATGACACGTCCGGAACTTGGAGATTTATGCTCCGTCGTATGTTATAAAAGTGCAGTTGTAGGGATGGAAGAGGCTCTAGGAGAGAAAGCAACTGCTATTGCTTTAACTGCTGCTGGTCGTTCGCGAGGTAAGCAGTTAGCAAAAGAATTAGAACTAGCAAATTTATCAAGCTCTTTAGACACAGTTACCAGTAAAATTGGAAGTGTACTCGGTAAAGATGGGTTTCGTCTTTGTAACGTAGAAAAAATCATCTCTGAGGGCGATATTATTAGAGTTATTGCTTCTGAAACATTGTGCTCTGCCGCTGAACCCCAAGGCTCTCTGCGCAAATGTACATTCACATTGGGTGCGGTTTGGGGAATTTTAGAACAAGTATTTGGTAAACGCTTGCGAGGTAAACAAGTAGAATCTGTGTTGCGCGGAGGTAGTCATGATGTGTTTGAATTTTCTGTTTTAGGATAATCAGCCCCGGAAACATATTACTTAAACAATAAATTGATTTAACTATTCAAATTGCAAACATAGATTAAATATAGAAATAAATACTCTTATTCAATTAATGAAAAACCAAGAGGCTATCGAAAATGGCAATTAATTCCGCCAAGTTAGAAAACATTTTGCAAAATTTTGTCAGCGGTACTAATGATATTCAAGGTGCAACTCTTGTAACTCCTGATGGATTATCTCTTGCTGCAGCTTTACCTCCGGGGATGGATGATGAAAGAGTATCGGCAATGTCAGCGGCAATGCTATCTTTAGGAGAGCGAATTGGAAGTGAATTGGATAGAGGGATAACAGAACGTATTTATGTTGAAGGAGACCGGGGAATTGGAGTACTGACTAACTGTGGCGAGGAAGCTTTACTTTTAGTACTAGCCAGTCATTCGGTTAAACAAGGATTATTAATGTTAGAAATTAAACGTCTTGTTTCAGAACTTAAGTTGATTTTAATGTAGTATATTGCCCAAGTGATTCTTGTTTTATATTAATAATTCGCGCGAAGGTTAAGTTCCCAGGAAAATCTAAACATATTTTCTTGGGAACAGTCCCATCTGATTTTTTTTTGACTTTAAAAAAATACCAGCTAAATTTGTCATTTATTTTAATTAAAAAAGTATATGGAAATAATGCGTTTAGTTGTGACTGGACCTGTGGGTGCGGGAAAATCAACATTTATCCGTTCAGTTAGCGAAATAGAAGTCGTGGATACAGATCGCCACGCAACAGATGAAACAGCATTGCTCAAGCAGAGAACTACGGTTGCTTTTGACTTTGGAAGATTACAGTTCGGTTCTGATATGGCACTACACCTCTATGGTACGCCTGGTCAAGAAAGATTTAACTTTATGTGGGACATGTTAATTCGTAAAGCCCATGCTTATATATTGTTAGTAGCCGCTCATAGACCGAGTGAATTCCGTTATGCTCGTCGTGTAATCAACTATATGAATCAACAAGCGCAAATTCCAATGATTATTGGTTTAACCCACATTGATTGTCCGGGTGCTTGGACTGAAGAAAATGTTGCTATTGCTCTTGGCTACATACACGAACATAACAGACCACCAATAGTCAGTGTTAATCCAACGGAAACATCATCTGTAGCAAAAACAATTATGACTCTAGTGCAACACTATATGAATAATTCAAAGAAGGAAGCATCATCTATCTCGGGATAAATTTAAGTCATATTTTTGTTTTTGTTTGACCAAACTAAGTAACTTAATAATAAAAATTTATACTTTGGATCAATAATTTGGATCGATAATTTAGAATTTATTATTAATTGCAAATAACTAACACTATATCCACAGTTAGTTATGATTTTAGTCTTAGTTGTTTGCTAATTTATTCGCTACCAAGATTGGCAAAAATTTAGAATTTAGAAATCCATCAAAAAGTCCGTAAAGATACACTCATAAAAATATAGTCATAAAAATAGAGCTATAAAATCAAAAATACTGAAACTATTTTTATACTATTTAATCAAAATTCTTTAATTACATTAAAACTTAAATAACATAGTATAAAATTAAACAGTACCAGGGTAATTACTAACTATTGATATTTGATAAGGGAAGATATGGCATTTACTGGTTATTTATCACAATTTTCTTTACCAGAGTTATTTCGGTTTTTAGAAGAAGGATATAAAACTGGTTTACTCACAATTCGTAAATTAAATTCTAACTATTCACAATCTAACTATTCACAATCTAACTATTCGCCTTCCACTGACTCAAGTTCTAATAATTTACATCCTAATTTAACAACTGAAACTCATTATATTTGGTTGCAACAGGGTCGTATATTAGCTGCAGCTGAATCTTTAGATAATCAGGGTTTAATATCAATACTTTCCAAGCGAGGCTGGAATAAGAGTAACTTAACTTTGAAGGATTTTGAGGAACATTCTTCCACTAAAACAACAATGGGTTTGTATCTCAAATCTCAAGGGATAGTCAAAGCAGAACAGTTGATGCTTTTATTTCGCGCTCAAGTAACAGAAAAAATTTCACCTTTGTTTGAGCTTAATAATGCAGAGTTCAATTTTGAAGAAAATTCTCCCCTTCCATTAGCGGAAATGACTGGTTTAAGTATACCTGCAACGGAAGCTACGCTTATGGGTTTGCGTAATTTAGAAGAGTGGAATCAACTATCAGCAAAACTACCAGATCCAACCTCTAGCATTTTGGCTAAGACCCAAGAAAGACCAAAAATCCGCTTAGAGCATAAAGAATCCCAAGTATGGAAACGTGCGAATGGTAATTCATCTGTACGGGAAATATCCGAAGAACTTAAGTTTCCTCTAGAAAAGGTACAGCAAATAGCTTTTCGATTAATTGTTAGTAATTTAGTTGAAGAAGTTTTTATGCTAAAGGGTAGTAATAGTCTCGGAAGTAGGGATAAGTTAGGGGAGCAACTGCAGAGTCATAGCAGTAATAATGATAAGGTAAAAGTCTTTTCTGAAACAGATACTTTAAGTAAGGTTGCAGAAGCTAAAGACACAGAGAACAAAGTCAAAGAACTTCAATACCAGCAAAATACTCAACATTTGAGTACTCAAAATTTAGTAAATTCATCATACTCAAAATTATCTCAAACAAAAAAACAGGAAAATAGTTCTGTTACGAGCCCAAAATTAGAAACAGAACTCGGCACTATAAGTAAAACTAATATGAGTCAATCTTTTCTCCAAAATTTAGTTGGTTTTCTCCAGAAAAAAATTGAAAATTAAAATTATCTTTTGTTTGGAAGCAATTGAAAGGATTTTTTGATGAATTCATCTTGAGAAGCCAATATCATCACTACAAATATTTTGAGGTTTAACGACCTAATTTATCATTGGTTAATATCAAGTCAGTGTTCTCAATATTTCTAGGTAAAGTTATTTAATACGAACAGCGATTATGCTTAGACTACACTTAACTCCAGTGTTATGGTGTGTTATGTAATCTTAGATAAATTAAGGTAAAATGCCTTCTAGAGCGGAGCAGGTCGCCAACATAGTTGAGCGTAGATCGCGCTATCTTCCGGAAAAAATCGCCACAGTTGAGAAAAAGCTTCAGGCAGAAGCATCAGCGTTGTACAATTTAGAAACTCAACGAGAAGCGTTACTGCAAGACAACACTAATAATCAAGTCTTAGAAGATCTAAAGGCGATTGATTTTGGTGATATTCAATCTGGTATTAATTCTGAATTAATTGTACTGTCTAAACTTAGGAGCAGATTTTCCAGGAATACCCTAAACATTGGCGTTATGGGGTTGATGGGACAAGGAAAAAGTACCTTACTCAAAAGTTTAAGTGGACTTAGCGATCGCGAAATTCCTGCTTATGAAGGAGCAGCTTGTACAGCGGTTCGGAGTGTGGTTTGCAATCAAGTAGGTTCTGTTCAAGTTAGAGTTATTCTCCATTCAGAAAAAACTTTTTTAGAGGAAGTAATTCTTCCTTACTACAGAACGCTCAAACTCAAGCCCGAACCGTGCAACTTGAATGAATTCGCTCTAGCATCTCTACCAGAACAAGCACCCGTTGGAGCGACGGATGAAGCAGTTTATCAACATCTACTATCTGACTATTTCCAAAACTTAGAACAATATCGACATTTAATTGTTCCGGGAATAGAACCTCAACAGAAAGTTATACCTGTAGAGGAAGTCGCTGAATATGTGAGACAAGAACGCAATACCCAGGGAAAACTGATTACCTTCAAACATTTAGCTGTGCGCGAAGTTAATATCTTTTGTCCTTTTGAAAATCCTGATGTTGGTCAAATTGCTCTAGTTGATATTCCCGGTTTGGGAGATTCTAAACTGGGTGATGAAACGGTAATGCTAGAAACCCTGGGAAAAGCTGTAGATGTTGTCCTATTTATTACTAGACCAGATCCGCAACGCTACCAATGGCGTAAAGTTGACACAGACCTTTATGATACTGCTGCTCGAGAGTTAAATAATCTTGCAGGTAGAGCATTTATGGTTATTAACCATAGCCAAAGAACAGACAATATGCATGCTTGTAGGGCTCTCAAGGATAGCTTGCAAATGCAAGTAGTCAGTTGTGAAATTGCTGATTGCTCAAACTCTGATGATGCTAACCAAGTCTTTGATCGCATTCTTAATTACTTGGCAGAGCATATTTTAGAAATTGATCAAGAGTATGCTCGGCAAAGCCAAGAACGGTTGCTGAAAATTCAGCAAGATATCGATTTAATTATACAGTCTGCTCGGAAAGTCTTTAGCGGTACTGACAATAATTTATCCAGGATGATTGATGATACCTATGATGATTTGTTCGGTACTGATCGAGATGGATGGTGGCGAGAAATCACCATTGCTTTCCAAAATTTAAGACTGGAATTTGCAAAGCGCTGTCAATTACCATCCCATAGTTTGGAATCCAGTATTGAGAGAGTTTATCAAAATTGTAAGGAAAATGCTGGAATTTTAACTGCTGACGATCCTGAAAATGAAATTAATCAGCAGATTCAAGCTAGTAACCCGATGAAAGCTTACGGTGATTACCGCGACTTGCTGCGTACTCTACTTTCCGATCGCTTTAACAATTTAGATGAGGGACTAAAAGAGTCAACTGACGAAGTCAAAGCACGAATAGCAGAGATTTTAATCACATCGGGAAAATTAAGTATATTTCCTAATTATTCAGCAGACTCAGAATTCATCAAAGCTTTTAGAGAATTCTTGGAACAAGAACATTCAGACTTGAGAAGACTTCTGCTAGGTTTCCAAATCATTGATAGTTTTGAACTTTCCTACAGTGGCTTAATTGAACCACAAATTTATCAACATTTGGTTGAACTTAGTAATATTCAACTTCCCAATGACGAACCTCAAGATGTAACTTTAAAAGTTGGACCAAATACCAATGCTGACTTGATTTTCAATGCCCTACAGATTGACTACGACCGTACAGTTGCCAGAATTAAAGCTGCTTTAGAAGAGCTAATTTATCAACCCAGCATTGCTGCTTACGCAAGAATTGAAAAGTTTATTGATAATATTATTTATCACAAAGAAGCTCAGAAAGATTGGAAAAAATTTCTCCGGCGAGTAAGAACTAAAGTCTGGGCACAGGAAATTGGCAAACTTGAACAAGAACAAAAGCTTCAACAGGACTGGTTGAATAGTGTTAATAAATTAGAAGAGGTTAATCGTGTAGAAACAATTCAATTTTTAACTTGAATTTTCCAACTACCGGTTGATTTATAAAATTTTCTTAACACAGATAAAACTTTATTGTTCAGCCCGGATTTGTTTTTATGAGTAATTTGCAAGAACTAAATATTATCATGCTTGCACCTAGAGGGGTTGGCAAGACCAGTTTGTTAGCCGCGATGCACGAAGAATTTGATAAAACCTTTGATAGTGCGGGGCTGACAACATGGGTAAGTGACAGTAAAACATTAGATGCGATCGAGGAATGTAAACGTCAGCTCCGAAATATGGACTACCGGTTACAGAAGCTAGTTGAACCAACCCCACCCCAACTTAATCCTTGGGAAGATGAAGGATTTTTTTTTGAAGTGGGAAGTGGCGGTAAAAAGTTCATGAAAATTCGCTTTACCGATCCTTCTGGAGAATATTTTAAACCGACTGCGACTCCCGATCAAAAGGAGTATGTCAAGCAACAGTTAAATCAATGTGATGCGGTGATTATTCCTATTGATGCAACTGCTTTGATGGAAAAGAAAACAGGGAGAACGAAGAATACAGAAATTGGACCTTGGCATGAAACAAAAAATGATCCTGTTCGTATTACCAAACTATTAAAAGATGCCTATGAAAGTTTAACAAGACCCAGGCTGGTTGTCCTAGCCCCATTAAAGTGTGAAAGTTACATGAAAACCGACAAGGATGCTAACGATTTACTTGATCGCATCAAGATCGGCTATCGGGAATTATTAGATTTCTTCAAACAAGATGAGCAGTACCCCAAAGTCGCAGTAGTGGTAACACCCGTGCAAACCATCGGACACATTGCTTTCTCCCATGCTGAAACCATTGATGGTTACACTCGGGTCTTTTACCATAAAGTACCCCTAGATGCGCCTTATGCACCAAAAGATGGAGACCAACCGCTGCGCTATGTATTGCGGTTTTTGTTGAATGTATCCAATCAAAGTCTCAAGTTAGAATTGGAACGAGCAAAAGAAAACCTTGATGAACTTGAAAAAGAAGTTGGCGTTCAAGAAGATCGAGTTGATAGCGCCCAACGCAGGCTTAATCTAGCAGAACAGCGCCTGAATCAGCGCAATCAACTTTGGGGACCCTTGAGGCTCATAGCTAACTTTTTCGATGACGTTCATACAAGTCATAGTGAAGCTAATGACAATTATACGGATCGAGTAGATGCTTTAAAAGAGACACAAGAGCAAAAGTTTGCCGTTCAAGGTAAAGCAGATGCTACAGAAGCTCAGATCCAAGCTTTTAACGCAGCTATTTCCAAATTTGCCATTGATTGTAAACAAGAACGGGGCTTTGCGATTTTGCAAGGTAGAGCTAAATGGTTACCAATACCTAGATGAAAAATCTCTAAATTAATGATAATGTGAGGCTCCTATGAGTCATAGTCAAGTAGAAATTTACGTTAGAAGTTCTCCATTAGGCGAAGTTGGTATTCATTGGCGCAATATCAGCAAACCCGAACAGCCGAAGGAAGAGCCAGATGTGCTTAAGCAAAAAGTTATTGAGAGAAATGACGGTAAACAGGTAACAATTAATTCTCCAATCAATGATACTAAGCCGTTCCTTATTTTGGCTCGATATCAAAATAAAGTACTCCTAGAACTCACTGGACTGGATGCAGCAGAAGCTCGCTCGAGAAAAATGGGGCGGAGAATTTCTGAAATCGTTCTGTGGGTTGGCGATGATTCACCAGAAACAGAGTCTCAACTAAGAAAACTAGCTGCTTGTGCTTTACTAAGTTTTTGGTCAAAAGAGTCAACTTTTTTGAGCGCAATTCGTAGTTCAATTGACTTTGATGGACTCAATGGTTTTAAAGTTAATACCCAACAAATTGAAGAGTTATACGCTGACGCTAACACCCATTTAGATCGCCTGCTGTCAAAAGTATCCCCGAAAGTTGTTAATATTTCTGAGTCAGTTTGGTCAACCCCGAAAACAATTGATATCGAAAGCGAATTATACAATCTGGTAAACCAAATTAATCAGACTTCCTTACCTGAAACCAAGCAACCTGTAGTAGTAGTTACTGAGTTCAAACAAGAGAGCGATCGACAACAAATTATTTACAAAGGTAATATTTGGGTTGAAAAAAAAAGACCACCAGCGCCAATCCCAGAACCAGTACCAACCCCAAAACCAGTACCACCTCCAGAACCAGTACCAACCCCAAAACCAGCAGCAAAAATTCGCCTAGTAATTTTGAGGATTATTCTACCGATCCTAATCGCGCTAGCAATCTTGCTAATAACTCAAAGTCCAGTTCTAACTCCAACTCACAGTCCAAAACTAACTCCAACCCTAACTCCAACACCAATCCTAAATCCTCAGCCTGTAAAAACCCCGCTATCGCCCGACAATCAACCCCAGTCTTACCAAATTCAATCGCCAGACGCTTAACAGGAAACGATTTTGATGTGGTGCATAACGCAATCAGTCCTTTGCTGGAAAAAGACGTTTATAAACTTTATCTTTTAATTGAAGCTTTAAAACGGATCGACAAAAATGAGAGTTCCCGTGGGACAACCAAGATATTGAATGATGTAGAGAAGTATCTTAAGCAATCCTTGAACTCTTTAAATACAGATGATTTAGAATCCTTACAAGAAGAATCTGGTGAATTACTCCAAAAATTCTATAGGTGGCTGATACAAGGATTTGAAATTCATACAGAGATAAATTATCTTAGCCCGAACCGCAAAAAAGAACTGATAGCACTAGGTTACTTCTTGCAGGGAGAGTTATCAACACAAGAGGAATTCAGCTATATAAAAAAGGTTTTACGTTCTTATTTGGCAATAATTGAAAGATTCCGTAACCCTTCATCTACTCAGTAATAAGGTGTATTTAATTCATTTAAGCTGATTTTTTACACACACGACACACATGACAGCTTTATGAATCAGCCGATTGGTAAATTTCCGGGATTTACTGCATGAATATATTCGCTACCCGATGCTGGAAAACCCCTTTGATAGCAAGCTTCATCAGGTTTACCCCAACCTAATTGTAAAATTATTTCCAAGAAATCAGACTTTTCAAAAGCATTTAAAGTCGCCCATTCAGTTCTGAGAATAATTCTACCTACATCAACTCGCTCAATTTGTTTATGTTGTTTACCACTATTAAAACTCAAATATAAATCCATCCCCGGGGAAACTCGTTCCCAAAACTCTAGGATGGATTGTTTTGCTTCCTTTAAAATTTCCAAGTCACCGGAGATAGCAATTAATTGAGGATGAACTTCAGGATAGCGCAAAGTCTTACCTTTAACCTTTACTTCCTGTAAAATAATTCCAGAAACTTGGTATTCCCGTTGATAATCATGAATTGCGGCTTTAAATTCTTGATAAGCGGTAAATTTTTGCAGTCCATCTGTTCTGATAAATTGATCGATTACGGGATTACCAGAAACAGTAACCTCTAACTTCAATCGTTCTCCTTTAAGACAAGCTTGGCGTTCGGAAGCCAAAATTTGAATTAAATCGTCAGTATTATAAACCTTTGACATCAGATCCCACTCTATCTGTCATTGGGTATTCAGCGATATAAACCAGTTAAACTTATTGTCCAATAAATTATTGTTTTCCCAGTCAACTTTTATTTAAATCTATCAAACCATAGCAATATTATCTCTCAAGTCCCATTAATCTGTAGTATCTAATATAACTAAAAATTAAGGGGACAGACTGACTTGCCTGTCCAAAAAATTATTGTGCTAACTCGCTACTGAACTCATTAAATGAGCGTCGCTTCAGTTCTATGGACTCAGTGCGTGGTAGTAAATCAAACACTCTCCTAAATTCATCATCTATTTTTTCATAAGGTACTTGACCCTTCTCATTTAAGATTACATCTCCAGCCTTATTAAAAGCTACAACTTGGGGAACACCACCGGTATAGTAGTAACCTGGTTCATTAGGGCTATAGGTTTTTTTCTGAGAGATGGTATCTACATCTACTGGAATAATCTCTACCGCCTTACCATAGTAAGCTTGAACTTGGGAAACAACGATCGCATATTTTTTGCAATCACTGCTATCATCAACATAAAAAGTTAAAATTGCAGGCTTATGTTCTGCTAAAGCTTGTGCCAAGGTAGCTTGTGGTGGTACTAAAGAACCATTCCCGGCATACACCACAAAAATATTGCCGTCATACCTGTCATCATCAATACCTGCAAATGCTGGCTGAGTAAAGACGACGAGCAGAGAAAATAATATTGAGAAAAGCAACAAAAACTGCCGGAATCTACAAATAAATCGACGTAAGAATTGCAACCTGACTTGAATCATTAAAACAACCTTTGCTTTGATATTTTCATGCTGAATTATGCTGACTAGGGAACTAATCGGTAGAAATATAATTACTTCCACTACTCATCAACTTTTAAGATAACGTTTAACAGTTAACAGTTTATGGCTAACGCCACGCCCTTACGGGCTATAGTTACCAGTTACCAGTTACCAGTTAATAATTTATGGTTAATGCCATATCATCAGTTAGCTGTTTTCTGTTCCCTATTAAAAGAAACAATGACAAATAAATTTTGTGATGTGAAGACTGGCTTTTTGATTAGGGATTGGTTAAACTCGCGCTTATTATAAGACATGCCCGATTCATAATGTAGAAAGTACCATGCAGTACATTTACCTCAGATCGGGGATAAAGCTTTTGCTTAAAGCACAGTTAGGTATTCTGTTTCTAATTCAAAACACTATAAACAACTATTGTTTGACTTGAGTACGTAAAGTGGGAAAAGATATTCAATTTGCAGATAAGTTGCGATCGGGATTGGCGGTATCGGTCGCCAAAAGCGTCACCTTTTTTGTGCGATCGCTACGTTTAGGTGCAGCGTCAGTTTTACCTGGTTCTATCGCTCGTCGGATTGAACCGCAGCTTTTGACATTATTAAGCCAGCAGGTAAAAAGTGGAATTATCTTGATTGCGGGGACAAATGGTAAAACTACTACTTCCCTACTATTAAGAAGCATTTTGGAACGTAAAGGATATCGAGTTGCACATAATGCAACGGGTGCAAATCTGGAAAATGGTTTAGTTACAGCGCTAATGGAGAGTGCAAATTCTGTTGGCGGTTTAAATGTAGACTATGCCATTTTGGAAGTAGATGAAAATATTGTCCCCAAAGTACTTACTCCAATTCAACCAAAAATTATTCTTTGTTTAAACTTATTTCGCGACCAACTCGATCGCTATGGGGAAGTTGATAGTATTAGCAAACGCTGGACAAAAGTGATTTCTACCTTACCTGCAGATACGGTAGTTATTCCTAATGCTGACGATCCCACTTTATGCTATCTCGGTCAGCAGTTGAAACAAAAAGTATCATTTTTTGGTTTAAGTGAACCCGAACAGTATTTAGAAAAAATCCAACACGCGGTTGATTCAATTTACTGTCCCCGTTGCGGACATTCTTTAGATTACCAAGGTGTGTACTTGTCCCATTTGGGAGATTTTACTTGTCCTAGTTGTGGTTTCAGTAAAAGTCAACCCACACTTAATAGCCAAGAATGGGAACAAGTTTTGGTTGGGTTATATAACAAATACAATACCTTGGCTGCGGCAACAGCTGCTGTTGAATTGGGAATTGACGAAAAAACAATCCACAATACAATTCCAACTTTCCAAGCAGCATTTGGACGCGCAGAAGAATTAGAAATAGATGGTAAACGAGTAAGAATTTTATTATCCAAAAACCCCGTTGGGACTAATGAAACCATTCGCGTAGTTACTCAAAGTAACGATAAAACCACCCTGCTGGTACTTAACGACCGAGTACAGGATGGTGAAGACGTATCTTGGATCTGGGATGTTGATACCGAAAAACTGGTTGAACGTGGTGGAACTCTAGTGGTTAGTGGCGATCGCGTTTACGATATGGCTTTACGCCTGCGCTATAGCGAAAACACCGCTGACAGTAAGTTAAACCTAATAATCCAACAGGACTTAAAACAAGCAATTGATATAGCTTTAAAGAACACCCCAGATGATGAGACATTACACATCTTACCGACATACACAGCGATGTTAGATGTGCGAGAAATCTTGACAGGGAAGAAGATACGGTGATTTGGGGAAGAGTAACTAAGTAATGAGTAATGAGTAATAAGTAACAAGTAATAAGTAATGAGTAATAAGTAATAAGTAATGAGTAAAAAATTATCAATTACCAATTACCAATTACCGATTACCAATTACCAATTACCCATCCCCTATTACTGCAACTTAACTGCTGCACACTGTAGGGGTAAAACTTCTTCCAAAGTTAATTCGTGGTCTGCAGTTAAATGGCTATTACAGCAAATAGTGCTGAAATATACTTGCTGACCAACTACTTTGGAAAAATGTTGTTCTAATAGCAATCTTGAGGTGATATCGCCTAGTAAATCTCCTAAATCTTTAGTTAACTGGTCTTTATCATCGCGGTGAACCATTCTATATTTAAAAGGCTTTTCACCAACCAATTTTCTAATTTCTGAATCAAAATTATCCGGCTTACTTTGGACGTAAGCAAAAGACACTTCCTCTAAAAATTTCCAAGCTTCTGGAAAAATTCTGCGGATATTTCCTAAATGATCCTCAGTTTGGTAGACCAAAGTGGCTGTTTTGCAATCCATTACTTTTCCCTGAATAATTGTGGTGTTTACAACCAAACAAAAACAGTTTTAATGTTTATAAACTGTGCGGTATACAAGAAAATTGCTGCTCAAAAGTTAACTTTTTAGAGCTAGTCAAACAAAATATTTCTGCTTGATTTGGATAGAATCTATCCGTAGATAGGCAATTTGTTAGTCCACAGTTGTTATTTCACAATTTGTTAACCCACAATTTGCCTACTTACAAAATTCTTCTATCGCCACTGCTCATGATAACCACAAAAAATTGGCATTCAAACTCATTGATACATATTTTTTTATACTTGACACATTGTAAAACCTAGTACTAGATGCGAGTAAATACAGTTAACAAAAGAGTATGTTGATACAACATTTTAAAATGCTGGCAAGATATAATACTTTAGCGAATCACAAGTTATATGGTGCATGTTCCCAGCTTTCAGACAAAGAACTGAAACAAATAAGACCAGCCTTTTTCAAAAGTATTTATGGGACACTCAATCATATTCTCATTGGTGACAGAATTTGGATGGGACGCTTTACAGGACAAGAAATTTCTTCTACCGGACTTGACCTTATTCTCTATGATGACTTTGAAGAACTGCGGAAAATACGTGTATTAGAAGATGAGAAAATAGAAAATTTTATGTCTCATTTAAATCAAGATTTTCTGACCAGGACAATAAGCTACGTAAATAATCAGAATAAGGTTTATACCGATCCAGTTGATATGCTATTGTCACATTTTTTTAATCATCAGACACATCACCGGGGCCAAATTCACGATATGCTGAGCCAGACAGAAATTGCCCCTCCTGTTCTAGATATGCACCGCGTCTTACGACCGTAAATCAATCAAAAAAATCCCATCAACAAAACCAACCTAAATATTTGGTAGCTAATGCTGCAGCTTAACGCTATACGTTAATATGCCGAAAATCAACTTGAGCTTTATTGCTGTTTATTAAAACTTTTAAACTTATTAAATCTATGGCTAATCAAGAATTAGAATTGACTATTGGGTGGTTATACCCCACATTGATGAGCACCTATGGAGATCGGGGTAACGTTATCGTTATAGAACGTCGCGCCCAATGGCGGGGATATAGTGTCAGGATTCAAGCCTTAGACCAAAATGCTACAGCAGAAGATATCAAATCAGTTGATGTAATTGTTGGTGGAGGAGCCCAGGATCGTCAACAAGAAATTGTTATGCGTGACTTACAAGGTGCAAAAGCCGACGCCATGCGGGAAAAACTCGATAGTGGAACTCCCGGTGTATTTACCTGTGGTTCGCCACAGCTATTAGGACATTATTACGAACCAGGCTTAGGAAAGCGTATTGAAGGTTTGGGAATATTGGACATGGTATCAGTACACCCCGGTGACGATGTCAAGCGCTGCATTGGTAATTTGGTCATTGAAGTGACAGCTTCCCGTTTAGCTAAAGAATTAAAAGAAATATTGGGAGGAGCTACTCCTTATCTGGTTGGTTTTGAAAACCACGGTGGACGTACCAGGGTAAATACACAGGGAGGAAAGGTCGAAGTACTAGGAAAAGTGATCTACGGCTTAGGTAATAACGGAGAAGATGGAACCGAAGGCGCTTTTTATCAAAATGCGATCGCAACTTATTCCCATGGACCACTGCTACCAAAAAATCCTTTTGTCGCTGATTGGTTAATTCAAACTGCATTACGCTTAAAGTATCAGCAACCGTTCGCACTCAAACCATTAGAAGACAAATTGGCGATGAAAGCTCGAGAAACAATGTTTAACAGATTAAAAGTCGATTTAGCTACTCCTGCTGTTGGAAAATAAATATTTCTCTGAAAAAAATATCTGAAAATAAGAGTAACTGGGAAGAAAAACCTTATGTTTAGCTTCTTATTTGTTATTTTCCAAGTTATCTAATTACACCTAATACTGTAAAAAAGCACATGAGAAGCATTCATAAAAAGCAGAAGGCTATTTTTAACGGTTAGGAAATATCACCTTCAAGTAACTCTTTACAATTGTTGAACCTAGCAGAAACCAAGCACGTAAGCAAATCTAGTTTTTCTGATTTACGCCTGATATGGACTATGGATTTATATTTTATGAATTTATATTTTATGAATTTATATTTATTGACAAAATACAACAAATATCAGATTTTTTTCAATTAAATTAAAATTATTTTTTCAGAAAACACTGGGTTTTGTGTGAAATATCTTATAGAGGAAATATAAAATCACAAAGCATTTAAATGAAAATATTACAGTCATTAACTGCAGCAGCTATTGGCTTAGGCTATGTTTTCGCTACATTACCAGTCCAAGCCAGAGAGTGGCACCCTCAAGCTGTAGTAGATGGGGTGTATTCTGGAATTCAAAAGATTCACGGTTATAAAGCTACTCCTAGATTAATTTGGAATATTCGCGAAAATTCTCGCACTCGCTGCGGACGAATTCACAGTAGTCATTATTGCAAACTGGATCATACCGTTTACATCATGAGACGAGATATCCGCATGGCTTACCGGTATGGAGATGCAGCATTGGCTTACATTATTGCCCACGAATATGCCCATGCAATGCAGACAGCACATGGATTTACCCCCAAATATTCCCCACTCACAGAATTACAAGCAGATTGTTTAGCTGGGGTATATTTGGGTCTAATACCTGATATCGTTTTTGACGCAAAAGATATTCGAGAAATAGCGACTTTTGCTTACAGCATTGGAGATTATGCTTGGGGTAGCAGACACCATCACGGTACACCCAAACAAAGGGTAAAAGCTGTTAGCATAGGTATGCAAGGTTCTTTAAATGGTAAAGGAGTAGAAGTTTGTCGTCTCTCTAGATAATATTCTTGAACTGGGATTGCAAATAATCCTAAGATTTAAAGTTAAATAAAAATCAATAATTTAGTATATGTTAATACCTTCAGTCAGTTGATTTGAACTTAAATAAATGTATGCTACCTAAATGGTTTTGGTTACACTGGCGATTTTCTATTGTTTTATTATTTTTAAGCACAGTATGTATAGCTTTTGGATTAAATTTATATGTAAGTTTAATTACTAGTAGCCGACGTTATACTAATTATTCCGAAGTTACTTCACAACCCATAGCAATTGTCCTTGGAGCCGGGATATTTCCCGATGGTACTCCCACACCAATGCTGGCTGACCGCGTTTCAGCAGCAGCAAAACTTTACAAGCAAGGACGTGTGAAAAAACTATTAATGAGTGGTGATAATAGCCGTGAGGATTATGATGAAGTCACAGCGATGCAAGATTATGCTGTAAAACTTGGTGTACCACCAGAGGATATAACTCTCGACCATGCAGGTTTTAGTACCTATGAAAGTTGTTACCGTGCTAAGAAAGTTTTTGGAATTGAGCAAGCAGTTATAGTTACTCAAAGATTTCATTTATCTCGCGCAGTCTATCTTTGCAATCGTCTGCATGTAAATTCCATTGGCTTAGGTACTCCTGATTGGGAAGTATACCCTTTTAGAAATGTTATGTTTTATTCATTGAGAGAAAAATTTTCTACCTTGAAGGCATTGTGGGAAGTTCATATTACCCGCCCGCAACCAACTTTTCTCGGTCCCTTAGAAGATACAAAATAGCTCAAATTACACCCAGAAAATGAAATATTTCCAAATGCTTGCGAATATTTTATTCAAGCGATAGCACAATTATGCGTAGTAGCGTACCGCTTTACAATCGCGACGTTAAGTGGGATGCAATCATAGCAGAAGATAGGAATTGAGAGTGGGATTTCTTTTACCATTGAGTCTAAGTTTCAGCCTTTGAATTGTAAATCACTTATTTACAATCCTCTGTAATTCAATAAAAAATGAATTCAGTTAAAGTTAATTAAATCAAAGTCGATTCAATTTAGATTATTCTTGATATTTCAACCTCAAAATAGCTCGCCAATCTCTGATAGCACTATCCGTCCACAACCAATTTTTCCCTAGTTCATTTACCTGAAATCCCAAAGGGTCGTGGTCAAGTACGGTATTTCTCATTTTAATTGCTTCATTAAG
Source organism: Mastigocoleus testarum BC008 (assembly GCF_001456025.1). Taxonomy (GTDB): domain Bacteria; phylum Cyanobacteriota; class Cyanobacteriia; order Cyanobacteriales; family Nostocaceae; genus Mastigocoleus; species Mastigocoleus testarum. The sequence goes on from NZ_LMTZ01000093.1 coordinate 137,832, forward strand.
ATATTGTTCTCGTTTCCCAGGGGGTTGTGATGAAGCAGCTTTATAAAAACCCAAAGCTAATCCTGCGTAAGCTTGCAAAGCATTATTGGATAGTTTTTGTTTACCACCAGAAGAATTTACACTACTCGGAGCCCTAGAACGATTCTTTGGCTGAATTTCTAAACTCAATGCTTGGAGCCAAGCATCATTCGCTCGATTGAGATTACCCTCTGCATAGTAAGCAAATCCCACAACATTTTTATACAAAGATGAATTAGGGTCTGCTTTAACTGCACTATCCCAATAACGACGTGCATCATCTACTGTGTAGCCATTACGGGTATTTCGTTGTTGCACAAATTGCCAAGCTAGTCGACCCCGTAAAAAATTCACAGATGGATTATCAATTTGCGGTAGGGGTATTGATTTTAAAACTGCTCGAGCTTCATTTAAGGTTCCCCGGTTGAGTAATTCTTCAACTGCTTGTAAACCCGCTTCCAGTTTTCCCTTATTTAATTTACCTGTTGCGTACCGAGTCACAACCCCTGTTGCATCTTCTTTAAGATTTATTTCGGGAATTTTGGGTTCCTCCATTAGCAATTCTTTATCTTGAGGGGAACTTGGTAAATTAGATATACCTCCCTCTCGCCACAACCAACTTAAACTCACAAGTGTAATTGCAGTGATACCAAGTGCACCAACAGCAGACCATGAATTCTTTCTAAAAAAATGCTTGAAGTTAAATACAGCAGAATTATTATGTCTAGAACCAGTAATTTTTCGATTAATATGTGACGATTGAGCGCTGTGGGTAATATCTTGGTTTACTTGTTCTAATCCAGCTACTTCGTCCCATTTTGCAACTTCTTCAGTTCCCAAGGAAGCTATTTGAGAAATTGGTCTTTGTTCAAAGCTGCTATCAGTATCCGAGGCGAAACTGAAATTATCTTGCAGATTACCTGCAGCTTTATCATTTACAGACTGCTGTGCAGAATAGGGTTGCTGCGAAGACACATCATCACCAACCTCCTGAATTAACTCAGCGTTCATCATGGGTTGTTCTGTTGCTGCTTGCTCATCCAATTGACGAAACAAATCAGAAACAATTGCGGAGTCTTCCGCATAGGAGGGATCGTTATATTCAACATCATCAACCAGATCGCCCCAAGTATCTTCTCCTAGCCAATCTAAACCCGAAGATTCTTCTGGTTCATATGAAGAAATTAAATCATCAATCGGTAAAGGAACTGCAGGAATATCTGATTCATCTATTTTCTCTGAGTAAGATGTGGATGATGCACTTAAAACCGGGTTATATTCGTTGATAAATTCGTTGGGAGAAGAATTAAGGCCATTGAGATTGCCATTAAAATCTGACTGAAGATATAAAATTGGCAAAGCCCAGTACATTTGGTGAGAACCATAGGTGGAAATTAAACCTTGGCGCACTCGAGAAATGCATAAGTCCACACTATAACCCTGTGAAAGGTTACGGTAGAACAGTTGTGTAAGGTTGAGGGCTACATCATCCGGAATGCGTTCTGACATTGCCAAAACACTCCGAATACCTCTTTTAACTAAAGTTTCTGTTAAATTGCGTTCGCCAGTTTCACTATTCCGAGCAGATGAAACGCCATAGGCTCCCAAACAGGAGTTAAAAACTGCCATTTGGATATTATTGTTGACAAGTAAACCAGCCAAATCGTCTCCAGTCAGAGTTTCTGTTAGCCCTGTTCTGCTACTAACAAGATAAATTTCTCCACCATTGGGACCGACGTTACTGTGACCGGAATAATGGAGAATATGATATCTTCCTTGTTCTAGGGCTTGAGTTAGTTCTTCTCGACCTGGTTGTTGTAATAAGGTAAGTTGAATTTCCGGCAGATGATTGCCACTTTCTCCACTACGATGTAACTCAGCCTGCAGCTTAATTGCTTCTTGTTTCAGTTGGTCAAGGCGAACTTTATCAGTAGGAGAAGCAATGACCATTAAAACTTTTATACTACCTTCCTCTGAAGGAATGGGTATATTTTTTGCCGATAAACGGGAACTCATACCAATCCCGCTCTGATAGCGAGAAAATGCCACATAAGGTCCTGTCGCAAGGGGGCGATCACCTGCATGCATCACCTCCCATGGAAGGCTAGCCAGTTTATTATCTTTGAGGCCCAAACGTAAACGCAGTATCTTTTGATGATTTTGGGCAATACCTTGGGCAGTAATCCAACTATCCCTGAGAGTGCCTTGAAACAGTGCATTATAAAATTGCTGACCCAAAGCAACTAAGTTCACGGAGTTTCTAGCGATCGCATCTCCTTGTAAAACTGAAGTTAAAGGGTCGTTCATAAGATGTGCAGCAGCACTTAGCCAGTCAGCAACTGGCCAAGAAACCAGTTCTTCTGCTAATGGCACCCCAGGCGCGACTTGTTCCGTCCGCACCAAGTAGTCATCCTGCCCTACTGGGGTTACGGAAATATGAAATTCCTGGGTCACAACTTCTCCTGTTTGCCTACCTTGCCTGGTATGAAACTTTTATGTTTCAAATTGATATTTTGCTTTTTCCAATTACTAAGATGCATCCTGAAATATGAATGTTTCTCAACGTGGTAGTTCAATATATCTTCTACTACAATTTTATCTAGAATATTTATTGTATTTTTCTGAGTACAACCTCCATAGTCTGACAGTCAATGCCAGTTATTGATTTTTATATTCAAGTTAATTCATTAAATTATATTGCTGCTAAATAATTAGTAGAGATGCAGGTAAATTTGTCCGGACAATACTGCAACATATTAGAACAAATATTGGTAGATGCACCCTGATATCATCAAAATCCCTAGCTGGCTGCCACCCACTAGGGTTTTTTTTAATATACAGTAGAATTCTACGAGTCAGTTGACATACTACTTAGAAGTGAAAAACCTTTACATCTGCTCTTCACATTCTTATGCTTCGAGTAACTGACTCGCAAATTTATGTGATTTGACTAATTAATCAATATTAACGACTAACAAATTATTAGGAGAATTTATCCGGAAAACTATTACTAATTTTGGAATATTAAATTGGTAGATGCACCCTGATAATCCATTCCCCTTGCTGGCTCAAACTGGCGCGGGGATTTTTTTGTGTGTATAAACCCAATTTATTTTTTTTACTTAAATTACCCGGATATTGTGAGTCGGATTGAGTACAGAGTATTGGTAGATGCACCCTGATAATCCATTCCCCTTGCTGGCTCAAACTGGCCCGGGGATTTTTTTTGCGTATATAAACCAATTTATTTTTTACTTAAATTACCCGGATATTGTGAGTCGGATTGAGTACAGAGTATTGGTAGATGC